>JAGYJW010000189.1 GCA_018401435.1 Deltaproteobacteria bacterium | reverse complement strand
CTACCCGGGCCCAGCAGAAGGCGATCCAGAAGGCCGACACCCTGATCGAGGCCCTCGGCTGGATCCGCAAGTTTCGCGACACGACCACCGTGATCAAGCTCGGGGGCAGCGTGCTCGAGCACCCCGACGCCGAGGCCCCCGATGCGGCGTCCCGGACCGCGGCCGGTCGGTCCCTCGACGCCGCCGAAGCCGAGGCCTGGCCCTTTGCCGTGCCCAATGAGCTGAAGCAGGCGGCCGGGGCCTTGGGAGGGCGGGGCTTCAACGCGGCCACCTCCCTCGACCGCACCGGCTACCGCGTGGACCTGCCCCCCAACCGGATCGCCGCCTGGGCCCAGCTCGAGGCCGACCGCTTTTCGCATCCGGTAATGCGAGGCTTTGGAACTGAACTCTCGACCGTTTGTGAGGAGCTGCGCCGCGCCTGGGACCAGCCCGGACGGGCCATGGCCTTTGCCTGGGCCGAGGCCCTGTGGGGCGAGCACCCCTATGGCCGGCCGGTGCTGGGCCGCGCCGAAGAGCTGGAGCGCGCCCAGGTCGCCCAGCTGGAGGACTACCTGCGCACCTGGGTGCGGCCCGGCAATATGGCCCTGTGCCTGTCGGGGCCGATCGATCTGGCCGCCACCCTGGCCCTGCTCGAAGACACGCTGGGCCAGCTGCCCGATCCCGGGGGGCCGCTGCCGGCGGATCCGCCGCCGCCCGCGCCGCTTTCTGGAGAGCGTCGCATCGCGGTGCAACACGAGGCCGATGACGAGTGCCTGTTGGTTTGGGCCACCGCGCCCCGGGCCCACCCCGACCAGCCGGCCCTGCGGCTGCTGGACGAGCTGTTGGGCAATGGCGCAACGGGGCTGCTGTCGGTGTCCCTGGTGCACAGCCAGCGGGTGCGGGCGGCGGGCAGCTTTCGGCAGGGCCTGCGGCAGGCGGGAATGCAGGCGGTGTGGGCCCGGCCCCGTTCGGGGCAGGACCCCGCCGAGATGGCGGCGCTGCTGCTGGCCGAGATCGACCGGATCAAGGACCAGGACTTCGATCCCGACGAGCTGCTGGCCATCGCGCGCAACATCTCCAGCAATGACGAGCGGGCCCTGGAGCGCAGCGAGAGCCGGGCCGCCTGGCTGGTGCGGGCCTG
>JAGYJW010000188.1 GCA_018401435.1 Deltaproteobacteria bacterium | reverse complement strand
GCCAGGCCGCGCGCCCGACCGCGCAGGGCCGCGTCGGTGGCGCCCAGCACGGCCAGGGCGGTGGGCAGGTTGTTGGCCGCCAGGCCCGCGTCGTGCACTACGCTGTAGCTGCCGGCCAACAGCAGGACGGCCAGGGCCGCGGCCCGGTCTCCCAGCTCTCGCCGGCCCAGCTCGTGCAAGCCCAGCAGCAGCAGCAGGCCGAGCAGCAGGTGAAAGAGCTTGGGCGCGGCGGGCCCCGCAGTAGCCAACAGCGCAGCAAAGGGCAGGTGCAAGGCCAAGGGTCGGCTTCCCGACGGGTCCAGGACCCCGCCCACCAGGCCGCCGGCTCGCAGCAGCTGCTGGGGCAGGGCGAGGTGGTAGTACAACTCATCGGTGTCGATGGGCGGGGCCAGGGCGTCGATGAGGCCCGGCAGGCCCACCAGCACCAGGGCCAGGCCCAGGGCGGGGGAGAGCCGGGGCAGGCGCAGGGCCGGGCAGCGCAACCAGCCCGCCCCCAGCAGCAGGCCCAGGCCGAGGATCGGCCCCGGCTGCAGCAGCCCGAAGGCGCCCATGCCCAGCATCAGCAGGCCCCAGGCCAGCAGCCCCGCCAGCAGGGCGTGCAGCCAGCCCAGGCGGCCCTCCAGCAAGCTGGGATCGACCCCCGACAGCAGGGCGCCGCCCGCGCCCAGGGCGGCGAAGCCCCAGGTCAGGGCGCCCCCGAGGCCCGACAGCAGGCGCAGCGCCGCGTCGGGCCGCAGGCTGCGCGAGGGGTCGAGCACGAAGAAGGCGACGCCGAGGACCAGCGCCAGCAGCGCCAGCAAGAGCTGGGGCGCAGCCGCTCTCATGGGGTGGCGGCAGTGTAGAGCATCACGCGCTCGCCGTCCCGGTAGAGCAGCCAGCGTCCAAAGCGGCTGGGGTGGTGCTGGTGGCCCGGCCCGCGGCGATCCCAGCCATCCGTGCAGGCGATGTCCAGGCCCTGGTGGGCCGTGCGCTCCTCCCAGCAGGCCGCGTCGCCATCCACCGTGGGCGCGGCCGAAAAGCCGGTGTGGGCCGGGATGCGCTGCTGCGCCCCGCTCTGGGGGTCGAGGATCACGAGGTCCCCGCCATCCACCCAGGCCAGCCGGCCGCCGCCAGCCACCACCAGG
>JAGYJW010000187.1 GCA_018401435.1 Deltaproteobacteria bacterium | reverse complement strand
GCTGGCCTTGTACCTCACGAAAGGCCAGGCGCGCCCCGGCGGGCCCCTCGGGATCGATGGCCACCCGCGCCCGGCCCAGAATGCGCGAGGCGCCTTCGAGATCCCCCACGGCAAGGCTGACTGCAGCGCGACCGATGCCGGCCAGGGCCCGCAGATAGGGGAGGTTGGCGAAGCGGGCGACATCGTCCGCCTCGCCGATGGACTCCAGGGCCCGGTCCACCCGACCCAAGCAGCGCCAGACCGCCGCGATGTCCACCAGGGTGGGGATGAGGGCGTTGGCGCGGCCCTGCACCCGCAGCCAGCTGGCCTGCTCTTCGAGGTAGCGCAGGGCCCGCTCCAGGCCGCCCTCTTCAAAGGCCAGCAGGCCAAGGCCCCCCCGGGCCAGGGCGCCGCTGCGGGCATCGCCTCGGGCCTGGCTGATCTGCACGCAGCGCTCGAAGAGCTGACCCGCGCGCAGGGGTCGGCCTTGCAAGCGCTCGCTCTCGGCGCAGAGCAGCAGCGCCGCGGGCAAGCTGGGGTCTTCGGGGCGGTCAACCAGCTGGTCGAGGGCATCCTGGGCCAGCCGCGCCGCCTGCCCTTCATCCCCCAGCCCCCGCCAGGCCGCCGCGGTCGCCACCAGGGCCCGCACCGCGAGGCCCTCATCCCCCAGGTCACGGGCGAGGTGTGCACCTGCAGAGAGGGCGCCCACCGCCTCATCCCGACGCCCCACCGCCTCCAGCACCTCCCCCCTGGCCACCGCCAGCTCGGCGGCCAGACGCGGGTCGGCCCCATTGGCCTGGGCGGCCCGGTCCAGCACCGTCAGCGCCTCTCCCGGTCGGCCCCGGCTGGCAAAGTCCAGGCCCAAGGCCAGCAGCGCCCGGGGCGCATCCTCGGGTCCGGCGCCATGGGCGGCATGCCAGGCCCGCCGGCCATCCCGCCAAGGCCCGGCGGGCAGCGCCTCCAGCAGCAGGGCCAGGCGCCGGTGGATGGCCGTGCGGCCGGCGGCATCCACCTCGTCCAGCATCAAGGCGCCCACGGCGGGGCGGTGCAGGCCCACCCAGGCGCCGTCGAGGTGCTCCTCGGTCTCGGCCAGGCCGGCCCGCCGCAGCTCGAAGCTGGCGGCGCCGTCTTCGGGGATACCGGCCAGGCGGTGGGCCAGAT
>JAGYJW010000186.1 GCA_018401435.1 Deltaproteobacteria bacterium | reverse complement strand
CCGCCCTGGGCTTTGCCCGCGGTCGCGGCGTGAGCGCCGACCAGCTCGAGCTGGTGGAGGGCCCCAAGGGCCAGGTCGTGGGCGCCCGCATCCAGACCGGCGGCGAATCCACCGGGCAATTGGTGGCCGACAACCTCGCCGCGCTGGTGCTGGGCATCGAGGTGGACCGCTATATGCGCTGGGCCGATGGAGAGGCCCGCTGGGCCCGCCCCATTCATGGCGTGGTCGCCCTGCTCGGCGGGGAGTTGCTGCAATGCAGCATCGCCGGGGTGGCCAGCAGCCGCGAGACCCAGGGCCACCGCCTGGCGCCCTCGCCCATCCCGGTCACCGGCGGCGACGCCTACGAGGCTGCCCTGCACGCCCACTTCGTGCTGGCCAACCGGGAGGCCCGCCGGGCCGAGATCCTCGCCCAGCTTCACCAGGCCGCCGCCAACCTGGGCGCCACCGTCGGCGCCTTGTCCCTGGTGGACGAGGTCGTGGACCTGGTGGAGTGGCCCAGCGTCATCCCCGCCGTCTTTGACGCCGACCTGCTCAAGCTGCCCAGCCGCCTGCTGGTCGAGTCCATGAGCGTGCACCAGCGCGTCTTCCCGCTCTTTGCCGGCGGGGTGCTGCTCAACCGCTTCCTGGTGGTCACCAACCACCCCTTTGTGGCCGAAGACGCCGAAGCGGCCGACATCGTGGCCCGGGGCAATACCAAGGTCCTGGCATCGCGCTTCTACGACGCCCGCTTCTTCTACGCCGAAGACCGCAAGAAGACCCTGGCCGAGCACGGCCAGGGCCTGCACAAGATGCGATGGATCCGCGATGGCGGCACCATGGCCGACAAGCAGGACCGGGTGCGGCAGCTCGCCTCGGCCCTGGCCCCACGCTTTGGCGCCGACCCCGCCCGGGCCGCCCGCGCGGGCGCCCTCTGCAAATCCGATCTCACCAGCCAGATGGTGGGGGAATTCCCCGAGCTTCAGGGCCATGTGGGCCGCCTGCTGGCCGCCCACGACGGCGAAGACGCCACGGTCGCCCAGGCCATCGAAGAGCACTACCTGCCGCGCTTCTCGGGGGATGCCCTGCCCGCCTGCCCCGAAGGCAGCACGGTGGCCATCACCGACCGCCTGGACAGCCTCGTGGGCTGCTTCAGCCGCGGCC
>JAGYJW010000185.1 GCA_018401435.1 Deltaproteobacteria bacterium | reverse complement strand
AGGGCAAGAAGCGCATGAAGATGGTCGGCAGGGTAGAGGTCCCACAGGAAGCATTTATTTCGGCGCTTTCCTCTGAAGAGGTTTCAAAGGCAGAGAAGAAGAAGTAGTGCCTGGAGCTCTGCCCGATGGCTTGGATTGGCCCAGCAACAACTTGTTGCCGGCTTTGGATGATACCGAGAGAAGCTTCCACGCCTACGTACACATTCCATTTTGCACCGTGCGATGTGGCTACTGCGATTTCAATACCTATACCTCTAGCGAGCTCAACGGAGACCTCAAATCCGGTTTTCATGATCAACTAACCCTCGAAATTAGGCGCAGTAAAGACCTTCTGCAGCAATCGGGTTACCTCGCACGATCGCTCAATACTGTGTTCTTTGGAGGTGGCACACCCTCGCTATTCACCTCCCAACAGTTTGAAGTGGTTTTAGGGGAGCTGCGGGAAAACTTCGGTATCGATATTGATGCAGAAATAACAACAGAGGCCAATCCTGAGTCCACGAGCGTTGCGTTCTTAGCTGAGTTGGCAAATCTGGGAGTAAATCGGTTGAGCATGGGTGTCCAAAGCTTCGACGACGAGGTTCTTGCTGTTCTGGACCGGACTCACTCTAAGGATCACGTGGGCCCGCTGGTAGTTGCGGCCAAAGAGCTTGGCTATGAGGTCAGCATCGATCTCATCTATGGAGCACCAGGGGAAACAATTCAGAGCTGGGAGGCAACCCTCAACAGCGCTCTAGAACTAGACATTGATCACATCTCTGCATACTCACTCATCGTTGAACCCGGCACAAAGCTTGCCAGGCGGGTTTCAAAAGGCGAGGTTGCGCAAGTTGATGAGGATCTCAATGCCTCAAAATATGAACTAGCAACCGACCTGATTACTTCTAGTGGTCTGAATTGGTACGAAGTTTCGAACTGGGGGTTACCGTCAAGACACAACAGTGCTTATTGGGCCTCTCAAGACTGGTGGGGTTATGGTCCGGGTGCTCACTCGCACCCTGGCCAAGGGAGCTCGGTTGGACATCTTGGTAGAGGTGCGAAACGGCAATGCCAGCACAACGGCACCGTATTCACTCTCGGTGACAGCACCAGCGTCAGCACCAGTTCCGGAACCAACACCAACACCAACACCGACACCGACAC
>JAGYJW010000184.1 GCA_018401435.1 Deltaproteobacteria bacterium | reverse complement strand
GTGCTGCTGACAGGGCCGCGTTGATGGCCGCCCGGCTGGGGCTGACCAGGCCGGGCAGCACCGGCCAATCCAGCCGGCTCGGACCCCGGGGGGCGAGGGCGACGACCAGCAGGGAGGAGGGGGCAGGCATGGGCGCTTCCGGGCTGGGGCGCTCCTAGCCCGTCTGGCCCCGGGGCGGACCCGCGCGCCCCTACTCGACCTCTTCGACCCCGGTGATGCGGCTCACATCGTAGATCTTGGTGAGCCGGCCAGAGCTGAGGGTCATGCGGATGGTGTCTTCGTCCTGGCGGGCGAAGTCGGCCTGCAGCAGCTTGCCGTCGGGGTTGGTGAGCTGGTAGCGCCCGGCCTGGGGGATGGGATCCTCGCCGCGGGCCTCGACCCCTTCGATGCCCAGCTCCCAGCTCTCGTCCTCCAGCAGCCACTGGCGCGCGCCGTCGATGCGCACCCCGGCCACCAGCCCCGCGTCTTCGTCGATCAGCGCCTGGGTCAAGGCGCCCGTGGCGTCGATGACCTGCGTGTCGTCGGCCCAGGTGGTGTCATAGACCAGGGCCCGCTTGGACCCCCGGTCGGACCAGGTGACGGTGGCGCCCCCCTCCAGGGTGGTCCAACCATCGGTCAGCCCATCGAAGCCGTGTTGCAGCACCACCTCGCCCTCTTCGACCGAGACCACGCGCAGGGTCTGGATTCCGGCGTAGGTGCGGCCCTGGTAGGTGCACGGATCCGCCAGGTCGCCAAAGTCCAGGGTGAGGGTGTCCCCCGACAGGCTGAGGGTGGAGCAGGGGATCTGGCTCTGGTAGAAGGCGCGCAGGTTTTCGAGGCTGTCCTGCACGGCCGCGCCGATGGTGAAGCTGGTGGAGATCTGCACCACCTCGCCGGTCATGGCGTCGGCCCGGGCGGTGGTGGCGATCATCGCGCCGGCCTCCCGCAGCTCGGCCTCGGTCATGGTCTCGTCCTGGGTGAAACAGCCGCTCAGCACGGCGAGGCTGAGGCTGAGCAGGGTCGGACTCCGGATCATTGCGGCTCCTGGCGGTGGCGGTCTCATGCGCCTCCATCGACCTGGCACCGACGCCAGCCCGGCACCGACCTTCACCGGGATCCCGGCCCGGTGACATCTGGTGACAGGGCTGGGGCGCTCGGCCCACAG
>JAGYJW010000183.1 GCA_018401435.1 Deltaproteobacteria bacterium | reverse complement strand
CGTAGACATCCTCTTCCAGCTCGGCCGCCGTGACCGAGGACAGGCCGGTGCCCAGGAAGAGGGCCCGGCGGCTTTGCGCCACCCGTCCCCCCTCGAAGACCCCGCCGCCCAGGGCGTCTTCGAGTGCAGCCATCAGCAGCCAGGTCTTGCGGTCATCGGGGGCCTCGGCCAGCGCCGGCACGGGGTCGGTGACCGCGGCCCAGGCCGGCACGGGCAAGGCGGTGCCCGGATCCGCCACACAGGGCGCCATGGCCCGCAAGCTGTCGCCCAGGCGCGACAGGTCGCTGCCGCCCGCGCACCTCAGGCCCACCGCCGTGATGACGACCGCGCTGTTCACTGCCGGACGCAGCTCGACGCGCCACCCACAAAGCAGCGGTAGGTGCCCGCGGTCGGCCCGTCCACCACCGCCGTCAGCCGGCTGCGGTCTTCTTTGTAGGCGGTGACGGTACATTGGGCGGCGGCGGCCACGTCCAGGGCGGCCTCGTCGTCGCCCTTGGCCGATCCGCTGTCGCAGTCCACCTTGAGCTTGCGGGTGCCGGGCTCGACCGAAATGAAGCGCATGCCCCCATTCTCGCCGGCGTCTGGGCCGCCTTCTTCGCCCTCTCCTGCGGCTGCTGCTGCCTGCCCCAGGCCGCCTTCGCCCCCATCGTCATCGACGGCCGCCACCGGGTCTTCGCCGCCCATCCCGGCAACCTCGGCGGCGTCCCCGGCCAGCAGGGTGCCGATGCGGTCGAGCTGGCTGTAGAGGGCGCCCGCGCCGATGGCCAGCACGCCCACACCCACCAGGCAGCCGGCGGCCAGGAAGGGCAGCATGGAGCGGCGGGGTGGCGCGGGGGGCGCCTCTTCGGGCACCTCCTCCACCATGGCCGGGGCGCCCACGGGCTTGACCAGGGTGGTCTGGGCCTCTTCGATGCGCCGCTGCCGGGCCTGGCCGACCTCGACCGTGACGCTGTGGGTGGGCCCGGACATGAGGTCGGCGCCCGGCGCCCGCGGCGTGGACACCGTGGCGCTGTCTTCGTCATGCAGCGGCGGGACCCGATCGGGGCGCAAGGGTCGCACCTCGCCCCCGGCAGGATCCACCACCATCAGCACCGTGGGGGACTCGGCGTCATCGGAGGCGGCGATGGGCGCGAGGGGCTCTGGGGTCGGGC
>JAGYJW010000182.1 GCA_018401435.1 Deltaproteobacteria bacterium | reverse complement strand
TCGGGCTGCTGGTCCGTCCTCGCCCCTGCATCCCCCATCCACCCGGCCGTGCCCGCCGTCGTGCCGGCACAGGTGTACGTCCAGCTCGCAGCCCGCCCAGACCTCGCAGTCGCAATCCCATTGGGGGTCTTCGGCCATGCTGGCCGGGTTGTGCTGCATCGCCCGCGGTGATTCGACGATGCCGATTTGGCTGGAGTCCGGCTTGTCCGCCGCCTCGCGGGGCCGATGGTCGTCGGCACGGCTCTGCAGGTGTCGAATCGGGCGCAGGGGCCCGGTGCAGGGATCGGACACCCAGTCTTCAAAGGCGCAGGCCCGCGGACTGGTGTTCCCAGTGGTCGCCCCCCGCCAGCGACACGGCGGTGGTCTGCCCACCCCTTCCCCCGCAGGCCAGCACCGCCGGAGCGATCACCGCAGGGCTGCGGCGTGGTGGCGCAGGTGCTCTTCGATGAAGGTGGAGATGAAGAAGTAGCTGTGGTCATAGCCCGCCTGCATCCTCAGCTTCAGCGGGATGCCCGCCGCCGCGCAGGCCCTGGCCAGGCGCTCGGGCTGCAGCTGCGTGGCCAGGAAGCCGTCGTCGCTGCCTTGATCCACCAGGATCGGGCCCCGCCAGGCCGTTGAATGGGCCAGGGTGCAAGCATCCCAGTCCGCCCAGGCCGCGCGGTCGGGCCCAAGATAGGCGCCCAGGGCTTTGTGTCCCCACGGCACGGCGCTTGGGGCCACGATGGGGGCGAAGGCCGACAATGACCGGAAGCGATCTGGATGTCGAAAGGCGGTGATCAGCGCCCCGTGGCCGCCCATGGAGTGCCCGAAGATGCCGAGACGGGCCCCATCGACCGGAAAGTGTAGAGACGCCAGCGCAGGGAGCTCATCGGCCACATAGGTCTGCATCTGGTAGTGGGCCGCCCAAGGCGCCTCTGTGGCGTTGACGTAGAAGCCCGCGCCCTGGCCCAGATCCCAGCCCGCGTCATCGGCCACCCCAGGCCCACGCGGAGAGGTGTCAGGCGCCAGCAGCGCCAGGCCAAGCTCAGCGGCAACGCGCTGAGCGCCAGCCTTCTGGATGAAGTTGTCCTCGGTGCAGGTCAGCCCGGACAGAAAGATCAAGGTGGGCACCGGCCCCTTCTCGGCGGCGGGGGGCAGGTAGAGCCCAAAGCGCAT
>JAGYJW010000181.1 GCA_018401435.1 Deltaproteobacteria bacterium | reverse complement strand
CGCCATCGGGGCCGTCCTGCTCCATCTCGTCCAAGGACATCGGTACTCTCTGGGCTCCCAGCCGGGGCTGGAGGGGCGTCGGTGGGGCGGCCGCCGGAGGGGCAACCCCAATTGAGGGGGATGGCGGTCGGTCAGCCGGCCGCGCGGTCGTCGATGTGGTAGCGGTAGCCCTGCTCGGTGAGGAAGAGCTGGCGTTTCATCGCAAACTCCTGCTCTTTGGTGTCCGAGGTGACCACCGTGTAGAAGACCGCAGGCTTCTCCTTGGGGCGGAGGATCCGCCCCAGGCGCTGGGCCTCTTCCTGTCGGCTGCCAAAGGTGCCCGAGACCTGGATGGCCACGTTGGCGTCGGGCAGGTCGATGGAGAAATTCGCCACCTTGCTCACCACGAGCAGCTTGATCTTGCCCTTGCGGAAGTCGCCGAAGAGCACCTCCCGCTCGCTGTGGGGGGTCTTGCCGGTGATGAGGGGCGCCTTGAAGCGCCGCGCGATCTCGACGAGCTGATCGACATAGGTGCCGATCACCAGGACGTTGTCGTCCTGGTGCCGGCGCAGCAGGTCCCGCAACACATCCATCTTGGCCGGGTTGGCGCTGGCGATGCGGAATTTTTCGGTCTCCTGGGCCAGCTCGTAGCGTTCGGACTGCCGGTTGGAGAAGGGCACGCGGACCTCCCAGCAGCGGGTGTCGGCGATGAAGCCCTGGTCTTGGAGCATCTGCCAGGGCAGGTCGTAGCGCTTGGGACCGACCAACGCGAAGACATCGCCCTCACGCCCGTCTTCGCGGACCAGCGTGGCGGTGAGGCCCAGGCGGCGCCGGCCTTGCAAGGTGGCCGTGGCGCCAAAGACCGGTGCGGGCAACAGGTGGACCTCATCGTAGATGATGAGCCCCCAGTCTTCATCTTCGAAGAGATGCAGGTGCTCGAACTCCGCGTCTTTGCTGCGCCGCCAGGTCATGATCTGGTAGGTCGCGACCGTGACCGGGCGGATCTCCTTGACCTCACCCGAATACATCCCGACCTGGTCTTCGGTGAGGTGGGTCTTGTCGATCAGCTCGCGCACCCACTGGCTCACGGCGGCCTGGTTGGTGGCCAGGATGAGGGTCTTGGTCTTGACCAGGCTCATGGCGGACATGGCCACGATGGTCTTTCCGGCGCCGCAG
>JAGYJW010000180.1 GCA_018401435.1 Deltaproteobacteria bacterium | reverse complement strand
GATTGAAACTACCGGTCGGCCAGCCACTGCGTCGCGTATACCGTTTGGACGTCCTTGCATGCCCCCCGCAGGGGCCGAGGGGATTGAAACTCCGGGAAGACGATGAGGATCGGGTAGCCACCCCGACCCTCCCTTGCATGCCCCCCGCAGGGGCCGAGGGGATTGAAACCAGGCAGAAGTCGTGGTAGTGGCGGTAGGAGGAGACGAACCTTGCATGCCCCCCGCAGGGGCCGAGGGGATTGAAACGACAGGTCTTCCCGTTCTGGCGTGCTTTGGTCCGCTTGGTCTTCTTGCATGCCCCCCGCAGGGGCCGAGGGGATTGAAACACCAGGCGTCCATCAGGTCCATGACCTGCAGGAATCCGTCTCTTGCATGCCCCCCGCAGGGGCCGAGGGGATTGAAACTCGCCGCGGTCTTCGATCGCCGAGGCGCGAGCCGCTGCGATCACCTTGCATGCCCCCCGCAGGGGCCGAGGGGATTGAAACGCCATGAACTCACAGATCAACCGTTCCGGGGTCTCCTCGCCATCTTGCATGCCCCCCGCAGGGGCCGAGGGGATTGAAACTCGCCGTCGACCACGAAGCAGATGGCGTAGGAGCCGTCGGGGCTTGCATGCCCCCCGCAGGGGCCGAGGGGATTGAAACGACGGGGATCGTGCGTCTGGGGGGGAGGTAGCCTCCGCCCGCTCCCTTGCATGCCCCCCGCAGGGGCCGAGGGGATTGAAACACCCCCACGCTTTCCAAGGCCTGGAGCTTCTCGGCCCCCCGCTTGCATGCCCCCCGCAGGGGCCGAGGGGATTGAAACCGGTTAGAAGTCAGCCAGAAGCGTCTCAGTGGACGCCTCGAGGAGCTTGCATGCCCCCCGCAGGGGCCGAGGGGATTGAAACTCTCCCCGGCAACCGTGGCCGCCCGTTCATTGGCAATCCTCCTTGCATGCCCCCCGCAGGGGCCGAGGGGATTGAAACTCCAACTTCTCGGAAGTAGGCTCAACGTGGTAAATACCACGGTCAGCTTGCATGCCCCCCGCAGGGGCCGAGGGGATTGAAACTTCGACCATGTTGCCGTTCCGGTCGAGGCCGCGGAGGAGGACCTTGCATGCCCCCCGCAGGGGCCGAGGGGATTGAAACGGCGTGCCCCGCCAGACTGGGCACGAGGTCG
>JAGYJW010000018.1 GCA_018401435.1 Deltaproteobacteria bacterium | reverse complement strand
ATGTGCCAACTACGGCTATGGGGACTATCCGCAGCTGTGCACCCAGTCGGTGGCCCAACCGCTGCTGGGGGCGGGCTTCTTCGTCAGCTTCATGCTGCTGGGCGCCATGATCATCCTCAACCTCTTCATCGGCGTCATCATGGGCGGCATGGAGGAGGCCCGCGAGGAGAACGAGCAACTGGAGCGCGATCGCAAGCGCGAGTTGGGTCTTGAACCCAATATTGCAGACAAGCTGGGGCTGCTCTTGGACCAGATGGGCGCGATGCAGCAAGAGATCGTGCAGCTGCGGCGCCGCGCCGAGGTGGTGCTGACAGAGCGGGACGAGGCGCGCCAGGCCGCCGGCCTCCCCGCCTTGCAAGGCCTGATCGCCCCCGCAGTGCTCATTTCACCCAGCCCAGAGGCGGACCCGGCGCAGTCGGCCGGTTAGCCCTGGCCCATGCTCGCTGAACGCCGAATTCCGAAGGCCATGGTCCTCGCCTGGGGGACCGCCATCACCGTCAAGCCCGTGGTCTGGTCCATCGCGGTCTATGCGCTCTATGCCATCGCCGGCTTCGAGTGGATGCGCCTCCCCTTCGTGCCGCTGTCGGTGATGGGCATCGCCGTCAGCTTCTACGGGGGCTTCAAGAACAACTCGGCCTATGACCGCTTCTGGGAGGGGCGCAAGATCTGGGGCGGGGTGGTCAACGAGAGCCGCAGCTGGGCCAGCGCCGTCCTCTGTCATGTGCGGCCCGGCGATGACAGCGACGCGGCCCGGGCCCTGCGGCAGAGCCTGATCTACCGGCACCTGGCCTGGATCAACGCCCTGCGGCTCCAGCTGCGCGGCACCTCGCGCTTCCACCACCAGCCCGCGCGCGCGACCCGGATCCGGCTGGACCGCCACGACGCCCATATGCGCAACGATTGGGATGCCGAGCTGGCACCCTTCCTCAGCCAGGAAGAGCAGGCCACGATCAAGCCCCTGGTCAACCCGGCCACCCACCTGGTCCACAACCAGGGTCAGGCCCTGAGCACCGAGGTGCAGGGCGGCGGCGTCAACCTCTTCCACCAGATCGCGATGATGGAGATCCTGCGGGAGCTCTACGGCCTGCAGGGCCGCGCCGAACGCATCAAGAAGACCCCCCTGCCCCGCCAGTATGCAGAATTCAGCCGACTCTTCACCCGTGTCTTCGTCTTCACCGTGCCCTTCGGGCTCCTGGATGTCTTCAAAGACCGTCTGCCGGCCGGCATTCCCGCAGGCCACGATCTGCCCTGGCTCATCACCTACCTCGCGGCTTCGGTGCTCATCTCCTGGGTCTTCCTCACCATGGAAGGCATCGGCGACTCCAGCGAAGACCCCTTTGAACGCAGCATGAACGATGTGCCGATGAACTCCCTCTGTCGCGTGATCGAGCGTGATCTGCGTCAGCTGTTGGGCGAGAGTGACCTTCCCCCAGCCGAGGCGCCGATCGACAGCATCCTCTATTGAAGGAGGATATGGCAGCCGCTCCCTCCCTCTCCCAACATGGAGATGCCCATGTTCCTGCGCGCCGCCGTCCTGTCTGCCTTCGCAACCCTCTCCACCGCCGCCGTCGCCGCCACCCCCGATGGCATCGTCAAGGCCCAGCTCGAAGCCAAGGGCGTCAAGTTCGAGGTGGACGCCGATGGTGACTTCAAGTGCATCTATGCCGTGGGCACGACGGGGCGCACCCAGGTGGTCTTCGTGCGCAGCATGTCGGCCAACTACGGGTCGGTGAAGGTCCGCGAGATCTGGTCCCCCGGCTACCAGAGCGAGACCGAGGACTTTCCGGCCCTGATCGCCAACCAGCTGCTGGCCAAGAGCCACACCGTCAAGCTGGGCGGCTGGGTCAAGCAGGGCCGGAACGCCGTCTTCGTGGTCAAGATCCCCGCGGACGCCTCGGCCGACCAGCTCATCGACGGCATCGGGGCCGCCGTGGAATCCGCCGACGCCATCGAGCTCGCCCTGACCGGCAAGGACGACCTCTAAGCCTCCTTCGGGCCTCAGAACCTGCACCCCGGGTGTGACGCCCGCGGCCACGCGCGGGTCATTGGACTGAGGTCAAGCCCATGCAGCCAACCCCCACCCGCAAGACCCTTGGCGCCTTCGCGGGTGTCTTCACGCCGACGCTGCTGACGATCCTTGGCGTGATCATGTACCTGCGCCTGCCGTGGGTCATCGGAAACGGTGGCCTGCTGGGCGGCTTGCTGGTGATCGGGTTGGCGCTCGGCATCACCACGGCGACGGGCCTCGCCCTGTCGTCCATCGCCACCAATACACGCCTGGGTGCCGGTGGCCCCTATGCCATCATCAGCCGGTCCCTGGGTTTGGAGGTGGGCGGCAGCGTGGGGGTGCCCCTCTTCGTGAGCCAGGCCCTGGCCGTGGCCATGTATATCTTCGGCTTTCGCGAAGGTTGGCTCTGGATCTTTCCAGACCACCCGGCCCTGCTGGTGGATCTGCTGACCTTCGCCCTTGTCTTTGGCATCGCCTATGTCAGCGCAGAGTTTGCCTTCAAGATCCAATATGTGATCATGGGGGTCATCGCGCTGAGCATCGTCTTGATCCTGGGCAGCGACAAGGGCTGGTCGGGCGGACAGGACATCCTGCTCTGGAGCGACTGGCGGGGTGCCCCAGAGACCGGCTTTGCCGGTACGAATTTCTGGCAGGTCTTCGCCGTGTTCTTTCCTGCCGCGACGGGCATCATGGCGGGTGCCAACATGTCGGGGGATCTCACCAATCCCCGGCGTGCCATCCCTTGGGGCACCCTGGGCGCCATCGCCGTGTCTACGGTCGTCTATGTGCTGCTGGCCATCTGGTGCGCCCGCGCCGGCACGGCCGAAGAGCTCACCAGCAGCTACACCTTCTTGATCGACCAGTCGCTGTGGGGGCCCGGCGTGCTGGCGGGCCTGCTGGGCGCCACCCTGTCGTCGGCCCTGTCGTCGCTGGTGGGGGCCCCGCGCATCCTGGTGGCCCTGGTCAAGGACGAGGTGGTGCCCGATTTTGGCCGCATCTCCAAGCTTTCGGACAAGGGCGAGCCGCGGCGGGCCCTGATCGCCAGCGCCCTGCTGGTGCTGGCCGCGCTGCTGCTGCGCGACCTCAACGCCATCGCGCCGCTGTTGTCGATGTTCTTCCTCATCGCCTACTGCGTGATCAACCTGGTGGTGCTGGTGGAGAGCAGCCTGGGCCTGCAGAGCTACCGTCCCACGCTCAGCCTTCCCCGGGTGGTCCCGCTGCTGGGTGCCATCGGCTGCATCTTTGCGATGTTCATCGTGAATCCCACGGTCAGCCTGATCGCGGTCGGTGTGGTGGGCGGGCTCTATGCCATGATCCTCCGCCGCGGCGTGGGGGCCAGCGACGACTCGCGCAGCGGCGTCTTTTCGGCCGTTGCAGAGTGGGCGGCGGCCAAGGCGACCGAGTTCGAGGCCGTCAACCCCCGCGCTTGGAAGCCCAACCTGCTGGTGCCGGTGCGGGACACCGCGGATGTGCGCGGCGCCTTTCAGCTGCTGCAAGAGCTGGTGCGGCCCGAGGGTTCCATCAAGCTGCTGGGCGTGGCTGCAGATTCGGATGTGTTGGACGTGTCGTCTCGAATGGCTGCCCTCACCCGGGAGTTTCGCAAGAGGCGTGTCTTCACCACCTGGTCGGTGCTGGACTCCACCGATCGGGTGAGCGGCATCGTGGCCGGGCTGCAGGCCCTACGCTCGGCCTTCTTCCGGCCCAACGTGCTCTTTGTCGAGGTTGGCCCCGAACAGGACGACGCCGACCTGGTGCGCCTGTGGGCCGAGAGCCGCCGCCTGCACGTCGGGCTGGCCCTGCTGGCCGACCACCCCAAGGCGGGCCTGGGCAAACGCAGCATCCTGCACCTCTGGATTCCCGCCCCCTTGCTGCGCGAGCCGGTCCCCACGGCGTTGACCGCCGGAGGCATGCACCTCGCCGTGCTCACGGCCCTGCGCCTGCAGCGCAGCTGGGGCGCCCAGCTGCGGATCTATGGGCTCATCGACGAGGCCGCCCACCACGACGCTGCGCGGGAATGGCTGCGGGACCTCGCCGATCGGGCCCGCTTCCCCAAGGGCATCGCCCTCGAGGTCCTGCAGGGCAGCTTGGAGGAGGCCCTCACCCGGGCCCCCCAATCCGACCTGGACCTGCTGGCCCTGCCCCCGGTCGCCGACCCCGCCTTTGTGCGCCAGACCGTCGTCCTCAGCCGCTCGGCCTGCCTCTTCCTGGGGGACTCCGGCCAGGAGAGCGCCCTGGCCTGAGCCCAGGCAGTCAGCTGCCGAGATAGGTCGAGTATCCGAAAGGGCTCAGCAGAAGCGGAATATGGTAGTGGCGATCCAGGCGTTCCACGCGGAACACCACCTCGGCATAGGGGTAGAAGCCCCGGGTGCCAAAGGTCTGGTTGTAGGCGTCGATGTTGAAGTTGATGCGGTAGACCGCCACTTCGAGCCCGCCTTCAGGAAGCAGATCCCGCACCCGGCCATCGGCGTCGGTGGTGCCGCTGCCCACGGTCTGCCAGCCCTTGGGGGTGGAGATGCAAAGGGTGACGATCACGCCGGCGGCCGGCAAGCCCCGGGCGGTGTCGAGGACATGGGTGGTGAGCGGGCTCATGGGTGCAGCTTCTCCAGACGAAGGCGGGTGATGCGGGCCTGTTCGCCCGCGGCGATGCGCAGCTCGACGGCCGCTTCGTTGTTCAGCCGGCGGCGCAGGCGCCCGAGCATGTCGGCGGCGCTGAGACCCGACGCGCAGACGATGAAGATGTGGCCGTAGCGCGCCTCATACTCCTGGTTGCCCTGGGCGAGGGCGCGCAGGGTGGCGTCGTCGGCGCCTTGCACCCCCGCCTGTTCCCCCGACGACCAGTCGGCCGTGGGGGCGAAGCGGGCGCGCAAGCTGGCCACATCGGCTCCGATGCGCGGGTGGTGGGTGAAGGCCTCGCGCCAGTCGCCATCTCCCAGGCGCCACCACAGGCGTTCGGCCTCGCCAAAGAGCATCGCCCGGCTCAAGAAGGGGCGCGCGGCCACCATGGCCCGCACCCAACGCCGGGCGCCGCAGCAGCGCGTGAAGGCCTCGGTGGCGGCGGCCTCGGACAGCCCGTTGAGCTGCTGCAACAAGGCGTCGTCGTCCGCCGGAGCCCGAGAAGTGGGCCGCCCATAGGCCCGCAGCCGGGCCACGCCCCCATCGGATAGAATCGTGAGCTTGAGGTGGGTCCAGGGCCCGGGATGGGGCACCATGCAGGCCTGCTCCTGGTCGGGGCCCAGCGGCGTGTCGTGCAGGACGGGCTCCCAGGGCGCGCCCTGGCTGAGCAGATGGGCGGGGGCGCCGGGCCAATACAGGCCCTCCACCCGCGCGCCCGTTGGGTAATTCCCCTTGAAATGGCAGGTGTCCAGTACGATCTCGTCGATCAGGCCAGGCTCGGACAAGGCCAGGGTCACCCAATCCAAGCGGGGCACGGGGCTGCGCCTGGTCTCCCAGCCCTGGCCCATATGGGCCGGCCGATTGGGCAGGATGAGGTTGTCCATCTTGGAGAAGAAGCTGTCGGAGCAGGCCAGGGCCCGGGCGCCCCGCGTCACGCTGGCGAGGTCCGCCCGGTGGCCGGCGGATACGGGCCTGGGCCGCGGCTGGCCGTGCACCCGCAGGCGCGCCACCCCTCCCGCCGGAAAGGTGATGCAGAGACGGACATGGGTGGCGCCCGCGAGCGCCTTCAAGGCGAAGACGTTGTGGCCGCCACGCTCCAGGGCGACCTCGTCCAGAACGGGTATCCAGTCGGCATGATCGCGCAACCACTCCCCCGTTGCATCCTCGGGCGCACAGACGGCGTCCAGGGTGGCGAAGGGGGGGGCGTTGCCCAGGAAGTGCCGGGTGTCGATGTCCACCCCGGACAGGTCGCCGGCCACCCCCAGCTTGAGGATGCACCAGTCGAGGCCCGGGCTGCGCCGCCGCCGGGGCTCCCAGCCATCCATCCACTTGCCGCGATCGGTGTAGGCGTCGGCGTCCCACAAGGGCTCTTCGGCCTTGACCAGGTTGTCCATGCTGGCAAAGAAGTCATCGGAGCAGAGCAGGGCGCGGCCGCCCAGATTCGCGCTCAGCAGATCGGGCAGGCCGCGGAAGACGGCGGTGGTGAGGGTGCTCTCGGTCATGGCTGCTCGGTGGCTGGGGGGGTCGGCCCACGCAAGGCGCGGCCGGTGGGAGGGCCGACAAGCGCCCCATCTTGCACGATCTGCCGCCCCCGAAGCCAGCTGTGGCGCAGCAGGCCGGTCAGACGGCGGCCGGCCCAGGGGCTGATGGGCCAGCGGTGGGCCAGGGCGGCGGGGTCCACCGTCCAGCTCCGATCGGGGTCAAAGGCGATGAGGTCGGCGGGCTGGCCGGGGCGCAGGGGGCCCTGGGGCAGACCTGCCAGGCGCGCGGGGCCGGCGGTCATCCAGGCGGACAGGGTGGACAAGGGGATGCCGCGCCGGCGGGCTTCGGTCCACAGGCTGGCCAGGCCCAGCTGCAGAGACGCGATGCCACCCCAGGCCTCCATGAAGTCGCCGGTATCCAGACGCTTGAGGGCGGGAATACAGGGGCTGTGATCCGTTACGACAAAATCAAGGGTGCCATCCTGCAAGGCGGCCCAGAGCGCCTCGCGGTTGGCGGCGGGTCGAATGGGGGGGGCGCACTTGTAGGTGGTGTCCCCCCAAGGCACCTCTTCGGCTGTCAGGCAGAGGTAGTGGGGACAGGTCTCCGCACTCAGCGGCAGGCCCTCGGCCTTGGCCCCACGAACCAGGGCCAGGGCGCCCGCGCTGGACAGGTGCACGATGTGGGCCGGGCAGCCGGTCTGCCGCACCAGGTCCACGATGAGCGCCACCGCCGCATCCTCCCACTCGGGCGGCCGACTGTGCAGATAGGTCTGGTAGTCCTGCGGCGGCCCACTGGCCGCCTGCCGCAAGGGCAGCTCCAGCTCGGCGTGCACCAGCAAGGGGACGCCGGCCGCGCGAAGCAGGGGCATGACCTGCCGGAGATCCTCGGCACCCACCTCGGGAAATTCGTCGATGCCCGAGGGGCAGAGAAAGCACTTGAAGCCGCGCGCCCCGGCCTCTGCCATGGGCCCCAGCTCGGCGGCGTTGCCCGGCACCACACCACCCCAAAAACCAGCGTCTATCCACAACTTTCCGTTGGTGGATGCGATCTTCTGTTCCAGGGCGTCCAGGCTGGTGGTGACCGGGATCGCGTTGAGGGGCATGTCCACCAGGGTGGTCACGCCGCCCAGGGCGGCCGCCCGGGTGGCGCTGTCCCAGCCCTCCCATTCGCTGCGACCGGGCTCGTTGACATGCACGTGGCTGTCCACCACGCCTGGCATCAGGACCAGATCGCCGAGGTCCTGGACCGGCAGGCCCGAGGCCGGCAGGCTGCCCGGCGGGCCCACGGCCGCGACCCGGCCCTGCCGCAGCAGCAGCTCGCCGGGGTTCAGGTCATCGCCGAGGAGCAGCCTCTGGGAGCGGAGCAGCAGCGCGGACATGGGCACCTCCCGGCGGCCGGTTGACCACCCTGGGTGCGCGGTCTTATCGTCGGATGCTGTCTCTGCGCACCCTCTGCCCCCACCT
This sequence comes from Deltaproteobacteria bacterium, assembly GCA_018401435.1. GTDB lineage: Bacteria > Myxococcota_A > UBA796 > UBA796 > UBA2385 > M30B51. The sequence goes on along the minus strand of JAGYJW010000018.1, from coordinate 107,769 downwards.
CGCCCGTCCCCGCCCCGAGAGCGCCTTGCCGCACTGGCTCACCGACCCGTGGATCACCGACTGGCTGCACCTGCTCGCCCGCTGGTTCCACCTTGTCGTGGGGGCCGGCTGGATCGGCACCTCCTTCTACTTCAACTGGCTCAACAACAACATCCGTCCGGTGGAGGACCCCAGCAAGCGCCTCGCCGGCGCCCTCTTCGCCGTGCACGGCGGCGCCTTCTACCAGGTGAGCAAGTTCAAGGGGGCCCCAGAGACCCTGCCCAAGACCCTGCACTGGTTCAAGTGGGAGGCTTACCTCACCTGGATATCGGGCCTGACCCTGCTGCTGCTGGTCTACTGGATGCAGGCCGGCGTGATGATGGTGCCGGCGGGCAGCCCGCTCTCGCCTGCGGCCGCCGCGGGCCTGGGCGTCTTGTCGCTGGTGCTGGGATGGGGGGTCTACGACCTGCTGTGCAGGAGCCCCCTGGTGCGCCAGCCCAGGCTGCTCGCGGGGCTGGGACTGCTGCTGTTGACCGGGGCCGCCTATGGGCTGGGCGAGCTGCTCACGCCCCGGGCCGCCTTCATCCATGTGGGCGCGATGATGGGCACGATGATGGCGCTGAACGTCTTCTTCGTCATCATCCCGGGCCAGCGGGCCATGGTGGAGGCGCTCAGCAGGGGGGAGGAGCCCGATCCGCGCCACGGCCAGGCGGGATCCCTGCGCAGCCTGCACAACAACTACTTCACGCTGCCCGTGCTCTTCATCATGGTCAGCAACCACTTCCCCTTCACCTATGGCCACCCGCTGCCTTGGGCCGTGCTGGCCGGCATCACGGTGATTGCCGCGGGGGTGCGGCATTGGTTCAACATGAGCGGCAGGGGCGAAAAGAACGCTTGGATCCTACCTGTCTCTACGGTTTCCATGGCGGGCCTGGCATTTGTGGTGCATGGGCCGCGCCCGCCCATCGACGCCGCAGCGGCCGCCCAGGCCCCGGCCGCCACCGTGGTCGAAGCCATCGTTCACCAGCGCTGCACGCCCTGTCACACCGAAGTCCCCACCTTCGCGGGCATCGACGCGCCGCCCAAGGGCCTCATCCTGCGCACCGCCCAGCAGGTCCACGACAACGCCGCCATCGTCCACGCCCAAGCTGTCGCAACGCCCATCATGCCCTTGGGCAACCTCACCGGCATGACCGATGAGGAGCGCGCGACCCTGGGACGTTGGCTGGACGCCGGAGCCCCCCTGTGACCCTGCCCCCTCCCGAGATTCCGGCATATTCCGTCTTCTTGCCCGACCCCTTGCGGGCGGCCCTGTGGGATGCCGCGGGCAGCGTCGCGGCGGTGCCGGGCCTGCGTGTGGCCGCGGGCTTGCGCGAGGCCCACCCCACGGTCGAGACCGACCAGGCCTTGGGGGTGGTGGTCGCCGTCTATCGCGCCGTGCGGCAGCAGCTGCGGGACCTGCTGGAGCAGCGCGTGGCCGACCGTGTCTTCATCGACCGGGCCACGGCTGCATTGCGAGAGGAGAACCAGGGGCGCAGCGTCGCGGACGCCGACTATGCATCGGTACTGGGGCAAATGGACGGGTCGGGGCGCGTGGTCATCGGCCCGGTGCCCGCCTCCAACCGCCCCATCGCGCCGGTGCAGGTCCCCGATTTCCTGGTGGGGGAGCAGATCACCCTCTTTGGCCCGCCCGATTCGCCAAAGATGAGCATCAACGCCATGAACGCGATTCATCGGCGGCGACCCGACGAGCCGGCCATCGTCGCGACCCTGGTGGCGGCATCGGGGCAGGTGCCGCGCTGGGGGGCCGACGACGAAGACAGCCAGACCCCCATCATGCACAGCTTCCTCGCCGCCTGCGAGAACCTGATGGGCTGCTACGACCGCACGCTCTACCACGACGAACCCGAGCGCGCGCGCAGCTACCGCCTGGCCGACTCGGGCCTCAGCCTGCCCATCAAGCGCATCCCCGGCCTGGCCCTGCCCGACGGCAGCCACCTGCTCGACGGGCAGCCCCTGCCCCTGCACCTCTACGACTTCGTCACCCATATCTGGCACAACCGCTACCGCCCCGAGGCCCTGGTCTTCTATGTGCCCAAGCTGGAGAACGAGGAGGAGGCCGCCTATATGCGGCTGCTGGTCGAGACCACCGACCGCCTGGTTCGGGCCGCCGACCGCCGCACCAACCCCGCCTGCGTCAAGCTGCTGATCGTCTTCGAGAACCCGCGCGCCATCTTCCGGATCCGCGAGATCGCCCAGGCCCTGGGGCCCCACTTTCTGGGTGGCAGCCTGGGTTGGCACGACTTCCTGGCCTCGGCCGCCCGTCTCTTCAAGAACGATCCCAACTACCGCATCCCGGTCAAGGCCGACCCCGACATCGTCATCAACCACATCAAGGAGTCCCACCTCATCCTGGCTCGGGCGCTGGGGCCCATCGGCGCCCTCAAGCTGGGGGGCATGTATGGCGTGCTCTTTGAAGAGGGCGACCCCGCCTCCTTCCAGGTCTGCATGGTGGGCTATATCCGCGACGTCGTGACCCAGATGAAGCGCGACCTGGACGGCTTCTGGGTGGCCCACCCCGACTTCGTGCGCATCGGCATCGCCCTGGTGGAGGCCTGGCGCCGCTACGACGCCAACCCCGAGGACGCCGCCCTGGCCGACCTGGTCTGCGCCCTGGTGCCGGACCCGGTGGAACAGGCCCCGCTGCTGGCCTTCGTCTTTGGCGAGGATGTCCCCGGGCTGGAGCTGGAGGACCCGCGCTACCCCCGCGCCGTGCTGGCGGCCACGCTCCCTGTCTCCACCGTCATCGCCAACGACGACCCCGAGGAGATCCGATACAACATCTTCCAGGCCCTACAGTACCTTGCAGACTGGCTCCTGGGCAACGGCTGCGTGGCCCTTCCGGCGACTCTGACCAATGCAAGAGGCCAGAAGATCCCCGTGCGCATCATGGACGATCTGGCCACGACGGAGCGCAGCCGCTGGGAGCTGTGGGCCGAGCTGGCCCATGGGCGCGTGTCCCGGGAGCAATTCGAGGAGATCCTGGCCCAGGAGATTCGCTTCATCCAGGCCGATGACCCCAAGCAGGCGCGCAAGGTGCAGGTCCGCTGGAAAGGTGCGGGCGCCCGCTGGTATCCCATCGCCACAAAGCTGCTCCGCCAGCTTGTGATCACAGAGCAGCCGCCCGAGTTCGTGCCGGAGCTGCTGCTGCCCTTCACCTTCCCCGTCGTGCGCGAGGCCGCCGATCCCTGGGCGGCGGCGCGGGCGCTGTGCCCGGGGCGTTACGACGAGGGCTGAGGGTCAAGGCCCGCGCAGCAGCGGCGCCGCGGCCTGGCGCACCTCTGGATCCGACAGGCGCCAGACCGCGCGGTCCAACAGGTAGTGCAGCACCCCCGTCGCCAGGCCCAGGGCCAGCAGCCAGGGCAGCACCGGCAGGGTGGTCAGGGTCTCCAGCGCCGTCGGCCCGAGGGCCCACAGCACCGGCAGGTCCTCGGGGCCGGCGGCCACCTCGACCTCGAAGAGGGGGGTGGCCAGGATGGAGAGCAAGGCCAGCACCAGCATCCAGCGAAGGGGCCGGCGGTTGATGCCATGAAAGAGCCAATGCCAGCGGGCATCGGGCGGGGGCGGCGGCTCTCCCCCCGCCACCACGCTGGCCAGGGCCATCGCGCTCAGCCAGTGGGGGATGGTCCACAGCGCCAGAAAGACGAAGGGGTCCAGGTAGAAGGCGGACATCACTGTCAATCCCAGGCCCGCCAGGTAGAGGGCGCGCGGCAGGCTGGGCTGGGGGGCGCGCAGCTCGGCCGCCACCATCAGGCCCGTCAGCAGCAGGGTCATCCCGGCAAAGAGCGGGACTGCAACCGCGGAAACAGGCGCCAGCACTTCATCTTGAAGGAGGTGCGGCAGCCAGTCCTGGGGCAGGGCGGCGCGGCCCTGCAGCAGCTCGGCCACCACCACCATGAGCCCGCCGATGCCCAGGGCGAAGGCACGGTCCGCGCCCCGCCCCACCGACGCGCGCCCCGCGCGACCCCGGTAGAGGCTGAGCAAGCCGAAGTGTTGGGCTGCGAAATGCCAGGTCACAAACAGGTAGTCGATGGCGCCCAGGATCGCGGCGCGGCTGAGCGGGGTGCCCGGCAGGCGGCCGGTGGGGTCGAGCACGACACAGAAGACCGCGCCCACTGCGGCCAGGGGCACCCAGACGAAGCGCGCGCGCTGGCTGCGCAGCAGGGGTCGATAGGCGCTGCTCATCCAGGCCAGCCAGCTGGAGCTGAAGCGGTGGCCAATCCAGAAAAGGGCCGCCACCACGACATAGAAGGTGTGGGCCGGGCTGCGCCAGGCATCGGGCCAGCCCACCGTAAGCAGGGCGAAGACCGGAGCCAGCCACAGCGGGGACAGCAGCCAGCACAGATCCCAGGTGGGGCCACGCACCCAGCCCCGGCCGGTGGGCCGTCGGGCGGTGCTCCGCTCTGCGGTCAGCGACATCGGCGACCTGTAGCACCGCGCCCGGTCGCCGGCGCGGGGGCGCCAGGGGTCGGCGGACTGAATCCGATCCGAAACTGGACGAGAAGGGCCGCGAGGGCGATAATCCGAGGACGTGTCCCCGCTCGCTCTGGCGGCGGGGCCCCGCGGTGCCCCCAAGGGGGCTACGGTGCGACATTGGACGGGTCGAAGACCGATCCTGGACAACCGATCCTGGGAAGCAGCACATGGCACTCCGGCGAATCGACGAGCGGCGCGGTCGGGACACCCGGCCCACGGACAAGGCCACGCGCGACCCCCACAGCCGGGAGGGCCGCAGCAGCGATCCGTCCACCACCCAGACCGGCACGCCGTCGACCGGCCTCGCCCAAGGGCCCGAGATCCAGGCCCTGGCCCTGCTTCAGGGCGGGCTGGGCAACCAGTACTTCGCCGAGGCCAGCAGCCCCCAGCTCAGCACCGACCTCAGCGGCACCCTGGGCAGCTTCGACAGCGAAGGCGGCGCTTCCGCCCTGCTCCAGCAGCACACGATGGGCAGCCTCGCCATGGCCATGGCCGGCTTTGAAGGCGCCGAAAGCCTGGTTCCCGGGCAGGCCCCCCTCAGCGTGATGCGCCAGCTGATGCGCCGCAACCAGGCCGAGTCCGAGGGCCTGGACGTGGGCAAGGCCGCCGATCGCATCGGCAAGCGCGGGGGCCAGCCCCTGCCCGAGGCCGTGCGCCTGCGCATGGAGCGCGCCTTTGGCCACGACTTCAGCCATGTCCGGATCCACACCGATGGCGGCGCCCACAGCGCGGCCGACGCCTTGCACGCCATGGCCTTCGCCATCGGCCGGGACATCTACTTCAGCCGGGGCGCCTTCCGCCCGGGCACCGCCGCCGGCGACGAGCTTCTCGCCCACGAGCTGACCCACGTGGTCCAGGCCGACGAGAACCGGCTGCCGTCCACCAGCGGCGAGGGCTTGGACGTGTCCAGCCCCACCGATCGCCACGAGCGCGAGGCCATGGACATGGGCCGGCAGGTGGCCCACGAGCTGGGCGCAGCGCCTGCTTTTCAGGCGACCGCCGACAGCTTCGGCCTGGACGCCGCTCCCCAGGTGGACGGCGCGGGCAGCAGCAGCGCGGCTTCGGCCCAGGACGGCCTCGCCCTGCGCGAGACCCGCCCCTGCGCGGCTGCGGGCGCCGGCAAACCAGCCGCCGGCAGCGGCAATACCGAGGCCGGCCCCACCCACGCCACCCTGGTCATCGCGGGCAAGCCCATCGAGGTCCGCCTGCCGGCCGCCGAGGAACGCCAGGCCACCGTAGAGGTCACGCTGGACGAGCGGCCGGTCACCGGCCTGCACCTGACCGGCGCCACCCTGGACATGGACGAAGAAGGCGCCGTGGTCGGCGGCACCGTGCGTGGCACGGTCGAACTCGAAGGCGCCTTCCAGGGCACCGTCGTCTCGCTGGGCATCCTGCCCGGCGGCACCATCGCCCCTGGCGTGCAGGACGTGCCCTTCACCCTGGGTCCCGCATCGGGCACCTTGGACCTGCAAGTTGGCCGAGACGGCCTCAGCGGCACCGGCACCGTCGCGGCAGCCGAGCTGGGCTTGCCGGCCTGGGTGGGCATCCAGGGCGGCAACCTTCAGGTCGCGCTCGCGGCCGGCCAGTTCAGCGGCCAGGGCACCCTCCAGGGCACCCCCACGCCCCACGGGACGGCCGTGCTCGCCGCCAGCTTGCAAGGGACCACGCTCACCGCCCAGGTCACCTACACGCTGACCCCCGGACAGCAGCCCATTCCCGGCGTGGTGGTCGAATCGGGCATGCTCACCGGCACCCTCACCAAGGTGTTGGGGCAGGCCGAAGAGGCCGGCGATGGCGCTGGCGCGCCCGCGACCGGTGCGGCCACTGACGGCCGGGCCGCCGCCGCCGCGATCGCGCCCATACCACCGCCGCCGCCCCCTCCGGCGAAGCATCGCCGACCCCCTCCATGGCCGCGCCCGGCGAGACCCCCGACCAGGAGACCAGCCCCGGCGGCACGCTCACACCGGTCACCGCCGCCCCCGGGGCTGCACCGGTCGCCCCCGGCGCCCTCGTCCTCAACGGCACGGCCGTCGTCAACGTGCGGGACTGGGTCCGCGGCGAGGTGGAGGTCGGCCTCAGCCCCGACGCGGGCACCTTCAATATCAGCGGCACCCTCAGCGCCAGCCAGGAGATGCACTTCGGCGAGCTGGTGGCGGTCCGGTCCACCCTCAGCCTGGTCATCGCCAACAACGAGGCATCTGAGGCCAAGGCCCTGGTGGACTTCACGGCGCCGCGCATCATCGGCAAGATCACCGCCGACTACGACATCGCCCAGCACAGCCTGTCGGGCCAGGCCACCGCGCGTCTCTCCCACAACTGGCCGCTCGAGGCAGCCTGGGGCGAGTTCCGGCTGCTGCGGGGTGGCCGCCTGGACGCCATCGTCACCGCCAACGAGCTGTCCGAGATCACTGGCCGGGTGCGTTTCGACGCCCTGGTCAACGGCATCTCCGAGACGCCGCTCGACCTCTCGGGCACGGTCGAGGGCCGCTTCGACACCCAAGAAGACAAGGTCAATGGCGCCATCAACGGCAAGGTGGACAGCGACTTCACCCTGCAGATGCCCGCCGCAGAAGGCGAAGGCGGGGCCCAGTCCCTGACCTTGCTGGCCGAGAGCGCGGTGCGCGGCACCGTCACCGACAACAGCCTCAGCCAGATCGGCCTGGACGCCAACCTCCGCTACGATCGCGATGGCGCGCCCTTTATGAGCGGCGTCATGCCCGGCGCGGTCTTTGATGTCGAGAACTCCCAGCTGTCGGGCGAGGGCACCTTCACCCTGCTCGCCGACATCGAGCGGCGCACCCGCGGCGGCCAGTGGGGCCTCAAGGTGCTGGCCGGCTCGCAGCTCACGGCCACCGTGGCCGCCAGCCAGCTCACCCGCCTGGGCGGCACCCTCAACGTCACCATCGACGACGGCCAGGGGCCGCTGCTCAATGGCACCGTGGATGACGCCACCTTCAAGGTGGCCGAGGGCACCATCAGCGGCCAGGTCAAGCTGACCACCGCCCGCAAGTTCTACTACCCCGGCGAGGGCCAGCTCCTGCCCAGCGGCTACGCGCTGGAGGTCCTGCCCGGCTCGGGCGTGCGTGGCACCCTCAAGGACGACGCCTTGACCGATGTGGGCGCCAGCCTGCGCACCATGGTGGTGGACGGCGAGGGCTCCTTGGCCCGCCTGTCGCTGGAGGCCGATTGGGACCTCGAAAAGGACGAGGTGGACGGCAAGGGCACCCTGTCGCTGGCCCGCAACCTCGTCGTCGCCGAGGGCATGGGCGAGGACGGCTGGGTGGCCAAGCTCAAGCGCGGCAGCAAGGCCGTCGGCCACATCGAAAACAACGACTTCACCAAGGTGGACGGCGAACTCAAGGGCAGCGTCGAAGACGCGGGCGGTGAGTTCCTCGAAATCAACGGCACGGGTCAATGGACCACCGCCGACGATCTCGTCGACCTGCGCGGCACGGTCACCGTCTCTCGCGAAAAGGAGCTTGCATCCACGGAATCCGGCTGGCAGGTCGCGCTGATGCCCGGCGTGTCCACCGCCACCGCCACCATCGAAGACGACGTCTTCCAAGGCATCGACGGGTCGATCGCCACCAAGGTGCGCAAGGACGGCGCCGACTTCGCCCTCCTGACCCTGGTGGGCCACTGGAACGAGACCAACGGCTTCACCGGCGAGGGCGGAGCCGAGCTGCTCACCGATCTCGACGCGGCCCAGGTCGGCGACTACCACCTGTGGGTGGTCAAGGGCGCAGGCGCCTCGATCCAGGTCGAGAACGACCAGATCAGCCAGATCGGCGGCACGGTGCCCGTGCGCCTGGACGAGGGCGATCAGGCCTTCATGCGGGGCTATATCGAGGGCACCTACCAAATCGAAGAGCGGTTGCTGAGCGGCAGCGGCCGCGCTGAGCTTCTCATCGAGAGGCAGCTCGGAAGCCTTGGCGAAGACCAGCTCTGGATCATCCCCTCCAGCAACGCGACCGCGACCTTCCAGGACAACCAGCTCACCGAGGTGGGCGGCGAGATGAACCTGAGCGCCCGTGACGCCACGGGTGAGTACGGGCGCATCCGGCTGGGCGGCACCTTCGACGCTGCGGGCGGCACCGGCTTCTCCGGCATGGGTGACCTCGAAGTGGTCCGGGAGAAGCAGCTCTATGCGATGGGCGACTACAGCTTCTGGCTGAAGCCCGGCGCCGGCGCGACCGCCCACGTCTTCGCCGACCAGCTGGTCCGCATCGATGGAGATGTGCCCTTCATGGTCCGGGATGGCGGCGACACCGCCCTCATCGAAGGGGCGGTGCACGGCGTCTACGACCCCGCCACCGGCCAGATCAACGGCACGGGCAACGTCACCCTGGGCCGGGACGTGGACTACGATCTGGGCGGCGGCACCCTGCTCAAGGTCAAGGCCGGCAGCGGCGGCGATGCCGACGTGGTGGACAGCAAGCTCACCCGCCTGGGCGGCACCCTCACGGCAGAGCTGTGGCGAGACGGCGAGGGCATCGTCTCCATCACGGCCAGCGGCGAATACAACGTCCTGACCCAGACCCTGACCCGCCTGGAGGGTGCAGCCACCCTGCTCAAGCCGTTGAGCATGGCCGACGGCGCCATCGTGCTGAGCAATGTGGCCGGGCACGCCACCATCGTTGAAAACCAGCTCGTCTCTGCAGGCGGCACCGGCCAGATGGTCGTGGCCCCCCTCAACAATATGCAGGGCGAGTTCACCGTCGAGTGGAGCAATACAAGCGGGCGTGACGTCTACAGCGGCAGCGGCTGGCTGGACTTCACCCTCATCGACCGCGACCCCGCCACCGGCCGCGGCATGAGCGGTCGCATCACCGCCGAATACCACGAGGACGACACCTTCAACGCCTCGGGCGAGATCAACTACCAGATCATCGAGGCCATCGGGGGCACCCTCAACGCCGAGGTCGACCAGAACTGGGACCCGACCATCGGCGGCAATATGATCGTCGATACCAACCTGGTCGAGGCGCGGGACCTCTTCAACATGGAGCGGGACCTGCTGCCCGAGCAGACCATCCGTCTGCCCTATGGCCTGGCCCTCTTCGTCGGCATGCGCGGTGGCATGTCCATGGCCATGGACGCCTTGAGCATGTACGCCACCATCGGCGTCAGCGAGTGGAAGCCCCTGTCGCAGTCCGCCGAGGTGCCCAACTTCGAGACGGCCCTGGACCTGGGCTGGGGCATGAATTTCAACGCCATGGTCGCGCCTTATATTGGCATCGGCGGCGACATCGGCTTTGCCAGCGCACAGATCGGCGTGCGCGGCGAGGTCGTGCTGGACGCCCCCGTGGTGGCGCGGGCGGGCGGCTTGCTGCGGGGCGACGCCGGCGGCTTCTATGGCGAGCTGAATGTGGGCGTGGGCATCAAGCCCACCCTCGACCTCGCCCTCATCCCCTACGTAAAGGCCCAGTTCGGCTCGCTGGACCCCTGGGAGGAGGATCTCACCCAGATCAACCAGCCCCTGGGCGAGATCTTCGAGTTCGAGTGGGGCGGCAAGTACGTCTTCGGCGACCAGAGCCGCAAGGAGAATGGACCGATTCAGCGCATCGACGCGCCCTCGGCCCAGCAGCGGCCCACCCAGCGCGAGGCCAAGCCCACGCTGGGCATCGGCAATGGCGGCGGCACGGCCCGCAACCTCAAGGGCGGCCCGCAGATTGAGGGCGGCAGCGAGGTCGCAGCCCAGCAGCGCACCGGCGAAGGCTCCATGGACAAGGTCATGGAGACCGTGGACAGCGTCATCGCCCTGGTCGAGGGCATCGGCGCCATGGGCGAGCTGGTCAGCCTCATCATCGGGCTGATCACCGCCACCGCAACCTTCGGCCCCGCCGGCTTCATCGTCTACCTGGTCTGGAAGATCTTCAAGGGCGAGCTGAGCTGGGACGGCCTGAAGGAGTCGGTCAACAAGGTGGTGCGGGCCCTGCAGGCCGCCGGCGACCTGCTGCGCAAGCACATGCCCGACTGGTTCAACAACATCGTCGATGTCTTCACCGGCGACAAGCCCGGCCTGCTCGACGCCCTCTTTGGGGCCGACGACCGCATGCGCGAGGCCGTGGGCCGCGGCGACCACGTCTATGCACCCTTCGACATGCACGTCGAGATGGTGAACACCCTGAAGGGTGGCTACTTCGGCGACGGCGACGCCCAGGCCATCGCGGCCATCTTCCGGGTGTCCGGCGGCCGCGGCGAGCTGGCCTCCCTGGTGTCCCGCTGTGGCGGCGCCGGCGAGTTCATCGACGGCTGGAGCACCTTCTTCGACGATGCGCCCATCAAGCGCATCTTCCGCCAGTACGGTATCAACTGGTAGACCTGCAGCACCCAAGGCTTGCACCATGACCGAGCTTGATCCCAAGGCAGCGGCCGCCGAGGCCGCCGCCCCGGCCTTCACCCGCGCCTGCGTGGCCGGCGACGACGCCGCCGCCCAGGCCGCCTGCACCGACAGCGGCTGGAATGACGGCGACGACCCCTGTCAGCGCCTCTTCCGCCAGGCCAAGGCCAAGGGCATGCAGGTGGACCCCCTTGGCATGGCCCGGCTCTTCGGCGACCGGGCCATCCAATGGACCAGCCTGTCGCACCCCTCCCGGCCCCAGCCCCTGGGCGACCTCTACCTGCTGTTGGCCACCCAGCCCGACGGCGCCTGGAAGGTCGAGGGCCTCACCAAGAGCCGCGGCCAGGCCGCGCTCTTCCTCAAGGGCACCCTGCCGGGCGCCTTCTCGGTGACGGAGCTGCCCGACTCTGCGGCGGCCGAGGCCTGGAGCACCCGCGCGGTGACGGCCCTGAACAGCGGCGAGCTGCCCGATCTCGGCGAGGGCGCGGTGCTGGTGCAGAACCTGCTCGGCCAGCCCGGCGTGGTGGCCAGCCCCCTGCGCACCGCCGACCTGCCCGCCTTGGGGCGGGCTGCGGCCGGCCTTCGCTTTGCCCAGCCCGGCGATGAGTTTGGCAGCGAGGCCTGGGTGATCCTGGCCCTGGAGGCCGACGGCCCCAAGGTCCTCGCCACCCGGCCCTGGCTGGACCTCGACGGGCTGCTCACCGGGCTGGAGTTGGGCTTTCCCGGGCGCGCCGGCCCCGAGGTGCAAGACAAGCAGGACCCCCGCGACGCCGTGAAGGCCGCCATCGCCGAGGCCTTGAAGGCCAGCGGTGCCGGCGACCTGCCGGCCGATGACCCCCGGGCCCAGGCCGCAGCCAAGGTGCTGGGCATGCTGGACGAGATCATCGGCGGCAGCGGGGGCCCCAGCGCGAATGACAGCACCGCAGCCGCAGATGCAGACTCGGATGAAGACTCGGATGAAGACGCGGATGCAGACGCGCCGGGTGGCGAGCTGATCGCGCTGCCCCGGCGGGACTCGCCCCCCCCTGCAGCATCGGAGAGCACGCCCGCGCGCGACAACCAGGTCACCCTGCCTCCGGGCATCCAGAAGGCCCTGGAGGACTACATCTCGCAGCAGGCCGCGGCCGGCAGGATGGCGGCGGACGAGGTGTCGGTGGACAGCGCCTTCTTGCGGGACCACGGCCCCGCGGTCATCGGCGGCATGTTGGGCGGCTTCTTGCAAGAGGTCATGCCCAAGGACCTGGAGCTGACGGTGCCCGTGAAGGGCGCGGACGGGCAGCCTCCGGCCGAGGGCGCCCCCAAGCAGGTCAAGCTCAAGATCGACATGGGCGACATCCTGGGCAAACTCTTTCGGCCCAAGGCGCCCAGCGATGCGGCCCCGGCCAGCCCCAAGCCCCCCGAAGACCCGCCCGAGGGCTGAGCCTCAGGGTGCGGGGGGCTCCTCGGGCAAGGGCGCGAGGGGGGCGGCCTCGGGCGGATCCTCCTTCAGAAATATCACCTCCACCGGCCCATCTTGGGGCAGGCGTGGGGCCGGGCGCGCGAAGCGCTGCCGCCCAAAGAGCGAGGGCCCCTTGCGCAGATCGCGCAAGAACAGGGCCGTCGCCAGGACCATCATCAGGCACAAGAAGAGCAGCAGCCCGTTGGAGCGGGGCGGCTTTCTGCCGGACGGGGAGAGGCCGAGGGGGGTGAACACAGCTGCCGTTAGCCCTTTGCGGGGCCCAACGCTGCCTGGGGCGCTGCCAGGCCCAGGGCCTCGCGCCGGCTGCGGGCGGCCGCGACCTGGGCATCGGAGAAGGCGACCACCGGCGGCCAGGCGCGCACAGGCTCACCCAGCCGGCTGTCCTCCGCGGTCTAGCGGTTGCATCAAAACCCACCCGATCGGCGTCCACACGCAGCAACATGTCGCGGCCGGCGTCCATATTGGCCAGCCAATGGAAGAAGGGCGCGACCGGATCCGACAGGTCCACATCCCGGCTGACCACCACCACAAAGGGCAGGTCGGCCCCGCCATCGGCCGCGGGATCGCGGTCCAGGACCGCCGCCAGCACCCGCTGGCCCAGGCCCGCGCCGGCGGGTTCATCCAGGCCCCGGTCCACCCGCAGAAGAGCCAGCCGGGCACCCGGGGCGGCACCGCGGCCTCCAGCAGGCCAGGGATGTCGGCCAGGCCAGCGATAAACGCCTGTGCCGCCGCCGCATCGGCCACCGCCCGCGGGGCGCAGGCGCCAGCCACCGGCCGACCCCGCACCTCCTCGCCCGGCACCTTGGGCGTGCAATCGAAGCCGATCTTGGTGCCCGCACCCAGGCGGGGGGCGGCGTGGTCCAAGATGTCGAGAGGGCCATTCACCGTCTCGACATCGCGGGCGGGGCGGCAGAGGCGGCGGCGGCGGCCAGCACAGCCGAGGGATCGTGGACGTCCACGGCCCCATCCACCACAAAGACCGACTTGGTCCAGGCCATCTGTCCCGTGCCCCAGATGGCGTGCATCACCCGGCGCGCCTGCAGGGGGTATGCCTTGTGAATACGCACAGCGGCGCAATTGTGGAAGGCCCCGAACATGGGCAGGTCATAGTCTTCGATGTCGTGGATGACCACCTTGAGCAGCGCGCCCATGACCCGCTCGGTGGCCTTGCCCAGGAAGTAGTCCTCCTGGGGGGGAAGGCCGACGAGGGTGGTGGGGTAGACCGCGTCCTTTCGACGGGTGATCGCGCTGACCTGCAGCACCGGGTAGCGGTCCGGCATGGAGTAGAAGCCGGTGTGGTCGCCGAATGGACCCTCGAAGACGGCGCCAGGACCCAGGGGGCCGGCGTCGGGGTCGCGGGGGTCCCAACCGATGGGGCCTGCCTCGTGTGAGACCCAGCCTTCAATCACGATCTCCGCGTTGGCCGGAACCCGCAGGGGCACGGTGCGGCAGGGCACCAGGGGCACGCCGCCCCGGTTCAAGAAGCCCGCCATCAGCAGCTCGCCGATGCCTTGCGGCAGGGGACAGGTCGCGGCATAGGGCAACACGCTCTCGCCCCCCAACACAATGGCGACCGGCATGGGCTCGCCCCGCTTCTTCCAGCTGCGCCAGTGGCTCGCGCCGTCGTGGTGCACATGCCAATGCATGGCCAGCTTGTCCTTGCCCAGCAGCTGCGCGCGGTACATGCCGATATTGTGCGAGGGGGGCCGATCCTTGCCGGCATCGTCGGCGTGGATGGTGTGGATTCCGCCAAAGGTGATGTAGCGACCGCGATGCCGCGCCTCCCATTCTGCAGAATCGAGGTCGGGGTGCCCCAGCCCGGGCACAGCCGCATTCACATCGGCCGGATAGCCCACAGCGGCGAGGTTCCCATCGAGGGGCCAACAGCGCAGCAGCGGCAACCGCGTGAGGTCGATCTCGTCCCCGGTCTGCACCACCTGTTGGCAGGCGCCCGAAGACACGGCCTTGGGCAGGACCTTGAGCAGGGGCAGCACCTCCATGGCCTTGTCCCAGGCCTCCCCCAGGCTGCGGGGAGGCACGGGGCGCGTGAGGGAGGCGATGCGGGCGGCGATGGCGTCGAATCCCCCCGGCGTGTGGCCCCCGGCATGGCAGCCCAGGGCCATCTCCATGCGCTTGTAGCTGCCGAAGGCGTTCACCAGCAGGGGAAGATCGGAGCCCTTGACCCGTTGGAAGAGCAAGGCGCGGCCGCCCTGGAACCAGGCGGCGGGGTCGTTGCGACGGGCGGCGTCGCTGGGTTCCCCCGGCGCGCGGGCGCGGCACTCCTGGTCCACGATGGCGGCGATCTCGAGGACGGGATCGACCTCCTCGGGGATTCGGAGCAGCTCGCCCTCGGCGTCGAGGGCGGCGATGAAGTGAGAGAGGGAGGCATACATGGCTGCCGGCTAACCCAAGCGGCGGCCAGCACCGCCCGCCGGTTCGACCCAAGGCCGCAGGAATGCAGAGAAGCCGCCTTGAACGCTGCGCTCCGCGGAAGGCGCCCCAGGCCGCGGCCGCCAGCTTGCTCCGCCCCCAGGCCGCCGTTAGCCCGACCCTCTGCCCGGAGGCGCTGGATCCGTCGGCGCGCCGACGCCCGACCCCCGGAGCGGCCATGCGCCCCTGCCCCACCCCGATGCTCGCGATGCTCTGCCTGTGGACCGGGGCCTGCAGCGAGCCCATGACGCCGCCCCCGCCGGGCGAGCTGATCTTCGTGCGGGGCGGCCTGATGAGCCCCACCGACCGCGGCGAGGGCCAGCGGCTGCCCACGGGCGGCCGCCTGGTGGAGCGGGCCTGGACCCCCGGCGAGACGGTCCAGCTGGACGGCCTGAGCGCCGTCGCGCCGGACCTGGCCGAGTGCCTGCCCCTCTTCAGCGTGGACCTGGGCGATGTGTCCCGCCTGATCGCGGCGGGGGGCGCGGCCCCCGATACCAGCCTCGCCTTCTCCCCCGATGGCGCCCTGCTGGCGGTGGGCACCCACCGGGGGGAGCTGCTCCTGCTCGACGCCTGGACCGGCCGGGTGAAGGCCCGTCGCAGCCTGTCGGAGGCCCTGGTCAAGCGGGTGGCCTGGTCCCCCGACGGCCAGACCCTCTACGCGGCAGAGCAGAGCCCCGACGCCTTTGTGCACGGCCTGGATCCGGCCAGCTTGAAGCCGCGCTGGTCGCTGCGCCTGGCCGACCGGGTGGGCAGCAGCCCCGCGCCGGGGGGCGAAGACCTCTATGGCGTCTACAGCCTGCCTGCGGCGATGGGCATGGAGGTGCTCCCCGACGGCGATCTGGTGGTGGCGGCCGCCCATGGCTGGCTGGATGGGGATGGGCTGCACCACAATCGCTCCCAACTCTTGCGGGTGAGCCCCCAGGGCCTTGTGTTGGCAAGCTGGCCTGCCGAGCCGGTGAGCGCGATTCTGCAACATCCTGCGGTGGACGCGAGCGGCGACCGCCTCGCGGTGGTGGTCACCCGTTCGGCCGAGGGCGCCGATCCCACGGGCCTGCCCATCGGCGGCGTGCAGCTGCTGCGGCTCTCCGACCTCAGCCCCCTGCAAGGCGTGGTCGCCGAGCCCCTCAAGCCCCACTTCACCGCCGCCCAGCCCTGGGAGGCCGTGGATGTCTCGGCTGCCCAGAATGCACTGTTCACCGGCTTTGCCGATGGCCGCGTGCGGGTGGTGGACCTCGCGGGACAGCCGCGCATGGAGGTGGCCGCGGGGGCGCCGGTGATGGCGGGCGATGTGCCCGTGGTGGCCAGCGTGGGCTGGGGCCGCCTGCACGGGGCCGGCGCGGTCTGGAGCACCTCCTACAGCCAGATCCCCTTTGGCGCCGCCGCCCCCGAGCTGCGCCCGCCCACCACACACCCCGCGGAGAACACGCTCTTCTTCGCCGATCTCGCGGGGGAGCTGCGATGGCGGTGGACCGGGCCACAGCGCATCGAGGGCCTCAGCCTGGGCGAGGATGGCCGGCACCTGGTGGTGGGGGCCGGCGACCGACCCACAGACACACGGCGCGACCTCTACGGCGCGCTGGTCTTCGATCTCGGCCCGCCCGACCAGCCGGATGACCGCAGCGGCGCCCAGCGCCTGGAGGCGTTCTGCCCCACTGCGGGGCCGGTCTTCTTCCGCCAGGCCATGAGCCGAGACGGGCGGGTGGCCGTGGCCGAACACCCCGTCCTGGAGCCCGATGGGCGCGTCACGGGCGCCTACCAGGTGACGGTGCTGCGCTGAGGGTCAGGGGGCGAGGGCAACGCGCCGCCGGGGCCGGGCTGCTGGCGGTCGGGGCCCTGGCCTGCGCCCCTGCCGAGCCTGCCCTGCTGCTTCAGGCCGATCCCGACGGTCTGACCATACACAGCGAAGAACCGATTTCAACCGTCACTGTCGAGGATGAGGACGGGCGCCGCCTGGGCATCCGCCGCCTGCCCGGCCCGGTGCAGACCGTCACCGTGCAGCTGCGTTGGCCCGGCCCGGGCCCCTATACTGTGCGCCTGCGCGGCCTGTCGGGGGAGGAGCGCAGCCAGACCCTGGAGGTCGGCCCCCAGCCCGCCGCGTCCCAGGCCAGCAGGCCCGTGGCGGCGGTGGTGCGGGCGGTCGCGCAGTCATTGCGGGCGTAAATCCAGCCTTCTCCTTCAGTCGACGGGCCGTCGGGCCCCTGGTAGAACCAGGTGGGGATCAAGCCGTCGGCCGGCAGGCTGGCCCGCAAGAAAGCCAGCCAGCTCTCGGCCTTTTCGGCGCTCAGCCCTCCATGGTCGGAGCCAAGCTGCAGCATCAGGCCCAAGGAGTCTGCATCGGGTGGGATGCCCCGCCAGGCCCCATACCAGCGCAGGCCGCCGTTGGGGATCTCGGCCAGAAGGGCGTGGATGCGTGCCCGGTTGTCCAGGCCGCAGTCGGCCTCGGCCTGCAAGACGATGCCCCGCTGAAACCAGTCGCTGCGCAGGGTCTGACCGGTCTGCGTCACCCCCCAGCGCTGCAGCTCGCGGGTGGCGGAGAGGCTCGGATCCTCGGCCAGAAAGGCCAGGGCCGCTGCCAAGGCGGCCTGGGGGTCGGCGCGGGTCCAGCCGGCCTGGGGGTCGGGGCGCAACCAGCCCTGCAGGCGCAAGGCCGCCCCCGTCGTGGTGAGCGGGGGGGTGACCGACGCCGATGGCCAGCCCGCGCCCGCCTTCGCACCCCATCTTCGGGAAGGCAGCGCGACCGATGGAGCGGTCAGCGCCTTGCTTCAGGTGCCCGCCCGCGGTCGGGCCCGCGCCGCCTTGCCCCTCTTCGCCGACGACGCACTGCTGGACGCCGACGCCGCTGCGGAAGGCCGCTGGATGCGCTGGATCACGGTCACGCCGCTGGGGGCCAGCGCCCCCCTCTACCGGGAGCAGGTCCCCCTGACGGTCAGCCGGGGCAGCACCGCCGCCGCCCTGGGCCTCCTGGGCACCCTGCTGGCGGCGGTCCTGGGCGGCGGGCTGCTGCTGGTCCGGGGCCGACGGTGGCTGGTCGAGATCCCCACCAGCGGCTTGATGACCATCGCCCTCTTCGGGTCGATGACCTTCATGGTGAGCGCGGCGGGACGCCTGCTCTCCACCGTGGTGAGCGGCCTGCTCGGCCCCTTCTCGGTGCTGCTCACCTCCCTGGTGGACGACCTCTTTCGCTATGCGCTGATGGCCACCCTGCTCAGCCTGCTGCCGCGGGTGGGCACGGCCAGCCTGGCGCTGGTCACCAGCTGGCTGCTGGGTGGGCTGGTCTTTGGCAGCTTCGGGCCCGGCGATCTGCTGTCCTTGGGCAGCCAGATTGGATTTGCAGAGACCTGCCTGTGGTTGGCGGGCATCACCCGCGGTCGGGGCTGGCTCTCCGAGTCTGCACGCCGACGCTGGCTTCGGTTGAGCTTGGGCTTCGGTTCAGCGAATCTACTGGGGACCGCCAGCTCGCTGGTTCTGCAGATGGTGCTGTATCGGCTTTATTTCGCGGATTGGTTCGTGGCCCTGCTCCTGGCGGGACCGGGTGCGGCCTATGTTGGGTTGGCCTGCGCCTTCGCCGTCCCATTCGCAGACTCCATGCGACAGGTGCAGCGATGATTCGTCTCTGCAACCTGTCCTACACCTACCCAACGGCGCAGCACCCCTCCTTGCTGCGGGCCAGCCTCACCGTGGCGCCGGGAGAGCTTGTGCTGCTGACCGGCCCCACGGGCTGCGGCAAGAGCACCTTGCTGCGGGTGGCCGCGGGCCTGGCGGGCCGCCATGGCCAGGGCCGCCTGGAGGAGCATGTGGCTGGGTGACGCCTCCCCGCGGACCGCCCCCAGCGAGCGGGTGCGCCGGCTGGGCTTTGTGGCCCAGGTGCCCGGAGATCAGCTGGTTGCGGGCACGGTGGGGGATGAGCTGGCATTCGCCATGGAGAGCGCGGGCCTGCCGGGCCCCGACATGGACGCCCGCAGCCGGGCGCTGCTGGCCCAGGTCGGCCTGGACCTCCGGACCTGGACCGCGACCCGAAGCGCTCTCCGGGGGACAGACCCAGCGCCTGGTAGGCCGCCGCCCCTGTCTCGGCGGGTGCGGGCGCGCTGCTGCTGGACGAGCCCCTGGCCCAGCTCGATCCCGCCGCGGCCCAGGCCTTGCTGCACAGCTTGCGGCGCCTGGCCGATGGGGGCACCGGCCGTGCTGCTGGTGGAGCACCGCGTGGCCGCCTGCCTGCCCTTTGTGGACCGGGTGCGGGAGATGGCGGAGGGGCGCCTGCTGCCCGAGCGGGCCACCCACGCGGTGGCCCGGGAGGCTGCGGCGCAGGCCGAGGCCGCGCTGGGGAGTCCCCCGCCCGGCAGGGCCCCCGGGGGCGCCCGCATTGACGTGCAGCAGCTGCGTTTCCGCTACCCGGGTTCCACCGAAGACGCGCTCCAGGACATCCATCTGCGCCTGCATGCGGGCGAGCGGGTGGCCCTGGTGGGGGCCAATGGCGCCGGCAAGAGCACCCTGCTCGGCTGCTTGTCGGGGGCCTTGCGCCCCGAGGGCCTCAAGCAGCCGGACAGCCTGGTCGCCGTGCCCCAGGATCCCGATCTGGCGCTCTTCTGCGAGAGTGTCCGGGCGGAGCTGGCCTGGTGCGACGCGGCCCGCGGCCCGCTCCCGCGCCGAGGTCGCCCATCGGGTGCAGCAGGCCGCCGCAGCGCGCTGGACCTGCTGCCTGCTCGACCGCCCCCAGGCCCTGTCGCGGGGCCAGCGCCTGCGGGTGGCCGTGGCGGCCGCCTGACCTGCGATCCGGCGGTCTTGTTGCTGGATGAGCCCACCGCGGGCCAGGACCTGCACCAGGTCGGGCGCATCTTCGCGGGCCTCGCCACCGCCCTGCCCGAGGCCCTGCTGGTCTTTGCCACCCACGATCTGCGGCTGGCCCGGCGCTGGGCCACCCGGGTGCTGCGATCGGGGGGGGGCGAATCGTCGAAGATGGACCACCTGAAATCGTTCTCGGGCAGGTCTCAGCCGGGGAGGACCCGCTGTGATCGACCCCCGCAGCCGACTCGCCGGGGTGGCCTGTGCCGGCGTCTTCGCCATCACCCTGGACCGCCCCCACAGCCTGCTGGTGCTCAGCCTGCTCTGCACCGCGGCCTTGGTTCGCGCCCGTCCCCCGCGCGCCTGGCTGCTTTCGGCCTTTGGCTGGCGGGCGCCGTGATCTGGGGAACAGTGCTCAGCCAGGGCCTCTTCTACGCCGAGCAGCCCCGGGTGGCGCTGCTGTCCGTGGGACCCCTGCGCATCTGGAGAGAGGGCCTGCAGCACGGACTGGTGCAGAGCCTGCGCCTGGTGGCCATGGCCTTTGCCGGTGCGGCCCTCACCCTGTCCACGCCGCCGGACCGCCTGCACGCCGCCCTGCTGCGCCTGCGCCTGCCTTTCGGCCTGGCCCTGATGGCCAGCACGGCCCTGCGCCTGGTGCCCGAGCTGGCCGGGGGCTGGCGGTGGTGCGGACCGCGCGGGCCGCCCGCGGCGCGCCTCCCCCTGGATCCGGGTGCGGCGACGAGCGGTGGCGGGGCCGAGCTGGCTTTGCTGCGGCCCGTGGTCGCCCCGCTCCCTGGCGGCGGGCGGTCAACCTGGCCGAGAGCCTGGACGCACGCGGCTTTGACGCCGTCGGCCAGCGCAGCGCCCGGCGCCCTCTCCGCGCCAGCCCCCTCGATTGGCTGATCATGAGCGCTGCGGCGGCCTTCTCCCTGCTTGCGCTCAGCTTACGCATGATATTCTGGCTATATTCCAATGATATAGTCTGGCACCCCAGCCTCCGGCCCCTCTACAGCTTCGTGCGCCAGTGGATGTGAGGCCGAAGCCCCCCTCCGCGGCGCCGCTCAGAAGCTGTAGGAGGCCCGGGTGAAGACCTGGGTGCCGCCGGTGGCGGGGTCGCCGAATTTGGTGACCTCGCTGCCCAGCATCACCACCGCCCCTCCCGCCAGCTCCATGCCATTGCCAAAGTTGTGGCTGAGTTCGGGGTAGAGCACCATGGACCGCGTCTCGGCGTTGGACCAGGCGATGCGACGCTGCACCCGGCGCTCCCCCTCTTCGTCCCAGCGGCTGACGACGATTGGGGTGAAGTCGAGGATGGAGAAGAGGCGCAGCTTCGTACTGCCAAACATGAGATCGACGCCCACGACCCCATAATCACCGACACGGGGCCGGGTGGTCTCGGTCACGCAGCGCTCGGGGGTGGGCGCAGCCCCGGTGTCGAAGATCGGCGCGCAGCCCAGCAGCAGGCTGGGCTCATCCGTCACGGTGGCGCCGCGCACCTCCCAGGGCCCATCGAAGATCCAGTCGCCGGCACCGAACTCATCGGGGAAGCCATGCACCCACTGGGCGTTCAGGTAGACATGGCGCCCAAAGGTGTAGTCCAGGCCCGCGGTCCACTTCATGAAGGGGTCGCCGGTCACCGAGGTGGGGAGCGCCCCCCCCATGCCATAGTCGTATTCGCCCGCTTCCTGCTGGTAGAGCCCGAAGTCGAGCAGGTCATTGGTGAGCTGCACGGTGGTGCGCTCTGGCATGATGTAGGCCACCTCCAAGCGGTAGCCGATGGGTCGAATGCCATCGGCGATCCAACCGAGCGGGTTCATCTCACCCGCCGCGTTCAGGCCCAGCACCTTCATCTTCGGGTAGACCAGGCGGGCTTCGGTCATCAGCCGGCCGTTGATGCAGTCCGTCTCATCGTTTGGGTTGCATTCGCGACTGGCCACCAAGGTGGTGTGGTTGCCCACCGCCACGGGAATGTCGCTGCGGCCGTCATAGTAGCTGAGCGCCACATCCTGCATGCCCAGGGTGCCCGCGGCGCGCACGCTCCACTGCATATTCTCCAAGGTGTTGGCCGGCAGGGTGGGCACAACAGAGCCCACAACCGTCGGAAACCCGAGGTTCAATGCCTGCTTCTGTTCGGACTGGAGCTTCCAGCGCAAGGACGGGTCGGTGATGGGCACGCGGTCGATGGCCGCCAGGCCCAGCTCTGCCGAGGCCGGCAGCAGGGCCGGCTTGAAGATGGGGACCACCACGCCCGAAAAGGTCCAGCCCGGGGCGGGGCTATAGTCGGCCCGCACCATGATGTTGCCCAGCTGATCGCCAAAGAGCAGCGGATCTTCAACATCGTCGGCGTTGAGGTTGTTGGTGGGGTTGAACTGGTCGCCCACCCCCCACATCACCCGCTGCTGGCCGATTCTGAGGTCGAGCCCGCGAAGGCCCACATCCCAGGCCTCCAGGTAGAGGCTGTGGGATTCGATGCGGAAGGGGTCCACGATCTCGCGCCGTGTCAGCGTCGAAAAGTCGCTCAGGCTATCCGAGAAGCCCATATAGACGAGGTCATTGTCAAAGACAAGCCGCGCCTTGCCCGATGCGACATGGCCCCGCAGCTTGAACAGGTTCTGGTTGCGCGAGAAGCCGGGCTCCATCGTGCGCTGCCCATACCACTCGCCCACCTCGATGAGGTCGGTGCGGTAGCGGATATCGGTCTGGAGCTTGCCGCCCAGATCGACGTCGAGGGCGGCAGCGGCCGGGCTCAGGCCGAGCCCGAGCCCCGCGAGCCCGAGAGCGCGGGCCCGCTTGGGGGAGGACAGCGACATGGCCTACATGCCCCGCTGCAGCGCCTGCTGCGTGAAGAGCTCGTCGGGCAGCCCGCCGTCGATGGCGGTGACCGTCTGGTTGAGGGTGGTGCTCAGCTCGCCGCGGCTGTGATCCGTCATCTTCAGGGTGCCAGGGATGCAGACCTGGGCCTCGCACTTGTAGTCGTCGCGCAGCTCGGTCTTGACGTGCTGGCCCTTGTCGCTGAAGTAGCGAATCTCCGAAGGCAGACCGAGATCCTTGCGAACCGTCATCTCCAGGCTGGCATAGGGCGAGGCCTCCTCCGGCTTGCGGCTGAGTTTCAGCACATAGGCGCTATCCGTCTCGCTCTTGAGTTCGGAGCTGTAGACCGCGCCGAAGTGGGAGGTGGACATGTCGGCGTCCGAGAAGGCCGTGCCCATGAAGCCCTGGTCCGACACATGGCTGGCCACGCGGCGAATCTTGTTGTATTGGGGCAGGTAGACGTACATTTGGGTTCGGTTGAGCACCAGCACCCGGGTGTCCTTCACGTCGCCAGGGGCCTTGAAGACCACCAGCCGCTTCTCGCCCGCCGTGCGCAGGCTGAATTCCATCTTCTTGTCGCCTTTGCCCGGCGCCGTCGTAACGGCCATCACATCGGCGGTGAAGTCTTTGGAGGCGTTGGCCTTCTGGTCCAGACTGGCCAGCACCTCGGCGCCGGTGGCGGCAGAGGCGCCGGCAGGGAGCAGCAGCAGGCCCAAGGCCAGGGTCATCCGTGCGAGCATGGGGTTGTCTCCAGGAGAGAGAGGGGGTCAGCCTTGGGGCGACTCAGATGGGGTCAGCACGGCCGCGACCCGCCGGGGATCCGCAGGGTCGTGGGCCGGCGCGTCGTGAAGGTAGCGGCGCCGACGCGCCACCACGGGGAGCACCAGGAAGGTGCACAGCGCCGCCGTGATCATCGCGGCAGCGGTGAGCCCCCCCACATTGCGGAGGGGCTGGGCGTTGCCGAGGGTGAGGACGAAGAAGCCCGCCGCCACCATCAAGGCGTTGATCCAGATCGCGGGCCCGGTGCGGGCGGCGGCGCGGGCGGCGGCGCGCTCCACCGACTCGTCTTCTGAGGCATACCAGGCGCTCATCATGTGCACCGCGTAGTCCACTCCCGCACCAATCACGATGCTCGCGAGCATCGAGGTGCCGATGTCGAGGTGGATGTGCAGGGCGCCCATGCCGCCATAGACCACCAGCAGGGCCGTGGCCATGGGTAGGGTCGCCATCAGCCCGCTCGCCAGGCTGCGGAAGCGCCAACTCAAGACCACGGCCACCAGGCCCAAGGCAAAGGCCAGGCTGAGCAGCTGGTTGCGGGTGGTGCTGGCCGACAGGCCGCGATGAAGCACAGGCAGCCCGTTCACGGAGAGGGCGAGGACGGGCGGCCCCGCGGTGATGCCGGCCGGCGGCAGGGCCACGGTGGGCATCTCCAGGTCCATCAAGGCCGTGGCGAGGTGGCCCTGAAGGCGCGCCCCGGCGGGCCCCTCGGGCAGCACCAGCCCCAGGTCGTCGACGAGGCCTTGGGCCCGGCTGGCGGCGAGCTGCTGGGTGCGGCTCTCCGACAAGGGGGCTTGCAGCAGCCAGGCGAGGTCGGCCACCCGCGGGTCCACCGCAGGGGGCTGGGGCCCGGCGGGCGCGTCCATCGCGGCGGCTTGCAAGGTGGCGGCGACCAGGGGGGCCAGATCCGCGTCGGCGCCCAGCGACGAATGGCCAAAAGCAGCCGCCAGCGCATCAACCTCGGCGGCGTTCAGCTCTACGAAATTTTCATCGGAGCCCAAGAATCGGGCCAGCTCGGCCGCTACGCCGGCGGGGTCGGCCTGCTCGGGGCGCGCGGCGACGGCCGCTGCGATGCGCGCCGGGTCTACCGGCATTCCGGCGCGGGCCAGGGTGGCGCTCACCCGCGCCTCCACCAGGGTGCGAACCCGCGGGAGGGCCTCGACCGCGCGCGGACCTTGCACCGCCACGGACTCGAAATGCGTCAGGGCCGGATCGCGCGCCAGCCGCTCGATCTCGGCCAGGGCGACCGCCACGGCGTCAATATCGCTGGTATCCAGCCGGATGTGCAACAGGGCCTGTTCGCGGCCGTCGGTGGCGAGCTGCCGAACGCTGGGATTGCCCGTCAGCAGCCCATAGAGCTGGGTGACCTTGCCCGCGCTGTCGGGGATGCGGGCCTGCCCCTCCATGGCCTCGTTCAGGGTGGCCACCACATCGCCGATGTGCTGCACCCCATGCACATGGGGCACCAGCGAGATGCGGTCGGCGAGCAGGCGCAGCTGCCGAAGCAGGTCGGGGTTGTTGAGATCCCCCTGGGCGAGCACCTGCACGAAGATCGAGCCGCCAAAGCGCTCGGTGAGGAAGCGGTCGGCGAGGTCGGGTGGGCTGTCTGCCCGGTAGAAGGCGCGCTGGTCCACCCGGTTGTCCACCCGAGCCGTGAAGAAGGCGCCGACGAGCACCACGACCGCCAGCGCTGCACCAACCCCCAGACGGTGGCGCACCGTCCAACCGGCCGAGCGGCTGAGCATCCGGGAGACCGGCCCCGGCCCGTCCCCGCTGCCGGGCTTGAGCTCCAGGAGCCGGATGACCGCGGGCACGAAGGTGAGGCTGAGCACCAGGGTCACCACCACGCCGATGGCCGTGAAGATGCCGAAGATGCGCATGGGCTGGATGTCCATGACCACAAAGCTGCCCAGGCCCAGGGCCGTGGTGAGCCCCGCGGTGATCACCGTGGGGCCCGTCACCGTGATCGTTCGATAAACCGCATCTGGACAGGACAATTCGCGTGCGTTGGCCTGGTAGCGCGCCAAGATGTGGATGGCATAGGCGCTGCCCACCGCGAAGAGGATGATGGGCATGGAGCCCAGCACCACATTGAGCTTGACGCCCAGCACGGTCATCAGGGCCTGGCTGCTGGCGATGCCGATGCCGGTCGCGCCCAGGCCCAACAGGGTGCCCCGCACATCGCGGAAGGCCAGCAACATGATGAGCACGATGGTGCCCACGGCCCAGGGGGTCAGCCGGCGCACATCGGCCTGGGTGCTATCGTAGATATAGGTGCTGACGAAGGGGTTGCCGCCCCAATACAGCGAGGCGTCTGGGAAGGCGGCCTGGACGGCGCTGCGCGTCTCTGCGGCCACCTGGCGGGCATCGGCGCCATAGCTGCCAAAGACATAGATCACCAGCGCCGTGCCATCCTCTGAGACGAGGGTGCCCAGCACATTCTCGCGCGACTGCACCTTGGCCTGCAGGGCGCGGGCGCCGGCCTCGTCCGTGGGAAGCACATCGACCAGCTTGCCCGTGCGAATGCCCCCCATGGGGTCGGGGCTGAAGTCATCCACCGTGGTGAGGCTGAGCACATGGTCCAGGGTGGGCAGCTCCAACAAGGTGGTGGACACCTGCTGCAGGCGCTGCAGCACCTCGGGCGCATAGGCGTCTTCCACCGCGATGCCGACGATGGCGACGTCCAGCCCGCCAAAGCGGCGATTCACATCCTGGAAGAGGGCGATGTCGGGGTTGTCCCTGGGCATGAAGGCGAGCAGGTCGTCTTCTTGCTCGACCTGACCGGCCAGGAGCATCGCGACCGCCGCCAGCAGCAAGGACAGGGCCACCACAACGGCGGCACCGCGCTTGTCGACGATGAAGGCCGCGAGCTTGTGCATGGTCCTGGAACACCGGAGAGGGGCGCAACGGGTTACCGCGCCACGCGGCCTCCGGCCACGGGGCAAGCCCGCGAATGGGCGCCGCCACCCCTCCTCCCGCCCGCTCCGAGCCCACCATGAACCTCCCGCGCCTCCTGGCTCTATTCAGCCTCTGCGTCGCCCTTCCCGCCGCCGCCGCGCCGGCTGCCGGGCCCTTGCCCGACAGCGACATCGTGGCCACCCGGCTGCTGCCCCTCAGCGCGGATGTGGTCTACAACCACCTTCTCGACCTGCGCAATCAGGAGAAGCTGTGGTCGGACGATTGCGCCAAAAAGTGGGTACATGGCGACGTCTCGGTGGGAGTCGGCGCCAGCACCCAGCTGATCTACGTGCCCAGCTTCATGCGGCGCAAGCTCACGGCCACCCTCAGCAAGGCCGAGCCCGACAAGCTCATCGACCTCGACCACGCCGGCAACAAGGGCTTCGTCATGCGCTGGAAGCTCAGCCCCGAGGGCGAGGGCACCCGGGTGGATGTGCACACCTATATCCAGGCCCCCCCCAGGCCCTTCGTGAAGGCCTACTTCAACAGGGTGCGCCCGGCCTGGCAGCTCTGCCACCAGCAGGCCCTGGACACCCTGGAGCGGCGGCTCACCCCGTGATCGACGATCCGGCGGGTCGATCCCAAGACCCGCTGACCGTGCTGTCCCAGGGCGAGGGCTGGCTGATCATCGCCAAGCCGCCGCGGCTGCTGGTGCACCGCAACCCCCGCATGCGGCACAGCGACGCCGCCTTGCAGCGGGTGCGCCGGCAGGTGGGGCGCTGGGTCTACCCCATCCATCGGCTGGACCGGAACACCTCGGGCTGCCTGCTCTTTGCCACCGATCCGGACCTGGCCGGCCCCTTGAGCGCGGCCTTGCAGGCCGACGACGCCGAGAAGATCTACCTGGCCCATGTGCGCGGCTGCGTGGTGGGCGACGGGCCGGTGCGGGTGGACAAAGCCATCAAGTACAGCGACGGGCACTACAAAGAGGCAAGCTCGGTGCTGCGCCGGCTGGGGTCCAGCACCTCCCCCCGGTCCTCCCTGCTGGAGGTGCGCCCCGAGACCGGCCGCAACCACCAGGTTCGGCGCCACGTGCGCGATCTCGGCCATCCCGTGCTGGGCGATGGCGACCACGGAGACAGCCGGGTGAACCGCGAGTGGCGCGAGCGCTTCGGGCTGGACCGCCTGGGCCTGCATTGCTTGTCCCTGTCCATCCCCGCGCCGGGGGGCGGACGCATCGCGGCAACCTGTCCCCTCTTTGAGGACCAGGCCGCGCTCTACCGCCAGCTGCCCTGGTGGTCCGAGGCCCTGGCCCGCTGCCCGGACCTGGGACGGGATCCGCTGCCCTTGCTGATCGAGGCCAGGGATGCGCCTTGTGACCCCGATGATGGGGCGCTATCCTGACAACAGACTTGCCCGCTTCGGGAGGACCCATGCAGACCGCCACCAGCCTGCCGACTGCCGCCATCCGCGCGCCCATTGCGTTGCAGCCCGGCCTGGTCAACAGCGCCGAGGCACCTGCGGCCACCCCCACCGAGGCGGCGGGCGTCGCGATCTCCCTCTCCCCCAAAGCGCTGGCCGTGCTTCAAGGCGCCCTCAGCCCCCAGGCCGCCACCGATGCCGCCCGGGCCGAGGCCGCCGCCATCAACCCCATGCCCGCCATCGCGGCCGGCAGCCCCATCGGCGCCGACGCCATCTTCGAGCTTTATGGCCTGATGGACATCAACGGCGATGGCGACCCCGACGGGCCCGCGGGCGCCGTCAATCCCGATGCAGTGCAGGACCCCACCGGCAACCCCCTCGCCGCCGCAGAAGACGCCAGCGCGGCTCAAGACGAGGAGGATCCGACCGGCAACGGCCTCTCCCCCGAAGAGCAGGCCGAAGTGGCCGAGCTGCGGTCCCGCGACGCCGAGGTCCGCGCCCACGAGGCCGCCCATATGGCCGCGGGCGGCGGGCTCACCGGCGGCGCGAGCTTCAGCTACCAGACCGGCCCCGACGGCAAGCGCTATGCCGTGGGCGGCGAGGTGAGCATCAACACCTCGGGCGGCAACACCCCTGAAGAGACGCTGTCGCGCGCCCAACGCATCCGCGCCGCCGCCCTGGCCCCCGCCGACCCCTCGGGGCAGGATCGCGCGGTCGCCGCCATGGCCGGGCAGATGGAGGCCCAGGCTCGGGTCCAGCTCGCCCGCGAGCGCCTGGAAGAGATCGAGGAGATGCAGGGAGGCGACGCCGAGAACGAAGACGCAGCGCCCATTTCCGGCGCAGATGAGTCAGCAGGTACACCCGATGGCGAGGCCCCGACGGACGCCCCGAACACCCTGGCGGGCTTTGAAGCCGGCAGCGCCGCCCAGGCCAACCTCTTCGGACTGCCGGAGAGCCAGGGCAGCCCGGTCCAAGGCCCCATCGATGCGCAGGACCGCGTCTTCACCCTCTTTGGCTGAGTCCCCATGAAACTGCCCCCTGGGGCCCTTCTGGCGCTGTTGACCGCCTGCACCGAGGGCGGGCCCGGTTGGAAATCCGGTCCTCCCGGGGACTGGGTGAATTGGGATAGCGCCGACAGCGGGCTGGGATCCGCTGATGGCAGCGACGGCAGCGACGGCAGCGACGGCAGCGATGGCAGCGACGGTGCAGACAGCGGGGACCCGGACCCCTCCGGCGTCGAGGTCTGCTACCCGGGCCCCGATGGCGCCGGCAGCACCTGCCTGCCGGTCTTTGTGGCCGACAGCGCTTGGGGCAGCGACTACGCCTACCCCGACCCCCTCGACGACCGCTACCTCGCCCCGGTGCGCTTCTTGGACCTGGAGGCCGAGGACGCCGAGCTGGCGATCGCCGCGAACTTCGTCCTGGGCGAATTCCTCAGCCCCAGCAAGGGCCGCTGGGGGCTCTTTCAGCCCCACGCCGTGCAGTCCTTGCAGTGGATTCGCGAGAGCATCGGCGCGCCCCTCAGCGTGAACTCGGGCTACCGCAGCCCCGGCTACAACGCAGGCGTGGACGGGTCCGCCACCTATAGCCGCCATATGTATGGCGACGCCGCCGATATCCGCACAGACGCGCTCAGCATCGACGATCTGGCCGATCTCTGCGTGGCCTGGGGGGCTGGCTATGTGGGCACCTACGAGTCGCATGTGCACTGCGACTGGCGGGATGACCCCTTGGAACCGGCATTTTTTGACGCCGACCTGGCTGCCCGTGCCGCCCCGGTCCGGGCCGAGACCCCCGCCGCGTCGCTTCAGCGGGGCGCTGATGGCTGGTTTCGGGCGCCCGCGACGGGCTTCTCGGAGGGCGAGCCCACCGCCGCTGGCGGGCCTTCGACGCCTCGGGGGCGGTGGTGGGCTGGGGCACGGGCCGCGTCTATGGGCCCCCGGCCGATGCCGCAGCCGTCGAGGTGCGCGTCGGCCGGCAGCTCGTGCTCCGGCAGGACCTGCCCCCGGGTTGACGCCGCGCCCCTGGCCGCGTATCTCCCCCGGCAGGCCCCCTTAGCTCAGTTGGATAGAGCACGAGCCTTCTAAGCTCGCGGCCGCAGGTTCGAGCCCTGCAGGGGGCGCCCCGTCCACTCCGGTTCGCCAGCGCGACGACCGGATTCGCAGCCCTTGACGCCCTGCTAGGCGTACCAGTCCTCGACCGCGAGCCCCGCCACCCGCCCGAACTCCCGCACGTTGCGGGTCACGAGCACCCCCCGGTGTGCGAGCACGGTCCCCGCGATCAGCGTGTCCATCGGGCCGATGGGCGTGCCCTCCAACTCCAGCCGCGCACGCAGCGCTGCGGCGGCCTTCGCCTCCTCCACGCCGAAGGGGTGGACGGCGACGACCTGGAGCAGCTGATCGAGCTGGCCGCGCCGCTTCGCCCGGTCCGAGGACCTGGCGATGTGGGTCTCCAGCTCGTACACGACGACAGACGGCAGGGCGATGTCGGCCGGTGAGGTCGCGAGCAGTCGCTCGGCCACACGGCCGTCCCCGCGGAAGAAGCAGATGAGGGTGTTGGTGTCGAGCACGTACATCACAGCGCCTCGCGCAGGGCGTCTTCCGGCTGCCCCTTGCGAAGCTCCTCGGCGCTCGCGAGGTCTCGCCACGCGCCCGCCAGGGCCATGACCTCGCGGGGCCACTCCGTGCGGGTCCGCTCCTTGACGAGCTGCGCCAGCCACGCGCTCATCGACAGACCGGCAGCCTCCGCCGCCGCGCGCATCCGAGCCATGGTGTCGTCGTCCATGTACAGCGTGACCTGGGCCATCGGGACCTCCACGTATACGTGCACGTATACGTGCACGTATACGTGGACTTGATGGACGCCAAGCCCTCACCCCTCCCGCTCCCGCAACGCCTTCAGCGCGATGCTCACCGCCGCCGTCGACACCCCCGCGCCGCGCGCCAGCGCGCGCTGGTTCTGGTGGACCCCTTCGGCGAGCATCCGCCGAAACTCCCGAGCGCGCCGCTCGCGAGGCCGCCGCGTTGGCGAGACCGCCCGCGCTTGACCGGCTCTCATCGCCCGCGGCGACGGCGGGCGAGCGCCAGGAAGCCCGCCAGCGCGCCGGACAGCCCGCCCCCGAGCGCCCCACCGCACCCGCAGGCCGGCGCCGCCTCGGGCCGACCGGCTTCGGCGCTGTCGCCCGCGGAGTCGTCGCCCGGGTCACCTGGGGTCCCGCTCGACCCCCCGTCCTGACCGTCCCCGGTCTCGCCATCGGCGACCTCGTCCACCTCGTCCACCTCGCCGTCGCAGTCGTCGTCGACGCCGTTGTCGGGCACCTCGTCCTCTGGTGGGCAGTCCGCGGGGCAGCTTGCGCAGTCCTCCTCCGTGTCACAGCTGCCGTCGCCGCACCAGGGCCCCACACGGGTGAGCCGGATGGCATCGAAGGCGATGTGGGGATCGGCGCCCGGGGCGCCCGTCGCGTCGTCGTCGATGGCCAGGTACTGATCGCCGCCCGCGTCGAAGGCGAAGGTGCCCAGGTCGTGCCAGCCCTCCCCCAGGTCGAGATCCACGTCGAAGACATGGTCCGTGCCGCCGGCCCGCAGGCGGTGCCGCACCCCCCTTGCCACGCTGTAGGTGTCGCTTCCCCGCCACTCGACCCGGTACTCGCCCGCCTGCGCCAGGTTGATGCGCCACCAGGCCCAGTTGAGCGGCCGGTCGCTCGTCCACTGGTTGGTCCAGACCAGGCTCCCGCCTTCCCCCTCGCCCGAGACCTCGCGCCACCACTCGTCGGGGCCGTGGGCCTGAAAGCAGTCGCCCGCCTCATCCAGCAGGCCGCCTTCTGGGGGCAGGATCTCGCAGGGGGCCAGCGTTGGGCAGTGCCAGGGCCGGAGGGAGTCGCCGGTGTGGGGCCCGGTGAACACACCCAGGTGGTTGGCCACCGCCCGAGGAGTGCCGTCGGAGGGGTTGTTCAGCGTGCCGCCCGCCGACGACCACATCTGGGTGGAGCCCCCGCCGTCCAGGTTGAAGGCCTGCCAGGCGCCCACCTGGCCCATCAGGTCGGCCAGCTCGGACCCGTACATCCCGCTGGAGCGGCTGGAGCGACCGTCCACCACCGCCAGGAACAAGGTGGCACGATCTTCGGTGAAGCCGATGGCGGTGCGGGGGTGCCGATCGCGCATATCGGAGCGATCGCGGAAGCAGGACGTGGCGGTCGGGTCATCGCAGGTCACCACCTCACCCTCGATGACCAGGGCGGGGAAGCCACTCACCAGCGCCAGGGTGTCCTCCGGGGGGTCGGGCAGACGCTCGCCCGGCGCCCAGCCCTCGCTGAGCCCGAGCTCGTCCCAGCGGTCCTGGGCCCAGCCCGTGTGGGTGAAGTCCAACCAGTCCGGGCCAACGGCCACCCAACCGAAGTCACCATAGTACCACTCGCCCGAGTAGGCGCTGTCCAGGCCGGTCTGGTCGAGGGGCCAGGGCACGCCCCCGCCCACCGCGTCTCCGTAGACACGCACTGGTCCGGTCCGGTAGAAGTCACCATTGACCGCCAGCAAGGCCCCTTCTGCGCTGCCCCACGACGCGGCGCTCCGGGTGGAGGATGGCCGCCGGGTGGCGTCGAGGCGGATGCCATCGGCACACAGATCGATGGTGGCCACCCAGGCGTCCGTCGTCGGGCTGGACGTTCGGTATTGCACGACGGTCACGCCGGGGGACAGCTCGTCGCGGTCCACCTCGGAGAGGCTGAGGGCAGCGGATGGGGCGCTGAACAGCGCGGCGGCGCCAGCAGTCAAGGCGGCCATGGGGCGCAAGGGCATGGGGACTCCTCAAGCCCGAATCATAGCCCGGACCGGGTCGGAGGCCCCAGGTCGCGGCGTTCTGGGTGGTTGCACGCCGCGCTCGGATCGGCTCCCTTCTGATACCCTGGCGACCGTGAAACAGCAGCGTCGCCAGAACAGCCGGTCGCCGATGCAGTCCGCCGCCGGGTCCAGCCAGCTCCCGTCGGGGGGCCGCGGCAACGCCGCGCGGGCTGCGGCGCTGAAGGGCAACCCGGGGTCGGTGCGCCTGCAGCTGCCGGGCTCGGGCATCACGCCGCCGAGCTTCCCGGGCGGGCTGGCCGAGCTGCACGACTGGCTGATGGAGAACCAGGCGGCCCTGCGGGGCTGGGCCGGCGACATCCTCGTCACCGTGCGCGGCGACCTGCAGCAGACCGAGCAGGTGACCTGGACTTACTACCACCCCCATCAGCAGCTCGTCCTCCGGGGCCAGCAGGGGGCGGAGGTGTCGGGCTTCCGGGGCAGGGAGGGCAGCCAGACCGCCACGCCCGGCTATTTCCTGGCCTACCGACCGCGAATCCCCCAGGCCATGTCGGCCGACAACCCTGCCGCCGCCAACCTCCAGATGACCGGCCTGACCCTCAAGGGCTTTGTGGCCGGCGGGGTGGAGATCTCGCCCCGCAAAGGCCAGATGCCCGACGCAGAGCGCTGGGCAGAAGGGGTGGACCCCGACGCCGATCGCTTCCAGGGCGGGACAGAGGCCTGGGTGTCCGGCGCAGACTTCCGCGACAACCGCTTCGAGCAGATGGGCACGCAATTCCTCAAGAAGGGCCACGAACGCTACGATCCCGGCGGGGACGATTACGGCTATGCGGGCTACGGCGGCATCATCGGGCGCGGGGTCAACGCCTCGACCTTCGTGAACAACCGCTTCGAAGACCTGGAGAACCGCCACAGCAACCGCAAGGGGGAGGCCGGCGGGGACGTCAACTGGCGCGGCCTCATGCACGGCATCTACCTCCGGGACGACAGCTCCTTCAACAGCATCCGAAACAACCGCTTCGACGAGATCTCCGGTGCTGCGGTCAAGTTCACCAATGACGCCAGCCGCAACAAGGTGCGCAAGAACCGTGCGGACGATGCCGGGCGCGACGCCTTCGTATTGGACCACTACAACCCCAACGCCCGAAACCTGGACGGCACGCCGCGCGTCGCTGAGGCCGACTCCGAAGGCTATTCCAACCGGGGCATCGAGAAGGCCGCTGACGGCAAGCGCTACATCCTGGGCAACCGCCTGGGCCGCACCAACCACCGGTGGGGCAAGAGCAAGAGGCTGGCGGAGTTCTACGAGAAGGGCCTCAAGAAGCGGTAGCTCCCCGTTTGGGACGCGATCGGCCGGGATGTTCGGTTCCAGCCAGAAGGTGGCCTGAATCGGCTTCATCGGCCGTGCGGACACGGCTCTCCCCAGAGCACGTCCTCCCGGGTGAGGCGGGGCTCCGTAACCGCTCAGCCTGGCCCCCCCTCCCGGGTCCACATCGCCGTGTGACAGTGTCCCAGGAGGCAAACCTGTGGGCAAACACACGCCGGTGGTCAGCAGGGCCGCCTCGTCGCGGGTGGCGCGGCGCTGACCAGTCGATGTCGGCCTTCGCCCGACAACACGGCGTGGCTGGGCGACCTTCGCCGCTTGGGTTGCGCGGCACCGTCCGGCCCCGGCCGCATTGAGCGCCCGGTTCGTGCAGGTGGCCGCGCCGCGCTGCGCCGCCTGCCTCCGTGCGCGCGTTGGCGGGCGCACGCACTTCGACAACCCGCCGCCCGCCGCCTGGTTCGCGGCGGTGGTCGCGCCATGCGGCGCAGCCCGACCCAGCAGATCTACGGCCACCGAGGCCGTCGACATGCGCAGTGGTTTTGACCGCCTCGCTTGCCGGGTGGTCAGGCCGGACTCGACCTGTACGCCGGCCACCTCTTTGTTTTCCTGTCCCGATGGCGAACGCACATCAGATTCTGACCCACGACGGCACCGGCCTCGTGGTGCTCTACAAGCGTCTCTCCCGCGGCTGCTTTGCCCTGCCCGCGGTCCCGCCGGGCGCGCGACTGGACGCAGCCACGGTGGCCTCGCTACTCGCGGGATTGCAGGTTGCCGGCGTACAACGATCGAAGTCGGGCGGTGGGTGTTCGCCACGGATCGACGCCGTGTCGGCACCGTGATCGATGGGCCCCGACCTCGCCACCCCAGCCGACCTGCGGGCCTGGCACAGCCAGCGTAATTATGATCCGGGCGCTGACCGAGCTTCGTCGCGCGTGGGCGAGACCCTGGTCGCCATGCAGGGCGTGATTGACGCCGGGGCCGCAGAGCGGCAGGCGCTGACAATCTCGGCCCAAACGCAAGGAAGAGATCGACGCCGTGCGTGTCGAGGCCCAGACAGGCCACCGAGCATGGGCTGGCCCTGCAGGTCACGAAGGGACCGCATCGACCAGCTTGAGCGGCACGTGTTCGGCAAGCGATCCGAACGGCAAGCGACGCCCGCAGGGAGGCGCGGAAGCGGCGTCGCGGCAGTAGCCGAAGAAGAGCGGAAGGCCGAACGAAACCGCTGCCCGGGCGCGCGGGCCAAGCGCCGATGCGTTGCGCACCAAGACGTTGTGTTGCCACTGGATCCCCAGCTGCCCCCGGGTCGCGCGCTGCCCCCCCAGGGATCGGTGATCTACGAGTGGCGCCGTGGCGAGCTGGTTCGCCTGCTCGTGCAGCGCGAGCAGCGGGTGCTGCCGACGGCAGATCGTGACGGCACCACCGCCGCCCCAGGTGATCGAAGGGGGCATCTGACCTTGCACGCCAAGGTAGCGGTCACCAAGTGCCTGGACGGCATGCCCTGCGGCGGCTGGAACGGGCCTTTGAACGGTGGGGCGCGCCCCTGCCGATCTCGGTCATCTGCACCCTGTTCCACCGCAGCGCGGTGACGGTCGCATGCCGCTGTACATGGCATTGATGGCCTGGGTGGGCGCGCATCGCACGTCTCGGCGGACGAGACGCGCAGCCCGTGCTGGACGAGGACAAGACGCGCAAGGTTGGATGGGTCTTCGCCACCGACGAGGTGGTCCTGTACCTCTACTCGCCCTCGCGCGGCTTGGCCGGGTCGCCGATAGCGTGTTGGGGCGCTCGAAGGCACGCTGACCGTCGATGGACACACGGCTACAACCTCGTCACAGGCGGGCCGCCGGCGAGCGCGGCGGGTGCTGGTCCCGCCGTCGGGGGCTCGGGCCCGCAGCCGACAGGCGCTGGTGGATGGCTTGCTCGTGTTGATAGAGCGAGCTGTTCTATATCGAGCATCGCTGTCGAGCAGCAATCGTCGGCACCGTGCACCTCGCCTTGAGACAGGAGCGGTCGGCCCCGGTGGTCGCCGCGCTCTTCGCCACAATCGAACATCGGGCGCTGAGCCGCGCACCAGCATCGCCAAGGCGATGGGCTACCTGCTCGCCAGGGGGCCGCTGTGCCCTGACGACGGATGCCTTGCGCGGGTGCCGATCCTAACAACCCCGCGAACGGGCCCACACCGCATCGTGGCCCTGCTGAGGAAGACGGCGCTCTTCGTCGGCAGCGACGAGGGCGGCGAGCTCGCGATGCTCTTAATCGATGATGGCGACCTGCCGAGCGCATGGGGTGGACCCGGAGCCGTGGCTGGCAGACGTGCTGATTGCCGACGGGCGAGCCCGGTCTCACCGTTGAAGACCTGCTGCCTTGGAACTGGAGGAAGGGACGGGGGCTCAACGCCCGGCCGATCTACGACACCGCGTAGCGCGGGCGGGACGGAGACACGCGCGGCGGCGCGGGGCAAGAGGGGGCAGGGTGAGCGGTTACGGGGCTCCTGCCGCCTGGCCATGGCCTCGCGTTCCACCCTCTTCAGGGTCGCGCGCATTTGCACCCGCGCCCGCGTCCAGGCCGGGGTCGGTGGCGCCGCTGGGCTACAGTCGCCCTGCCCTCCCCTCCCCCATCGACGTGTCCAGTCCCCCCACCACGGCAACCCAAAGCACCGCCCAGCGGGCCCTCGCGGTCGGCGGGGTGCTGCTGCTGGGCATGGCGGTCTATGGCAACAGCCTGGGCTTCGGCTTTGTCAGGACGACCGCCTGCTGGTGGAGGGCAGCCGCCTCTTGCCCGAGGTCGGCACCTTGAAGCAGGCGCTGCTGCGCGATCTCTTCTGGCTGGCCGAGGGCAAGGCCCGCGTCTCGCCCTATTGGCGGCCCCTCGTATCGGCGAGCTACTACCTGGACCACGCGGTAGGGGCCAACCCTGGGCCTTTCACCTGCACAACCTGCTGCTGGTGCTCCTATCCGGGGCGGCGGTGGCCTGGCGCTACGGGACGCGCGGCGCCCTGGCGGCGGGCCTTGTCTTGCTTCACCCGATGGCGGTGGAGGCCATCGCCAACATAACGGCACGCACGGACCTCTATGTGGCGCTGTGGGGCAGCCTCGCCGTGCTCACGGCCGGGCCCTGGGCGGCCCTGTTCACGCTGCTGGCCCTCTTCAGCAAAGAGACCGCCGTGGTGGTGCCGCTGATCGCGGCTGGCCGCGCCGCGGGCCCCGAGGCCGGCGCCAGTGGCTGCCACCCCTGCTGGTCCTGCTGGCCTGGGCTCTGGTGCGAACGGCGCTGGTGCACAGCTGGGCGGTGGACGCGGCGGATGCTGGTCACCCGACGCTGCAATCGGTGCTGACCGCGCCCGCCATGCTGCTCTTCTATGTGCAGCGGCTGATCCTGCCCTTCTGGCCCACCGTAGCGCGCTTGCCGCCCGACTTTCCGGTTTGGGCGGGACTTCTGGCCCTGTTCCCCCTCGGCCGTGGCCTGTGGCTGGCCCGTCCCTGGCCACCCGCGCTGCGCCGAGACGCGGCCCACAATTGCTGCTGCCCCCTGCCTGCCGGTCAGCGGCCTGCTGGCCAGCCCGTGCCGCGCGCTACGCCGAAGGCTTCCTCTTCTGGCCGGTGGTCGGCCTCGCGGCCCTGTCGCTGCGCTTGTCCCGAAGCCGGCAGCCCTGGCTGGGGGGCCTTCTGCTCGCCCTCTCTGCAGTCACCGTCGCGCGGGTGCCCGACTGGCAGAGCCCCCTGACCCTGTGGTCATCGGCGGTGGCGGCCCACCCCACCGATCCCCGCGCCGCCCTGGGCCTGGCCCGGGTGGTCGCCGACGCCGATCCCGATCGCGCCCTCCGACTTGCAGAGGGCGGCGGCGGCCGAGCCCCATCCCGCCGCCGGCGAGAGGCGCTGTCCGCGAGAAGCTGCGCCTGGACCGGGGTGACCCGGAAGGGCCGCCGATGCCTTGCGGGAGGCCGCCGGCCCGACCGACCTTGAGGCCACCCTGGGCCCTGGTGGCCCGCTGCGTGCGCTCGACCAGGACCCGGCCGAGCTGATCCCGGTCTGCGACGCGGCCCTCTTCCGCTCGCCGCGGGATCCGGATCTGTGGAATGCCGCCGGCCTGCTGTCCACCCGCCAGAAGGACTGGGTGCAAGCCAAGGATCGCTTCGCCGAGGCGGCGCGCCTGGCCCCCGATCGCGCGGAATTTGCGAGCAACCTCGCGAAGGTGGAGGGGATCCTGGAGGCGGCGGGAGAGTAGGGGCGGCGGGCTGAGCGCCCCGCTCCCCCACCGGCTACCTGAAGGCCGATGACCGACGCCGCTCCCCTCCCCTTGCGCCTGCGCCTGCTGATCGGCCTCGGCAGCTTGCTGCTGGGCTTTGCGCTGGCCGAGGGCATGGTACGGGTGGCCGACGGGGGCGCCTTGCCCCACCTCGCCCTCTTCGCGACCCAGCCCGACGGGCAGGTGCTGCTGCAAGCCGGCGCGCGCCAGCGCCTGCGCCGACTGGATGGGCGGATCACCACCGTCGCCCTGGATGATCAGGCCTTGCGGGTGGGCGCGCCACCCGCCTCGGGCTGGGTGGCGGTGGGCGACTCCCAGGTGTTGGGCCTGGGGGTGGAGGGCGCGCAGGCCTTCCCCGCCCTGGCCGGCATGGCCAACGCCGGCGTGCCCAGCCATGGGGTGGCCGACGCGGTGGCCCGGGCGCGCGACCTCTCCCGGAACGGGTATATCAACGGTATTGTCGTCGTGGTCAACCAGGCCAACGACTGGGAGGAGGGGCTGGCCCCGGTGGCCGAACGCTTCAATGTGGTGGGCGGTCGACTGCTCCGGGTGGAGTCTACGGGCGCGCAGGCGCGCCTTCTGGGCCTCTCCCCTGCCCCACAGCCACCTGCTCTACCTCTGCGCGATGCTGGCCACGGCGGTGGGCCAGGCGCCAGCCGGCGCCGGGCGATGCTGGCGCCACCCAGCTGAGGGCCCACGCAGCCGCGCCCTATCGCGCGCATTGGACGCCCTCGCCCAAGACCTCGCCCCATTGCCGGTGGTGGTCGCCTTTCTGCCGGTGGATGTCGCCGCCACGCAGGCCCGGGTACCCCTCTCCCCCTTTGGCAAGTACACTGGCGCCACGGTCCAGCCCTGGACCGAGTCCACGCTCCGCGATCAGCTTGAGGAGCACCTGCACGTGGCCCGCTTCATCGACCTGTTGCCCACCTTGCGCGACCAGCCCGAGGCCTTTCTGGACGGGGACTACCACCTGTCGCCGGCGGGCCATGCCCGGGTGGCCGAGGCCCTGCGCGCCGCGGGCGTCGGGGCGCCGGTCCAACCATGAACAGCAGCCTGGCCCCAGCAGCCCTGCCCCTGTCCAGCCGCCCCCTGTGGGCCTTGTCCTGGCTGATCTGGCGGGTGCTGCCAGGGCGGGCCGCCACCAAGATGGCCGAGTTCTCGCATACCGAGGCGGGCTCGGGCTTGGATATGCTCGCGGCGGTGGAGGAGACCCACAGGCGAGAGCTGCGAATCAAATACTACCGACACGCCCTCGACGAGCTCAAGCACAGCCGCATGTTTCGGCAACGGGCCACCGCCCTGGCCACCGGACGCAGCCGCGCTCGCGCCGTGATTGCCGACTCGGACTATATTCTGGAGCATGGCATCAACACCCGCGAGAGCCTGTTTTCGCGCTTGGGTGAGGTCGAGTTCCTGGCCTTCGTGTGGGTGCACGAGCGCCGCGGAGCCTGGCAGTTCGAAGTCTACGCCGACCTGCTCAAAGAAGATGCAGACACGTCTCGTATGTTTGACGAGATCGCCCGGGACGAGCGCTTTCACATCGCCTACTCCAAGGCCGAACTCGCTCGGGTGTCAGAGCCCGGGCCCGCCCGCTGGGCCGTGCTGCGGGTGCGGGGACGCCGCCTCTGGCAGACCTGGATGCGCTTCTCGCACCGCCTGGGCGAAGTCGTGGCCAGCCTGTGGTTGATCCTCCTTTATGGGCTGCTCTTGGGCCCCTTCTCGCTGCTCGCCCGCGGCCTGGAGCCGCGCAGCGGTGGGCTGGTGCGCACCGAGGATCCCCGGCCCGCCGCCCTGCGAGCACGGGAGATGGGGTGAAGGGCGCGATCCTGGGGATCTCGGCCGGCTATCACGACAGCGCCGCCGCCCTGGTGCAAGGCGGGGTGGTGGTGGCCGCCGCCAGCGAGGAGCGCTTCAGCCGCCTGAAACACGACGCGGGGTTGCCCCTTCGGGCGGCGCAGTTCTGCTTGAAGCACGCGGGCATCCAGGCCGACGATCTCGACGCCGTGGTCTTTTACGAGAAGCCGCTGCGCAAACTCGAGCGCATGGTGGTCAGCCAGGTGCTGACCTTCCCCCGCAGCTTGCAGGCCTTTCGCGCCGGCGCCCTGGCCCAGCTCACCGAGAAGCTGTGGGTGGGCTCGGCCCTGGCCAAGGCCCTGGCATTGCCTGCCGACCGCATCCTGTATTGCGAGCACCACCTCAGCCACGCCGCCAGCGCCTTCTATTGCTCCCCCTTTGCCGAGGCCGCCCTGCTGACGGTGGATGGGGTGGGCGAGTGGGCGACCACGTCCTTCTACCGCGGGAGTGCGCGCGGCATCGAGGGCCTCGGCGAGCTGCAATTCCCCCACAGCCTGGGCCTGCTCTACTCGGCATTCACGGCCTGGCTTGGCTTTCGGGTGAATAACGGCGAATACAAGGTCATGGGGCTGGCAGCCTATGGCGAGCCCACCCGGGTGGAGGATGTGCGCAAGGTGCTGCAGCTGCACGAGGATGGCACCTTCTCCATCAACCTCGACCTGGTGGCCTGGCCCCACAGCGCCAGCGAGTCCTATGGGCCGGGTTTCGAGGCCCTCTTTGGGCCGGCCCGCTACCCCGGCAGCCCCTTTCACCCTCGCACCGACGAGGGCCGGCGCTTTGCCGATGTGGCCGCCAGCATCCAGCAAGTCACCGAGGACGCCATGTTGGGGCTCGCCCGCCGCCTGCACCGCGACACCGGCTTGCCCGACCTCTGCCTGGCGGGTGGCGTGGCCCTCAACAGCGTGGCCAACGCCCGCCTGGCCCGCGAGGGCCCCTTCTCGCGCATCTATGTGCAGCCCGCCGCTGGGGATGCCGGGGGCGCCATCGGCGCCGCCTTGTGGGGCTGGCACGAGGTGATGGGGCAGCCGCGGGTGGCGCCCGACCAGGGTGGCCCCGCTGCCCTGCCCCGCCCGGACCTGGGCCAGGCCTGGGGAGACGACGAGATCGGGCTGCTGCTCACCGATCTGCGGCGCCGCAGGCCAGCGGCGCTGCCCGACACCGACACCCTGGTGCAAGCCGCCGCCGACGACCTGGCCGCAGGCAAGGTGATCGGCTGGTTCCAAGGTCGCTTTGAGTGGGGGCCCCGGGCGCTGGGCCACCGCAGCATCCTGGCCGACCCCTGCCAGCCGGATATGCAGGAGCGGGTCAACGCCACGGTCAAGTTTCGCGAGGCCTTCCGACCCTTCGCCCCCTCCTGCCTGCAGGACGCGGCGCCCCGCTACTTCGAGATCCCCGAGGCCGCCCGCCTGCTGCTGCCCTGGATGCTGGCGGTGGTGCCGGTCAAGCCCGAGGCCCGCGCCCTGCTGCCCTCGGTCACCCATGTGGACGGCACGGCACGGCTGCAGACGGTGACCCCCGACGGGAACCCGCGCTATGCTGCCCTCCTGGCGGCGGTGGGCGCACGCACCGGTCACCCCGTCCTGCTGAACACCTCCTTCAACCTCAAGGGTGAGCCCATCGTGTCCTCTCCGGTCCACGCCCTGGCCACCTTTGACCGCAGCGCCCTGGAGGTGCTCTACCTGGGCAACCACCGCGTGGAGCGCGCCGATGCGTGACCCGATGTCCCTGCTGCTGGGGGGCCGCCTGCAGGTCTTTGGCGACCTCCTGTCCATGCTGCGTCGCAGCAAACGCTGGTGGCTGCTGCCCCTGCTCGGCGTGATGGTGGTGCTGGGACTCGCCCTGGTGGGCCTGCAGGCCGTGCAGGTGCTCTCGCCCTTCATCTACGCGGTCATCTGAGCGCCGGGGGAGCAGTCGTGGCCCGTTGCCCTGTTCTCGCCCTGGCTGCCCTGGCGGCCCTCGCCTGTGCCGAGCCCCCAAGCGGGTCTGCAAAGCCGGAAGCTGGCGGGCCAGAGGGCGACTCGGGCGGCGGCGACTGGGAGCAGGCCCTGGGCTGTCGGCAGGACCCTGCGGCCTTTGGAGACCTGCAGGTCAAGGACACGGCCATCGCCACGGTGCCCCGCCTGTCCTGGCAGAGCGCCGCCGAGACCCCGGGTTGGGTGGCCTTTCGCAGCCCCGAGGGGCGCCTGGTCACCCAGCGACCCAGCGACCCGACCCGGACCCACGACCGCCCCGTCGTCGGCCTGCCCCCCAGCGCGGAGATCAGCGCCGTGGCGCTCATGGACGGACCCGACGGGCCCCGCTGTTCTGCGCCCCTGCGCCTGGTCACCGGTCCGCTCGATCCCGCCATCCCCGCCTTCGACAAGCCGCTGCTGGACGGCAGCCTGCTGGACGGCGGCTATATCCTCGTGCCGGTGGTGGACCCCACAGGCGGCTGGATGACCATCCTGGATGACCAGGGGCGCGTGGTCTGGTGGTGGCGGCTGGAGGCCGACTGGATCCAGGGCAACCGCCCCATCTTCCGCATCCGCCTGGCCCCCGATGGCGACGGGCTCATTGCCAATACCCAGAGTGAGGGCATCGAAGACCCGGGCACGCTGACCTGGGTGGGCTGGACCGGCGAGACCCGGCTGCTCTACGCGGTGCCCGGCATGCACACCGACTTTGTGCTGCTGCCCGACGGCCGCGCCCTCAGCCTGGGCTGGACCACCCGCGAATATGAAGGCGCCCGGCGCATTCTGGGCGATACCGTGCTGCAGCTCAGCCCCGGCGCCGAGGCCCGCGTCCTGTGGGATGGCTTCGCCCACTTCGCGCCCGATCTCAGCGAGAGCTACCCCCGCGGCTACCTGCCCGCCAACGCCGACCTGGAAGACTGGACCCACGCCAACGGAATCAGCTACGACGCCGACCAGGACCTCATCCTGGTGTCGATTCCCGGGATCGAGGGCCTGGTGGCCATCGACGGGCAGACCGGCGCCCAGCGCTATGTGCTGGCGGGCAACGCCCCCGGCGTCGAGATGGTGGGCGGCGACGATCTCATCCACCAGCCACACAGCGTGGCCCCCATCGACGGCGGGCTGCTCATCTTCAACCGGAACGACTGGGCCGGGGGCACGGACTGCTCTGAAGCCGTCGATCTGGCCCTCGATCTGGAGGGCAATACCGCGACCCAGACCTGGGCCTACAGCGGCCCGGACTGCCAGCATGTGGCCTTTCTGGGCAATGCCGAGCGCCTGCCGAGTGGCGGCACCCTGGTCTGCTTCTCGTCGGCGGGCGTGCTCGACATTGCCGACCCCTCGGGCCAGACCGCCTGGCGCCTGGGCCTGCCGGCGGGGGCGGCCCTGGGCTTTGCCACCGCCGTGCCTCGCCTGCAATGACGGCACAAGCGCTGCTGGGCAGGCTGGCGCTGCTGGTGGGGGGCCTGCTGCTGGGCCTTGTGCTGGCCGATCAGGGCGCGCGGCTCATCAGCCCACATGGGGCGGCTGACCTGCTCTTTGGAGCACCCGACGACGCGCCCCAGGGCATGTACCTGACCGATCCGGAGCTGGTCTACCGGCCCAAGCCGGGCTTTGAAGGCACGCTGCGGTCCTTGGGCTACCGGGTGCCCCTGCGCTTCAACCGCTTGGGGCTGCGGGGGCCGGAGCTGGCCGAGCCCAAGGACTCGCCCCGCTGGCTGGCGGTGGGAGACTCCTTCACCCTGTCGCCACAGGTGCCCGAGGCCGAGACCTTCCAGGGGCGCATGAGCGCGCAAGGCCGGGTGGAGCTGCTCAATGCCGGGGTGGACGGCTATTCGACCTGGCAGGCCACCCGCCGCTACCAGGAGCTGGCCGAGCAGGTGGCGCTGGACGGGGTGCTGCTCACCTTCTTTCTGGGCAATGACTACGAAGACAACCGGCGCTTTCGCAGCGAGCTGGACCGGGCCCGCAGCCGGCCGGCCGGCCAGCCCATCTCCGCCGCGACGCCCCGGCCCACATCGCCTGGCTGCGCCGCCACTCCTATCTTTACGGCCAGTGGTGGGTGAAGCAGCGGGTGGCCGCCCTGGCCCGCCCCGACAGCCCGGAGCGGGGTCGCTGGCGCAGCGAGCTGGAGCTGTTCACTCGGGAGGGCGAGCGGCGGCGCAACGGGGTGCGGGGCGAGACCGAGCGCGCCTTGGAAGAGCTGAAGCGCGCGACCACCCAGCGGGGACAGCGCCTGCTGGTGGCGGTGGCGCCGCCGGCCTTTGTCATCGACCCGGCGCGGGTGGCGCCCACCCTCAGCCTGGTGGGCCTGGACCCGGCATCGGCCGAGCTGGACGCCCCGGCAGCCCTGCTGCTCGACATCCTGCGGCGCATGGACATCGCCGCCTGTGATCTGAGCCCGGCCCTGCGCGCCGCGGGCGATCCCGCCAGCCTCTACTTCACCTGGGATGGCCATTGGACTCCCCGGGGCCACGCGGTGGTGGCCGATGCCCTCGCGGCTTGCCTGGACGCGGGCGACGCCGGCCAGGCCAAGGACTGAGCAGCACCATGCCCTCCGCCGCCCAGAAGGCCCTGCTCCAGAGCGCCCTGCTCGCCCTTGGACTGCTGGTGGGCTTGGAGCTTCTGGCCGGCCTTGCGCCCCAGGCGCCGCCGCCCCCGCCAAGCCCGGGCAGCCTGGGCCCCAGCATGGGCCAGACCCTGCCCGGAAACCCCCACCTGCTGTGGGAGCTGGCCCCCGGCGACTGGCCGGTGGAGGGCGGACGGGCCCATATCAACGCCCTGGGCATGCGCGACATCGACCGCGGGCCGCCCACGCGGCGCCGGGCCCTGGTGCTGGGCGACAGCAGCATCTTTGGCTTTGGGGTGGACCAGGATGAAGTGTTCACGCATCTTCTCGAAGAGCGCCTGGGGG
This sequence comes from Deltaproteobacteria bacterium, assembly GCA_018401435.1. Classification (GTDB taxonomy): domain Bacteria; phylum Myxococcota_A; class UBA796; order UBA796; family UBA2385; genus M30B51. The sequence continues at coordinate 63,253 of JAGYJW010000018.1, read as the reverse complement.
CCGACGTCATCAACGCCGGGGTGCCGGGCTGGTCCACCGTGCAGGCCATCAACATGCTGGAGCTGCGCGGCCTGGCCCTGCAGCCCGACCTGCTGATCATCGCCAGCCTGTGGTCGGACAACAACTTCGACCAGTTCGTGGACAGCGAGGTCATCACCGCGGTGCGCCGGTCCAGCGCCCTGCGCGAGCTGTTGGAGCGCAGCGCCCTCTTTCGCCGGGTCGACGGGCTGCTGGCGCGCACCGCAGGCCGCGGCGCCCGCACCGTGTCCGGGGTCGCGGCCGAGCAGCCCCGGGGCCGCCGCCGGGTGCCCCTCAACACCTACGCCCAGAACCTCGAAGCGATGGCCCGCCGCATGCACGCCGACGGCGGCGGGGTGGCCTTTGTCATGCTGGCCAACCGCGCCGATATGCAGCACCGTCCTGGCCCCAAGGTCTGGCAGCCCTACCGCGACGCCATGCGGCAGGTGGCGACGCGCTGGGGGGCCCCCCTGGTGGACCTGCCGGCACGCTTCCCCCAAGAGGGCGGTCTGCAGCTGATTCTGGACGAGATGCACCCCAACCGCCAGGGCCACGCCGTCATCGCGCGGCTGGTGGAGGAGGCCCTGGTGGCGGCGGGCTGGCCGGCCCAGGCCCTGCGCTTGCAGCCCCCCGCCCAAGCCCTGCCCACCCTGACCGACCCCTTTGAGGGTGAAGGCGTGGCGCTGGACCTGGTGGAGCCAGCCCGGGGGGGAAGCGACAAATGACACTGATATTTCCACGATATGCCGACGAAATATCAGTGTTTTTGCCCCACCATCAAGAAGAGCCCCCCGTCGGCCGCCCGCCCCAGCCAGGACAGCTGGGCGGCGAGCTGCCCGAGGCTGCCCCCGGGGTCGCTGCTTTGGAAGAGGGGGCCCTCGGGCTGGCCGGGCAGGATGCCAGGGCGCGCCGACAGGTAGCGCAGGCCCGCCCGCTCGAACCAGCCCAGCACCTCTCCCACCGTGTGGCGGGACTCGTGGGGATGCTCGTGCTGGTCGGCATACCAGGCCAGGCCCCGGCGGTCGGTAGCCTGCCGCTGGTGGCGCCCCCGCAGCAGGGGCAGCAGCAGCCGACCCGCCCGGCTGTACAGGCCCACCAGGATGCAGCCCCCCGGGCGCAGCAGCCGCACCGCCGATTGGAAGCCGCCTTCGGGATCGCCGGTGTGGTGCAGCACGCCGCTGCAGATCACCAGGTCGGCCGAGGCCGGCAGCACCGGGGGCACAAAGAGGTTGCCCCGCACCAGCCGGGCGCTGACGATGCCGGCCCGGCGCCGAAAGGCCTCGGCCACCTGCAAGGAGGTGAGGCTGAGGTCCACCCCCAGCACCGGTCGCCCGGCCAGGGCCAGGAAGAGGCCCAGCTGGCCCGTGCCGCAGCCCAGCTCCACCACCCGGGCCTGGGGCGGCAGGCTGTCGTCCAGCTCGCGGGTGAAGGGGCTGGCCCGCCCCGCTGAAGCAGGCTGCCGCGGTCGTCCTCGGGCCGGTAGTCGGGAAAGGGCCGCTGCTCGTAGAAGGCCCGCACCGTGCCGGTGACGTTGTCCTCGCCGCCGGGGCGGTCCACGAAGAGATCGAGCACCCCGTCGTGATCCTGCGCGGCCAGGCTGCAGCCGCCGCAGGGGCCGGGATCCGCCCAGGGGCGCTGGCAGCGGGGGCAGGCCAGCATGGGTCCTCAGAAGAGCAGGTAGACGAAGGGCGAGACGGCGGGAACGGCCGCTGCCAGGGCAAAGAGCAGCCCCAGAGCCAGCAGGACCATCACCAGGGGGGCCAACCAGCCCAGCCGGCGCTCCTTGAGCCAGAGCACCACCTGGCCCAGGGTCTCGAGCAGGGCCTTCAGCGTGTTCATGGGCGCTCGGGGGGGCGGTCGCGGGTGATCAGATAGGGCCCGATGGCCAGGGCGTCCATGTCGCAGCGCAGGAAGGTGGCATAGCCATCGGCAGCACTGGCCACCATGGGCTCTCCCGCGAGGTTGAAGCTGGTATTGATGACGGCGGGCAGGCCGGTGCGGGCCTCCACCTCATCCAAGAGATGGGCGTAGAGGGGCTGATCTTCGGGGTGGACCTCCTGCACCCGGGCCGACCCGTCCACATGCAGGGCGCTGGCCAGCCGAGGGTCGCGACCGGGCACGGTGGTGCTCATGAAGCGGCGGGCCCAGGCGCCGCCCGCGGGCAGGTCAAAGAGGGCAGCGGAGGCGTCGGCCCGCACGCTGGGGGCAAAGGGCCGGAAGGGCTCGCGGAACTTGATGCGCTGGTTGAGGTGGTCCTTGGCCAGCGGATCCTGGGGGTTGGCCAGGATGGAGCGCTGCCCCAGGGCCCGCGGGCCCAGCTCGAAGCGGCCTTGCATCCAGCCCACCACCTGGCCGGCGGCGATGCGTTCGGCCACGGCCACCGCGATGTCGGGGGGCCTGCTGTGGGCGATGCCGCCGCCCTCCAAGAAGCGCTGGATGGGTTCGGGGGGAAGATCGGCACCCCAGGCCGCATGCCGCAGGGTGACCCGCGGCAGGCCCGCCCCCACCAGGGCCGCCCCCAGGGCCGAGCCGGCGTCCCCCGCCGCGGGCATGACGAAGACGTCCTCAAAGGGCCCCTCCGCCAGAATGCGCCCGACGGCGACGGAATTCAGCGCGACCCCTCCCCCCAGGCAGAGCTTGGATTCACCGGTGTCGGCATGAAGCTGGCGGCAGAGGGCCAGCAGCCGCTCTTCAAGGACCTGCTGAATGGATGCCGCGAGGTCCTTGTGGCGCTGTTCGAGGGGGGCGCCTGGCGCCCGGGGCGCACCAAAGAGGGCCTCAAAGGCGGGGGTCCAGCTGCGCTCTGGGTGACGGTGAAAGAGGAAGTGGTCGAGATCCAGCTCGAAGCTGCCGTCCTTGCTGCATCGCAGCACGCGGTGGACCGCGTCGGTGTAGCGGGGCTCACCAAAGGCCGCGAGGCCCATCACCTTGTACTCGCCCTCGTTCACCCGAAAGCCCAGAAAGGCGGTGAACACGCTGTAGAGCAGGCCGAGGCTGTGGGGGAAGTGCAGCTCGGAGAGCGGCTCCAGGGCCCCCTCTCGGGCCCGCCAGGTGGTGGTGGTGGCCCACTCGCCCACCCCGTCCACACACAGGACGGCGGCGCGGTCGAAGGGCGAGCAGCGCCAGGCCGCCGCGGCATGGGACTGGTGGTGCCCCGAAAAGCGCACGCGGCCCGGCGCGATGCCCAGGCGCTCGACCAGGCGGGCCTTCACCCAGAGCTTGTCGCCCACCATGCTGACCATGGCCCGCCGAAAGGTGGTCAGCCCTTGGGGGAAGGTGCGCAAGGAGGTCAGCAGCACCCGCTCGAATTTGAGCAGGGGCTTCTCATGCCAGACCACGAGGTCTATATCGTTGATATTCAGACCACCTTGGGCCAGGCAGGCGGCGATGGCCCGGGTGGGCAAGGCCGGGTCGTTCTTGCGCCGGCTCAGCCGCTCCTCTTGGGCGAAGGCCACCAGCCGGCCGTCCACCACCAGCGCGGCAGCGGCGTCGTGGAACCAGGCAGAGAGGCCGAGGACACGCTGGCTCACGGACACCCCGGCTCAGAACTGGCGGTCGAGGGGGTGGGCGCGGCGGCCGGAAGCCAGCCCGACTTCCAGCGCCCCGCCAGCAGGGCGAAGGGCCCCAGGGCGACCAGGTAGAGGAGGCCCAGCAGCAGGGCGCTGGTCAGCAGGGAGAGCCGCCGGGCGAAGGCCAACCAGAGGCCCATCCAGCGCTGGCGTCGCACCTGCCGCAGGGCCCGCTTCACCTCGTCGGCCCGGCCCGCCGCCCGGTGGCGGTCCAAGGCGTGGCCCGTCCAGGCCACATGGCGCTTCTCGTCGGCCAGGATGGACTCGAAGAACTGGCCGCGCGCGCCCAAGGCGTCGCGGTGCAGGCCGAACTCGCGGGTGGCCCGCTTCTCGGCCTCGTGAACAAAGGCCAGAAAGCCGATCTCGCCCATCTCGGCCAGGTCGATGCCGTCGGCGGGCTGATCCTCGGCGATCATCGAGGCGCCCAAACCCGCAGACGGCGCCTGGGGGCTCTGCTCGTCCAGCAGACGGGCGTGGCGCACCTCGTCCTGGGCGTGCAGGATCAGCTGGCGGCGCACCCAGGGGTCCTCGGTCTGCTCGGCGGCGCGGGCGAGGTCCCGGGCACCAAAGGCCTCGGTCTCGGCGAAGTCGCGGAAGCGGTCATCGGGCTTTCGCCAGAAGAGCAGTCGGGCCAGGCTGGAGCGCATGGGCCCACTCTACCCGCTGCCGGCCGGACGCGGCGCTCAGGCCGGATCCACCGGGGCGTCGGCCAGGGTCTCGGCCAGGGCCCGCACCAGGTCGGTGCGCGTGATGACCCCCACCGGCAGCCCGCCGTCCACGACGGGAATGCAGCCGATGGCGAGATCTCCCATCATCTGGGCCACCGCCCGCACGGGCATGGTGGGGTCCACGGTGATGGGGCGGCGGCGGAGCAGGTGCGAGACCGGAAGATCGGCGTCGGGGGCTGCGTTCAGGCCGGCAGGCCAGCCCTCCCGACTGAGGTCGCGCGCGCTGAGAACGCCCACCAATCGTTCATTTTCAAGAATGAGCAGGTGACGGACCCCCGCGTCGAGCAGGGCCTGCCGGGCGACGCTGCGGGGCGCGCTCGCATCCACCTGCACCAGCCGCGGCAGGGTGTAGCGCGAGGCGGTCGGCCCCCCGTCCAGCTGCCCGGCCGCCAGGGCGACCGCGGCCTGCTCGGTGACCAGGCCCAGAGGCCGACGGCCCTCATCCACCACCAGGACCGCCTCGTCCACGCTCTCGGCCAGCCGGTAGAGCAGCGGCACCAGGGGGTCGCCGGGGCGGGCCACCAAGGCAGGCTTCACCATGAGATCCCGCGCCCGCAGACTGCAATCCACCAGGGCGTCGGGGTCGGGCAGGCGGTGCACCCGCGGCAGGCGGGCCTCCTGGCTGTAGAGCGCGAAGTCCGACACCAGGCCCACCGCGCGGCCCTGGTCGGTGACGACAAGGTGGCTGACGTCGCCCTCGCGCATCATCCAGGCGCACTCCCGGGCGGAGGCCTCGGGGCCCACCGTGGTGGGCAGGGGGCTGAGCAGATCGGCGACGGTGGAGTAGGGCATGGGGCCGCCTCGCGGCAAGGAGGAAGGGGTGCACCAGCGACGGGACGGGGCTCATTTGGCCGCGTCCCGGGCCTCACCCAGGTCGTGGATGACCACGCGATCGTGAAGGACCGTCAGCTGCACGCGGCTGCCGGGAGGCGGTCGGTGCCTCACCAGATGCTCGGCCAGCGCGCCCGTTACATGGCGTTCGACCTCGCGGCGCAAGAAGCGGGCGCCAAAGTGCGGGTGGTAGCCGTGCTGGCTGAGCCAGTCCACCACCGCAGGCGCGACCTCGACCTGGACGCCATGGTGCGAGGCTGCGGTGCGCTGCACCAGCTCGGCCAGCTCGCGCCGGGCGATGCCCCGAATCGCGGTGCGGTCCAGGGGGTGGAAATGCACGATGCGGTCGAAGCGGTTGAGGAATTCGAAGCGGTAGCGGGCCTGCAGGCGGCGGTCCAGCTCGGCGTCGAGGGCCACCAGGTCATCGGCCCGAGAGAAGCCGATGCCGGCCTCGCGGTAGACCTCGGAGCCGGCGTTGCTGGTGGCGATGACGATGAGGCTGGTGACGGGCACCACCTCGGCCCGGCCATTGATGAAGCGGCCCTCATCGACCAGCTGCAGAAAGGCGTCATGCACGCGGGCGTGGGCCTTCTCGAACTCGTCCAACAGCAGCACGCCAAAGGGGTGCCCCGCGAGTCGCTGGGTGAGCACGCCGCGCTGGTCGGACAGGCGGCTGGCCAGGGGGCTGCCAAAGAGCGTGGCCTGGCCGGCGTCGTCGGCGTAGTCGGCGAGGTTGACCCGGATCACGCGCTGGCGATCGCCAAAGAGGTAATCGGCGAGAAGCTGCGCGGTATGCGTCTTTCCGACCCCGGTGGGCCCCACGAAGAAGAAGACGCCAAAAGGGCGGCTGAGGTCGGCCACGCCGGCCTTGACCAGGGCGATCATGCGCACCATGGACTGCACGGCCTCGTCCTGGCCCAGCAGCCGATCGCCCAGGAAGCGGTCCAGCTCGTCCAGATCCAAGGGGACCTCGGGGTCCACCAGGCGCGCGGGCACCCGGGTGAGCTGGCTGAAACGGCGCACCACGTCGCGCCGGCTGACGGTGCCTTCGCCGTGGTCGCTGGCCTGCCGCAACAAGGACAGGGCCTTGCGGGGGAAGCGCTGGTTGCCCACAAAGCGGCCCGTGAGCTCGATGGCGGCGCGCCGGGCCTCGGGAGAGACATCGGGGCGGCCCTGGGCGACCTGGGCGGCCACCCATTGGTCCAGAATGCGGGCCACCCGGTCTACCGGGGGCTCGTCCAGCTCGATGGGGGCCAAGAACTCGTTGAGATCGGGCCAGTATTCGGTCAAGGCGTCGATTTCGCGGGCGGGGGCCTCGGCCAGCAGGGGGCGCTTGAGCTGGCTGACCAGCCGGTAGAGGATGGGCTCCCAGTCCAGCGAGAATGCCGTGTGTATATCGCGGATATAGGGCACCACATCGGACTCCTTGTCCAGGATGTGGTCGAAGAGCCGCTGGGCGGCCTGGGCGGCCTCTTCTTTCTTGGGAAAGCGGCCAGCAATGCCCCGCAAGCTGATCTGCACCACCCGGGCGCCCTTGAGGCGCTCGGGGCCGGTGCCGGCCTCGACCTGCCGCACCAGCTCGTGGACCGCGGCGGTCTTGCCCACGCCGGGGGGGCCGGTGAGCACGGGGAAGCGCCCCGCGGTGCGCAGGATGTCGTGGAGCTGGTGGAGGGCGTCGTCCATCTCGAAGGCCGGCGTCAGCTCTCCGGAGCGAGCGGCGGCCGTCAGGTCGCGCTCAATCCAGTCATCCAGACGAAAGTCATTGACCTTCGGCTCCTTTCCTTCCTTCTTGTTCTTGGCCATCGGCCTCGGCTCGGGACGCAGGGGGGACGGGTGCGTCCTATCCGGTCCGAGGCCCCCGCCGCGGTCGGGATTCGACCTCAAGGGCGCCGGCTCGCGTCCGAACGGGGAGCACAGCCACGGAGGGCCCATGAACGAGAACCCGACCCGCGGGAGAAACCGCTGGGAGCTGGAGGCGCACCTGATTCGAAAGGCCTCGGCCGACCCCGACTTTCGCCGCGACTTGCTCTACAAGTCAAGGCAGGTGATCGAACAGGAGCTGGGAGAGGGCCTGCCCGAGGGCGTGGCCGTGGTGGTGCTCAACGAGAAGCCTGGCGAGATCATTGTCGTGCTGCCCTTTGCTGGCCATACGGCCCTGGGCAGCCTGCAGGTGGATGGCCAGGACCCGACCGACCCCGACCTGCGTTGGGCCGCCACGCGCCTGCGGGCAACCGAGGATCCAGGCTTTCGGCAGCGGCTGAGCCTGGAACCCCAGCTGCTGGCGGGGGTGCATCCCCAACCGGCCGCCGGCGGGCGCCAGGGCAAGACCAAGGTGCGCATCTGCCAGGAGAACGCCTACGCCGTGCAGATCGTCCTGCCCCATCCCGGCAACCAGCCCCTGCGCCTGGGCGCGGCCTGAAGCCCTGCCGGGACGTCACTTGGGCGGGGGCGGCCCCGCAGTCAACAGGCAGACGGAGTTGATGCAGTAACGCAGACCCGTTGGCTTGGGTCCATCGTCAAAGACATGACCCAGGTGCGCGTCACAGCGGCTGCAGCGCACCTCCACCCGGGTCATGCCCAGGCTGGTGTCGCTGACGGACTTGATGGCGCCGGGCAGCGCGTCGAAGAAGCTCGGCCAGCCCGTGCCCGAATCGAATTTGGTCTGGGCGTCGAAGAGGGCGAGGCCACAGGAGCTGCACAGGAAGGTGCCCGGCCCCTTGTGGGCGTTGTGGGCGCCGGTGAAGGGCCGCTCGGTGCCGGCATCCCGACAGACCTGCACCTGAAGCGGCGTCAGGTGGGCCGCCCACCAGTCATGGGTCTTGGCCTTCCAGTCTTCTTTGTCCACGTCCATCTTCGCGAGATGGGAGGCGGCCAGGGTGGTGGGCTCTGCCGCGCCGGCGACGCCCGCCACCGATCCACCCAGGCAGGCGCCCAGACCCAGCAGGGACAAGAGCAGCAGCAGGCGGAGCAGGAGCGGGCGCGGCATGGGACCTCCCAGGGGGCGTGGGGCAGAGATAGCCCGAGGAGGACGCCCCTCCGAAAGAATGGTCACAGGGCGACAGAATCTCCGCCTCGGCCGCCGCGCTTCAAGGAGTCCCCCCGGCCCGGCAGCAGCTGCACCCCCAGGGTGAAGCCGGGCCACTGGCGCACCACCAGGCCGGGATTGACCGACAGATCCGGCCCGGCCAGCGGTGAATAGACGCCCCCGGCAGACCAGGTGGACACATAGGTGTTCCAGCTCAAGGCACCGGTGAGGGCGAGGCCATCGAGCAGGCGCAAACCCAGCCCGGCGCGCAGGGTGTAGAGCTCGTTGCTGGCCAGCAGCAGCCCGGCGGTGGGGCTGATGTGGCGCACGATGCCGTCCACCTCCATAAAGAGGCGCCGGCCCACATCATGGTGCAGGCCCAGGCCATAGAGCAGGGCCCACTCCGGGCAGTCGCCCTGGGGGCGCAGGCTGATGCCATAATAGTTGTGAATGCGGTCGCTGCCGTGCTTGAGGGCCACCGTGCCAAAGCCGGATTCGTCCACCCAGCCATCGATGTGGCTGCGGCCCTCCCAGATGAAATTCACCAGCCCCAGCGAGGCCTTGGAGCTGCGGGCGACGTTGACCACGCCCAACTGAAGACCCTCCACCCGGCCCCGGGCGAGGTTGAAGGGTGCCAACTGAAGGCCATCCACATTGTCGGCGGCGTTGACCCCGCCGGCCGCCTGAATGCCGTCGAGATCCCCCAGGGCGAGGTTGCCGCCGCCGGCCGCCTGCACGCCATCCACCCCACCCAGGGCGAGGTTGCCCCCTGCGGCAAGCTGCACCCCATCGACAAAGCCGCCCACCGCGTTGGCCCCCGCGGACAGCTGCAAGCCGTCCAGGCTGCCCCCCACCAGGTTCAGGCCGGCGGTGGCCTGCAGGCCGTCCACATCGCGCTGAATCAGGCCGCCCACCAGGCTCAGCTCCAGGCCGTCGATGCCGCCTGCCCAGGTCACCACACCCACCGACAGGCTGCGCAGATCGCCGCCCCGCTGCAGCGCCGAGCTGCCCACCATGGGCACCAGATCGCCGCCAAAGGCCACCGGCTGGAGCGGCAGCGCGCCGGGCGCCGGGGCGGCCTCCGCGGCCGGGGCCACCGGGGCCACCGGCGGGGGCGCCTCCTGGGCCAGGGCCGCAGGGGACAGGCACAAGGCTGCCATCAGCCCGGCCAGGGGCCGGGTCAGGGTGGGGTTCATCGCTCGCCTCCAGTCGCTTCGGAGGCTTGAACACCGCCCCGGCCTGGGGCTGTCACCCCAGGGCGCAAAGAGCATGCACGCCAGAGGGAGGGGAGACAAAGCGGAACCCCGCAGCGCCGCCGCGGTCGATAAGGTGTCGCCGGAGGTCCCGATGCGCCCCCTCTCCCCTTCCTTCCTCGCTTGCCTGCTGGCCACGCTGGGCCTGCTGTGGGGCGGCCCGGTCCGCGCCGCGCCGGGCACCGTGACCCTCCCCCTCAGCGAGTGGGAGACCCTGCGCGAGCAAGGCCTCCCCGACGACCGCATCCCCCCGCCGCCCGAGGCGGTGCTGCACCAGCGCCGGGTGGTCAGCGGCAGCTTCGACCGCGGCGTCTTTCGCGGCGATCTGCAGATGAGCTTCCTGGTTCCTCCGGGCCAGAATCATGTCCGCGTGCCCATTCTCGACAGCGAGGCCACCCTGCTGGAGGTCTCCTTGGATGGCCGCAGCACCTCGGCCCTGCCCGATGGGGGCTTCTACACCGTGGGCGTGGATGCGCCGGGGCAGCACCGGGTCGCGGTCCGCTTTCTGCAGGGTCGCGAGGACGACCGCTTCGGGCGCCGCATCGCGCTGCGCCTGCCGCCGGGGGGCCAGGCCGCCGTGCAGGTGACCGTGCCCGAGACCGATATCGAGGCCAGCCTGACCGGAGGGGTGGTCTCGGAGCGGGCCGAGGGCGCCCGCAGCACCACCCTGCGCCTGGATCTCGACGCCGGCGGCGCCTTCGAGCTCACCTGGCGGCGGCAGGTCAGCCACGACGCCGCATCGGCCGTGCGCCTCACCAGCCAGGTCCACACCCTCTTCAGCCTGGAGGAGGCCCTGGTGCGCGGGGTCACCGTCGTGGACTACAGCGTGCTGGAGGGCGAGACCGACCGGGTCGAGCTGGTGGTGCCGGGCGGGGTCGAGGTGGTGGAGATCACCGGCGACGCCGTCCTGCAATGGCAAGCCGGTGCGGGGGGAGACGGCCGCCTTTCCGTGCTGCTGCGCCACCTCGTGGACGACGCCGCCCAGGTGCGCCTGCACTTCCAGTTTCCGGCCGATCTGGACGCGCCGGTCACCCTGCGCATGCCCCTGCCCGCCGATGGCGTGCCCTATCGCGGCGCCCTGGGGGTCCAGGGCCCGGCCGGGCTGGCCGTCAGCACCGACTCGGTCACCGGGGCCGAGGCCCTCACCCTGCGCGACCTGCCCGTGCAGCTCACCAACCTCACCCAGAGCCCGCTGCTGATGGGCTACCGCTTCGAGGGCGAGCCCCTGCTGAAGCTGGCCCTCAAGCGCCATGGCGAGGTCGAGCTGACCAGCACCATCGCCGACAGCATCGGCGCGTCCACGGTGCTCATCGCCGATGGCACCGAGATCACCAAGATGCGCATGCGTCTGCGCAACAACACACGGCAATACCTCGGGGTCTCCTTGCCCGAAGGTGCTGTGCTCACCCACGCCCTCATCGACGGGCTGCCCGTGCGCCCCGCGGTCACCGAAGGCGGCGGCACCCTGCTCTTCCCCTTGCCCCAGAGCGAGCGCATCGACGCAGCGGGCCGGGCCTACACCGTGCGCCCCGGCGACACCTTGAGCGGCATTGCAAGCGCCTTTTACGGAGATCCTGCCGACTGGCGCCGCTTGATGGAGGCCAACCCCGGCCAGCTTGGAGACGTCTCGGACCTGGCGCCCGGACAGGTGCTGCGGGTGCCCCCCGACAGCGCCACGGTGCGGGAGTCCAGCTTCGTGGTGGAGCTGGCCTACAAGCGCAGCGGGTCCAAGCTAAGCTGGATGGGGCGCCGCGCCTTCACCCTGCCGGCGGTGGACGTGGACGTGGTGGAGGCCACCTGGCACCTCTACCTGCCCGAGGCCGTCGAACCCGTCTCCTTTGACGCCAACCTCACCCAGTATAGCGGCCTGCGCTACGACCCCGTCCGGCGAGCCATGCAGTTCCTCAAGCAGGCCCTGGGCGGCGGCAACGCCTGGGCGGGCGAGTACCAGAGCATCCTGTCCCGTCGCAAGGCCATCTACACCAGCGAGAACTTCTACCGGCAGGGCGGCCAGGAGGTCCTGTCGAGCTTCCCCCTGGTGGGCGAGCGCTACCGCTTCGAGCGCCTGCTGTTGGGCCGCGATGTGCCACGGATCTCCTTCCGCTTCGTGGACCGCGACCTGGTCGGCCCCTTGCGCTGGCTGGCCTTTGTGGCCGCCTTCGGCCTGACGTTGCTGGCGGCCCGCGCTGGCCGATCCCGCCTGCTCGCCACTTCAGGCCTGCTGACGCTGCTGGTGCTGGCCCACTTCATCCTCGGGGTGCACCGCCGCATCCTCTGGGGCATCGACGCCGCCTTGCTGATCAGCCTGCTGCAGGGCTCGGGGCCCCGCCTGGTGGCCGCCTTGCGCGGCTTGCCCCTGGGCCCACGCGCCCTGCTGGACCGCCTCAGCTGGAAGGGCACCCTCGCGGCCTTCGCGCTGCTGATGGCCTTCTTCATCGTGCTCAACATGCCCCTGCTGCTGAGCACCGGCCTGCTGGCCACCCTCCTCTTCGCCCGCCGGTGGACCCGATGAAGCGCCTGCTCACCTTCCCCTGCATCGCGCTGCTGCTGGCCCTGCTGGCCCTGCTGCCGACAGCCGCCCGCGCCGAAGACGACGACGCCTGGCAGGACCAACAGGACCAGGCCGCCGACTCCAGCTTCAACGAGATCATGCTCCAGAACGCAGAGCTGGGCTATATTGCCAGCGAGATGTCCGCGGGGGCCGCCCCAGCCAGGGCAGAGGGCCGCCGGGCCCCGATGCCCAGCCCAGAGAGCCCTGCCACTGATATCCCACCGGTATATCAACAGCAGGATGCAGCCCAGGTCGAGCTGGCCCTCGACGACTACATCCGCCTGCGGGAGGCCGCCCGGGGTGGGGCCACGCCCGCCCAGGATGGGGCCCCGCCCGTGGTCCTGGGGGCATCGCACTTTTCGGGTCGGGCGGTGGATGGCGCCCTGGCCCTCCACCTGACGGTGGAGGTCACCCTCGCCGGGGGCGAGGCGTGGAAGGTCGTGCCCCTGGTGGGGGAACAGGTGGTGGTACTGTCAGCCAGCGTAGACGGCCGGGACGCCCCCCTCGGGCGCACCAGCGGCTACCACGTCTGGAATACCCGAGAGACCGGAGAGCACCGGGTCGAGCTGGAGCTGCTGGTGCCTCCGCAGGGACGGCGGGGCTCCCTCGAATACGACTTCCGCATCGCCAAGACCCCCTCCACCACCTTCAGCTGCAGCTTCCCCGGCAGCGACCTGGAGCCCCGCCTGCGGGGCGCCGTGGTGGCCGAGGTCCGCGCCAGCGGGGACCGCACCACCTTGGACGCCACCCTGAAACCCACCAGCCGGGTGCACCTGGTGGGCTTCCGGGACCTGGGATCCGAGGCCACCGCAGAGGCGCGACTCTACGCCGAGGGCCTGCACCTGGCCAGCCTCTCGGACGGCAAGCTGGAGCTGTTCAGCGTGCTGCGCTACACCATCCTCTACGCCGGAAACCGCCGCTTCGACCTTCGTATTCCCGAAGGCTTCGACGTTGTGTCCGCAGAGGGCCAGGGGGCCTTCCGCTACAGTTTGGTGCGCGGCGACAGCGGCACCCTGCTGCAAGGCGAGACGGCCTACCCAATCCGAAACGCCTACGAGATCTCCCTGCGCTTGGAGCGCAGCATCGACACCACCGGGGCGCCGATCACCGTCGCCTTGCCCCAAAGCGTCGGCGTCGAGCGTGAGGTCGGCTGGGTGGGGGTCGAGGTGACCGGCAACCTCAAGCTGGACGAGATCGAGCGCTCCGGGGCCCTGGCGGTGGATGTGCGACAGCTCCCCCTCGAGATGGTGCAGAGCGCGGTCAGCCCGGTGCTGCGGGCCTGGCGCTACCACGCCGGCGACGCCCGCATCGTCTTGTCGGCCCTGGCTCTGCCCGAGCAGGACCCGGCCTCGGCGGCCATCGACACGGTGGTGGCCGACACCGTGCTCTCCCCCGAGGGCCGACGCCTGACCGACCTGCGCATCACCCTGCGCAACCGCCTCCGCCACAGCCTGCGGGTCACGCTGCCCGAAGGCGCGGTGGTGCGCAGCACGCTGCTCGATGGCCAGCCCATCCGCCCCAGCCGGGCCGACGACGGCGCCCTGCTCTTCCCCCTGAAGCGCTCCGCGGGCGAAGGCGGCTCCGAGAGCTTCACCCTGCAGATCGTGCTGGAGGAGGAGGCCGACGCCTTGCCCCTGGCGGGCCGGCTCGCCTTGCGCCTGCCCACCTTCGAGCTGCCCGTGTCCTCGCTGAAGTGGAGCGCCTGGGTGCCCCGCTCCAGCGAGTATAGCGCGCTAGAGGGCGATGTCGCCGCCCAGCGGGTGGCCGGCACCGGGCGCTGGTACCAGGCCCCCCTGGGCGTGGACGAGGGCTTGATGGCCGGGCTCGGGCCGGCCGGTGGCGGCGCAGCATCCAGCGGAGATGCAGGCGCCATGCCCGTTCGCATCGATATACCCAAGTCGGGTCGGCGCCTGGACTACAGCCGCTATTGGCTGGAGGCCGACCAGCCAGTCGAGTCGGGCCTGGCATGTGCGCAGCTGGGTCAAGGGCCCCCTCGCCCTGCTCGGCGCCGCCGGGCTCATCGCCTGCTTCGCCTTCCTGGGGCCCGCCCTGGCCCAGGCCGAGCCCACCGAGCGCCGGCGCCTGGCCGCCCTTTCGGCGGGCATCCTGCTGGCCTGCAGCGTCGCGGTGGCCAGCCTCGCCGGCGTGGGCTGGCTGATCCTGGCGGGAATGCTGGCCTCGGGCGCCTTGGCCTGGCGCGGCGGCCTGCACCAGAAGGTGGGCCCCGCCACCTTGGCCGCCTGGGAGCGCGCCCGCAGCCAGTCGGCGGCGCCCCATGGCGCAGGCGCCTGGGCACAGCGAAACCTGCTCAGCAAGGGGCTCTTGATCGTGGCCTGGGGCTGGCTCCTCTTCCTGGGCCTCGTCGCCCTCGGGCGCCTGCTCTTCGTCGTGCCCCACCCCTTGGGCGGCTGAATCCGCCACGGATCTGTCCTGGGACGGCAGCGCACATCCTGTTCATGGCCCGGTCAGCAGCGGTGCCGAGGCTTCCCACAGCCCTCAGGTGGGCGCGAGCCTGGAATCCGGGCGCGCATTGTCGCAGGGGCGCCGCAGAGAACGATGTCGAGCCTGGGACCCTGCCTTGACGGAGGGCCCAGCCGCCCGCCATGCTGCGCCCCGGAGGATGGCTCGCGATGCCCCGCTACATGACCAAAGAAGGCGCCACCCGCATTCAAGCGGAGCTGGACCACCTGTGGAAGGTGGAACGTCCCGATGTGGTGGACCAGGTGCGCGAGGCCGCCGACCTGGGCGTGGCCTCGGGACGCCTTGGATGCCCCCCCCGACCCGCGCAGCCACGGGGCCCCCATCGCCACCGTGATCGACGCCATCCCCGGCATCGCCTCGGTGGGCCTGGGCGAGGCCGAAGCCCGCGCCGCCTATGGCGACATCCAGGTGGGCACCGCCTGCTATAGCGATGTGGCCCGCAGCCGCATCGTGGGCCTGGACCGCGGGCGGCTCAAGCTCATCGCCGATCCCAAGGCCGAGCGGCTGCTGGGGGCCCACATCGTCGGGGACCAGGCCGGCGAGATGATCGCCATCGCCCAGGTGGCCATCATGGGCGGCCTCGGCCCCCAGGCCTTCATCGACACCATCTTCGCCTTTCCCACCTTTGCCGAGGCCTATTGCCTGGCGGCCCAGGATCTGATGGAGCGCCGGCAGCGGCCGGCCCTGCGCGGGGGCCCCTTCCTGGGCCAGCTGCTGCCGCGAAAGACGCCCCGGCGGCCCACCTCACTCGTCGATGATCACCTTGCCCAGGCCATCGCGACGGGCAAGGCGCGCGACCTTGTCGGAATCTGACCCAAAGAGGATGCGGCTGATGAAGGGCCGATCGGCGCGCGTGATGAGAATGATGTCACTGTGGAGCTTTTCGGCGTATTCCAACACCAGCTCCGAGAAGCGCCCGGAGGCCGCGAGCACCTGGGTCTCGATGCCCCGGGTGGCCGCGGCGGCCTTGACCTGCTCCACCCGCCGGCGGGCCATTCGGTCGTGCTCCTGACCCAGGGCATCCAAGACATCCCGCTGCATATCCAAACCCAAGAAGCCCTCGTCGCCGACGGATCGCCCGATGCGGTCGAGATCCTCGCGCTCGGCGATGTTGAGTACGTCGATCACGACCCGGTCACCTTCATCCATCATGCGTTGGGCCTCGCGCATGGCTACGTCCACCAGGCGCTCGCTGTAGCGACTGGTGGAGACGGTCAGGAGGATGCGCCGGGGCGCGGGGGCCGCGGTCATGGCTGCTCCAGGTTCACGGCGAAGCCCAGCAGGGGCCAGAGGGTCTGGGAGAAGAAGAGCAGCGCGGCCAAGGACACAGCGGTGATCACGATTCCCCCCACAGTGTGGCGGATGCGCAGAAAGCCCGTGCCAAAGACCATGGCCATGGCCGGCGTGGACGTGGGCAGCATGAAGGCGAAGCCCGCCGACAGCGGCAGGGTCCAGACCAGGGCGTGGGTGTCCAGGCCCACTTCGGTGGCGATGGGAAGGGCCACGGGCAGCAGCACGGCGATGACGGCGGCGTTGCTCACCACCTCGGTGAAGAGGGCGGCCATCAAGCCCACCAGGGCCAGGGCGGTGAGGGGACCCAGGCCCTCGGGCAGCAGGGCGCGGGCCAGCCACTCGGCCGCGCCGGTCTTGTACAAGGCCCCACCCACCGCGATGGCCCCGCCATACATCAGCGCCACGCCCCAGTTGACATAGCGCTCGGCGTCCTCCCAGCGCAGCACCTGGGCCAGGAACATGGTCCCGCTGGCCAGCAGGGCGACGATGCCCATCCACTTGGGGCCGGTCAGCACCATGGCCAGGATCATGCCCACCATGATCACCATGGCCACCCGCTCCTTGGGGCGGGTCTTGCCCAGGCCCTTCACCCGCTCGTCCAGGCGCGCGATGGCGGGGCTGAGGTCCAGGCCCTCGGGCTTGAAGCTGATGTGCAGCACGATTGCGGCCACGATCAGGCTGATGACGGAGACCGGCGCCGACCCGGCGCTGAAGGCCACGATGCCGATGGGATCTTCGGGCAGGCCGGCTTTGTCGCGGTAGCCGCCATAAAGCTCCAGGGCGAGGCTGGCGCGGGCGCTGGACAGCAGCGTGAGGTTGGACCCGCAGACCGTGCCCCAGGCCATGCTCAGCAGCAGGCGGCGGGCGGTGCGAGAGCCATGCCCCAGGTCCAGGGCCCGGATCAGCTCCAGCACGATGGGCAGCAGGATGGCCGCCACCGCGTGGCTCACCATCACCCAGCACAGGCCCCAGGAGATCAGCAGCACGGCGTTGCAAAGCAGCACCTCGCTGCGCGAGAAGCGGCGCAGGGCCAGCAAGGTGACCCGGCTGGACAGGCCGGTGTGCCCCAGCACCGCCGCCACCAGAAAGACGCCGATGACGAAGAAGACGGCCTGGTTGCCAAAGAGGGCCAGGGCGTCGTTGGTGGGCATCACCCCCAGGGCGGGCACCAGGGCCAGGCCCACCAGGCTGGTGACGGGCAGGGCCACCGGGGTGGACAACCACCAGAACACGCACAACGACATGATCCCCAAGGCGCGCTGCCCCTGCAGGGTCAGCCCCTCCAGGGGGGGCATCAGGCAGATGGCGAGGCAGCAGCCAATGCCCAGCACCATGCCCAGCGCCGCGCGGGGGGTCATGGGCGCGGCCGGGGGCGGCAGCCAGGGGGGGCAGGCCAACAGGCGGTCATTTCCGCCCCTCTAGCACGGCGGTGCGGCCTCAGGTGGGGTCGCGCCAGCCCGGGGTGGGCCCAGGCCGACCTCGGGCCCTCAGGCGCGGGGCGCCGTCGCGGCGATGACCACCAGCACATCGCCCTTGGACACCACGCGATCGACGTGGGGGTTGACCTCCACCTCGCGCAGCGGGTCGCCGCCGCTCACGGGCACCTCCCGCTCCCAGCTCACCAGGATCGCGCCGTGGCGCTCTTTCAGCAGCTGGTGCAAGGCCCCGATGGCCTGGCCATCCCAGTCGGGCGGCACCGTGATCTTGTGAAAGGCGTTGCCCCGGGTGGAGGACAGGATGTCGTTGAGTACGGCGGACAAGCCGCGGTTTCGGCCCATGCTGCCGATGATGACCCCTGCATACCAGTCCCGCACCACCACCTCCTCCACCCGGGTGAGGTCCAAGGCCGCGGCATTCGCGCCGTTGATCAGCTCGGCACAACAGAAGATGTCGCGGTTCATGCGCTCGATGGTGTGGGCAGCCAGCACCGTGCGGGCGTCGCGATCCTGGTCGCTGCGGCCCGGCGCGCCATCGGTGAGCAGGTAGGCGGCCCGCGCCCGCCGCACGCCCACCTCCTGAAGCACGTCCACACGCGTATAGTCGCCGGAGTGGTACGAGATCAGGTGGCTGGGCACCCCCGGCAGGTCCAGATCCGGCGGGCGCTCAGCGCGTTCGGTCACCACCACCACGGCGGCATGGGGCCCGGGGCCGCTGAACAGCTCCTTGAGCATGACCGGGCCCGCCGGGTTCCAGCCACAGACGATGATGTGGTCCCGCAGCTCGTCCAACTCCATCTCGCCCACCTCCAGCCTGCGGCTGAGAATCGTGATCATCGATGCAGACACGGCACCCACGAACATACCGAAGACGGTGAGGCCGCCCACCATCAGCGCCAGGGTCACCGCGCGACCCAGCTCGGTGCTGGGCATGCCGCCGATGGGCTCGCCCCCAATCAGCGTGTAGACCGAAAACCAGAGCGCGCGCTCCAGCTCGGGCGCGTCCTGGCCCACATCGAAACGCACCGATCCCGGCACGGCCTGCAGGGTGACCGCCCCCACCAGCACCACCGTGAGGCTGAGGGTGGTCAGCACCGTCATCTCGTTGAGGGTGCCGCGGATCAGGCCGCCAAAGGCCGACAGGCGCCGATTCAGCAGCATGCCCGCCCGGAACAGGCGCAGCAGCAAGAAGACCCGCAGCAGCCGCAAGGGGCGGGCAAGGGGCAACACCGCCAATATGTCCAGCCAATAACGCTGGAAGAACCGCATTTTTACGGGGGCAACCCAATAGCGGATGGACAATTCGATGGCAAAGAGCAGGCTGGCCAGCGTGCCAAAGGACTCCAGCAGCACCCGGGTGAGGCTGCCCTCGGCAAAGGCCGGCTCGGCCAGCAGCGCGCCGACCGCCAGCAGGATCAGCGCCACGATGGCGCTCTCCACCACTGCGTGGTGGATGAAACGATCCGCCCGCTCCTTGAGGGTGGGCAGGCCAGCCGGTCGGGGGGCGTTCAGGCGCTTCATGGGGCAGGGCAGGGGCCCGGGGGGATGGTGGACGGGCACCGGTCGGATATCCCTGCGCAGACCCGGCGGCGCGCGCCGCCACCGATGGAGATGCCATGGCCCTGCCCCCCGACTTCGACCCCGACGCCCCCGGCACAGACAGCGGTCTGTACGGCCTGCCTTTTCAGGCCGATGACGCCCGCGTGGTGGTCATTCCTGTCCCCTGGGAGGCCACGACCTCCTATGGGCGCGGCGCCGCAGCAGGCCCCGCGGCCATCCTGGCGGCCAGCCTGCAGGTGGATCTGCAGGACCTGGACTATGGAGACTTCTGGCGCCAGGGTGTGGCCCTTGACGCCGAGCAGCCCGGCATTCGCCAGCTTGCCGATGCCGTCGAGGCTGACGCGCTGGCCAATATCGAGGCCACCCTGCCCGCCGCCCGGGCTGCGGTGGATCGCATGGTCTTTCGGGTGGCCGCGCTGGTGGGCCGCAACCCCGCCGGGGCGACGGTGGCCGAGCTTTCGGCCCCCGACCGCCTGCCCACGCCGCCCGAGGAGCTGGCGCTGGGGCGCCCGGTGGACCTGCTGAATCGGCGCCCCGACCTCATCCTCAGCCAGTCCAGCCTGCAGGCCGCAGAGCTTCGCCGCACCAGCGCCTGGCTGGGCCTCGCTCCCACCTTGCAGCTGAGCGGCTTCACCGGCGACCAGGGCCAGCTGCTGGGGGCGGACGCCACCGAGTGGGACTGGGTGGGCAACTGGCAGGTGGGACTCAACGCGAGCCTGCCTTTCTTCAATGGTGGCCGCAAGCTGGCCGCCGCCCGGGGTGCCGCCGCCAGCGCCCGGGCCGGGCGCTTCGATCTCGAACAGAGCACGCTCAACGCGGTGCAAGAGGTGGAAGACAGCCGGCGGGTGCTGCAGCAGCGAAACGAAGAGCTGGCCGCCCGCTCCGCCCAGGTACAGGCCGCTCGCCTTGCCTTTGACGAGTCCAAGGCCCAATACCTGGGGGGCACCCTGCCCTATGTCAACGTCATGACCGCGCTGAGCGCCGCCCAGAGCGCCGAGCTCGCCCATATCCAGTCCCGGCGCGACCTCGTGGGCGCCTGGATCACCCTGCAGAACGCCTTGGGCGCCCCCTGGGCCCTCGATCTCGACCGCCCCCGGGGCGGCTCCACCGGAGGTGGACGTTGAACCAACCCAACCTGCCCGTCGATGACTTCTCTGACATCCCCGATCCGCCCCCCCGGCGCCGGCTGTTGGCCAAGACCGCTACGACGCTCCTTATGTTGGCCCTTGGCGTGGCCGGAGCGGCCGGGGTCATCGCCGCCAGCGGGGCCGCGGAGAAGGGCACGCCCCCGCAGCGCATCGACCTCGTGGAGGCCCTCACGCTGCAGGCCGGCGACGCCCAGGCGCGGGTGCAGGCCACCGGCACGGTGCTCCCCGACCAGCAGATCGTGCTCAGCCCCGAGGTGGCCGGGCGCATCACCTGGGTGTCGAATCAGCTGGTGCCCGGGGGACGCCTGCGCGCGGGCGACAGCGTCGCCCGCATCGACAGCCGCGACTACCAGGTCGCGGTGGACCAGGCCAAGGTCGCGGTCGAACAAGCCCAGCTGGAGCTGGATCTCGAGACCCACCGCGGCACCGTGGCCGCCCGCGAGTGGGAGATCCTAGGCGAAGCCGCCAGCACCGATGGCCGCCTCGCCCGCCGGGAACCCCACCTCGAGGTCACCCGGGTCAACCTCGAAGCCGCCCGCGCCGGCCTCAGGAAGGCCGAGCTGGCCCTGTCCCGCACCAACCTGCGCGCCCCCTTCAACGCCATCGTGCTGAGCGAGTCGGTGGACGAGGGCCAGGTGGTGGGCGGCGGCTCCCCGGTCGCGACCCTGGCCGGCACCGATCGTTTCCGCGTAGACGTGTCGGTGCCCTTCGACCGCCTGGCAACCCTGGATGTCCCCGGCGTGGGTGGCATCGGCGAGGACGGCGGCAGCGAAGCCATCGTGCGCCAGCGACTCGCAGGCGGCGGCCTGGTGGAGCGCCGGGGTCAGGTGCGCGCCCTGGGCGGCCAGCTCGACCCCCGCTCGCGCACCGCCAACCTCATCGTGGTGGTGGACCTGCCCCTCGAAGACGCGGCGGGCGGCCTGCCGCTGATGATCGGCGCCTTCGTGGATGTGGAGCTCCTCGGCCGCATTCGCAGCGAAGCGCTCAGCATCCCCCGCGCGGCCCTCTACGATGGCGACACGGTGTGGGTGGTCGATGCCAAGGGCGCCTTGGAACGCCGACAGGTGGAGGTGGGTTGGGCCCTGTCCGAGCAGGTCGAGGTGCGCTCCGGCCTCTCTGCAGGCGATCGCGTGGTGGTCTCCCCCCTGTCGGCGCCCGTGGCCGGCAGCCTGGTGCGCATCCATGGCGAAGACGGCGCCGCCGCCGCCGCCGCCGCGGTGGGGGGCTGATGTCTCAAAGCGAAGACGGTACCCAGACCGCCCTGCTGTCGGGCCCCATCGCGTGGATGGCCCGCAACCCGGTGGCCTCCAACCTGCTGATGATCGTCATCCTGGTGGGGGGCCTGGTGGGCCTCGCCCGCATCAAGCAAGAGGTCTTCCCCGAGTTCACCTTGGATATGGTCGCCGTGGGCGTGCCCTATCCCGGCGCCTCCCCCGCCGAGGTCGAACAAGGCATCACCCTCGCGGTAGAGGAGGCGGTTCGCGGCGTCGAAGGCGTCAAGCGCGTCACCTCCACCTCCACCGAAGGCGGCGCGGCCGTCTCGGCCGAGCTGATCCTGAGCGCGGATCCCGACAAGACCCTCAACGACATCAAGTCGGCGGTGGACCGCATCACCACCTTCCCCGAAGAGGCCGAAGAACCCCAGGTCACCCTGGCCTCTCGCAAGCGGGAGGTCGTCAGCCTGGTGCTGTCGGGGGACCAGGATCTGCGCACCCTGCACAGCCTCGCCGAGCGGGTGCGCAACGATCTGTCGCGCACACCCGGCGTCACGCAGATCGATGTCTTTGGCGCCCCCCCCTTGGAGATCAGCATCGAGGTGCCCCGGGAGCGCCTGCAAAGCTATGGGCTCACCCTGGACGAGATCGCCGCTGCGATCCGCATGAGCAGCCTGGAGCTGCCGGGTGGCGCGGTCGAGACCGATGCCGGCCAGCTGCTGGTCCGGGTCAGCGATCGCAAGCTGTCGGGCAGGCAGTTCGAAGATATCGTGCTGCGGGGCACCGCCGATGGCGACACGCTGCGCCTGGGCGAGGTCGCCACCATCCGCGATGGTTTTGCAGACACGGACCAGGCCTACTATTTCAATGGCCGCCCTGCCATGCGGGTGACCGCCTACCGGGTGGGCGACGAGACGCCCAAGGGGGTCGCCGACGCGGTCAAGGCCTATGCCACCGGCCTGCGGGCCGAGCTGGGCGACACGGTGAGCGTCGATGTGTGGAAGGACGACAGCCTGCTGCTGGCCGACCGCATCGACCTGCTCGTTCGGAATGCGCGCATGGGGCTGGTCCTGGTGGTGATCGTCCTGGCCCTCTTCCTCGATCTGCGCCTGGCCTTCTGGGTCGCGCTGGGCATCCCCATCAGCTTCCTGGGGGCCTTCCTCATCGGGCCCAGCTTCGACCTGTCCTTGAATATGGTGAGCCTCTTCGCCTTGATCGTCACCCTGGGCATCGTGGTGGACGACGCCATCGTGGTGGGAGAGAACGCCTGGGAGAAGATGGAGAGAGGCATGAAACCGGGCGAGGCCGCGGTGGCCGGCGCCCGCGAGATGGCCGTGCCCGTGACCTTCGCCGTCCTCACGACGGTGGCCGCCTTCGGGCCGCTCTTCTTCGTTCCCGGCACCACCGGCAAGATCTTCCGGATCATCCCCGCCATGGTGATCGCGGTCCTGCTCTTCTCCCTCTTTGAGGGCTTCTTCATCCTGCCCTCCCACCTGGGCCACGAGACCAGCAACGAAGGCTTCTTTGGCCGCAACTGGAACCGATTCTACGACATTGTCAGCCGCCCGGCCAATGCCGCCCGCAACTGGACCAACGGCCACCTCCAGCGCTTCATCCACGGCCCCTACAAGCGCCTGCTGCTGCTGGTTCTGGAGTGGCGCTACGCCACCCTTGGCATGGCCCTGGCCACCCTCTTCGTGACCCTTGGGCTGGTGAAGAGTGGCACCGTACCCTTCAGCTTCTTCCCCAAGCTGGAAGGCGACGTGGTCACCGCCACGGCGCGGCTGCCCTATGGCGCCCCCATCGCCCGCACCGAGGCCGTCCGGGCCGAGCTGGAGCGCAGCCTCGCCGCCACCATCGAGACCCTCGGCGCCGCAGAAGACGTCACGGGCACCTTCACCAAGGTGGGCGAAGGCCCCACCGCGGGGGGGCCCGGCGGCGGCTCCTTCGAGAGCGGCTCGCACCTGGTGACGGTGGAGGTCAACCTGGTGGGCAGCTCCGAGCGCGAGTTCTCGTCCATGGACTTCGGCAACGCCTGGAAGAAGCAGACGCCCGATCTGGCCGGCTTGGAGGCGCTGGCCTTCAACTCCTCGTCGGGCCCCGGGGCGGGCGCAGCGGTGGACATCCAGCTCAGCCATGCAGACACGGCCGTGCTGGCGGACGCCAGCCGCGAGCTGGGCGAGATCATGCGCGGCTACGACGACCTCACCGATATCGAGAATAGCTATGCCGCCGGCAAGCCCCAGCTGGACTTCAAGCTGCTGCCGGCCGCGCAGACCTTGGGTGTCTCGACCAGCGATGTGGCCCGCCAGCTTCGGTCCAGCTTCTATGGCTCCGAGGCCCTGCGCGAGCAGCGCGGACGCAACGAGATCAAGGTGATGGTGCGCCTTCCCGAGGATCAGCGCGTCAGCGAGGCCGACCTGGAAGACCTGCTGCTGCGCACCCCGGCCGGCGCCTTCGCCCCCCTGGGCGAGGTGGCACAGTTCACCCGGAACCGCGCGCCCACCGAGATCGTGCGCGAGGACGGCCGCCGAATCGTCAATGTACAGGGCGAGCTGGCCCCGGGTGTGGCCTCGCCCCAAGAGGTGCTCAAGGCCTTCAACGAGACCGAGATCCCAGGCCTGTTGGAACGCTACCCCGGCCTGGAGGCCCAGCTGGTGGGAGAGCAGCGCTCCCAGGCCGAGAGCTTCGCCTCCCTCGGCCAGAACTACCTCGTGGCCGTGTTCATCATCTATGCCCTGCTGGCCGTCCCCTTCAAGAGCTATGTCCAGCCCGCCATCATCATGTCCGCCATCCCCTTCGGCTTCGTCGGGGCGGTCTGGGGCCATATGCTCATGGGCTACGGTCTGTCCATCATCAGCATGATGGGCATCATCGCTTTGTCGGGGGTGGTGGTGAACGACTCGCTGGTGCTGGTGGATGCAGCCAACTCAGCAAGTGCCCGGGGGGCGACCCCCTGGCAGGCGATCGTCTATGCGGGAACCCGCCGCTTCCGCCCCATCCTGCTGACCTCGCTGACCACCTTCTTTGGCTTGATGCCGATGATCTTCGAGACCAGCATGCAGGCGCGTTTCCTGATCCCCATGGCCATCAGCCTGGGCTTCGGGGTGCTCTTTGGCACGGTGATCGCCCTGCTGATCGTGCCGTCGCTCTACCTCATCCTTGAAGACGCGCTGGGCCTGCTTCGCCACCGAGGGGGGGGCAGCCCCGCCCTGCCACCGGAAGAATCCCTCGACGGCGCCATGGCCCGGTAGGGGCCATGCATGGGATTTGCCCGGCCTGCTGCCCGATGCTAAGCTTTGCACCGGAGGTCTCATGCCGACCAGCCAGCTTGTCCGCTCCCGCCGCTCCCGCGACCTGCTCGCCCCCAACTCGGGCATCCAGGACACCGACAGCCAGGGCCCCACGCCGGATTCCAGCCTGGAGTTCTCCAGCTCCGAAGTGCCCACCACCTCGTCCGACGTCGAGGCGGTGCAGGACGAGGCGGTGCAGGACGAGGCGGTGCAGGACGAGGCGGTGCAAGAAGAGGCCCCTGTGCGCCGGATGTACCAGGTCGGCCCCAAGGACACCCTCTTCGACATCGCGCACACAGAGCTTGGGGACGGCGATCTCTACAAGGCGCTGGGCCGTGTCAACGGTTTGGACCACCCCTACTACGAGCTGGATGGCGTCAAGGAGATCGAGCTGCGCACCGAGGGCCCGCCCAACCCGGCCCCACGCACCAAGGTCATCGAAAAAGACGCGTTCGAAGCCGATGCAAGCGAGGACCTGGGCGAGGTCACGGCCTGGGATGGCGCCACCAACCAGGCCGCCGGCGCCGCCGCCGGCAAGCTCTTCACCGAAGATGCGGGCAAAGCCAATCTGCAGCTGAAATTCAAGGTGCCGGTCGACGACCAGGGCACGGTGATGGCCGAATTCACCCTCAATTCGACCCTCAGCCGGGCGGATGCCAAGGCGGACATCGTGTCCAGCATGCACATCAAGGGGCGCGTCAACGCAAAATCGGACAACCTGGCCGCCTTGCAAGCCACCCGCGCCTTTGGCGGGCCCACCCTCGATCTCAAGTTGGACGGCAAGGCCACGGACCCCACCACCCTCTTCAACGAGGCCCAGGCCGCGGTGCAGGATCAAATCAACGGCGACGCCGTGGCCGGCGCCCTGTTCTCGGGCAAGCCCCTTCAGCTCGAAGAGGGCAAGGCCCGCACACGCATCAAGGACGACAAGAAGGCCGTCGTCAGCAGCGGCGGCAGCGAAGACAGCCCCACCACCTGAGCCTCAGCGGGTGGGCAGCGCGCAGGTGGGGCGGACCTGCAGGCCCTCGAGATCGGGCACCAACAGCCAGGCGCCGCCATCGTTCGCTTGCACCTGCCAGCCGGCGTGCAAACCCTGGGCCTGGTAGCGGCTGGCCGCGCCCGCGCCCACCGGCGGGCTGAGGCCCAGCACCCGAACCGGGTTGCCCTCCCAGCAAGCCTCGCCCACGACCTCGTCCCCCAGGCTCATCCCGCCGCTGCCGTCGCTGTCGATATAGGCCAGCACCTGCTCCTTGGCGGCCTCTGCGAGCAGCTCCGTGTCGTTCTCGCGGTGGCTGGCCGGCGCGGCCCCCGCCAGAGCGAAAGTCCAAGGATCGGTCAGCAGACCATCGCCGATGGGGCTCAGGCTGGATCCGCCCGCCAGCTCGCGCTCAGACACCAGGGCTAGGTGGATGCCGGTGAGGTCTTCGAAGCCGGCCACGCTCCCCCCGAGGGTGACCGAGCCCGGATCGGCGAGATCGCGGCCGATGGTGAAGTCGGGGGGGACTGGCT
Organism: Deltaproteobacteria bacterium; assembly: GCA_018401435.1. Lineage (GTDB taxonomy): Bacteria > Myxococcota_A > UBA796 > UBA796 > UBA2385 > M30B51. The sequence goes on along the minus strand of JAGYJW010000018.1, from coordinate 37,344 downwards.
GCTCCATCCAGCCCTCGCTCATCGGGAGCTTCAGCCAGCCCGGCCCATAGCCGGCGTCCACCCACTCGGCCGGCAGACTGCCGCTGAGGAAGACCACCAAGAAGCCCTCCGACAGCTCACGGTGAACGCCCACAATGGCCTCGCCCATGCTGAGGTTGCCGCTGGCATCCCGATCCTCATAGAAGGCCGCCACAAAGAAGCCGGCGTCTACATTGGGAACGCCCTCCATGGCAGAGAGCATGGAGCCCGAAACATCGGAGGGCGAGAGTCCCATATCCGCGCCCGTGACCGGAAAGGACTCGAACTCGGTCGTCGTGTAGCCCATCCCGAAGTCGTAGGGAAAGAGCCCGATCCGCCCGCCGGCCACCCGGTCCCAACCCTCTACGGTGAAGTACAGGGAGGGGGTCGGGCTGTCCGTATCCGTGTCGGCGTCCGTGTCGGCGTCCGTGTCGGCATCCGCATCCGTGTCGGTATCCGTGTCGGCATCCGTGTCCGTGTCGGCGTCTCCGCCATCGGTGCCGGGTCCCCCCTTTCCGTCGGGAGCGCAGGCGGCGAGCAGCAGGGGCAGCAGCGAGAGGGTCGGGGCCAGACGGGCCATGTGCACTCCAGGGAGAACAGGCATCTTAGCGGAGCCGGCGGCGGGCCGTCAGCCCCAGCAGGACGAGCAGGCCTGGATCGCCCCCGCCTCCGGCCCGGGGCCGATCCGCAGGCTAAGGGGCCGCATGGCCTCCCCCACCCGCACCCTGCTCTCGTGGAGCTCCGGCAAGGACTGCGCCTGGGCCCTGCACCGCCTACGCCAACGCGACGACATCGCCGTGGTCGGGCTCTTGAGCACCTTCAACGCCGAGGCGGAGCGGGTGGCCATGCATGGCGTGCGGGCCAGCCTCGCGCGGGCCCAGGCCGCGGCCGCCGCACTCCCCCTGTGGGAGGTCCCGCTGCCCAGCCCTTGCAGCAACGCCGACTACGAGCGCATCATGGCTGAGGTCTTTGCCCAGGCGAAGGACCGGGGCATCCAGGCCATCGCCTTTGGAGACCTCCACCTCGCCGATATTCGCGCCTACCGGGAGCGGCAGCTCGCGCCCACCGGGCTGAAGCCCCTCTTTCCCTTGTGGGGGGGAGCGGCCGACAGCCCGGCCCTGGCCCGCGAGATGGTCGCCGGCGGCCTGCGGGCGGTCCTGGCCTGCATCGACAGCCGGCAGCTCGACCCGGCGCACCTGGGCGCGATCTTCGACGCTGCGCTGCTCGACCGCCTGCCCGAGGGCGTCGATCCATGCGGCGAAAACGGCGAGTTCCACACCTTCTGCACCCACGCGCCCTGCTTTGCGGCCCCCATCGCCGTGCAGACAGGCGAGCGGGTGGACCGTGAGGGTTTCGCCTTCATCGATCTGCTGCCCGCGCCTTGATCAGCGGCCAGGGCCCGCCAGTCGGGCGACGCAATCCTGGAAGACCCGCCCCAGGCGCGTCTCGTTGCGGATTCGGGCCAGCTGGGGCCAGGTCGCGCGCTCGCCCTCGGCGATGAAGACACGCAGGTCTTCGGCGCTGGGATTCACGGCGATCTTGGCCATCAACTCCCAACGGAAGCGGGGATGCACATCGATGTCGCCACGGTAGTCTTGGGTCACCAGGGCCTGGGCGCGGTCGGCCAGCTGGCCGAGGGGGCCGCGGCTGTGGCGGGTGGCCCGACTCGCCAGCTCCGCGGCATAGGCGCCCTGGGTGCGCACCGCGGCAGAGGTCAGGCCCGCCACCCCCGACAGCAGCCCGCTCTGCCCATAGTGGCGCACAAAGGGGACGACGTGCGGGTTGGTCTGGCTGACGATGAAGTGGTTGACATTGTGCATGCGGGCCAACCGAAGCTTGGGCAGGTCCTCGTAGAGGGAGCCATCCACCCACCGCTCGCTGGGAACATAGGGGCCGCGGCTGCCGTCGCCGCGGCGCTGCTCCAGGACCACCGCCGGGAAGAGCCCAGGCAGGGCGCTGCTGGCGAGGGCGGCGCTGGCCACGAGCACGTCGGGGGCCGTCAGGTGGGACAGCACGCGGGGCCTCTGGCGTGTGCGCGTGGGCGACACCGAGATGTTGAGGGCCCGGCCCGACCGGGCGAAGGCCTCGGCAAAGGTCCAATCGCCCACATTGTGGTGCAACACCGCGAGCAATTGCTCGGGATCGAGCCAGGCGCGCTGATCCCAGGCCCGTCGCAGCCCCACGGGCTTGAGGCCGTCCCGCCGCATGCGGTCGGGGTGGGCGAAGAGTTCGGCCAGCTCGGCGTCGGTGCGGGCGCCAATGCCGGCGGCCACCATGGCGCCGGTGCTGGCCCCCGACAAGATGGCGGGCAGCAGGCCCTCCTGAAAGAGCGACTTGACCACGCCAATATGAAAGAAGCCCCAGGTGGCGCCGCCCGAGAGCATCAGGGCCGAGCGCCCATAGACCTTCCAGGCCGCTTCGAAGCGGGCCCGCGTATCTGCGGCCGACAAGCCCGGAATGGGGGTCTCGGCAAGCCAACGCAAGCTGGCCTCCACCTCGTCCAGGAAGTCGGTCACCACCTGCTTGGTGCCACTCAGGGCCAGGCCGTAGACCTCGGGCGAGCGCAGGTCCGCGAGGTGGCGGTAGACGCTCTCGGTGAGCACCCGGGCCAGGCCCAGGCCGTCGCTCGAACGCCGCAGGCGCTGCAATTCGGCGATCTCCTGGCGAATGAGCGCGCCGTCCAGGTGGGGCGAGGCATCGTCTCTGCGCCATTCGTCCAGGCCCAGCAGCGCGTCGTGGGCCTCCGCCGCCTGCAACCAGGCGGACTGCGTGTCGGCCTCGTCCAAGGCCCGCAGCACCTCGGCCATCCCGGTGGGGGCCCGCGAGAAGGAAGCAGACTTGCGGCTGCCCACGGCGCCCCTCAGCCGCGCAAGGCGGGCAGCACCTGCTGACCGGGAAACCGAATCCCAGCGAGGTCGAGGATCGAGCCGCAGACCAGCTCTTCGCCGGGAGGCAGGCGGGGATCGGAGTAGAGAGGGTCCTCGCCCGGGCTGAGGCCCTCGAAGGGCGTCGGGTCCCCCGTCTCTGCATCGAATCCGCAGGTGAAGCCGTTGTTGGGGTCCACCGCTCCCAGCACCCGGTTGCCCCGAAGCTGCGGGCTGACCACCAGCAGGCCGTTGTTCAGGTGGTGGCCGGTGCCCGTCCCCGCTCCGCGGTCCCACTTGTCGCGGCCGAACTCGGTGGGGAAGACCATCACGGTGCGGTCCCACAGGCTGGTCCCGGTGGCGACCCCGGCGGAGTCCACATACTCGGCACCTTGCAGCAGCAGCGCCAGCCGCGATGCGACATCCAGCACCCGGTCCCAATGGCTGGCCTGGGCGCGGCGGTGGTCGGTGTGGGAGTTGTCGAAGGCCAAAAAGCCGTCTTCGCCCGGGTCTGTCAGGGTGACGGCCGCCGAGGTGCCGGTGCGCAACAGCAGGTAGGCCAGGGCGGCCTGGGCCTGGAAGGGATCCTCGGCCCGGCCGCTGGTGGAGGCGGGAAAGGCCTTGGGCAGCTGGCTGAGAACGAGGTCGGCCTCTTCATTCGCGCGCAGCCCATAGGCCGACAGCGGGAAGAGGTCCCCCAGATCGGGCACAAAGAGCAGCCGCTGCACGAGATCTTCGGCCTCCAGGCGCGGATCGGAGTCCCGGCGGGACAGCAGCAGCTCCTGGCGACGCCGGCTGGAGGCGAAGGTCCGGGCGAAGGGGCTGCCCGTCTCGAGCACACCCTCGCGGAAGGCTCGCGCCTGGTCGATGAGCAGGCCCCGCTGGTCGGGATCCTGAAGCCCCTCACCCCCCACCGGGATGACCCCGGCGTGCCCGTGGGTGGACAACGCAAAGACGACGGGGTTTGTGACCACCTGGCCCCGGTAGCGGGGGGCCAGCCCGGGGTCGCTGCCTTGGGCGGCATAGCCACCCTTGCCCATGTTGACGTTGGGCAGCGCCCGGTCGACGCCATGGCCCTCGGCCACCAGCTCGGCCATGGTGCGCCCATTCAAGGCATCCCGACCCGATACCCAACGCTGCTGTGCGGCCTGGTGGTTCACGCTGCTGGATTGGGTGGCCATCACCACCATCTGGTCGCGGAAGCGGTCGAGGAAGGCCCGCGGAGTGCCGCGGTCCACACATCGAATCTGCGACCCGTCGGGTTGCACCGTGGGGTAGGCGAATACCGTGCCCCGACCGGGTTGGGTCCGGGCCTCGCTGCTGTCCACCGGCATGAAGCAATCCAACATGCTGGCGCCGCCAAAGCAGCCCATCACCACCAGAAAGCGCGGGTCGTCGGGATCGGCGTCGGCCCTCGCCACGCGGCGCCCAAATGGCAGGCTGGCCCCCACGCCCGCGGCGGCGCCCGAGGCGATCAAGGCGGACAGGAGCTGGCGGCGGTTGAGGGCTGGCATCAGTACAACAGGTGCTCGGAGCTGGTGGCGAGGGAGAAGCAGAGGAGGACCGCCCAATCTGCATCCGATGCGCCGCTCTCGACATTGGCCCGGTGCAGGGCGCGGGCCTCGCCCAGCTCGTCGGCGCTGGGGTCACGGGCGAGCAGCCGGCGCCAGAGCTCGACCGATTGTGCATCCAGATCCGCGTCGGTGGCCCCCAGGCCTGTCGGCGGGACGTGGCCGAAGACCACGGGCGCATCGGCGACGCGGTCCTTCTCCAGGCGGTTCCAGCAGGCCTGCAATACCACCCGCTCCATGCTCAGCCCGGTGGTCACGGTCCACCAATCGATGGGCTCGTAGAGCGCATGATCGATGCTGACTCCACCCAGCTGGGCGACATGCAGGCGGGTGCAGTCGAAGTTGCCGGTCTCCCTGCAGATCTCGTCGGCGGTCAGCTCCAGGGCGCCCTGGAGGTCCAAGGAGAGCTGACGCCAGCGCTTGATGCGCAGGTCGGCCCGCGCCGCGGCGGCATGGCCGGTGGGCGCCGCCTCGGGCTGGGCCCGGATGGGGTCGACAGACTGGCCCGGATCGGCATCGAAGGCCGGCCCGCAGCCCGGAGCCAGCAGCAGCAAGGCGGGCAGCAGGCGCTTCATGGCGTCCCGTAGGCGTCGAGGAGGACCAGCTCGGCCAGCAGGCTCTCGACGTTGCGACCCTGGTCGCGGAAGGTGGTCCACAGGCGGTCGAAGGCAGCCTCTTCGCAAGAGTAGGGGTCGCGGTGAAAGGCCTGTCGCCAGAAGACCCGGGTGGTCTGCCGGGCGAAGGCGTCCGAGGCGACGGCCTCGGCCACCCAGGCCTCGGGACCCCGCACCGGGCGCCCGAAGATCCACCCGCCGTCGGTGGGCAGCAGGTCGGCCGCCCGTTCCGGCAGGTAGGTCGCCGTCGTATCGCCCTCCAGATCGATTCCGTTGTAGCGCACCCAGGGATAGGACAAGCCATCCAAGGTGCTGTGGCAGGCCGCGCAGCCCTCCTGCCAGACTCCCTTGTCGTCCACATCCAAGGAGGCGGGCCAGGGCAGCTCGCCGTCCAACTCATCGATGGGGTAGAGGCCCTCGCTGCGCGCGATGTCGAGGCCCAGCAAGCGCTTGTACCAGTGGGCAGCCAGGGTCCGGGGCACGTCGGCGAACATCACCCGCATCGCCAGGGAGAACCGGGTGGTCAAGACGCCGAAGCGGTCCTGGGCGGCCAGGGGCTGGGCGTAGGCCTCCCCCTCGGTGCGGGGGTCGGGAATCTCGACCAGGCGCCCGCTTCCGGCAGGCTCCTCCACCACGAGATAGGTGGCGGTCATCACCTCGGCCGCGTCCCGGTCGCCGCTCATCGCGTAGGCGTAGAGACGCAGGTCCCAGGCCCAGTTGCCGAGGATGTTGAAGTCGGTCGCCGGACCCGTGGGCTCGATCACACCGATGGCCAGCTCTTCCAGAACGGCGTCCCAATAGGGCGATTCCAGGCAGGCCGACAGCGTGTCCCGCACCGCTCCCACGGGGTTGTCGCTGGCCCGAAAGGCGATGACCTCGTCGTATCGGGGGCTGCGCCCGCAGAAGTCCAACATCACCCGGCGCCAGGCAAATGCAGGATCGTACTTGCCCACCAGGTAGCTTGCGTTGTCGAAGTCCGTCTGGGCGGCACACTCGGCTTCGACGGTGCTGTCGAAGCCCGGCTCGGTCCCCACCAACAGCTCGTCGAGGTTGCTGACCCCGTCGCCATCGGAGTCCAGCCCTTCGATGGCGGCCAGCGCACGGGGGAGGTCTTCGGCGAAGGGCAGCGCCCCATCCCGCGCCGCGACCAGGTCCAGCCCATAGGCGTTGTGGGCGGGGGGCCCCGCCAGGCTGTGGCAGCTCACGCAGCGGGCCACCCCAGCCGCGCAGGTCGGGGCGTCGGGGTAGACCGCGCACAGCAGGGCCGGGGCCTCGGGGCGGGCCTGGGCAACCGGCGTCAGCAGCCCGGCGAAGATGGGGAGCAGGGGCAGCATCTCAGAAGTGGAAGCCCTCCGGAGCGCAGATGCCCACGCCGCCATAGTCCAAGCAGGTCTGGCCGTCGGGGCATTCTGCCGAGGCGGGCACGCAGAGCAGCACGCACATCGGGTGGTCGAAGCCGTAGCTGCGCACATCATAGCAGAGGGGCGTGGCCCCGCGCACATCCTCGGGAACCTCGGGACAGGCGCCGCTGTCGCACCAGGGCAGACACACGCCGTTGTCGATGCCCAGCAAGCTGCCGCCAAAGCAGCTGGACTCTGCAGGGCAGTCGGGCCCTTCGGTCATGGGATGGGTGCAGGTCCCATAGAAGCCGGCCTGGCCCAACTCTTCGCCCGCGCAGACCGGCCCCACCGGAGCCTCCGGCTGGCAGGCGAGGGCGTCGGGGCAGCTGTCGGGGTCGCCGCACTCCCGAGCGCAGCGCCCGGTGGAAAGGCAGGTGGTCGCGACTCCCTCCAGCCGATCACAAGCCTGCTGCTGTTGCGCGAGCTCGCCCTCGGGATCGCAGGCCGGAGCGCAGTAGGGCGAGGCAAAGCCCGGCACGGTGGTGCAGGCCTCCCCCGGATCGCAAGAGGCGTCGGTGACGCAGGGGCCATAGGCCGTGGACGATGCGGCGATCTGCGCGGTGGGCTGATCGCCGCTGTCGTTGAGGGCCGTGGGGCGCAGCCCGTCGGAGCTGACCGAGGGGCCACCACAGGCCAGCATGGCGAGGAGGATCAACATCCAGCAGAGCATGGCACAGGCCGGGGCGCGCCGTCGCCGGAAGCGCCTTCAGTCCGGGTCGGATTCGATGTCGGCGGAGAGGTCGAAGCCGGGGTTGATCACCGCGAGTTTGGCGCGCAGATCGGCCTGTACGAGGTGCTGCAGCGCCAGGGCCTGCTCGCTGTCGGGGTCGGCGCTTCGGATACGCTCCACCAGGCGATCGGTTCCGCCGCGAATCGCAGCGTGGCGCAGGTCCCGACCCCCGCCGGCTTGTGGGGGCGCCTCTCCCAACAGCGCCGAGAGCCGGGCCAGCTGGGCGGCGTCCTCGGCCTCCTCCCCCAGCAGCTCTCGGGCGACCGTGGCCACCAGGTGAGCGGCGATGCGCAGCCGGAAGGCCAGGGCGCGATCGGCGACCTGCGGCACCACATCCTGGTGGAGAAAGCCGGCCACCGCTTGCAGCAGCACGTTGCGGTCGGGGAGATCCTGCATGGGCGGCCTCAGGGGGTGGGGTGAAAAATCGGGAGGTCGGGGCGCCCCTGGTCGATCAGGCGCAGGGCCTCGAAGCTCATCTCGGCCACCCGCCGGGGGATGGCCAACATCTCGAGATCGCGCGTCTCGCCCATCATGTAGCGGAGTCCCTGGTAGACGGCGCCCGTGCCCCAGCGCAGGTTGGCGGCGATCTCCCACCAGCGCACGCGATCGGGATCGACAGGGCGCCCGCTGGCGTCGGCATAGGCCTGGTAGAAGCGGGCGCGGGTGGCCAGCCCGCCGGCCGGGCGGTTGAGCGCTCCAAAGCGCCAATCCCGCATGCACAGCCATCCCAGATCGTCCATGGGGTCGCCCCAGCGGGCGAATTCCCAGTCCAGGACCGCCACCAGGCCCTGGGGACCCACCACGAAGTTTCCGGTGCGGAAGTCGCCGTGAACGAGGCCGTTGGGCCCATCTTCGGGGCGGTGGGCATCCAGCCAGGCCAGCGCCAGCTCCAACCCCGGCTGGGGCTCGGGCAGGGCGTCGAGGCTGGCGCGCAGATCGCGCAAAGCGCGCTGGCTGGCGCTGTCATCGCGGTGCTTCAGGGGCAGATCGGGGTCGGTGGCAGGGGTCACCCGTGCACCCGCCGCGGGCCGCCCCGAGCTGGTCGGGCAGGCGCGCCCGCGCTGCGGCCAGGGCCGGCTGGCGCAGCACCCGGGCGCCGATGGCCTCCCCCTCCACCCAATCCAAGCAGTAGGCGCTGGCGCCTGGGCGCGGCAGATCGGCCATGAGAAAGCGGGCCTGGGGCGTGGGCACGCCCGCCCGCACCGCAGCCTGGATCACCGGGAATTCCGCGGAGCGCGGCAAGCTGCCCGGCAGGCTGCTGGTGGCGTCCGCCCGCAAGGCCAGGCGCCAGGAGCCCTGCGCGGGGGCGTCGGGATGCCGGCCTGCAAGGCCCGCAAGCCGCAAGGCGTGGAGCTCCTGACAGGCGCCGCCGGACAGGGGCGCGAGGGCCTCAATCTCCACCGTTGGGCCCAGCAGCGGACGAAGATGGGCCAGCAGCCGGGTGTGCAGGGTCTCGTGCAACGGGCCTCCGGGGGCGGGCAGAGGCCCCAACCGCCGTGGAGGCCCACGCTCCGGGATATCTGACCCGCCACAGGGAGCCTGCCTTGACGACCCCGACCCCCGCTGCACCCCCGTCCCGCCCCCGAGGACGGCCCCATCCCTGGGCTGGCCGGCCGGGGCCAGCGATGGTCAGCCCCGCAGGCCCGCCCCGGGCCGCTCGGTCGAGGCGCTGGCCACACCTCCCGCACGCCGGCGGCCGCTCCGGTGCCCGCGCCCAAGCGAGAGGTCGCACCCGGCGATCCGCCCATGGCCGGCGCCCGCCTGGGGGCCGATCGCCCCCGCTGGCGAAGCAGCCGATCTCCCGAGCGCCTGCCCGGAGATCCGCCCCTGTCAGCCGCCCGGCTGGGGGCCGATCGGGGTCCGGCTGAAGATGATGCAGTAGAGCGCATTCCCGGCGATCCAACCGTGTCGGGCGCGCGGGTGGGGCCGTCCCCCGCAGCCCCGACGACGCCATCCCGCAAAAGCCCCGGGCGATCCCACCGTCGGCGGCGCCCGCGTGGGGGCGGCCACAAACCCCGACGCTGCGATTCCCCAGCCCCCGGCGATCCCACGGTGCGCGGCGCCCGCTTCGGGGTCTCCACCGACGAGGCCGACAAGCCCGCCGAGGGCCCCCGCGCCCAGGGAGACCTGCCCACCGGGGGCACGCGCATCCAGTTCAACCTGGCCGCGCGCCCGGCCGGGGCCACGGGCACCAGCGGGCTGGAGGGCCTCTTCGACTTCCCGCCCATCAGCCGGGGCAGCGGCCCGCGCCCGCCCGCGCCCGCCCCGGGGACGAGCCGCCCGCGCCGCCCGAGGTCCAGCCCCTCAAGGTGGTCGAACAGTGGGCAGAGCTGGCTCCGGACCAACGCAAGAGCCCGGCCGGCGCCCCCCGCGAACTCTACCGGGAGCGCCTGGTGATTCGCGTGGACTTCCGCTACCAGCGCTTTGAAGAGCTGCGGGTGCACGAGGGCTGGTTCCGCTGCCCCATCCGACCGGATCTGGAAGCCGTCAAGGCCCGCTGGCCGGCCTTTGTCGCTGGGGGCCTGCCGCTGGGCAATGGCGCGGTGGCCCGCCTGATCGAGGCCCGCTACACCGACGCGAGCATCCTGGCCGAGCAGGCCCGCCTGCTGGTCCGCCTGGGCCTGGCCCTGCGCCCGGCCCAGCTCGCCCAGCTGCTGGACAAGGTCGCCCTGGCCGTCGCTCCGGTCGTGCAGGCCCAGCGCGACCGGCTCAAGAAGGCCAAGCGAAGCGTGGACAGCCGGCCAGCCAGCCTGATGGTGCAGCATGGCCACAAGCAACGGGCCGGCGGCGTATTTGCAATAACGGACAACGAAGACCTGGTGCTTGTTTTCAAGCCAGATGCCGGCGGACCGGCGGACCCGGGCCTGGCCCTCTGCGAGGGGGCCGCCAGCGGGGGAGCGGTGGCGGAGGGCTGGCTGCGGGATCACCTGGGCTGGACCCGCCGCGGCACCCTGAAGTCGTTGCGGCGCCGCCTCGCCCTGGCCCTGCCCACCCATCCCCAGGAGGCAGCGGCGGGGCTGCACCTCGCCTTCGGCCTCGCCAAGGCTTGGACCCCCGATCCCGACCTCGCAGCCCTGGGAGCGGCCGCCGCCAGCTTGCAGGCCTGGTTGCAGGCGCGCCGCGCAGAATTCCTGCAGCCAGATGACGCCTTTGGCCGCGCCGTGGCCTTTGGCGTGGACGCCTGGACCGCACTTCAGCCCGTCGGTCCAGACGGCAAGGTCCTGCCCGATCCCAAGATGGGGGGCACGGGCCTGGAGCCCAAGCCTGCCTGGCGCATCCTGGACGAGGAGCAGCTGGAGACGGCCCTGCTGTGGGTGGGCCTGAGCTTGGGTTGCCAACGCCTGGGCCTGCGACCCTGGCGCTATTTTGCGGAGCTGCTGGAGGCGGCCGCGCGGGGCCCGCTGGACACGCCGGCCGCCTGGACCCCCGCAGCCTGGGCCAGGCGGTCCGGGCCGCGCTGAAGGGGGGCGATCAGATGGCCTGTCGCCAGGGCGAGGCCGGATCCGCCTCGAAGTGGGCCTCCCAGAGCCTGCGGGTGGCGGGGTGCTGGCGCATGCCGGCGAGCAGGGCCATCACCGCGGGACCCTCGATCTCGCCGGGCATGCGCTGGCCGAAGAGGGGCTCGCCCAGGATGGCGAAGCCTTCGGGGTGATCGGCGGGACGGTAGCGTTGCAGCACGCGCACGACGCCGGGGCGGCCGCCCAGCCGGGCCTCGGCCACCACGGCATCCACGGCCTGCCCGCTGTCGCGGACATAGCCATCAAAGAGGATCACGCTGCGCTTGAGGCAGGCGCCCAGGCTGTCGAGGTTGGCCCGGGTGATCAGCAGGGCGTCGGCGTCGGGCTCCTGGGACATGCGCACGAGCGCGCGCCCGCTGTCGCCATCGGCCATCACCACCGGCGGCAGGGGCATGGGCTGCTGCAGCACCCAGATCCCCTGGCAGAGGGCGTAGCCAGCGAGCTCCAGCAGCGCGCGCACATCGGTCAGGGTTGCGGTCGGGGCCAGGTTCATGGGGGCCTCCGGGCTCTCGCCCATCTCCTCAACGGGTGGGCTCGGAGAAACATCCATCCAAAATTGTCATGGACCCATCGAAAGGGCCGACCGGCCCCCTCTGTCCCTCGGCCGCCCGGCCCATTACAGGTCGGGTCTCATGGCGCCGCCTGCCTTTCGCGGGTCTGTTTCATAGAGCGACCGCGAACCGGTGTCGACAGGATAGCCGATGGATCGCTCACAACATGAGACGTGGGTTTGAACTGCTCTCCCCCAGAACGTTACCAGCGCCGACCGTAACGGGTTGCTCAGCGCTACAGAGCGCTCGAGTAGACGACCTCGAACGTCAGGGCAATGGTCAGGGTCTCGCCTGCGACTCCAGAAGGCGTCGTGAGGCTGGTGTCGATGCCGTGCCCGTCATCAAAATTCCAGGAGCCGACCAGGCCGAGGCCGGCCTCGATCGTGTCGCCCCTGCCGTAAACCGGCGCGACCGGGATCTCCCGGAGGCTGATGTAGCCCTCTCCCTCCCGATCCTTGAAGAGCAGGTGGGTGGTGTTCCGGCTCCGCCGGAAGCGCGCGAAGACCTCGATCGGCTGGTCGGCGGGGAGATCCTCCCCGACCACCTCGCCGTTCACGTACACCGTCGCCACCCGGGGATCTGTGCCGGTGTAGGTATCGAAGGCGGTGAACACGAAGAGCGGCAGCTCCTCGGCGTCGCTCTCGAGCGGCACGATCGGCACGATCGACGCTGCGCCGTTGCTGCTCAGCACGACCTTGGCGCCGCCGTTAAGGCAGAGGCCTTCCGACACCGCCAGATCACACGTCGGGGCGTAGCGCGCGATGGAGAAGGCCGCGGCGAGGGTCTCGGCGGCGGTCGGCTCCTCTTGGACCGAAGTGCAGACCGTGTCCAGCCCGGGGTTGGACTCTTTGGGCGCGGCGTAGGCACTGGTGGAGACAAGAGCGGCCATCCACAGCAGAAGAGACATAACAAACTCCACGGAATTTCCCCCATTATAACCCACCAGTCCCCGACGGTCCAGCCGTGGAGGCCTTGTCTTGGGCCCTTCGGTCCCGTCGGGACCTCGGATACAGTGCGTGCTCCCCTTCCCCAACCGTCACCGAGCATCGCTTGCGGTCGGGGCCAGGTTCATGGGGGCCTCCGGGCTCTCGCCCATCTCCTCAACGGGTCGGCTCGGAGAGACATCCATCCAAAATTGTCATGGACCCATCGAAAAGGCCGACCGGCCCCCTCTGTCCCTCGGCCGCCCGGCCCATTACAGGTCGGGTCTCATGGCGCCTCCTGACCTCCTCGGCTCCGGCCGCACCCGCGGCCTCTCTGGCGATGCCCAGCGCGTCCTGCCCGCGCAGGCGGGCCTGGGCTTCTTCGACCAGTTCTTGCGCCGCCACCACACGGTGGAGGACCTGGTCGCCGACTGCACGCCCCTGTGGGACGGGCCGGGGGCGGCCGGGCAGCGCTGCGGGCTGCGGCGTCACCTGATGGAGGACCCCGAGCGCATCTTCGGGCGGCTGACCGACATCCTCATCGTGGTCAACCGGCCCGACTGGCGCCGGGCCCTCGCCCGAGAAGGCGACCAGTGGCAGCTTCGGGTGCGCCAGATGCTGCGCGAGCGCTTCCGCGCCTGGTGCCTGGCCAGCGATCTGCAGCCGCCGCCCGGCGCCCGTCCGGTGGACTTCCGGCTGGTGGAGGACGGCACGGGCCCGGACGCCGACCTGGGGCTGCGGGCCGGGGACTTCGTCAGCGGCTGCCTGCCCAATGGCCACCTCGGGGCCGAAAGCACCGCCACTCCCCTGGTGGACGTGCTGGCCTATGTTCCGGGCTCAAAGGGCTGGGAGCCCCTCGCCACCCTCTACGGCGACCAGCTCCTGCTCACCCTGGGCAACCACTGGCTGGACAACGGCCAGCACCCCGCCCTGCCCGCCCCGGCCCTCTACCAGCTTCGGCGCGGCGAAGACGGCGAGCTGGTGCACCTGGTCCACCCCGAGCTGCGGGACCGGTTCAGCATCTCCACCCGCACCAACCGGGACGGCCAGCCGGTGCTGGCCCTGTCTGCAACGGGCGGCCCGCCCTTTGCGTTCCTGGCGCTCTGCCCCGCCCGACGCGACCGCCAGCGCGAGGCGCCGCCCCTGGCCCTGCTCGACGAGGTCACCCTGCAAGACACCGGCTTTGACCGGGATCTGGGCGAGCGCATCCGGAGCCGGGACGAGCCGGTGGGGGCCCTTGGCGCCACCACCTCGCGGGACGGCCTGCCCGACGCCGCGATCGCCCAGACCGTCGAGCCCACCTCGGTCGAGAGCCGCATCCTCAGCCTGCGAGAGCGCGGGGCCCTGCTGCAGAAGGTGCACTTCGGCCGCTTCATCGAGGGCTATGACGTGTCGGTGGGGGCCGATGGCAGCGTGGGCAGCCGCCTGGAAGACCCGGTGGCCGTGCTGCGGGTGCGGGGGCGCAGCCTGTCGGTGCACGCCCTGGCCGAGGGCCTGAAGGTGGACCGGCAACCCCTGGAGATCGGGCAGGGCCTGGACCTGGAAGGCGATCACCTGCTGCGCCTGCCCCATGCCGTGCTCGAGCTGCGGGATCTGCGCCGGGTGGACGCCGAAGGTTGGCCCTACCTGGCCGAATTGCGAAGAGACGGGGACGCCATTCACGCGGTCTTTGGCGGGCGCCTGCGCATTGGCCGAAGCTCTCGCTGCCGGGTGCGGCTGCCCGATGACCCATTCAACGAAAATATCGTCTGGCGGCCCGAAGTCGGGCAGGGCGCCGAGATTCGTTCCCGCCAGGGCAACCTGCCGCGGGCGCGCTTCTACATCGACGCGATCATGGTGGCCGCCGAACACGCCGAGGTAGACCTCACCCGAGAGCCCCTGGTGCACGCCCTCAGCAAGGGCTGCTACACCTATGTGCGGCGGGGGGGCGATGTGATCGCCATTCCGCCCACCAGCCGCACCGGCGAGGACCAGCCCCCCGCCAACCTGGACCTGCTGCCCGGAGATGAGCTGCTGGTGGGCAATTGCGTGTTCGAGGTGGAATACCCGCCCGCCGCGATCCCCCGGGCCGTGCGCACCCTGCCGCCCGATATCGGCCCCTTGCGGGCCACCGATCTGGCGGCGGCGGTGTCCTTGGACGAGGGCCTGTGGAATGACAGCCCCTTGCCCCAGCGGGCCCACCTGCCCGCCCCCGATGACGCCCCGGCGGCCCATGGCTTGGGGGAGCGCGGCCCGGCCCCGCCCCGCTTCGACCCGCCGGCCAGCCGCAGCGAAGACTCCTTGGAGCTCAACCTGGGCGACCTCGCCCTGGGCCAGGCGGTCGCGCGGCACCTCCACGCGCCCCCCAACCCCACCGGGGCGGATGGTGGCGTGCGGGTGGTTGAACAAGAGGTCCTGCCCGTCGAGCTTGGCCGCCCGGCACGCCTGACCCTGCTGGGCTGGCAGCTCGACCAGGGCCGCCGGTATATCATTGGTAACCATGGCGGCGCCGACCTGGTGGTGCCCGAACTGCGCTGCGAGGCCAGCCAGCGCTTCCGCCCCCAGGACTACCTGCGGGCCGAGCTGGTGGGGGGTCGCCTGAGCCTGCTGCCCTTGGGCGGCGGCGCCTGTCGGCTGACCTTGCCCATGGCCGGCGGGGGCGCACCCGTGATCGAGATCGACCGCCACGATGAGCTGGGAGAGCCCGATTTCACCGTGCGCATCGAGGTCCACCTCAGCGCAGACCAGGCCCCCCAGCTGCGCATCGACCTGTCCGATCGCCGCTGCCGCGGGCTCTTTGTCACCGGATTGCAGGCGGAGCAGCCGCGGACCGTGTGGTTGGGCCACCAGCCGGCCTTCTTGCGTTTTGACGGCGAGGGTATCGACCTGCGCTGGGGGCAGCGCCGGCGGGTGCTCGGCCCCGAGGAGCGGGTGGTGGTGGACGGCGCGGTCTTCGCCGCCCGCATCGACGGCTGAGGGGCCGAATCAGGCGGTCTGGCGCACCACATAGCGGGCGCCCGCGTCCAGATCGTTGGCGATGACCGTGCCGTTGGGCAGCGTCTCTGCGGCCATGCGCCCGATGGTGTGGCCAGGCCCCAAGGCGCTCAGGGCCGCACCCAATGCGTGCACCCAGTTGACGCCGCGCACCAGCACCGGCGAAGAGCCGCCGCAGTGCACTTCGAAGTCATGCCGCACCGGTGGGGTGCCGTGGGTCGCAACCATCGCCTCTCCCTGATTCGGGTCGTCGCCGGAATCTGCCGCGTCGCCAGAGCGGCACACTTCCGTCCTGCCTTTGTCGCCCCAACAAGACCCTCCGTCAACCCCTGGCGCAGAGATGTAATCCCGATGAAAGAGCCAACGGCGACGGGATTCTCGCTCGACTTGTCCGCTCTGTCCCATCTGCGCCCGCAGAAGCTGACCTGACCGAGGGGAAAGGCAGGAGAGGCGCCTGAGAGGCTGTCGCGACTGTCCGGCCCGGGCGCGCTGTCAGGAGGCTGTCAGCTTCGCTCTACTTGAGCTGGCCCAGGTTTGCGGTGAGCCCAGCCTGCACCCGGGGGGCGTTGTCCCAGAAGTCCCAGCCGGCGGCCACATCCAGCACCACAGCTTCGGTGGGGGCAAAGGCCAGCCCGCCGCCCATGGACCAGGCGGGCGATCCATTGCCCACAATGGCCTGAAGCTCGGCGAAAGGGTCGAGCTTGGCGCCGACGGGGATGGCCACCAGGCCGCGAAGGGGCAGGCCCGCCAGGGTGAGTGCGCCACCGCTTCCGTCCATCAGGATGCCCGCGTTGAAGCGCAGGTTGGCGCCCCCTTCCATGGCCGCGGTGATCGCCCCGCCGGCCTCGCCCGTCCAGGTCTCTGAGCTGCCGAGGGGGATGGCCGAGTCGAAGTAGCCGGCGAGGCCAAAGCTGCGCTTCTGCAGCACGCCCAGCTTGAGCCCGCCCGCCAGGCCGGGCGCGCCCTGCCCGATGCCGCCCAGGTTGGCCCCCAGCCGGGTCTCCACCACGCCAAAGCCCACCTTGGCCCGAAAGGGTGCGGCGAAGCCCCCGTCTTGCCAGGCACCACCGGCCTCCAGCTCCAAGGACCGGCCGGCCACCAGCAGGCCGCTGCGGGTGAGCATGGGGCGATCGGGCTGGGGCTCGGTGGCCGCCGCCGCAGGCCCCAGGCCCAGGCAGGCGAGGCCGACAAGGCAGGAGAGCAGGCGCATCGAGACTCCCGGAGAGGGGGAGGAGGAGCATAGCTCATCCAGTTTCGATTGCTGGTCTCGACCCGTCAAGGCACTTCAGGCTGCCAGGCGCGGGACAGGCGCAAGAAGTTGCCGAGCAGGGCCAGGCCATGGCGGGTCAAGACGCTCTCGGGATGGAATTGCAGGCCCCAGGTGGGGTGCCGGTCATGGGCCACGGCCATCACCTCGCCATCGTCGACGGCGCGGGCCTTCACCCGCAGCGGGCCGCCCGGCGCGGGCTCCGCCACCAGCGAATGGTAGCGCCCCACGTCAAAGGGGCTGGGCAGGCCGCAAAAGAGCCCGTCGCCGTCATGGCTGCACGGCGAGGCTAGGCCGTGGCGCGGCCGTGCCGCCCGCCGCACCTGTCCGCCCAGGGCCTGCACGATGGCCTGGTGGCCCAGGCAGATGCCCAGCAGGGGAACCCGACCGCTGGCCGCACGAACCAGATCGAGACATATTCCTGCTTGATCGGGCGCTTTCGGCCCTGGACTGAGAAGGATGGCCGCGGGTCGCAGGGCCAGGGCCTCATCCACCGTCAGCGCGTCGTTGCGAAGCACCATGCGGCGGGCCCCCAGCTCCCCCAGGTAGCGGGCGAGGTTGAAGACGAAGGAGTCGTAGTTGTCGATGAGGAGGATCACGGCCCGGGCTCCTCCCAGGGCACCTGCCCCGTGGCGGCCAGGCAGAAGGCCCGGGCCTTGTCCCGGGTCTCGGCCTGCTCCTCCCAAGGGTCGGAGGCGAAGATCACGCCACCGCCCGCGTTGTAGCCCACCCGACCATCCGAGTGGGGCACCGCTGTGCGAATGGCGATGTTGAGGTCCAGGTCGCCATTCAGGCCGATCCAGCCCAGGCTTCCGCAATAGGGGCCGCGCCGCCGGTCTTCCAGCTCGGCGATCACCCGCATGGCCTGGATCTTGGGGGCGCCGGTGATGCTGCCGCCGGGGAAGAGCGCGGCGATGAGGTCGAAGGGACCGACCGCGGCGCGCAGGCGGCCCCGCACCCGGCTGACCAGGTGGTGCACCGTGGGCAGGCTGCGGAGGGCGCACAGCTCCGGCACCGAGATCGACCCGTCCGCGCAGACCCGCGACAGGTCATTTCGCAGCAGGTCCACGATCATCGTATTTTCGGCGCGGTCCTTCTCGCTGGCGAGGAGTTCGGCCGCCAGACGCGCGTCTTCGGTCGGGTCCGGGCTCCGGGGCCGCGTGCCCTTGATGGGGGCAGCCTCGGCCTCGCCCCCCCGCACCGCCACCAGCCGCTCTGGCGAAGCGCAGGCCACCCAGCGCCCGCCCCCCAGCTGCAAGAAGGCGCCCTGGGCGGGCCGCGCCAGGGACCGCAGGCGCCGGTAGAGGTCGAAGCCATCCCGGGGCCCCGCCACGCTGAAGCGCTGGCTCAGGTTGGCCTGAAAGAGCTCGCCTTCACCGATGCGGTCGATGATCTGCGCAACCCGCCCCGCATAGGTGGCGGCGTCGAGATCCTGCGCCACCGTGCCGGTGGGGGGCAGCAGGGGCCCCAGCGGGGGAAGCTGCCCAAGGCGCGCCCGCCATCGCTGCATTCGCGACGCCGGTGGCGGACCCGAGCCCAGGTCCAGGCAGCGCAGGTGCAGGCCCTCGCCCCGGGGCGCGAAGGCGAGGATGTCGCGGTAGAGCCCCAGCCAGAGCGGTGGCAGGGTGGGCCCGGCCTCGGGCTCGGGGCGATCGGCCAGCACCGGCTCCAAGGCGCGGCCCAGCTCATAGCCAAAGAGCCCCGCGAGGCCGCCCACAAAGGGCGGCTCATCCGGCCCGGGCGCCGGCCCGACCTCATGCTGCAGTGCAGCAAGGCGAGAGGGCGCCTGGCCAAAGACACCCGAGGGCTCCGACAGAAAGACCTCCACCGGATCCACCAGGAGGTAGCTCCAGCCGCTGTCATCGGCGCTGTCCAGCCAGAGGGTGCCCGGCTGCTGGGCAAAGGCGGCGGCCACCCGCTCGGGGGCCAGCCCGGGCAAGCGCAGGCAGGCCGAGGGGCGGAGGTCGCGGAGAGGGCGGGGCATCGCCGCCTGCTAGCGCAGCTTTGGCCCCGATGCGAGGCCCCACGCCGCGGCTGGATCTCAGAGCACGAGGTCGGCGCGCACATCCTTGGCGTAGAAGGCCTCGAGCTTTTCGGCCAGGGCCAGGGCCTCGGCGGCATCCGTCTCGGGTGCCGTGGGCCGCAGCACCAGGAAGAGGTCCCCCCGCCCGCGGGCCATGCGCACGCCTTTGCCGCGCAGGCGCATCTTCTGGCCCGATGTTGCGCCCGCGGGCAGCTTCACCCGCACCGATCCATCCAGGGTGGGCACCTCGATCCGTCCGCCGGACATCGCCTCGTGAATGGTGATGGGCACGTCCATATAGAGGTCATCCCCCTCCCTGCGCAGGTAGGGATGCGGCGCGAGGTTGATCTTGAGCAGCAGGTCGCCGGCCGGGCCATGACCCCGACCGGGGGCGCCCTTGCCGCGAAGACGCACCACGCCACCATTCTCGATGCCCTCGGGAACGCGCACCTTCACCGGATCGGTGCTCATCGACACGGATCCATCGGCGTTGTGCACAGGGCGGCGCACGCTCACCTCGACGGGATCGCCGCGCAGCACCGTCAGCAGGTCCACCGAGACTTCGCCTTCGAGGTCCCGGCCCCTCTGACCGGCGGGGCTGCGGCCGGGATAGCCGCCGCCAAAGCCGCCTTCGTCCCCAAAGCCGCCCCGGGCCTGGCCGCCGAACATGCTGTTGATGAAGTCCGAGAGATCGGGTCCGCCGCCCCCAAAGCCGCCGCCGCCCCCAAAGCCGCTGCTGTACTGGCGGGCGCGGTCGGCGTCGAAGCCCGGCTTGAGCGAGACCTCGCCAAACTCGTCATAGAGCTTGCGCTTCTCGTCATCGCCCAAGACGTCATAGGCGGCGTTGATATCCTTGAATCGCTCCGCGTCCTTGGGGGACGGGTTCATGTCCGGGTGGAACCGCCGGGCGAGGTCCTTGTAGGCCTTCTTGATGCTCTCTTTGTCGGCGCCCCTGGGCACACCCAGCACAGCGTAGAGATCCTGGGCCATGGTT
This sequence comes from Deltaproteobacteria bacterium, assembly GCA_018401435.1. Classification (GTDB taxonomy): domain Bacteria; phylum Myxococcota_A; class UBA796; order UBA796; family UBA2385; genus M30B51. The sequence goes on along the minus strand of JAGYJW010000018.1, from coordinate 17,898 downwards.
CATCCTCCTGCCGGACAATCTATGCACCCGACCTGTGGGGGCGAGGCGTAGCACGGCAGGTCCCCTGTCGGTGGGGGGAACCGCTGGCCGCCGCCGCTGTCGATCTCCTTGGCCACCCCCGGCGCCCCTCCGCCCCGTCTCCCGACGGGTGGCGGCAGGGGCCCCTCGCGCCCGGCCCGGAGTCCAAGATGCAAGAAGAAGAGCGGGCAGTGGCGGTCTTTCGGCTGGGGCTCTTCCAAGATGGCCGGCCGGTGCAGCGGTGCACCCTGCGCCTCGACGCGGCGCTCTACATCCGGGCCTCGGCTTCGGGCGAGCTGGGGATCTCGTTGAGGAGGGGCCCTGGAACCCTGCTCTCCCTGGTTCCAGATCCGCTTCGTCCTGGCGGCTTGCGCCTCTTGGGGCCCCCGGGTTGCTGCGGCGCCTTGCGGGTCGGCGCCTCGCGGCCGGCCCTCCACCTGCGCCCCGAGGACGGCGCCCTGGACCACTCCCTCGGGCCCCTGGACCAGGGGCGGGTCGAGCTGCCCGGGGGCTTCTTGCTCTTTGCCGGACAAGGAGCCGTCGCGCCGCCCCTGCCGGATCGCCAGCACTTTCGCCCGCGCCTGCTCGACGAGGACGACCCGCGCTTTCTGGGCCTGCTCAGCAGCACCGCCGCCGCTGCGGCCACCCTGATGATCTGGGTGCTGCAGCAGGCGCCGGTCGAGCTGGTCGCCATCGACGAGCTGCCCCAGCAAGTCGCGGCCATCCACTGGCAGGCGGCGCCGGCGCCGGCCCTGCCCTCCCCGCCGCCGACCGAGGCGCTGCCGCCCCGCCTGGACGGGCCCTGCAGGCCGAGGCAGGCGGCGTGGCGCCGATGGCCCAAGCCGATGCGCCTGCCCTGGACCGCAGCGAGGCCCGCCTCGCCGCCTTGCGCCAGTCCGCGCTCTTTGTGGCCACCGGCAGCGACCGCAGCGGCGTCTTCTCCGATAACGACGACGCTTTCGCAGAGGTCGCCCAGTCCTTGCCCGGCTTGACCGCCAACCTGGGCAGCCCGGCGGGCCAAGGACCCAGCCTGCGCGGAGGCGGCCAGGAGGGGCGCGGGGACCAATATATCGGCGGCTAGGGCCCTCGTGTGCCCCGGGGCGCAACCGACGAGCTGGTCCCCCTGTCGGCGGCCGCCCCCGGGCTGCCCGGCCGCGCCTCCGTCTCTGCACTCTGGCAGGGCTCACCAGACCCCGACGATCCCGCCGACGCCGACCTGATCCGCGCAGTGGTGAACCAGGGCGCGCCGCAGCTGCAGGCTTGCTACACCCAGCGCCTCAAGGAGCACCCTGCGCTGGAGGGGCGCCTGGCCATCGACCTGGACATCGTGCGGGGCCGGGTCCTGCGGGTGGACATCGCCGAGAATGGAACCGGCGACCCCAGCCTGGAGGACTGCGTGCAACGCCGGGTGCGGTCCTGGCGCTTCCCCATCGAGGTCACCGCCCAAGCCGTGCTGCTGCCCTTCTCGCTGGTGCCGCGCTGAGGGCGGGCGCCTTCAGCGGCCCACGGCCATGGCGTCGAGCACCGGCTGGCCGCTGAAGAGCAGGACCGACCCCAGGTTGGACTCGCGCCCCGGCGCCGTGATCAGCAGGTCCGACAGCCCATCGCCATCCAGATCGCCGCCCGCGAGGCCATGACCCAGGCGCCCGTCCGCGCCATCGCCATCCACCCGCATCGCGAGCTCGGATGCGCCATAGGTGCCCGAAGCCAGTCCGCCCTGCACCACATAGGCGACACCGGCGGTGACCAGGGGGGCGTCTGCGGTGGGCACATCGCGCCCGAAAGCCCCGATCAACACCTCGGAGCGGCCGTCGCCATCGGCGTCGCCGACCCCCGTGACGCTGTGTCCGAACCAGTCCCACAGGGACTCACCCTCGACGCGGATCTCGGCGGCATCGTCGGCGGTGGCATCGGCCCAGCCGGAGCTATCCCCAAGGAAGATCCAGGCGGCCCCCTGTTCGGACACCGCAGCAGCGTCCAGATCGGTGTCCGGCCCCCCCACCACGAGGTCATCCACGCCGTCCCCGTCGGTGTCCTGGGCGTTGGCGACGGCAGAGCCGAAGCCCGTGCGATCGCGCAGCACCACGGCCAGCAGCGTCGCGTCGGCATCCAGCACGGACTGCTCACCCGAAAACGAGCCTCCACGGCCCTCAATCAGGTAGACAGCGCCGGCGAAATCAACGCCGGCGCGCTCGTCCCGCCCACGGGCGCCCAACACGATGTCGGTGAAGCCATCGCCGTTGAAGTCGCCCGAGGCGAGGCTGCTGCGGTCGCCCAGGAGGTCGTTGTCGCCTTCCCCGACCCAACGCGGGTAGGCGCTGATGTCCCGGGTGCCGCTGTGACCGCCGCTGCGCCCGGTGACCAGCCACACAGCGCCGCGGTTCTCGCCATCGGCATCGAAGTGGGCCGCGCCGATGAGCAGATCGGCGCGCCCGTCCCCATCGACGTCACCGGCTGAAGCGAGGCCCGTGCCCAGCAGACCCCAGGCGACGCCGCCTTCGAAGACGGCCGAGGCCGCGCTGTCCACCTCGCCGCTGCTGCTGCCGTCGAGCAGGTAGACCCGGCCCACCTCGACTTCGCCGCCCACCTCGGCCCGCGGCGCGCTCAGGAGCACGAAGTTGCCGCCATCGCCCGCGACATCGCCGGCTGAGGCGACGGCATAACCCAGGCGATCACCGGCGAAGCTGCCGGTCCAGGAGCCCTTCTCGACCAGCGTGCGGTCCGGACCGCCGCCGAGAACCGTGGCCCCACCCACCCGCGCGCCATCGCTGCCGCCGAGGTCATGGGAGGACACCAGGGCCTCGTCCAGGCCATCTCCGTCCAGATCGCCCACCATGACGATCTGTTCGCCCATGGACGCATAGGCGCTGCCGCCCACCCAAGCCGACTGGGCGTCTTCTGGACCGAGCACGCCGCCCCAGACGCAGGCCTCGATGCTGCCGTCGCAGTTGCCATCGACGCTGCCACAGACGTCTTCGCCTTCGGGGTTGATGGCGGCCGCGCTGTCGTCGCAGTCGGAGTCGTCAAAGACCCAGCCGGCTTCGGGCTCGCAAGCCCATCGGGTGGAGCCTCGGTTGCCATAGCCGTCGCCATCGGCGTCTTCGAAGAGCTGCAACGCATCGCCGGCGTTGTCGTCCACTTCGCCGTTGCAGTCGTCGTCCACGCCATTGCAGGATTCGGTGCTGCCCGGAAAGACCAGGGCGTCGTTGTCGTCGCAGTCGCCCCCTTCGGCCACATGACCATCGAGGGCGTCACAGGCGGCGGCCGCGGCGTTGAGATCACCGACGCCGTCGCCATCCTGGTCGGCATACCACACCTGTGGATCCTGGCAGCCGGCATCGGGCTGCCCCCCCTTGTCGTCGGGTTCGGGCGTACACCCGGCAATAAGCGCGAGCGCCAGGAGGTGCGCGGTGCGAGCCATGCGTGCTCCGAGTTCTTCCAAGAGGGCCACTTGTCCCTTAGCAGGATACAACGGGTTTAGCACCTCGGAGGAGTCCATGCCTGCCCTCACCGCCTTGCTGGCCCTGATCTCGATTGCATGTGCAGCGGAAGGCCTCGAGATCGACTTCCTCTTCGAGGTGGGCCGCCGCAGCGGCTACGAAGACAACAAGCTGAACTACCCCTCCAACCTCACGGTGGACCAGGACACGGGCGATGTCTATGTGATGGACCTGCTCTTCAACCGGGTCCAGCGCTTTGATTCCGAGGGCAACCACCTCGCCACCTGGTCTTGCCCCCGCACGCTGGGCTTGGAGTGGGATCCCCACCTCAACGTGATCTGGGCGGCCGGCTGGGTCGACGACAACATTCGCAAATACGCCTTGGATGGCACCCTGCTGGCCACCTATGGGTCTTCGGGCACCGGGCCGCTCGAGTTCGACTTTCCCCACGACATCGCCGTTCATCCCATCAACGGCAATATCTACGTCCTGGATGACGACAACGAGCGGGTGCAGATCATGACCCCCGATGGGGTCTACATCGACGAGTTCGAGGTGGTGGACGAATTCCAGCCCTTCGGCATCGAGATCGACCCCACCGGCGAGTGGCTGATCGTCACCAACAGCGGCGCCCGCGAGGTGCACAAATACAGCACCGACGGCGTCCTCATCGAAATGTGGGACGAGGCCAGCTCCGAGCCCGGTGGCTTCCGTTGGCCCCGCGACACCACCATCGACGCCGAGGGCCATGTCTTCATCGCCGACACGGACAATGAACGCGTCCAGATGCTCGACTCCGACGGCAACTGGATGGCCTTCGTCATCGGTCCCAGCAACCGCGTCGACGGCTCCTTCCACCCCCGGGCGGTCTCGGTCAACCGCAGCACCCGCGACCTCTACGTCACCCCCGCCTATGCCCAGCGGGTGGACCGTTTCGTGTGGAATGAGACCACGGGGGTCTACGACTTCGTGCGGTCATTCGGCGTGCGCGACCGCGTCGGGCCCGAGTTCAACCAGATCAAGGGCGTGAATGTAGATCCGCGCAGCGGCGACATCTTCGTATCGGACTGGATGGACCACCGGGTCAAGCGCTTCGACCAGCACGGCCGCTTCCTGGGTCAGTTCGACTACTGGATCACCCACCAGACCACGCTGGACGGCGCGGTGATCGACCAGGAGGCCTGGGCCGCCGACCCCACCCTGCAACACTGGATCGTGCGCGAAAACGAGGCCTTCCCCAGCGGCGCCGACGTCGACGACGAGGGCAACTTCTGGGCCCTGCGGGGCAGCATGCACTACGACGATGACCCCCGCACCCAGGCCGACTGGCTGGTGCGGCGCTTCACCCCACAAGGTGAGTTCATCCAAGGCTTTGGCCACACAGACTTCCCCCGCAACGCCAAGATGCGGGACATCAAGGTCGATTCGGCCAGCCAGATGGTCTACGTGGCCAACTCGGACAACCACGCCCTGATGAAGTTCGACTGGGACGGCAACCTCATCTGGACCCGCAACACGCGGGGCTCCGGCGCCGGACAGCTCAACTACCCCACGGGCCTGGCCCTGGATGTGCCCAACAACCGCATCTTCGTGGCAGAGGCCGGCAATGACCGGATCTCGGTCTTTGATCTGGACGGAACCTTCCTGCGCAGCTTCTCAAGCTTCGGAACCGGGGACGGGCAGGTCAAGCTGGCCGACTTCTCCCACATCACCTTGGATGAGCACGGCATCCTGTGGGTGGCCGACACCGGAAATAACCGCATCTCGGCCTTCAACGCCGATGGCACCTGGCTGAACTCCTGGGGCGAATACGGCTTTGGCGGCTACCTGCGCTACTCCGGCGTCACGGCCCTCGATGTCCACGACGGCCGCCTCTTTGTGGGCGACAACGCCGGCTACCACCTCGAAGTCTTCCAGATTCGCTACCCCGACAGCGCGCGCTGAAGCATCGGCAAGGCTCGCGCCTCGGACGGCGGCCTCCCACGCGGGGGCCGCCGTCTTGCGTTGAGATTGCCCCAGAGGCGCGCCAGGGGGGGGGATCGCGCAGACGCTAGCCCGGCGAGGGGGTGCCGAACAAGTCGACGGTTCTTCGGCAGTCTTCGACAGCTTGGAGGCCGCTTTCGTCCCCCCCCATCCCTGGTCTTCGACACTTGAGGTTGGCACGGCCCCTGCATTGGATGCTCTCGACCGCTCGGACCACCCGGCCCGAGCAGGGAGAGCTTCATGGCATGTGTCATTCAATCCGGGGCCCTTGTGGGGGTAGACGGCCAGTCCGTCCAGGTCGAGGTGGACCTGCTCCGCCGCCTGCCCAGCGTGGTCATCGTGGGGCTGCCCGGAGGCGCCGTGCGAGAGAGCGCCGACCGGGTGCGCTCCGCACTGCAAGAGGCCGGCTTCGAATTCCCCCGCAAGCGGGTGGTGGTCAACCTCGCTCCCGCCGACCTTCGCAAAGAGGGCACAGCCTTTGACCTGCCCATCGCCGTCGGCATCCTCGCCGCCTCCGGGCAGGTGGACGAGGGCCGGCTGGAGGGCACCTGCTTTGTCGGGGAGCTCTCGTTGGAGGGACAACTTCGACGCATCAACGGCGCCCTGTCTCTGGCCTTGATGGCCCAGGCCCAGGGCCTCAGCCGCATCGTGCTGCCCCTGGAATGCGCCCCGGAGGCCGCGGTGGTGGAGGGGTTGGAGGTGCTCGGCGCCGAGACCCTGGAAGAGGTCACGGCCTGGCTCTCGGGCAAGGGCAGCCTGCAAGCGCCCGGACCACCGCCGCCCCTGGTCCCCAACCATGGCGTCGACCTGCGCGAGGTCCGCGGCCAGCACCGGGCGCGGCGTGCGCTGGAGGTGGCGGCGGCCGGGGGGCACAACCTGCTGCTGATGGGCCCGCCCGGCTGCGGCAAGACCATGCTGGCCGCCCGGATGCCCACGGTGCTGCCCTCTCTCAGCTTTGAAGAGGCGGTGGACATCACGCGCATCTGGTCGGTGGCCGGCGCCTTGCCACCTGGCGAGGGCCTCGTGCGCCAGCGCCCCTTCCGGGCGCCCCACCACAGCATCTCCGCCGCGGGCATGGGGGGCAGCGCCCACCTACGACCGGGCGAGGTCTCTCTGGCCCACCACGGCGTGCTCTTCCTCGACGAGCTTCCCGAATTCCACCGGCCGGTGCTGGAGCTGCTCCGGCAACCCCTCGAGGCCCGCGAGATCCGCGTGGATCGCGCCCGGGGCACGGTGCGCTTCCCTGCCAGCTTCTCCTTGGTGGCGGCGGCCAACCCCTGCCCCTGCGGTTTCGCGGGCCATGCCCGACGCCCTTGTGTTTGCAATCCAAGCGCCGCAGAACGCTACCGCGCCCGCCTGAGCGGACCGTTGATGGACCGCATCGACCTCCAGGTCTGGGTGCAGCCCGTGGACAGCGACCACCTGGTCTCGGGCCGGCCGGGCGAAGACTCGGCGTCGGTGCGGGAGCGGGTCGAGGCCGCCCGGGACATCCAGCGGGCGCGCTTCGGGCCCGAGGGCCCGCGCTCCAACGCCGAGCTGGGCGGCGACGCCATCCGCGAGGCGGCCGATCCAACCGCTGCGGCCACCCGCCTGCTTCAAGAGACCCTCGACAGCCACGCCCTGTCGGCCAGGGCCTGGTCTCGCATCCTCAAGGTTGCCCGCACCATCGCGGATCTCGACGCAGAGAGCCGGGTGGGGCCCGCCCATATCCTCGAAGCCTCGGCCTACCGCGCGCCCCTCAGCGGCGAGAGCGGGAGCCCGCCTTGACCCGCCCGCTGCTGGCCCTGAGCGTCGGCCTGGCCGGGCACCCGGTGCACCTCACCGTGGACCGGATCGAAGGCGAACTCGCCGTGGTCGAGCTCGGCCGCGATGACTTCACCGCGCTGCCCCTCAGCCTGCTGCCCCCCGGCCTGGCCGAAGGCGACGCCCTGCTGCTTCGGCGCTCGGCAGCCCGCATTCGCATCCGCCGCTGCCGCTTCCGGCGCCGGCCCCCTCAACCCGACCCTTCCCGACCTGCCCATTTCCGGGCACCCCGGCGCACCGTCGCCACCCACCCAGGAGAACCGACATGAACGCAACCACCGCAGAAGCTCGCAGCGACAGCAAGGCCCGCAGCCGCAACGCCAAGAGCCCCACCCTCGACGAGGCCGCCCAGCAGCGCCTCCGCAACGTCAACGCCGCCATGAGCGCCCTCACCAAGAAGTATGGCGCCGGATCCGTCATGCGCCTGGGCGAAGGCGGTCCCCAGGTGGAGATTGGCGCCATCTCCACCGGCTGCCCCAGCCTCGACATCGCCACCGGCTGCGGGGGCTACCCCAAGGGCCGCGTGGTCGAGATCTACGGCCCCGAATCCAGCGGCAAGACCACCCTCACCCTGCACGCCATCGCCGCCTGCCAGGCGGCCGGTGGGGTGGCGGCCTTCATCGACGCCGAACACGCCATGGACCCCATCTACGCCCGCAAGTTGGGCGTCGACATCGACCAGCTCCTGATCTCCCAGCCCGACTTCGGAGAGCAGGCCCTCGAGATCTGCGAGCAGCTGGTGTCGTCGGGCGGCGTGGACCTGGTGGTGGTGGACTCGGTCGCCGCCCTGGTGCCCCGGGTCGAACTCGAAGGCGCCATGGAAGACCAGCAGGTGGGCCTGCAGGCGCGCCTGATGAGCAAGGCCCTGCGCAAGATCACCGGGGTGGCCAACCGCCACAACACCTGCGTGATCTTCATCAACCAGCTCCGCCAGAAGATCGGCGTCACCTTCGGCCCCTCGGAGGTCACCACCGGCGGCAACGCCCTGAAGTTCTACGCCAGCCTGCGGGTGGATGTGCGTCGGATCGGCAAGATCGCGGATGGGGACGAGGCCGTCGGCAACCGCACCCGGGTCAAGCTGGTCAAGAACAAGCTGGCTGCGCCCTTCCAGAAGGTCGAGTTCGACATCCTCTTCGGCAAGGGCATCTCGGTCAGCGGCGACATCCTGGACCTAGGCGAGGCCCACGGCATCGTGACCCGCTCCGGGTCCTGGTATAGCTTCGGCGACACCCGACTGGGCCAGGGCCGCGACAACGCCCGCAAGGTCCTCGATGAGGACCCCGCGCTGATGGAGCGGCTGCGGGTGGCCGTGATGGACGTGGTCCAACCCGCGAGCAGCCCGGACGCGGTCGCCGAGGCCTGATCCCCCACTTGTCTTGGGGTCCGGCCTGTGGCCGGCCCCGCCGGGTGCTGGGGATTTCACCCCAAAACCAAACTCGTCGTCTCCGAGGCATGGCGCCGGCAAAACCCCTCGCCTCGATCCCCGGCACCCGGCACCCCTCTCCCACCCAATTCAAGGGCCTACTGAAGCCGACCCAGGCAGGCCCAGATCGCGAGCCCGAAGAAGATGGCCACCCCCACCCAGAAGCCCCAGCCCAGCTCGCCGGTCGCACCGGCCGGGGCCCGCGTGGGGTCGGTGATCAGCACCTGGCGACCCAGGCCGCCGGGGGCCGCGCGCCAGCCCGGGTGGTCCTGGCAGGCGCCTGCCAGCACCTCGGCCACCATCTTGCCCAGCACGGCCTTGCCCACGGAGTGCCGCCCGCGGCCGGTCACAAAGGTCACCGCCCCCGTCGACAGCTTGGGGGCCAGGTCCACCACCGCCACCACCGCCTGCCGGGCGAGGCCCGCCCCCAGATCGTGCAGATCGACCACCAGCCGGTCCTGCTCCCACCAGCAGTGGGTCTCGGTGCGCCAGGGCCGCTCGGCGTCCCAGCGCTGCTCCCGCGCTGAGGTCGCGACGGGGGCCAAGGCCTTCTGCACGCGCTTCAAATCGTCGATCTCAGCGCCGCCGGACGGGGCTTCCATCCCCGATCCGCCCCGCAGCCACCCCCGAGGCGTGCTCGAAGTAGGAGCGCGCGAGATCGCGGTAGGCGCCGTCATGCTGCACCTTTCGCAGCATCGCATAGGTGCCCCCGAGCGCCCGATGCAAGAAGACGAGATCGGGGGGCGAGCGCACGCCCTGGTGGCGCAGAATCGACGGGCCCAAGCGCTGCACCTGCGGGGTGACGTCGTCGCCTTCGACGCCGCACCGGTAGCGTGGCACCTCCAAGGGCTTGCAGACCAGGCGCCCGAGCTTCCAGAGGATGGCCCTGGCGTCGGGGTCATCGGTCATCAGCACCTCGATGGTGCGGGCGTGGGTCTCAAATGCCGCCTGATCTCCGTCCAGGATGGCCAGCGCCATGTCGGCATAGTGGCCCATCCAGTAGGTGTCGAAACGCTTCACACAGCCGAAATCCAGCAGCCCCACCGTGCCATCGGGCCGGAAGAGGTAGTTGCCCGCATGGGGATCGGCGTGCAGGGCGCGCAAGCGAAAGGCCATCTCGTAGAAGACGGTGACCAACCGGTCGCCGACCCGCTGCCGCGTCTCTTCATCGGCCCGCTCCAAGAAGCGGTCCATGGGCGCGCCGGTGAGGCGGTCCATGGTGAGCACCCGGGCAGTGCAGAAGCTGGGGTGGGTGCCCGGCACTTCGATGCCCGGCACATCGGCCAGGGCCCGCTTGAAGTACTCGAGGTTGGCGGCCTCCTGGTAGTAGTCCAGCTCTTCGGTCAGTCGCGCGTTGATCTCGGCGAAGATCGCGTCGATCTCGGAGCGCTCCCGCCGCAGGAAGCGCCCACCGATCAGCAGGCCCTTGAGGGCGGCCAGGTCCGAATCCACCGAGTGCTCGATGCCCTCGTGCAGCACCTTGACCACCACCCGCTCGCCGGTCTTGAGCTGTGCGGCGTGGGCCTGGGCCAGCGACGCCGTCCCCAGGGGCTCCTCGTCAAAGCTGGCGAAGAGCGCGGTCAACGGGGCGTCCAGCTCTTTCTCTACCGATGCCCGGATGAGCGGAAAGGGCACGGCCTCGGCCTTGTCGTTGAGCTGGCCCAGGATGTCGGCGACCTCGGAGGGCAGCTCCATGCCATCCACCACCTGGGCGAGCTGCTGGCCCACCTTCATGGCCGCCCCCTTGAGGGAGCCCATGGTGGTCACCACCCGCTCGGCGTTCTTGAGGTGAGCCTGGCGCAGAGACGCCTCGCGGGCCTCGTCCCCCTGAAAGGCGCCGGCGATGCGCTGACCCAGGTAGCTGGTCGACACCCGCGAGGTCAGCCCGCCCAGGCGGGCCATGCGGCTGAGCTTCGATTTGGGGGGTGGACCGGCCATGGCTGCCCCCTTCTTGGCGCGATCCCCCGCGGCGCGCAAGGATCGGCATCGCCTCTTTGTCGGCGAAGGGCCCCCCGCGCCCCCGCTGCCAAGATGCCCGCGCCCCAGCAGGCTACCCTGTGACGCCGGAGGTCCAGCCCATGATTGCCGCCCTCGCCTTGACGGCCCTGCTGGCCAGCGCGCCGTCCGACGCCGCGACTCCCCACGCGAGCTATCCGCGCATGGTGAGCGCGAACGGGCTTGGGGTCGTCGTCTTCACCGATCGCGACGATGGCAGCTCGGTGCTCGACCGCTTCTCGGACCGGCTCTACCAGCAGCGCAGCGCCAGCGAGGGTCTGGTGCGAGACCTGCTCTATGACGCCTACTTCGGCCTGCGCATCGGGACGGAAGCTGGCCAATGGCTGGTTGAGGGCGAGGCCGACTATCTTCCCGACAGCCCGATCATCTCGGTGAACCGCAGCCGGGACGGCCTGCGCCTGACCGAGCGCATCGTCGCGCCCATGACCCTGGACCAGCCGGGCTATGTGCAGCTGCTGCAGGTACACAACGATGGCACGACGGCCACTGCGCCAGTCTCGGTCTTCGTGCTGCAGAACCACCACCTCGGCCAGCCCGCCGGTGACGGCCAGAACACAGTCAACGAGCGTATTCTGTGGGCGGACGGCGCCTTGCAGGAGTGGGGCGACACAACCGGCCTGGGCATGACCACCCTGCCCCTGGTGCCGGCGGACCGGGTGGGCTGCGAGGGCGCCTGGCAGGCGGTGCAGGAGGGCGCCGATCTCGACCTCAGCTGCGACCGCAGCGGGGACGACCTGGTGGGGGTCCTGCAGTGGGAGCTGGGCTCCCTGGCGCCCGGCGAAGTGCGGGTGGTCGGCGTGCTGCACGCCTTCTCATCCGGCTGGAGCACCGCCGGCATGCCCGACACGCTGCGCGCCTGGGCCGGCAGCGCCACCCCCGACGCCTTGATGGCCCAGGAGCAGGCCTGGTGGGCTGCCTGGTTGGCAGAGAGCGTCCTCCCCGACGGCAGCTTCACGGCAGAGGAGCTGGCCATTCACGACCAGGCCCTGGTCTTTCTGAAGATGAGCCAGGTGCGGGAACCCGGCGCTTCCTTTGGCCAGATCCCCGCTTCCTTGCCGGCCTCTGCGCCGGTGGGCGAGTTCCAGCACGAGTGGAATATCACCTGGGTGCGAGACGGGGCCTACGCCATCGCCGCCCTCAGCCTGGCCGGACACCACGCCGAGGCCCAGGCCGCCCTGGCCTTCCAGATCCAGCCCGGCTGCTGCGGCGACTATGCCAGCTACCTGGGCCTGCCCGACTACGCGATCAGCGCCTGCCGCTACTATGGCGACGGCACCGAATGGAGCGACTCCGACGCCGACGGGCCCAATATCGAGCTGGACAATTTCGGCCTCTACCTGTGGGCCTTCGTCCAGGAGGTGCGGCTGTCGGGGGATCTGGCCTTTGCCGAAGCCCACGCCGAGGCCTTGCTGGGCGGCGTGGCCGACCGACTGGCCGCCGCCGACGACCCCAGCACCGGCCTGGTCACCGCCGACTCCTCCATCTGGGAGCGCCACTGGAATGGGCGCCAGAAGCGCTTCACCTATACCAGCCTGTGGGCGGTGGTGGGCCTGCGAGAGGCTGCGTGGCTGGCCGACCAGCTGGGGCAAGGCGCCCGGGCCGAGGGATATGCCGACCGGGCCGACGCCATCGCAGCCGCCATCGAGGCCTCCCTTGTCGATGAAGATGGGGTGCTGGCGGGCAGCTTCGAAGAGCTTCAGGCCGGCGGCTCCTACCTCGATCTGGCCGCGGTGGACGCCATCGCCCTGGGCGTCGTCGCGCCCCAGGGGGCCATCGCCCAGGCCTCCTTGGACCGCTGGCTGAGAGATCTCGCGGTCGAGAGCGGCGGCGGCTTGCGCCGCAACGACGACGGGGACCTCTATGATCTGCAGGAGTGGATCTGGGCCGATCTGCGCGCGGCGGCCGCCTTGCGCCGGGCCTGCCGCGAGCCGGAGGCCGACCGCCTGGAGCGCTGGGTCCTGGACAACGCGCTGCTCAACCGGCGGATCATCCCAGAGCTGCTGCATCCAGAGACGGCCGACTACGCCGGACCCGCGCCCATGATGGGCTTTGGTTCGGGCCTCTGGGTGCTGGGCCTGCACGACCGCGAGGCCGCAGCCAGCGCCTGCGCCGGCGACGATGGTGGCGATGACTCCGGCGGCTTGGACGGCTCCACCGGGTCGGATGGCGCCGATGGCGCCGATGGCGCCGATGGCGCCGATGGCGCCGATGGCACCGATGGCACCGACGGCGGAAGCGCCTCGACCGAGCCTGGAGCCGGAAACCCACCCTCCGCCGGATGTGGCTGCAGCAGCAGCCCCGCACCCGCCGCGCTGCTCCTGCTCCCGGCACTCTTCGGTCTGGCCATCCGCCGTCGCCACCAACCCTGAACGCCCTCGCGGCGACAGCCCACACAAACCGGAGACACCATGCTCGACCTGCGCAGCCAGCTCGCCGCCTCCCTGGGTCGGGAGCTACCCATTGAGCCAGCGGCCCCCGAAACTGCGGACAAGGGGCCCGATCTGCTGCATGCCGACGCCCACCTCGGGGACGCCTGGATCCAGCGCCTGCTGGCCCTCGCTCGCACCCCGGGCGCGCCCACCGTGCCCTCCAAGCCCTCCTTCGAGGCGGCCAAGCAGCTCACGGACAAGCTCGCCAAGGCGCTCAAGACCGCCGGTCGCAGCCGCGAGGCCGCCGAGATCAAGGATCTGCGCGACCGCTTCCTGGCCCGCCGCGACAAGCTGGCCTGGGCCCAGGTCAAGGAGCGTTTCGCCGAGGGCGGCCTCTCTGAGAAGGCCTACCGCTCCATCAAGCAGGAGGGCGCCGACCCGGTCAAGCTGCTGGCGCGCTTGGCAGCCCGCGGTGGCCCCGACCTGAGCGCGATGGGCGCCCAACGCCTGCGCGAACACCTGTTGGGCAGATAGCCAATGAGCGCGTGAGTGGACCTTATACCTATACTATTCTCCGTCCGTCTTCAGCTGTCGCAAGGGGGCTGCGCCTTCCAGGGCCCGCTCCAGCTCTTGCCGGTGGCGCCGGCGCACGCGGTTGAAGATGAGCCAGGGCAGCAGCAGGCTCAGAGGCAGGACCAGGCCAAGCCAGAGCCCGCCCAAGAGGGCAGAGTGCAGCAGCATGGGGATGCCCACGCCCAAGCCGATGAAGCCACCCAGGCTGCCAACAAAGCCGCCAAAGAGCCCCCCGGCGAGCCCGGCGTGGGACTCCCCGACGGTCAGCTCCGAGCCGCCGTGGCGACCGGGCCGAAGCAGGGCGGTGATGCGCCGGCCGCCATCGCGGCTGCGCCAGCGCCAGCCCTCGCCCAAGGGCCGAAGCTCTCCGCCCAGGCCCAGCTCCAGCTCGATGCGACCGGCCAGGCGCTGCGCCAGGGCAACGGATGGCTGCTCCGCCAGGATCTGCGTGATTGGCTCACTCACGCGCTCACGGATCGGTGGCGCGACCTGTGCGCCTGCGGCGAGAAGTGCGGCCTGAACCCGGCGGCGCCGGCCGAGGTGAGACAGAACCGGGGTGGCGAGCAGGGCGAGCACCATCAGCAGGCCCATGGCCTCCAAGGCGACGACCTTGGTTGCCGCCAGCGCCTCGCTGACCAGCGCGAGCCAGCCCAGCCCGCCCATGCCCACCAGGCCGGCGGCCGCCGCCAGCAGGGCCATCCGCACGGGCGTGCTGTTGTGCTCGGGCATGGCCACCAGCCCCTGGCTGCCGGCTTGCAGCTCCACCGACACGCGGCCGCCAAGCTCCACCCAGCGGTGCCCCCGCTCGGTGGCCACCAGCTCCCCGTCGGTGCTGAGGCTGCGCTGCAGCAGGTCGGCGGCCCGGGCAACCCCAGCCGAAGGCACCGGTGCGTCCACAGGCTGGCCCCAGGTCCGGACGGGGGCAGATGCCTCGCCACGGGTGATGGCCTCCAGGCGCGCCTTCACATCGGCGGCAGAGGCCGGCCGGGCCGCGGGATCGGGACTGAGCAGGGCGTCGAGCAGAGCCGCCATGCCCCCGCTCACCACCGCGTGTCGGCGCCAATCCATCCGCCCCGCGCGATCCAGCAGGCTGGCGGGCGCCTGGCGGGTGAGCAGGCGAACGGCCAAGGCCCCCAAGCTGTAGAGATCCGAGCGCGGCGAGGCGTCCCCCACCAGCTGCTCAGGGGCCATATAGCCAAAAGTCCCCGCCGTGGTCGATCCCCCAAAGTCCGGGTCCCGCAGGGCCTCCCGCACGGACCCGAAGTCCACGAGATGCAGGCGCCCGTCGGGGCTGCGCAGCACATTGGCGGGCTTGAGGTCTCGATGCAGCACCGGCGGCGAGCGTCCGTGCAGCCACTCCAGGATGTCGCAGAGCTCACCCATCAGCGCGACCACCTCGGCCTCGCTGCTGCGGTGGCCCTCGATCCAACTCTCCAGGTCTTGCCCCTCGACCCGCTCCTGCACCAGGTAGAGGCAGCGCCCACGCCCCTGCCCCGACCAGAAGCTCTCGTGAAGGCGGGGGATAGCCGGGTGCCGGAGCTGCCCGAGCACCGCGGCCTCCCGCTCCAGGCGGGCCCGCTGGCCGGGGTCTTGGGTCCGCCCCACCGGCAGCTCCTTGATCGCCACCTCCCCCTCGGGGCCCAGTGCCCGGAAGGTGGTCCCTTGCGCACCTTGACCGAGCAGGCCCACCAGCCGATAGCGCCCCTCCAGAAGGGGCTCCGCGCCGCAGGCGCTGCAAGGGGAAGCGGGTGTCTCCGCACCACAATGGGCACAAAGCATGGGCGAAGCCAGGGATCGAGAGCGCAACCCCGCATAACCGCACGCCACCGCGCGGCGCCGGCTGGCCCGCGGCGGCAGCACCGAAGAGAGGCGCCTCCGCCAGGGATAGGCCGGCAGACTCGCCGCCTTCGCCCTGGCTGCCTGCTCGGGCCCCCCAAGTCCCCGGCGGCGCCTCCCCGGGGGAGCACCAGCCCGTCGACAGCGCCGACCCCGACAGCCAGGACCCGGGGGATAGCGCCCTGCCCGAGGACGCCGGGGCCCCCCGCCTGCTCATCACCGAGCTGATGGCCGACAAGCACGACGCTGTGCCCGATGCCGACGGCGGCTACCCCGATTGGACCGAGCTGTACAACCCGGGCCCCCAGGCCCTGTCCCGGTCGGGTTGTAGCCTGAGCGACGACCCGAAGGATACCGGCCAGGGCCTGCTACCGGATGTGGCGCTGGACGCGGGCGCCTCCCAGGTGATCTCTGCCTCTGGCCGCAGGGAGAGCGCCGACCCCGACGAGATCCACCTGCCCATTCGCCTGGACAGCGACGGCGCGTCCTTGCTGCTGCGAGACCCGTCGGGACGCATCGTAGATCGCGTGGACTCTCCGGCCCACCGCGAGGATGCGTCCTGGGAGCGCCCCCGTTCCCTACAAGAGGCGCAGCGCGTCGCAGATGGCGGCGCATCGCGCCTCAGCCTCGCGCCGGCCTCGGGCTGGACCGAGGCGGGCTACGATGACAGCAGCTGGACCGAGATCCAGCTGCCGGTGGGCGTTGACGCGGTGGATGGAGACAGCACCCGACGCAACCTCGCCCTCTTTGCGCCCAGAACCCAATCCAGCGACGGCCACGGCTTCACCGGCATGCAGGCCGTGGACGACGAGTGGAGCAGCTTCAGCAACACCGCCGACGGCGACCTGAACCCCTGGTGGGAGGTCGATCTGGGCCAGAGCCGGGTGATCGACGCGATCACGCTGCTCGACCGCCTCGGCTGCTGCGCAGAGCGTCTCTACAATATCGAGGTGGAGGTCCGCGACGAGACCGGGGCGGTGACCTGGACCCGCGTCCTGCTCAATCCCACCAGCGAAGGCGCCCTGCCAGGCAGCCCCGGCGATCGCCTGGACGGGGGCCTGGACGGGGGCCTGGAGGAGAGCGGCGTCGGGCCTTTCATCACCGTGCGCAAGCAAGCGGTGAATGGCGTCGGCTCCAGCAAGGGGCTCTCGCACGCAGGTGTGCAGATCACGGGGGCCGACGCCGCACCCTACAGCGCTTGGATCCATACCGATATTGGTGCTTCAATGATGGGCTTCAGCGACACGACCTGGCTGCGCGTGCAGCCGGCCCCCGTCGACTTCACTCCCACCCGCCCGCTGCTGGAGGTCTGCGCGGACGACGACTTTCAGGCCTGGCTGGACGGCGTCGCGGGCGCGGCCCAGCCCGTCGGCTCAGGGGTGGAGGTCACCGGTCCCGGCCTGCACGCGCTGCCGCCCCATGCTGAAGGGCTGCTGGCGGTGCGGCTGGACAACTTGTCGGTGGACGACCCGGACGCCCTGCTGGGCTTGCATTGGACGGCCCAAGCCATCGACACCCAAGACGAGGCCCGCGCCTGGTTCACCCAACCCAGCCCCGGCTCACCCAATGGCCTGGGCGGACAGGGCTTTGTGGCCGATCCAGAGGTCGATCCCCCCGGGGCTTCCACGAGGCCCCGATCACGCTCACAACAAGCGCAGACACGCCAGGCGCCTGGCTGGTCTACAGCTTGGATTGCAGCGCCCCCAGCCCCACCCATGGCACCGTGGTGGACAGCGATCGGGCAGAGCAGCGGGTAGAAGGCAACGCCACCTTGCGGGTGCTGGCGCTGGCGGAGGGCCACGAGCCGAGCCCGGTGATCACCCACAGCTACCTCATTCTCGATCAGATCCTGCGGCAGCCCGGTGCACCCGATGGCCTGCCCCCCAGCTGGGCGGGGGCGAGACTGAGCCAGGAGGCCGCAGACTATGGGATGGACGCCGCGATCCTCGAGGATCCCGCCTATACCGAGGATCGGGTGATGGACCCCGACGATCTGTGGGGGACCGACGACGGCATCTGCATCCACTCGACCCGACGTGGTGACAGCTGGGAGCGTCCCGCCAGCATCGAGATCATCGAGATCGACGGCAGCACCGGCGTGGTGGCCGACTGTGGCATTCGAATTCACGGCGATGGCTGGCGCCCCCACGCCAACACGACAAAGCACCCCTCTCGCCTGGAGTTCCGGGAGCGATACGGGCCCCGCACGCTCGACTACGCGCTCTTTGTCAATGCACCGGTGCGCCGCTTCGACAGCATCGTGCTTCGCGCCCAGGGCAGCCGCGGCTGGCAGGACCTCCGCGATCCCGAGCAGGCCCAGGGTATCCGCGATGCCTTCGCCCGCGACAGCGCGCTGGCCATGGGCAAGGCCGACGGGCACGCGACCGATGTGCACCCCTACCTGAACGGCTTGTATTGGGGGCTCAATATGCCGGTT
>JAGYJW010000179.1 GCA_018401435.1 Deltaproteobacteria bacterium | reverse complement strand
CCTGCCGGGCGAGGCCCCGGCCGCCCCAGAAGGGGCTGCCGAGGCGGCGCCTGAAGCGGCGCCCTGACGGAAATCAGTCCAGGGGCGCGGCGGCCACATCGGCGCCGGACCCCTCACCAAAGTCCAGGATGAAAGCGCGCTTGTCCTTCTTGCCGACCAGCGCGTAGCGGCCCTGGGGCAGGGCGTCGGAGGGGATGAGCAGGGCGTGGGTCTGGCCGTTGTCGATGGCGATCACGCGGGAGGAGTCCAGCTGGGCGGTCACCGCAACCGCGCTGCCGTCGGCCTCGAAGCCCACGCCGAGGAAGGGAGCGTCGGTGAGGCTGCGGTCGCCCTCGAAGCTGCGGGTGCCCGCGTCGGTGACCAGCGGCAGGAACTCCAGCTGGCCAGACAGCTCCTTGCCCGCGAGGATGAGGTGCTCGCCCTTCTTCACGACCTCCACCGCGCCGGGCTGCACCGTCAGGAAGCGCAGATCCTGGTCGCTGCCGGGCAGGCGCACCGTGGCCACATCGGCGAAGGTGCGGATATTCTGGGTGCGGTCCATGGCCAGCTTGTGCACCCCGCTGCCCAGGGGCACGCGCCAGGCGCGGATCTCGGTGCTCTCGCCCGAGATCTGGTCGCCGTCGAGGGTCACGGCGTGATCGAGCTGCAGGGTCTTGTTGCCCAGGGACAGATCGTAGCGGGTGCCGGCGCAGAGGCCCTCGATCAAGAAGTTGCCCGCGGCGTCGGTGCTGGCCTCGCGCACCTGGCAGCCCAGGTCCGAGCTGTCCCGGGCCCGGGCCAGCACCTGCTCGTCGCCCCGGGGGCTCTGGCTGAGGCCGTCCACCACCTTGCCCTGGAAGGCGCCACCGGGATTGCAGGCGGCGAGCGAAAGGGGGAGGAGAAGGCGGGGGATTCGCATGGGCGGCTCCAGGGCTTGGGGGACTGCCTCCACCCTGGCCCAACCGCATCCGAAATTGCAAGGAAATTGTCAACGAAGCCGAATGGCGCCTCGAAGCTCCGCTGCCAGCGCGTCGGCCCGCGCGGCGATGGCGCCCACCGGATCGGCATCCGGGGGACCGCCCGCTGGCGCGAAGAGCACCGAGCGGGAGGCCACGGGCAAGGCGATCAGAAGCAAGGCGAAGGCGCCAAGGCCAAGAGCCAGAACCGGATCGGTCACAAACGCGGATGAAGGG
>JAGYJW010000178.1 GCA_018401435.1 Deltaproteobacteria bacterium | reverse complement strand
GCTGCTCTTCCGGGCCTCCCTGGCCCACCCCCAGGCCCTGGTGCGTCGGCCGGCCGGCCTCGACCTGGCCCTGCTGGAGCACAACGCCGTCGATCCCCAGGTCTACCTGCGTCCCGGGGCCTTCCAGTCGGTGGACCTGGCGGCCCGCTTCGGCGAGCCCTTCGTGCACACGGGCTACCTGCGCCTGTCGGTGGTCGCGCTGGCCATCGTCGGGCTGGTGGCGGCCGCGCCCGCACTTCGGGGGCGGCTTCGGGCGGCGGGCGCCCTGGCGGCCCTGTCGCTGGTGATGGGCCTGGGCAGCGCCCTGTGGTTCGATGGCGCCTGGGTGGCGCCAGGGGGCTGGCGCCTCAGCCTGCCCTTTGGTTGGCTGCGGCTGCTGCTGCCCCAGGTGGCCATCACCCACCCGCTGCGCCTGTCGGTGGGGGCCCAGGTGCTGCTGCCGGCCCTGGCGGCGGCCGGGGTGGCCCCCCTCGCGGCCCGCCTGGGGCAGCCGGTGGGGCGTCTCTGTGGCCTGTTGGCCCTCGGGATGCTGGGGGAGGGGCTCTTTGGCAGCGCCGTCCGCTGGCCCATTGTCACCAGTTCGGCCGAGATCCCCGCCTACTACGCCGATCTGCCGCCGGGCATGGTGCTGGATCTGCCGGTGGAGGCCGGCACCGGCATGCAGACCAGCGCCTGGTTCTGGTACCAGACCGGCCATGGCCGACCCCTGCCCTGGACCCCGGACGTGCGCCTGGGATCCGCCCGAGATGAAGCGCTGATGCGCATTCTCGGGCCGACGCGTCCCGGCGGTGGCCCCGTGCTGGAGGCGCCGCACCCCTTGGACGCCGCCGCCATCGCCCACCTGCGGACCCACTACGGCGCCATCGTGTTGCACGGCGAGCTGGCGGCCTCGGTGGGCCTGGATGGGGCCTATGCGGCCGCCTTCACCGCGGCTTTCGGCCCCCCCGAGCTGCGGGGTGCCGACCGCATCTGGCGCCTCTCGCCGCCTTAGAAGCGCTCCGCCGAGACCCGCTCGCCCGTGGCCAGGGCCGCCGCGACCACCGCGGCCCGCCAGGCCAGCCGGGCCTCGATCAGGTCCTTGTTGGCCTTGGCCACCGCCTCCTCGCGCTTGACCACCCGGAAGAGGTCGCTGGCGCCCAAGGCAAAGGCGCGGCGCTCCAGCTCGGCCACCTCCTCTG
>JAGYJW010000177.1 GCA_018401435.1 Deltaproteobacteria bacterium | reverse complement strand
ACCCATGCCCGGGTGGTGGCCGAGCCGCCGCAGCGGTGGGCCGATCTGGATGATCCCCGTCGCCGCTACCGCGTCTTCTGGGATCCGCTGCCGCCGGGCACTTTGGTGCAGCTGCAGCAGCGCGTGCACGGCCGTTGGCGCACCGTGCAGACCGACGCCCAGCCGGGCTGGACCAGTCGCCCCTTGCCCCAGGGGGCCCACTTTCGGCTGAGGACCTCGGAGGGTCGGCGGTGGACCCCGGGCCTGGCTGCCCCGCCTTGGATGGGCCCCGCCGAGCTGGCCCAGGCCGTGGCCCGCGGCCCCGCCTTGTTGGCCTCCACTGTCGGGGATCTGGATCGGGACCCGGCCACCGGGCGCCTGTGGGCGGCGACCCTGGGCGGCGGCGTGGCGTCGGTGGCGGCATCCGGCGCCGATCTGCAGATCTGGACCCGCTGGCAGGGGCTGCCCCACGACCGGGCGGTGGCGGTCTCGGCCGAAGGGGGCCGGGCGCTGGTGGGCACCGCGGCGGGCCTGGCCTTGATCGCGCCCGATGGGCAGGTCACGGTCTGGGATTCGGCCCTGCCCGACCCCTATGTGCAGGCGGTGGCCCTGAGCGGCCCCACCCTGTGGGCGGGCACCTTTCGGGGCCTGGCGCAGGTGGGGCCCGATGGGGCGGTGACGCTGCGCCTGGGGCCCTGGTCCGTCTTCTCGTTGCGCCCGGCGCAAGGGGGGGGCGTGTGGGCCGGATATGAAGGCCTGCACTTCATTCCCGACGAGCCAGACGCCTCGCCGCTGCTGGAGGCCGACGCCCGCGCTGCGCCTTGGTTGCCCGGCGAGCGGGTCTACGACATCCTGGATCTGGGCGCTGCCGGCGTACTGACCGCCAGCCTGGGTCGCGGCGCCCGCCTGGTGGACCCCCAGGTGCCCGATGCGAGCCAGGGCCTGCCCGCCTACCCGCCAGAAGGCGCCTATGGCCTGGCCGCCGGGCCAGATGGGCTGTGGGTGGCGGCCGGCGCCCTGGGCCTCCTGGGTCCGGGGGGAGAGCCGGTGGGCGCGGCGCGGGGCCTGGTGGCCGGCGCGGTGTGGAGCGTGGATGTGGCCCCAGGCGGCGAGGTCTGGGTGGGCACGGACCGTGGCCTCTGGCGCTTGCGGGTGCACAGCCCGTCCCTCGGGGAGGTCGGGTCGGAGCCGGAGGGCAGCGCGCCGTCGGTG
>JAGYJW010000176.1 GCA_018401435.1 Deltaproteobacteria bacterium | reverse complement strand
CCACCGCGACGCCCTCACCCTGGTCACGCTGCTCACCTTGGGCGGCATCGCCGTGGCCGTGCTGGGGGTGCTCATCGGCCGGCGGCTCGCCGGCGCCGAGGCCAGGCCCAGCGGACCGGGGCCCCTGGCGCTGATCCGCGAGACCCTGCGCCAGTCCAGCGACAGCCTGACGGCCCCGCGCAGCCTCGCCCTCAACCTGCTGCTGGCCGGGGTTGACGTGGCCGCCACGGTCGGCGCCTTCGCCCTGGCCTTGCCGGCGGTGGGCCTCGACGTCCCCCTGCCCTGGCTGGCGGCCTCGGGAATCCTGGCCATCTCGTCGCTGGCCTCGGTGGTGCTGCCGCCCACCTACGCGGCAGGGCCAGCGGCCGCGAGCGTCGCGGTGCTGGCCCTCTTTGGGGTCGATCAGGCCGGCGCGGTGGCCTATGCCGGCGCCTGGTGGATCCTCTCCCAGGTGCCGGCCGCCCTGTTGGGCCTGCCCTGCCTGCCGGGGCGCGCCCGCTGAAGCCAGCCAGACGGCCCTGGGCGACCGCACCCCTCTCCCCAGCGGCGCGGGCACCCAGGGTCGCAGGAGTTCTACATGGGGGCGGGGTCGATCCGGGCGGTGCTGCCATCGGGCAGCTGCGCCAGAAGGAAGACGTTGCCGCTGTTGTCGTTGACCGCGTAGAGGTTCACGAAGAGGTCGGCCGGCAGGTCGGGCAGGTTGAAGACCAGGTCGGGGTTGGCGTCGTTGTCGACGTCGATGCCCACCGAGTAGGCCGCCGCGGGCAGGTCGAGGGTGGCGAAGGCCTTGAAGGGCACATTCTCGAGCAGGGGCGACGGGGTGGCGCCGGTGACATTCCAGATGTCCACCTCGCCCACGCCTTCGGCCGCATGCACCACCTGCACCCGGAAGCTGCCGGCGGGGATGTCCTTGTCGTCGTCCACCAGCGCCACCACGCCGATGTTGCCGTCGGCCAGGCTGCCCATGGCTGCGGCGGTATAGGACATGTCGGCGTCCAGCGGGAGGCCCTCGACCTCCAGCGCGGCATTCTCCACCCCGCTGCCAGCCAGCGCGACCTGGAAGTCGTAGGTGGCGGCGGGCACATCCACATAGGGGGTGCCGTCGGGGAACTCGAGGTTGGGCACGATGGGCTCTGCGGCGCCATTGACGTGCACATCGACGCCGGGAACATCCGGAGCGAGGTGGATCAGGCGGATGCGGGC
>JAGYJW010000175.1 GCA_018401435.1 Deltaproteobacteria bacterium | reverse complement strand
GGGGCCTATGCAGCGACCGATGCCCCCCCCTACCCGCCACCGGCCGCCGGTTCCCTGGTCTGGGCCTTTTCCGATGGCTCGACCCTGCACGTGGAGCGGGCCGCGGCGGGCTGGCTGGTGACCCTGATGCCGGCCGCCGAAGACACGGACTTCGACCTGAGCGCCGAGGGCTGCGAGCCCTGGACCGATGCCGATGGCCACCGACGCATCCTGGGCCGGCCGGCGCGGGTGACCGCGCGCGTCGCCGCGGAGGTCCATCGCCTGGATCTGCCCTCGGCGCCGGTGTGAGGTCGGTCGCGGCGCTCCATGCTGCAATGCGGGAGCACTACCTCGACCCATGCAACGAGGGTGGGCCCGCACGACTGCGCACTTTGCGGCGCCACCTCTCGGGTAGCGTGCCTCTCTGGGCTTCGCCCGAGTTGGCCAACCGAATCCAGAGTCTGCTCGGACCCTTGCCGAGGGAGGAGCTGCACGTTGGCGAGGCCCTGGGCGCGGTGCTGTTGGGCGCCCGGCGCCAGGGACGCATCCTGCGGGTGCGGGTGGAGCTGGTCGAGGCTCCCGACCACAGCCTCCATATTCCACCCTCGGCCCTTTCTGCAGAGTCCTTGGACGCCATGCAGCGGGCTGTCTTGGCCGTCGCGCAGCTCTACCCCTATGCCTGGCCGGTGGATCCGGCGCGGGAGTGTCGCTTCCATCTGCTGGGACTGGACGGTCGGGCGCTCTCGACAGAAAGCCGCATCGAAGGCGGATCCCTGGCTCTGGCCACGGCAGTGGCCACCTGGTCGGCCCTGTCGGGACAGGTCGCGGCCCCAGCGGTCTGGACCGGGGCGGTCGGCCACGAACTGTCGGACCCGCGCCCCCACACCCCCGTCCTGGCGGTGCTTGGCATGCCAGAGAAGGCAACCGAGGCCATGGCGATGGGTTGGCCGCTGGTGCGGCCGGGCGCCGATCGAGCCGACCCCGACCAGGTCAGCGCCGTCGATGGCGCCATCGCCCGTGCCTTTGGTGTGGACTGGGCTGCCGGCGCCACCCGCCCGCCGCCCCGCTTCGACCGGGGGCTGGCCCTGGCCCTCACCGACCTGGCCTATGTGCGCAACGGCGACGGCAGCAGCTGGAGCACCCTCGCCCTTCGCTACCAGCGGCTGCTGGAGGCGGGCTTGAACCCCGAGGGCCGGCTGCTCGCCCAGGCCCGGCGGGGCGCCTGCTTGACCCATA
>JAGYJW010000174.1 GCA_018401435.1 Deltaproteobacteria bacterium | reverse complement strand
GCGGTCGCGGCCGAGACCCGGCGGGCCCAGGTGGGCAGCGGCGACCGCTCCGAGCGCATCCGCACCTACAACTTCCCCCAGAATCGGCTCACCGACCACCGCATCGGCCTGACCCTCTACCAGCTCGACCGCATCATCGAAGGCGAGCTGGACGATCTGGTGACCGCGCTCAACGACCACCTGATGGAGAAGCTGATCGCCGAGAACGCCGGCCCCATCTGACCCCGCTCAGGGGGCCTGCGCCCAGCGCGGGCTGCTGACCGCCCACAGGGGCTGGGGCTGGGCGGGCGGGGCCGCGAGGCCCTCGCAGCTGGCCACCACCCAGGCCACCGCCGGCATGGACAGATCGGCCACGATCTGTGGTGGGCGCGGATCCTGGGCGGGGATCTCGGCCAGCAACACGCCGCCCGGGCCCCACAGCTGCATCGCGTCGGGAGGCATCCAGGCGGGGCCGCTGCAGCTGGCCCGCACCGTGATGGCGGCGCGCCCGCTGCTTTCGGGCAAGGCCCGGGCCGACAGGGTGATGCGCAGGCCATTGCCCGCCGTGGTCGGGCCCTCCAGCAGGGCGCGCTGGGCCTGAACGGCGTTCATGCCCTCGGCGTCGCGCTGCTCCAGCCAGGTGAGGGGGCCCACCAGCCGCAGGGCCAGGCCGGCGTCCAACAGGCCAAAGAGGGTGGGCAGGTCCTGCAGCCCGGACAGGCGCAAGGCGAAGGGCTGGGCCGTCCAGGTCCAGGGCGGCCCCGCGGCCCGCACCCAGTCGGCGTCCACCACCGAGCTGCGGCCGCCCTGGTTGGCCTGACCGAGCAGCTCCAGCGGGTCGAGCTCCGGCCAGGGCAGGGCGCCATGGGCCGGTCGCCGGGTGGCCGCGGCATAGGGCCAGGCCCAGACCGCGGCGCCATCGTCCCGGGCCGCCTCGGTGCCTCCCCAGGCCACCACCCAGGGGCTCAGGTCCAAGGGCAGGGTGGCGGCGGCCACCTCGTCCCGGGCGACCGTGACCACCACCCGGCTGCCCCGAGAGACGGCCGCAGACAGGGCCTGGCTGGGGCTGAGGGCCACGTCGGGGTCGGGTGCCACCCGCAGCCCGATCTCGGCCAGGGTGCTGGTCTGGGGCTGCACCCGGTCCAGCTGGAGGGAGAGCTCGGGGGCGGCGAGCACCTGGAAGTGGGGCAGGCGCCGCTGCCCGTGGGCCGGGCCGGCGCCCACCACCAGCTCGCCATTGCC
>JAGYJW010000173.1 GCA_018401435.1 Deltaproteobacteria bacterium | reverse complement strand
CGGCCACGCCCCCGACCAGCTTCTGGATGTTCGAGATCGCCTTGGCAGAAAGCACCTTCCGAACCTCGGGCCGTTCGGCCCGGGTCGTCGCCATCATCGATCTGATTCGATCCTTCGAGCCTGAGCGAAAGGTCCTCCTGTTCACGGAGTACAAGGCTACCCAGGCGTTGGTGGTGAACGCGTTGCGCAGAGAGTTCGGCCATGACTCGGCCCTCTTTATCAACGGAGACGAGCGGCTCTCTGGGCTCGTGGACGCCAACGGGCGCCTCACCGCTGCGTCCATGGCGCGGAGCGAGGCTGCACGAGAGTTCAACGAGGGCCGCCCACGCTTTCTGGTGTCCACCGAGGCGGCAGGCGAGGGCATCGACCTGCAGCACAGGTGTCACACACTCATCCACGTCGACTTGCCGTGGAATCCGATGCGGATGCACCAACGTGTGGGGCGGGTCAATCGGTTCGGGCAGAAGGAGTCCGTCGAGGTCTACTTGGTGCGCAACCCAGCGACGGTGGAGGCCCGCATCTGGGCGAAGCTCGAGGAGAAGCTCGACCGGATCGCGCTGGCGTTCGAGGGAGCGATGGCCGACCCGGAGGACATTCGGTCGCTCGTTCTGGGGGCGCTTCCGGCGAATCTCCAGGAGCGGCTGACGACGGAGGCCTTGGGTGTCGACAGCGAGGCGTTCGACTCCTGGTTCGATTCCGCGTCGGCGACCTTCGGCGGCAGGGACGTTGTGAGCGTGGTCAATGCGCTGATTGGCAGCGCGGCGCGCTTCGACTTCCAGTCTGTCGGCCAGTCGTTGCCACGGGTCGACCTCGAAGACCTTCAGCCCTTCCTCGTTGCGGCGCTGCGGTGGCAGAAGCGCAGGCCCGAACTGAGGAATGGCGTACTGTCGTTCCGCACTCCTGAGGATTGGGAGCAGCGCCACATCGCGGTCCGTCGTCGCTACGATGTCCACTTCGACCGAAGCCGTCCGCGTTCCCGTCGAGGTCCCACCATCGTTGGCGCCGGACATCGGCTCATCGAAGTCGCGCTGGATGCGGCGGCGGAGCAGGAGGTCTTCCTGAGTGCAGTACCGGAGCTTCGCAACCCTTTGGTCATCTACTCGTGTCAAGACGAGTTCTCTGCGCCCTCCACACCGCTTCAGCGTGCCTTGGTGGGTGCAGAACGGGTTGGTGGTGAATGGCGACCCCTGGTGGACTGGCAGCTGGTATCACTCCTCAATC
>JAGYJW010000172.1 GCA_018401435.1 Deltaproteobacteria bacterium | reverse complement strand
ACCCCGCCGACGAGGACACCGTCATCGGCCAACTCGTCCCGTCGCTCAAGGCCGCCATCGAGCACGGCGCAATCTCTGTCGCCTCCACGTCCATCGAGGAATGGATGAACGGCCCGGCGGACATGGAACTCGACACCGCCATTGCGCAGAATGTGAAACTCCACGTGCGCGCTGTGAAGGAGGCTGGCCTGCTCGACTCCGCCATCACCGCATGGCACATCGAGTTCCTTCGCCCCGTCGAGTTCAAGACTTTCACCAACATCGAGCGCGCCTGGGGCTTCATCAAGGCGATCAACAAGGAACTCGGCCGCGACTATTTCAAGCTCCTCATCGACTCCGCCCACATGGGAGACTCCGGCCTTTCCATCGCGGAAAACGAGTGCCTCATCGCGGAACTCGCCGCCGCCGACCACATGGGCATTTTCCACGCCTCCGCCAAAACTACCCGCGGCTGCCTCAGCACCGACGACGGCTGGATCGGCGCGACACTCTCCGCCGCCGCCCGCACCGGGAAACTGGAAACCGTTTTCGTGGAAGCCTTCCGCCACGATGATCCCGCCCTCCAGGCTCTCCGCGACGCCGTCCCCGGCCACGGCATCGACACCCGCGACGGGCGCACCTACACTCAGGTCATCATCGATGGCCTTGTGGAAACAGCCCGCCGCCTGAACAACCTCAAGGCGCGCGGTTTCCTCGACTAATCACCGGTTCGTGCGGGACGTTACGCGTCCGTATCTTTCCTTGATGGATAATTTTCGTCCATGAAGGAAACTTGCCGAACCGGATCTGCCATTCTATAAACAACGTTTATGAAAGCATTCCGGCATTTCACCCTCCTCTCCGCGAGACCGCTGCGCGCGCTTCTCGTGCTCGCTTGTGTCGCGGCGCCGACCGCCCGCGCCGCAGAAAAAGCGGCAGAGGAACCTACGAAACCGAAGATCAAGAAACTCGACGAAAGCCGTTACCGGGTGAGCGATGTCATCCTCGACAAGCGCACCCGGGAGAGGACAAAATCAACGATGATGTATGGACAATCATGACCGAGCGCGTGCCCGATCTGGAGACAAAAGTGACCCTTGTCCTCGCTCCCTCCTAGCAACCCTGATTTTTTTCAATCCCCGCCATAACCAAGCCACAGCCTCCAATCCCATGAAAACCAAAGCGTTCCTTACTCTCGCCCTCTGCCTCGCCGCCATGCCCGCCGGCGCACAGAACAACGAATACCTC
>JAGYJW010000171.1 GCA_018401435.1 Deltaproteobacteria bacterium | reverse complement strand
AGGTGGCTGGAGCACGGCGGATCCTCGCCAATCGGGGCGGGCTGCTCGCCTTCGACGTGGGCGTCGGCAAGACCTACACCGGCATCGCGCTGCTCGCCCGCGCCCGGCAGGAGGGCTGGGTGCGCCGACCGGTGATTGTCGTCCCCAACTCCATCGTGTGGAAGTGGGAGGCCGACATCCGCCGGGTGCTGCCCGACTACCGGATCGCGGTCGTCGGCAGCAAGCGCAAGGTCATCGCCCGCGGCGAGCGCAAGGGCATGGTCACCAGCGACACGGACACGCCCGCCGAGCGCGCCGACAAGTGGACCCGCTTCCAGGCCGGCGAGTTCGATGTGGTGCTGCTCACCTACACCGCGCTCTCCCGCACCCGGATGAACGAGGGCGCGATCCGCGCCTACGCCGACGCGACCGAGGCGATCCGCCGCGAGGTCCGCCTGCGGCAGCGCAACGCCGCCGACGCCAAGAAGCTCACCGAGCGCCAGGAGGCCGTGCTCAAGGAGGGCGTGGCCGGCTGGATCGCCGAGCAGATGGAGCTGCCGCCGGGCTGGGACTACGACCCGGGCGTGGCCTGGGACGACATCGGCGTGGACCTGCTCATCGTCGACGAGGCCCAGAACTTCAAGAACCTCTACCTGCCCGAGGCCCGCGAGGGCGGCGTCCCCCGCTTCATGGGCAACGCCGGCGAGGGCAGCAAGCGCGCCTGGCAGCTCGACTTCCGCTGCGCGGCCGTGCGCAGGCAGACCGGCGGGGCCGGCGTGGTGCTGCTCTCGGCGACGCCCGCCAAGAACAGCCCGCTCGAGTTCTACAGCCTCATCCAGTACGTCGACCACGACGCCTGGTCGCGCATGGGGATCCGCGACCCCGAGCAGTTCATCGACCGCTACCTGCGCATCGAGCTCAAGGCCGTCGTGGACAGCAAGATGGAGGTCGTCGAGCGCTCTGCCGTCGTGGGCTTCCAGAACCTGCACGAGCTGCGCGACGTGATCTTCCGCTACGGCGAGTTCAAGACCGCCGAGGACGTGGGGCTGCGCCTGCCCGAACCGCGCGTCAACGTCGTCGAAGTCGACATGAACGCGGCCCAGGACGCCAAGTACGAGCGGTACGTCAACCAGATCGAGGCCGCACTCGACAGCACCCGCGCCAGCGACAAGGCGAAGATCCTCGGCCTGCTCGCCCGCATGGCGCTCGTCGCCGTCCACCAGAACCTCGACGAGGGCTACGACTGGAAGACCGC
>JAGYJW010000170.1 GCA_018401435.1 Deltaproteobacteria bacterium | reverse complement strand
TTGCCCCTGCGCTCCTGCTGGCCGGGCGGCGGGGCGGCCCACGGCGCGACGGCGGACTTCTTGAACCAGCGCGTGCTCTCGCCTCTCGTCGACGCCATTGATGCGGCCGGGCTCGCCCGCTTGACCCCTCCGGCGGCCGGCGGGCCTTGGCCGGACTGGTGGCCGCGGGGCCGCGCGGACCGCTGGCGGCTGCTGGTGCGGGCCTGGGAGCCCGATGGTCGTTTGGGCAGCTTGCATGCCCGGTCGGTGGAGGACGGTCCCGGGTGGGATGGGCAGCGCCTGCCCAAGACCCTGTGGCCGGCCACCGCCCGGGACGGGCGCGCCTTCGCGGCGGGCGGCCTGCTCTTCGCCGATGCGGGGGCCCATGCCTTGCTGCGGGGGGAGGCTGCGGCGGAGGGCCCGGACACCGTGTTGATCTGCGAAGGGCTCACCGACTGGCTCTTTGCTGCGGCGGTCGCCTCGGCGGAGGGCCGTAGGGACCTCGCGGTGCTGGGGGGGGTGTCGGGCAGCTTTCCCGCCCTGGCCCAGGTGCGGTGGCCCCCGCGCCCGCTGCGCTTCATCGCCGCGATGGACGCAGATCCGGCCGGGGAGCACTACCTGGCGCAGATCCAAAGCGCGCTTGCTGGCAGGCCGCTCGCTGCCCTGTCGGCAACCTCCGCCCAGGTGGCGTCATGAAGGGCGACCTGAGCGACCGCCTGCGGGAAGGCGCGGGCCTGGACCAGCTGCTTGCCACCGCCGTCCCCCTCGACCCGACTCCCGAGACTCTGCCGGTCGGCACCGTCTTCGTGGCAGAAGGCCAGACCTGGGAAGCGACGCGCGACGGCCAGCGGGTCTTGTTGCCCTATTGGATGGAGGTGGTCTACGATACCCACCGTCGGGGCGAGGCCGAGCTGTCTGGCTTCCTGAGACTGGCCGATGGGCGGGGCAAGGCCTTTCGCCTTCCCGCTGCACTCTTGGGTGATCCCGGTGGCCTGCAGCGGCAGCTCGCGGGGCTGTTAGGTTCGGACTACCGACCGCTGGCGCGCGGTCTCACCCGGGTGATCGGGGCCTGGCTGGATGCCTCGAAGACGCAGAAGCGGTCGCTCTCGGCCGACTTCGGCCTGAGCGCCGACGGGCAGCGCTTCTTGGATGCCGAAGACGCCAGCCCGGGCAAGCCGGAGGCCTTCTCGGCGACCTTGGGATCGGCCGCGGCGCGCCTGGGCTTGGGGCCACCCGATCTCGACCGGGCACAGACC
>JAGYJW010000017.1 GCA_018401435.1 Deltaproteobacteria bacterium | reverse complement strand
CAGGGCACCATCGCCATCACCCAGCAGGGGGGTGTGGACCTCGGGCTCTGGCAGGATTGAGCCAGGGTGCCGCAGGAGCCTGGACTGAGACCACCTGCAGTGGCAACCGTGGGTGCGGAGGCCGACGCAAAGGGCGTTGATGCTTGCTCTTGGGCCGGTGGAGGGCTACACCGCCCTCTTCTGGGATGCGCCGCTGCCGCCCTCTCTCCCTCTCCTCGAGAATCCCATGCTCCGACGCGCTCCTGCCCTCCTGCTCGCACTCTCCCTTGCAGCTTGCGTGGGCAGCAACCCCGTCCCTGACACGGGCGACCCCAACGCCGTGGATGACGATGGCGACGGCTTCGGCGTGGCAGAAGACTGCGACGACGCAAATCCGGATGTGAACCCGGCTGCGGTCGAGGTCTGCGACGGCGTGGACAATGACTGCGACAGCCGCATCGACGATGAGGACGACGATCTCGACGGCTCTTCCGGACTGCGCTACTTCCTTGACCTCGATGGCGATGGTTTTGGCGACGACAGCACCGCCACCCAAGCCTGCGCCCTGCCCACCGAAGACGCCACCACCGTGGGCGGTGACTGCGACGACCAGGATCGGGATGTGCACCCCGACGCCACCGAGATCTGTGACCGTGCAGACCGGGACGAGGACTGCAACGGCGACAGCGACGACGATGATCGGGACGTGGATCTGTCCACCGGGTCCCTGTGGTACCCGGACCGCGACTCGGACGGCTTTGGCGATGATGGCGACGAAGGCGAGCTGGCCTGCGACGCCTTCGTCCGCGTGGGCACGTCCTATGTGGCGGACCGGACCGATTGCGATGACGGCCGGGCCGACATCAACCCCGACGCGACGGAGATCTGCGACCCCGACGACACGGACGAGGACTGTGACGGCTTTGCCGATGATGACGACGCCTTCGTCGATCTCAGCACCGCCTCCACCTGGTATCCAGACATCGACTCCGACGGCTTCGGGGACGAGAGCGCGGACGGCGTGGTCGCGTGCGATGCGCCCGATCCCACCGATGTGGTGGACGCAAGCGACTGCGACGACACCAGCGTCGACACCAATCCGGACGCGCTGGAGCTGTGTGCCGACGGCGTAGACAACGACTGTGACGGCAACCTGGACGAGGTGTGCTGGGTGGCTGGTGACGCGCCGCTCACCATCGCGACGGGCCTGACCAACGATCGCTTTGGCTATGCCCTGTCCAACGCTGCCGATGTGGACGGCGACGGCCTGGACGATATGGCCGTCGGGGCAATCCTAGACTCTACCGTGGCCTCCGAAGCAGGCTCCGTCTACCTCTTTGCCGGCGGCAGCACCACAGGCACCCTGAGTGCTGACAGCGACGCCACCTGGACGCTGCGGGGTGAGAACGCATCGGACGAAGTCGGCTTTGCGGTAGAGCTGGTGGATGATCTGAATGGCGATGGCTTCGGAGAGCTGCTGGTGGGCGCGCCCGGCTACCCGGGCGGCGCAGAATCGGGTGCCGGCGCGCTCTTCCTGGGTCCCCTCGCCGGTAGCGCTACCCTGGGTGACGCGGATCTGTTGGTGGAGGGCGCTGAGGGCAGCTTCCTGGGGTGGTTTGTCGCCAACGAAGTGGGCGATGTGGACGGCGATGGGGTGGCTGATCTCGCCTTTGGCGCTCCCTCCGCCTCCTCACCTGGCGCGGTCTACCTCTTCTCCAGCGCCGATCGGGGCCTGTTGGGCCCCGAAGACGCCGCCGCCACCATCACGGGGAGCTCGGGGGCCTTGCTTGGCAGCAACGCGTCGCGGCCGACCGATATCAACGGAGATGGTGTGGGCGATGTCGTCCTGGGATCGGGCGGGGCCCTCCGCACCTGGGTCTTTCTGGGTCCCCTGATTGGGGCCCTGGCGGTGGACGACGCAGACCTGGTGCTCTCGGGCGCCGGCGACTTCGGGGATGACGTGGCCACAGGCGATCTGGACGGAGACGGGCTGGATGATGTCGCTGTGGGGGCACCTAGTGCTGGCGGTTGGGCCGGTGCGGTCTACACCTTCCTCAGCCCCATCACCAGCGGGTCGGATACGTCGGCCGCGCACTTCACCGTGAACGGTGGCAGCCTCGACAGCCTGGGGAGGAAGTGGGGCGAGGTGCTGATCGCCGACCTGGACGTGGACGGCCAGCAAGATCTTCTATTGGGCGCGCGGTACGCCAATGACGGTGCGGGACAGATTGGGGTCTTTCTGGGCCCACAGGCAGGCACCGCCGGCCTGGATGACGCGCAGTACCGATTCGACGGTAATGACCCGCGCGACTATCTGGGCACCGAGCTGTCCCTTGGCGATGTGGACGGCGACGGGCTCCCGGATCTCTTCACCGGTTCGATGGCTCCTGATTCGGTCGGACAGGCCTACCTCTTCCCCGGCAGCCGTCTCTGACGCGCGGGCCCGGCTGAGGATCGTCCGCAGAGACCCCCTTTGATCGCCCCGGAGCCGCCCATGGGCCTCTTCAGCCGCACGGTCCCCCCTCGCCCGGACAGCCAATCGGCAGCAGCCCAGCTGCACAAAGCCAGGGGGGATGCGTTGGTGCCCCTGGTCTTCCCCGACCAGGAGGGTCTGGCGGAGGCCATGGCCGAGTTGTCGGGGGACGATCCGGTCTTGCACCAGCTCTGCCTGCAGCTTGGCTTTGACCAGTGGCCCCAGGCGCGGGCCGCCATCAGCGCCTTGGGCAAGGTGCCGCGGGTGTCGGCGGGGACAGCACCCACAGTGGCCGCCTTCCTGGTGGCCACCTGGCCCTCCGCCCCCGACGGCTATGCCGGGTATGGGTTGAACGAGGCGGCCATGCTGCTGGACAAGCAGGCGGTGGAGCTGCAAAAGCAGGCGCAGAGCGGCATCCCAGCGGCTGGGCGCGTGCAGGCGCTGCTGGTGGGGCCGGGTCTGGCGGGCCTGCTGGCTTTGGCCCGCCCGCCCCTGCATGTGGCCCACCGGGGCCTGGCGTCGCTGCTGGTCCACCTGGGACCTTCCGATGAGCGGGTGCGGGCCGCCTTGATGACCCTGCTGGAGGCCCCGGTTCCCAGCGACGACGCGGGCGCTGGCACAACCACAGCCGGGCCGAGATCCTGCGCCACCTGGTGGCCCACTTCCCGCCCCAGGCCCCCACCTTGCAGGCTCCATCGCCGGCCGCGCCGCCTGCGGAGGCCGAGGACCCGGCCCAAGACGCGGGCGCCCCTGCCGACCCCACCGCCCGTCTGATCGCGACCCTGCGCCGAGATGTGGCCAGCCTGGACCCCGGGCGGGCGCGGGTGGCCCTGGACGTGGCCCAGCAGCTTCCCGGCGCTGCAGCGGCCTTGCTGCCCTTGCTTCCGGCCTTGATTGAGCACCCCGGCCTTGCATTGGATCCGGCAGGCGCCCTGGTCCGGGAGCGGGCGCTGCGGCTGATGGGGTCGGAGCTGGCGGCGCGGGCCCGCCAGGATGCGGCGGTGCGGCCGGTCGATCTGGACGAGGACGAGGACTGGGACGAGGTGGTCGGCGCTGTGGGGCCGTCCGGCCCGATCCCTCGCGCGGCCGTCGCGCGCCTGCTGGGCCTGGCGCTGGACGGCCCGGAGGTCGAGATTCGCGTGGCGGCTCTGGATGGCCTGGGCGCCTTGCTGCCCGCCTCTGCCGCCGCCACCCAGCAGGCCGTAGATGCGGCCCTGGCCTCGGAGCACCTGCCCCTGAAGCTGCGCGGGGTGGGCTGGCTGGTGGAGCTGGCGCGGCGGGGCTGAGGGCGCGGAGCGGACGGCGCGGGGTGGAGGACCCTCAGCCCTTGAGCCGCTTGCCCCCGCGAATCATGGGCAAGGCCTGTTCTAAAGGCGTGCCACCGTCTCTGCACGCTTGGCGCTGCCCACCCACTGTGCATACTCGCGTTGACAAGACGGGGAGAGGCCGGCCCAGGCAGGCGCGGCGTCGGGGGCGCAGCGGGGTCGCCGGTTATAGTGCGGTCTCCCCTCGCCGGATGTCCCCATGCGCTCCTTCGCCCCGCTCGCTTGCCTCGTCGCCTTGCTGGTCCTGCCTTCGGTCGCCCAGGCCAAGGACGACAAGGACACCCAGGTCGCGCTGACGATCTCGCCGCTCCACCTCATCACGCCCCTTGTGGAGCTGACCGGCGAGTTCAAGCTCAAGGAGAAGATGAGCCTTGCGGCCATTGGCGGCCTGGGGCGGTCCGCTGGCGTGAACCTGTGGGAGCTGGGCGGCCAGGCCCGCTACTACTTCCTGGGCGACTTTGCCGATGGCCTGCTGTTGGGGGCCGAGGTGCTCTATGTCAACGCGTCCTATGGCGGGGCCTCTGCCAATGGCTTCTCGCCCGGGGTGATGGCGGGCGGCAAGACTACCTTTGACTTCGGGCTGGTGCTGGATGGCCAGGTGGGCGGGGCCTGGTTTCAGAGCGGCGGCGGCGGAAGTGTGGGCCTGCTGCTCAACCTGAACGTGGGCTGGGCCTTCTGACCACCTGGGCCGCTGGGTTCGCCGATTCGCGCCCGCGCCATTAGGGGGTCGCCCCGCTGGAGGTCGCATGTTTCCTGCCCTTTTTGCCATCGCCCTGTCCGCCTCTCCCGCCTGGGCCGACGACTGCAAGCTGGCCGTGGACAAGACCGACGCCTTTGAGGGCACGGTGGAGAAAGCCACCAAGCCGGTCAGCATCAAGGCCAGCTACGAGGGCAAGTCCCACCCCAAGTCCATGGAGCTGGCGGTGCGCCGCAGCGGCGACCGGCTCTTCCTGGACTTTGTGCAGCACCTCAAGCTGCTGGGCATGTCCATGCAGCCCAACGTCAACAAGAGCGTCATCCTGCTGCTGGAAGGCGGCAAGAAGATCACGATGACGGCGGGCATGATGGATATGCCCCAGATGAATACCGGCCTGGCTTCGGTTGAGTTTGTCGAGAGCTTCGAGGTGCCCGCCGAGGACGCCGCGGGCCTGGCCGGCGCGACGGTGACGGCCATCCGCTATGCCGGCGCCTTCTATGAATTCGACGCGACCCTGAAGGACCCGGCGCTGGTGGGCGCCCAGGTGGGCTGCGTGGCGAAGTAGGCGGCGCAGCGTCTGCGGCCACCAGCCAGTCGGGCTGTCCTGCCGCCCCTGAGCCCTACCAGATCGGGTTGGGTGCATAGAGGGGCTCGGCCCAGGGGCTGTCGGCCCGCGGGGCGTCAATGCCCTGGGTGAGGCTGAGATAATCCAGGATCAAGGCGCGATCTTCTGGGGGAATCGGCCACAGGCCCTGGGTCTCCTGCATCCAGGTGAGGGTGTGATCCCAGCGCTCGCGGGTCATGCGGTTCTGGGTGATGAGCGCGGTGCTGTGGCAGGCCAGGCAGGTGGCCAGCACCTTGTCGCGGCCGGGTGCTTGCACCAGGCCCATCACCACGTCGCTCTCGTCGATGAGCGGGGCGGCGGGCGCGGCGGGCGCGGCTTGGGGAGGCGGTGGGGCGACCGGCGGCGCGGTCGGTGGGTCGGCACAGGCCATCAGGCCCACTGCAAGCAGCGTGGCCCTCATGCGACCGTGACCGCGATGCGCTGCATGGCGTTGTTGAGGTAGCCCTTGGGGTTCCATCCGGGTACCACCATGGGTTGGGCCAAACCGGTGTGGTCGGTCGCCCGCGCCCAGACCTCGTAGTAGCCGGGCTGGGGAAAGCGCAGGTTGTGGGTCCATCGCTGCCAGGCCCAGGGGTTTCGGGCGGGCTCCAACTTTGCCGCCACCCAGGTTTGGCCGAAGTCGATGGACAGGTGCATGGCGGTGACATCCCCGGCGCCCGACCAGGCGTGGCCGCGCAGGGCCAGGGCCTGCCCATTCTGCACCGACGCGCCGGTGCCCGGCGTGGTGATGATGGACTTCACGGGCATATTCTCGATGATCACCATATCGCTTTCGGGCACCTCCACACCGGGCTTCACCGGGTACTTGGGCACGCGGTAGCTGGTGCCCGTCATCTTGGCCCCATCGTGCACCTGGTCGCGCACCCACAGGCGCTTGAGCCACTTGCCCGACGCGCTGGCCGGAAAGCCCGGCGCCATCAGCCGCACCGGGAAGCCATGCAAGGCCGGCAGGGGCGCCCCATTCATCTCGTAGACCAGCAGGGTCTCGGGGTGCAGGGCCTTGGCGATGGGCACGCCGCGGCTGATCACGGGCTTGGTGGCGTCGCCGGACAGGTGCGTGTCCTCGCCATAATAACCCACATAGACCGCCGACTTCTTGACGCCGGCCTTCTTGAGCACATCGGCCAGGCGCACGCCCTTGTATTGGGCGCAGCCCACGGCCCCCAGGGTCCACTGGTTGCCGGTGCTGGGCGGGTTGAAGCCGGCCCGGCCGTTGCCGCCGCACTCCAGCACCATGGCCCTCTCGACACTTTGGAAATCCCGGGTGAGCTGCTGGAAGTCCAGGGTCAAGGGTCGCTCCACCTCGCCGTCCAGGCTGAGGGTCCAACCTTCGACGCTGCCGTCGATGGCCCGCTGGGGCACGCCGCCGTTGTTGCGAACGAAGTGGTGGGCCGTGGACGTGAAGTCCTCATCGAGCAGGGTCACTGGCGTCTCTGCATTCAGCGGCCGATCATTGAGCAGGGTGAGCCCATCCTTGCCTTGGATGACGAAGTCCTTGGGCGTCTCTGCGAATGCCGCCGGGATGATCCCGCCGGGCAGCTTGTCGCTGAAGGGCAGGCTGGCCCCCACGGCGGCGGCCATGCTGGTGAGGCCAAGTCCGCGCAAGAAGCCGCGCCGGCTGTTGGGATCCACCACCCGGCCCCAGACCAGGGCGTCGGCGCGCTCGGGATCGGCCTCGTAGAGTTCGAAGAGGCCGCGTTCCTTGGGGGTCATGGGGGCTCCAGTCGGTCGGTCGGGGGGTCAAGCGCGGGGGCCGCACCAGCGTGCGAAGTGGCGCTTCATCACGGCAGCGGCGGGGCGGCCCCGGGGGCTGTAGCCCGCATCCAGGCTGCCCCCGTGGCCAAACCAATTCCACACGAAGGCGCCGTCGATGGCGCGCTCGTCGGCGAAGCGGCGAAAGAAGAGGTCGAGCAGGCGGGCCTGCAGGGCTGGATCGGGAGTGGCCGGGCCCGCGTGGTCCCAGGGGCGCAGGGCGGCGCTGCTGCGGGCGGGGTAGCCGATCTCGGTGAGAAAGACCGGCTTGCCGGTTTTCTGGCCAATCGCGCGCAGGCGGGCGGCGGGGGCATCCCAGCTGGCTTCGGGGTCCTCGCCCAGCTCGAACCAGGCGCTCACGCCCACCTCGTCCAAGGCGTCCCAGAAGGGCAGCTGCTCGAAGCGGTCCCAGTTGGCCGACCAGCTCAGGCGGCTGTCGGTTCGGGCCCGCACGGCGGCGATGAGGGGGCGCCAGCGGGCCTCATCGGCCTCCAGGCTGGACAGCTCGCTGCCCACCACCAGGCGTTCCACGTGGAAGGTGGCGGCGATCTCGGCCTGGCGCAGCAGCAGGGTCTCGTAGTCGGCGAACCAGGCCGCCCGGTCTTCGGGCTGCAGCGTGCCGCGCCAGGCGCGGGGACCGCGCTGCTGGACGTGCACCACGGGCATCAGGCTCACCCGCAGGCCCAGGTCCTGGGCCTGGCCCAGGCTGCGTTGCAAGGTGGCGTCGCTGGGGGAGAGGCCGGGCTGGGGCCCCAGGTGGCTGCTGTGCACGGTGTCTTGCACCCAATGCACGCTGAGCAGCACATCGGTGGCCCCGTGGGAGGCGATCTCGGCGAGCATGGGCCCATAGTCGAAGTTCGGGTCCGAAGCGAAGAGGCCCAGGGCCACGCCGCAGGTGCGGGGGTCCACGGGTGGCGTCGGGCCGTCCACCGATGCGGCACCCAGGGCCAGCACCCCGGTGATGAGCAGCAGGCCAGCGCGCTGGGCGCTCACTGGGGCGCCGCCTGGGCCAGGGGGCCCAGCTCGACGGGCAGGTCTTCGCGGCGCGAGTATTCAGCCCAGGACCCGTCATAGTTCCAAAGTGCAGACTCGTCCCAGCCCAGCTGCAGCATGGCGAAGTAGAGGGTGGCCGACCGGGTGCCGCTCTGGCAGTAGGTGACGACGCCATCTTTGCCGTGAAGGGGCTCCAGCAGGGCGCTCAGGTCCTCCTTGGGCAGCAGGCGCGGGTCCGTCTCGCCATCGCGCAGCAGGCGGGTCCAATCCAGGTGGCGGGCGCCGGGGATGCGCCCGGCTCGGGCCGCCTTGGGGTGCTGCTCGGTGCCGGTGAACTCGATGTCGCTGCGGGTGTCCACCAGGACGAGATCGGGGTGCTGGGCGCGCAAAGCGGCGAGGTCTTCCCACAGCAGGGCGCGGCCTTGGCCCGGCGCCTTCAGTTGGATATTGCCCGGGCCGCGGTCCAGCGGCGGGCCGCCGGCGACCGTCTGGCCCAGGGCCTTCCAGGCGGCCAGCCCGCCATCCAGCACCCGGGCGTCCACGCCGGCCACCACGCGCAAGGTCCACCACAGGCGGTAGGGTTCGGGGCCGCCATCGCCATAGAGGACGATGGTATCGCCCTCGTTCACGCCCTTGGCCTGCAGCATCGCAGCCAGGGTAGTGGCGTCGGCGCTCACGCCCGGAACGGGGTCGCTGCCGGAATAGTCGGCGCGATCGACCGGGCGGGCCGAGGGGATGCGGCCGGCCGCCACCCGCTCCAAGGGGCGGATGTCGAGCAGGACGAGGCCCGGTGCAGACAGGGCCTCGGCCAGCTCGCGTGCGCTCACCATCCACTCGGGGTGGGCGTAGCCGGCGCGGGTGGCCTCGGTGCCGAATCGGGCCAGGCCTTCGGCGGCCTGCTGGGGGCTGCGGGGGCTGTCCACCGCGATGCGCGCCGTGGCGGTGGGCTGGGAGGCGGCGGCCTGTTCGCCCATCATGGGCGTGTGCACGGCGGGCGGGTCATGCAGGACCCAGCCGGTGGCCACCACGGCCAGCCCGGCCCCGGCGATCAGCGCGGGGGCCTTCCTGGCGGCGGGGATCAGCTGGCCAAGCTGCCAGGCAAACTGCGAGAAGATGTCCTGGGGCAGGTCCTCCACACCCTCGAAACCCAGCTTGCGGGGCGGGTGATCGGGCAGGTAGGCGGTGCCGAAGATCCAGTCCCAGCTGCTGAAGATGATGCCGAAATTGTAGGCCGGGGGCTTTGCATCAAAGTCGTGGTGCCAGATGTGCATCCGCGGACTGTTCAGGATGTACTTGCCGATTCCCCAGTCGATATCCAGGTTGGCGTGGTTGAGGTGGCCGATCAGCGTGCCGAAGATGGCGTGAAAGAGCAGGGCCTCCTCGGCAAAGCCAAACCAGGCCAAGGGAAGGTAGAGCACCGACTTGTAGAGCACCACCTCGGTCCACTGGAAGCGGAAGGACACGATCCAGTCCATCTCGCCGTCTTTGACGCTGTGGTGGACCTTGTGCAGATTCCACAGCGGGCCGATCCGATGCAGCGAGTTGTGCACGCACCACTGGATGAAGTCCACCACCACCAGGGCGACGGGGATCTGGATCCAGAGCGGCCAGTCGGCGGCGGCGTTGCGGTAGATGCCGCCAAAGATTCCGGCGTCGGTCAGCCAG
Source organism: Deltaproteobacteria bacterium (assembly GCA_018401435.1). Classification (GTDB taxonomy): domain Bacteria; phylum Myxococcota_A; class UBA796; order UBA796; family UBA2385; genus M30B51. Next base: position 113,855 of record JAGYJW010000017.1, on the reverse strand, counting down.
CCGTCCACCCGTGGCAGGACGCGGTTCACGGCGATTCCGTAGAGGATCAAGCCCAGGAAGTGCCCGTTGAAGACCAGGTAGAGCAGGTCCGACCATAGATAGGGCCGCAGCTGCTTCTGGTCCTTGCGCCAGGGCCACAGCCGCTCCAGGCCGGCAACCAGCACAGAGAAGAGGGCCAGGGCTGCGGGGTAGATCACGGGGGCTCCGGGGGCTTGGGAGTCCTAGGCTTGCAAGACCCGATCCAGGCCGGTTTCGGCGGGTAAGGGGCCAAATCGGCACCTCTTCCGGGGGTCGTGAATCACAGCGTTGCAAGTGATGGTGCAGGGCTGCACCTTGGGGGTTCAGTCGCCGCGCGGGCCCGTCAAGGCAGGTCCGCGACCGCCTGCGCCAGGGTCTCGGGTGCGCGGTCGGCGGCATCCCACATCACGCGGAAGGCGGCCACCTCGGGCGTAGCGTGGGTGGACAGCTCTGCGACATGCCGTGGGCTGACGGGCTGGTAGAGCAGCTCGGCGTGGATGCGGGCGGGGTGCCCACGAGACCCTCCAGCACCAGGGCCACGTGGTCGCCGCCGGGCCCGAAGTCGGGGTGGCCGTCGGTTCCCACCGGGCCGAAGCTGCCCAGCTCCGTGTCTTCACCGTCGACACGCCAGCCGGCCGGCAAGAGGCGGTTGTCTTGGGCCATGCCCTCCCCCGCCAGCAGCTGGTAGGTGGGCGCGCCCGACCCGTCCGCCAGCGTGGCCTGGTAGACAAATGGGAGGTCGGCGCGGTGGAGGGTCCGCTGGTGGCCGGGCTGGGGGCCGCCCGCTGCCTCCAGGGCCAGGGGGGCGCGGTTCACCTCGGCGGACAGCACCGCGTGGAAGTTGGGATCCTGCGCGGCCTTGGCCATCATCTTGCCGTGCAGCAGGCCGTAGGGGCTGATCTCCTCGCCGTCTACGGTGCGCATCGCATCCAAAGGACGCGCGGCGTGACCCAACGCTCAGATGGGCCAGGTCAGCTTTGGGGCGCCAATCCCACCCGAGAGGGCGACCGGGGCCTCATCGCTCCAGGGTCATCTCGTCGATCAGGCGGTCCTCCAGATCCCAGACCTGCCAGTGCAGACGCCCGTCTTCGACGTCCATGGTGGCGTAGTGCCAGGTCTGCTCCAGGATGGTCATGTGGTCCCAGAAGTCGTAGCGGTCCACCAGCAGGGCCGACCCGCCGCCGCCCACGATGGCATAGCTGACGCCGTCCAGCTCGCCGCGCTGGTAGCTGTGGAAGTGGCCCGCGATCACCATGTCCACGTTCTTTTCGACGAATACGGGCACCCAGTTGTCCCGCGCCCCCTGGTTGCCCGTGGTGTCGTTTTGCACCGAGTTGGTATAGGGGGCCTGGTGGAAGGCGACAACGCGAAAATCTGCGCTGCGGGCCTCCTCTGAATCCAGCGCGGCCTCCAGGAAGGCGCGCTGGTCGATGGGCTCGGGCATGTGGGCGGGTTGGATCTGGCTGTCCAGGCTGACCACGAAGACGGGCCCATAGCGGAAGGCATAGAAGAGCTCGTTGCCCGGCAGCAGCACATAGGCGTAGGCGTAGGGGTCGTGCAGATCGTGGTTGCCCCGGGCGGCCAGCACGGGGGTGCGGCTGCCGAAGGCCTGGGTGTCCACCAGGGAGCCCCACCACCACTCCCGCCACTGGTTGAGGGCGAAGTGGTCCTGGACGAGGTCGCCGGGCACGAAGAGCAGGTCGGGGGCCCGGGCGCTCAGGTGTTCCAGGTGGGTGCGAAAGCGGGTGTAGCCCTCCTGGTTGTCGGCCAGCCAGGCGATGCGCACCGGCGCGTCTTCGGCCGGTGCGGTGCGAAAGGTCTCGGTGTCGCCCACCGTATCGCCGCTTGCGACGCGGTAGTCATAGGCGCCGCCGGGCGACAGGCCGTCGGGTGCGGCGATGTGGACATAATGCTGCTCGTCCACAGCGATGGTGTGGACGGGCACGCCGCTATCGACGAGGCTGCCGCCCTCGTCGGCCACCTGCACGCCATGCCAACACAGGTTGCCGTCGGTCTCCCAAGCCATGCGCATGGCGTCTGTGCGGAAATCCTGCAGCAGGGGGGCCAGGGTGAGGCCGGGGCTGACCGCCGTGACGGCGCGCAGGCGCAAGGCGATGGCGTCGGCATAGCTGTCGTTGTCGGGCAGCTCGCGGTGGCGCCCCCAGACCCGCAGGTCGAGCTGGCGGGTGCCGGCGGGCAGCAAGCCGGTGGCGCCGCGCAGGGCCCAGGCATCCCCTGCCCCCACCAGGGTCTCCAGGCTGCCCAGGAGCTGTCCGGTCGCGTCGAGGAAGCCCACCTGCAGGCGGATCTGGTCGTCAAAGCTGCCCGAGACGTCGCTGCCGGCCAGCCAGCCCTCCAGGTCCACGGCAACGGCCCCCGCGTCGATGGCCGCGGCGTCGAAGTCCCAGGCCGCCAGGTCGATGATCTGGCTGGCATTGCAGTCCTGGACCTCGTTCCCAGGCAGGCCGGACAAGAAGGCGGCGCCTTCGGGTGGGCTCAGCCAGTCGGTTCCCGAGCGGGTCATGCAGCCCTCGGGCAGGGACCAGGCGCTCAGGCTGGGGTCTTCGAAGCCGCCGTCCTGCACCAGGTCTTCGCCGTAGGGGGGCTGCGGGTTCGCGCTGTCGCCGTCGCTGCCGTCGCTGCTGTCCGCCCCCTCGCTGCCGTCGCTTCCGTCGGTCCCATCGCTGGAGTCCGCGCCATCGGTGGCCCCTTGCGCGCCGGTCGGGTCCGACTTGGGGTCGCCCCCGCAGCCCAGGCACAGGGTCAGGGTGAGCAGCAAGATTCGAGGCCCCATGGGCCACCTCCGGTTCCCACCTAGCATGGACCTGCGCGGGCGCAGGCGAAAGGCCTCGTTGACGGCTTTTTATTTGACTGCTTGGTCAAACTCTATAGTCCGGGGGCAGAAGGAGGGCCCATGGCCGCTGGACGACCCCGGAGCTTCGACGAGGCCGATGTGCTGGAGCGCGCGACCCAGGTCTTCTGGGCCAAGGGCTTTGATGCGTCGTCGGTGGCCGATCTGGAGCGGGCCACGGGCTTGGGTCGGCAGAGCCTCTACAACGCCTTTGGCGACAAGCGCTGCCTCTTTCTGGCCTGCCTGGCCCACTATGAGCGCAGCCGGGCCGGTGGCATGGGCGCCTGCCTCGCGGCCGCAGCAGACCCCCTGGCGGCGGTGCAGCAGGTGGTGCGGTCCTGGCTGGATTCGGCGCGGGCGACGGGCTGCAAGGGCTGCCTGGTGCTCAACACCCTGTCGGAATTCGGTGGACGCGATCCGGAGCTGCTGGACACGGTGGGCCGGGTGCTGGCCGCCCAGCAGGTCGCGCTGGCCGGCGCCCTGGCCCGGGCCCAGGCGCAGGGGCAGCTGGACCCCGGGCTGGACCCCCTGGCCCTTGCCCGCCGGCTGCGGGCTCGTCGAGGGTGCGGCGGCGCGACTGGATCCCCAAAGCGACGTTCTGGACGATATTGTCGCCGATACATTGGCCAGCTTGCGCCCCCCGGCGATCGCGGCCTGAAGGCGCTTACCGGGGCGGCTGCGGGGCCTCGTGGTGGGGGCGATCTCACCCGGCGCGGCCCCCGGCGGCGGATCCATGCCGCCCGGAGGCGGGGCCAGCTGGTCGGTGGGCAAGGCGGGCGGGTAGACGCGGGCCAGCTCCCGCCAGCCCAGGGGACGGTTGTGGCCGGTGTCGGCGGCGCGATCCCCGGTGTGTTCGCGAATATCGGGCGGCAGCCGGATGTCGGGCACCTGGATGAGGCCCTTGAATCGGTAGGCTTCGAGGTCCCAAGCGAAGAGCTGCTCGCGGAACTGGAAGTCGGGCTCGCCGAAGAGTTCGGTCAGCACGCTGCGGTAGGCTGGCACCAGCGGGTAGAGGGCCCGGGGGTAATACTCGGCGTTGAGCACGATGTGCCGGATGCCGGCCTGCCGCAGGGCCACCACGTCTTCGGGGCGGAAGGCGAAGGGCTCGAAGAGTTGGCCCGATTCATATTTTTGCAGCACCGCCAAGAAGCTGTTGCCCGCCACCCAGGCGTCCCAGGCGTCGGGACGCACCCGATCCACCCACTGGGCGTGGCCGTTGACCAGCTGCTTGTGGTGCACCCACTGGTAGGACAGGGACTGCTGGCCCAGGCTGATACTGGGGGCCAGGGGCAGCTCCAGGATGACGGGACCGGGCAGCTTGCCCAGCTTTTCGTAGGCCGCCGGGGGCTCCCACCAGCTGGAGGGCGCCCAGAGGCGCGCGCCCCGAAAGTCCAGCTCGCCGGCCCGTGCATAGACGGCGACCAGGACCAGGGCCCCCGCGGCCAGGCCCCGGGCGAGCGGCGCCTGGACCCGGGTGAGAATGCGGTCCACGAGCGCATCCAGGCCCCTTGCGGCAAAGGGAAGCAAGGCCAGGATCACGAGCACGGCGTGGCGGTAGGGCCACCAGAAGCGTTGCAAGGCCGGGTGCAGCCCATAGAGCAGGCGGAAGGGGCCGGGGATGCCCGTGCTCTGTCCATTGGGCAGCAGCAGCTCGGGGCCCCAACTCAAGCCCAGAAAGACCGCCGCCACCAGCAGCAGGCCCTTGTCCACCGCCCTCAGGCCGGCCTTGCCTTGGTGCCAGGCCCCCAGCAGGGCCAGCCCCACAAAGACCAGGGACACGGCGATCTCGTGGCGCTCCACCGACCCGTTGAACAGCGGGAAGCTGATGGGCAGCCCCGATTCGATGGCCAGCGGGTGGGGGAAGGGCTCGTCGGTGGCGCCGGGGATCTGGTCCCAGTGGCGGGCAAAGAGGGCCAGCACGGCGATCACCGGCGGCAGCGCCGCCCCCAGGAAGGCCGGCAAGACGCGCGCCTGGGGCCGAAAGGCAAAGAGAAGGACCCCTGCCAGCGCCGCCCACAGGCCGTAATACCAGTAGAGCAGGGCAGTGAGCGCATAGAGCAGGCCCGCGGCCAGCCCCCACAACAGGCGGCGCCGGCCGGCCGGGGCGTTCAGCAGCGTCATCCAGGCCGCGAGGAAGAAGGCCAGCGGGTAGAGCGGCACCTGGGCCAGGCGCAGGCCGGACAGCTCGTGGGCCAGGTAGGGCGAGAGGGCCAGCACGCTTCCAGCGAAGACCGCGCCGGGCCAGCGGCTGCCTGACGATTTTGCGAGAACAAGCCCCCCAAGACCATTCAGGGTGAGGATGGCAAGGGTCCAGGCCGTGACGCTGCCCGGCCAGGGCGCACGACCGGCCAGGGGCCCGAAGAGCACGGCATCCGACCCGTTTCCGGCCAGCACCGGCGAGTCGCCAATCGGAAAATAATAGCGATCGTTGTGCAGCAGGCCGGCCCAGTCACCGGCGGCGATCCGGTCGGCCACCCACCGGTACATCCAGTGGTTGCTGATCATGTCGGGGTGCTGCCAGTCGCCCACCACGCCATGGCTGCCGTCCAACCAGGCCGGGTACACGGCGAAGAGGCCCAGGCCCAGGTACAGGGCGCTGGCCAGCAGCAGGATCGAGGCGACGCGCAGGGATCTCACCCCGCGAGGGTAGCCCACGGCAGGCTCCGGGTCAGACCTGGTCCATCAGCTTGCGGCGCGCGTCGGCCACGGTTCGGGCCCGTCCATGGGCCACCAGGGCGAGGCCGAAGGCGCAGGCCGAGGTGGAGGCGGCCGCGAGGCTGGCCATGGTGAAGACCCCGTGCAGCACGGCCCAGATCACCCAGGCGATGCCCGAGGCCCCCGCGAGACCGGCCGCGACGATGCCGGGGATCAGGGACCAGGCGCGGGCCTGGGTGAAGCCGCCCCCGCAGATGGCCTGCACCAGGCCGATGGGCAGAAAGGACCACATCCAGATCTCGATCCAGGGCTCGATGCCGATCAGCATGTCGCCCAGCTGCCAGCCCGCCACGGCGGTCAAGATGCCCGAGGCGCCGAGAGCCGCCCCCGCGAGGCCCACCAAGGGACCCGGGCCGCCCAGCGCGGCATCTTCGTCGATGGTGGGCGCGCGGGCATCGGCGCGGGGGGGCTCGTAGGGGTCCATGGGGCTCCATTGGCGGTTAGCCAGTGCGCCCCTCTGTCCCGAGCCGCCCCGACCATGCACCTTCGCTGTTTCACCGTTGGCGCCTTCCAGGTCAACACCTACCTGGTCACCGACCCCGCCACCGGGGCCTCCGCCATCATCGACACCGGCGAGACCGATGAGCTGGTGCGCCGCATCCAGGCCCTGAGCCCGCCGCCCGACATCCAGATGATCCTGCTCACCCACGCCCACCTGGACCACGCCGGCGCCCTGGTGGACCTGCAGCGGGTCTGGGATGTGCCCACGGTGATGCCCCGGGCCGAGCAGCCCCTCTTTGACACCTTGCCCGTGCAGGGCCGCATGTTCGGCATGCCCCACCTCGACCGGCCCTGCGGGCGCATCGACCGCCGCGTGGACGACGGGGACACCGTGTTGCTGGGCGATCTCACCTTGCGCTTTCTGTCCACCCCGGGCCACACGCCGGGCCAGGGCTGCTGGTATGACGACGAGGACATCGTGGTGGGCGACACGCTCTTTGCCGGGAGCATCGGGCGCACCGACTTTCCGCTCTCGGATCCGGCCCTGATGGTGGAGAGCCTGCGGCGGCTGACGGCCCTGCCTGGCCACCTGCGGGTGCACAGCGGCCATGGGGCGGTGACCACCCTGGAGCACGAACTCAAGACCAACCCATTCCTGGGCTATATCCGGAAAGAACGCGGGATCGCCGGGCCGCCTGGGCTGGCCTGGACCCGGGGCCTCTGATCCTGCGAACTTCGCAGGTGGGCCCGATCTCGGGCGTCGCCCCCCTCATGCGACCTGTCGGGGCATCCGTTCTCGCAACCATGACGGCAGGTCCCGCGGTGAGGACTCGTCGAGGATGTCGCGAATGAAGTTGCTCATCGCAGGACTCGAGACCCAGGCGACGCGCGGCGTTGCGTCGGCGGCCCAGGCCGCTGGCCACCAGCTCCAGCGCGCCGCCTCGGTCGACGAGCTGAAGGCGGCCTTTGCCGCCCCCGGCGCACCGGACGGGGCCATCGTGGCGGCCGCCCCCGGGGATCCCGAAGCGGCCGGTACGCTGGCCAGCTTGCGCAAGGCCCTGGGCAAGCGCCCCGCCTGGCTGATGGCCTGGGTGGAGAAGGAGCACGACGCCTGGGCGGCCCTGGCGGCCGGCGCGGACGACGTGATGGTGGGCCCCATGGACAATACTGCCTTTGCGTTGCGCCTGGGTGTGGGCCAACGCAACCTGGAGCGGCAGCGGGTGGCCCTGCGCCTGCGCTACCTCGCCAAGAACCCGCAGCTCCGCGATCCGCAGACCGGTGCGATGCGGCCTGGGGTGCTGGTTCTCCAGCTGGAGCACGCCCTGGCGCGCATGCCCCGCAGCGGGCGACCGCTGGCAGTGATCGCGATTGAGGCCGAGGCCGTCGGGCTGCCCCCGGAGGCCGATCTCAGCCCGCTTGTATTGGGTCGGGTGGTGCCCTGTCTGCGCAAAGGCGACGCGGTTGCGGTGGCCGAAGACCGCACGGTGCTGGCCCTGTTGGAGGACTGCACCCCAGAGGCCGCCGAGGCCATCGCCGCCGAGATGGCCGCCCGGGTGCGCCGCATGCCCGAGAGCGCGGGCGGGGTGACCTTCACCTGCAGCGTGGGCTTGTCGGTGCAGACACCGGACCAGGCCCCACGCAGTGCCAACGCCCTGCTCGACGAGGCGGGCTGCGATCTCGCCCAGGGGCTGATGGCCCGGGCCCCCAAGGCGACGGTGGTGCGGGGCACGCCGCGCGAGCGCCCGATCCCGAGGGGCTGAGCGGCCCTGGATCAGTCGGCGAAGGCCATGGTGGCGGTGCGCAGCCCGTGGGCGTGGGCCACGTCATCGAGGTTGCTGAGCCACTTCTCGCCATGGGCCTGCAGCAGGTCGTCGTAACGGGTGGCCAGGCCCGGGGCGCCCGCGAGGTAGTCGGCCAGGAAGCCGGCGGCCTTGCCGCGGACGGTGCCGAATTCAGCGGTGGCGAAGCGGACCAGGGCGGCGTGCTTGGCGGCGTCGGACATGGACGGAGGCTCCTAGCGGGCGACGTTGAGGGCGGGTTCTGGGGCTGTGGTTGCGGGGTCGGCTTCGGCCTCGGCCGCCGGGGCGCGGGTGCGTGGGGGTCGATCGAGCAGGCTGGCCAGCCCAACATAACCAAAGCCGAAGCTGAAGAGTGCCATGAAGGGCAGGCTGCCCCACAAGCCCGCCCGCCAGGCCGCCACCATGCCGCCTGCGCACCAGGCCGAGAGCGCCAGCTCGAAGAGGGGCGTCCAGTCGAGGGCCACGCGATAGCGGTGCGCCCCGGCGTCGCCGGCCTTGGGGGTGCGCACAAAGGTGGCGTCCCGGCTGGTCAGCCCGGCGATCACGGCGCGGGTCTGGCTGACGGCCATGCCGGCCCCCAGGGCCAGGGTGAGCGGCAGGCGCCAGGCCCGTCCGCGCAGGCTGCCCCAGGCCTCGGCCTCGGCCACCGCATAGAAGACCGCCACGCTGCCCGTCGCGAGAAGGAAGACGGGCAGGTCGATCCAGAGGGTGCGGGCCAGGTTCCCCTGCCCCCGCAACAGCACGGCGGCCGGCATGAGCGCCGCCAACAGAAGCACCAGCGGATAGGCGAGGTTGGCCGTCATGTGGGCCAGGGCCTCGGTGCGCACCCGCCACGGCAGGGGCGCCCGCAGCAGGGTGGGCAGCAGCTTGCGGGCGGTCTGCAAGGTGCCCTTGGCCCAGCGGTGCTGCTGAGCCTTGAAGGCCCGCATCGAGTCGGGAAGCTCGGCGGGAACAACCAGGTCGCGCAGGTAGACGAAGCGCCAGCCCGCGAGCTGCGCCCGGTAGGACAGGTCGAGGTCTTCGGTCAGCGTGTCGTGCTGCCAGCCCCCGGCCTCGTCGATGCAGACACGCCGCCAGATGCCCGCGGTGCCGTTGAAGTTGAAGAAGCGGCCGGTGCGGTTGCGGTAGCTGTGCTCCAGCACGAAGTGGCCGTCCAGCAGCACGGCGGACAGGCGGGTGAGCAGGTTGGCATGCTCGTTGAGGTGGCCCCAGCGCGCCTGCACCATGCCCACATCGGGCTGGCCGTGCAGGTGGGCGTGCACCTCGCGCAAGAAGCGGGGCGGCGGCAGGAAGTCGGCGTCGAAGATGGCGATCAGGTCGCCCCGGGCGGTGGCCAGCCCCGCCGCCAGGGCGCCGGCCTTGAAGCCCACCCGGTCCACCCGGTGCAGCAGCGTCACGTCCACGCCCTGGCGCCGCCAGGCCTCGGCCTGGGCCCGGGCCAGGGCGGTGGTGCCATCGGTGCTGTCGTCGAGGATCTGCACCTGCAGGCGGTCGCGGGGCCAGTCCAGTCTGCAGGCCGCGTCCACCAGGCGACCCACCACGGTCTCCTCGTTGAAAATGGGGAGCTGGACTGTGATCACAGGTAGGTTGGCATCTGCGGGCACGGCGCGGGGCGCGGGCTGCTGACGCCGGGTGCGCAGGTAGCCGGCCAGCACCTGGACGCGGTGGGCCCCATGCAAGGAGGCCAGGCCCAGGACCGCGACATAGGCGGCGGGGATCAAGTCAGCGAGGGCGCTCATTCCGACGGGGTGCTCCCGGGCGTGCCTGCCCCTCTATCGGCTCTGGGGCCACGGTCCTGCTTCGCTCCGTCAAAGAGCATGGCTCAGCGCAGGATCCGGATGCGTCGCCGGGCCGGGATCGGGCCCTGCACGTGGATCTCTTCGGTGGACCCGGGCAGGCCCCATCGCCGGAGTCGCTGCTGGGGATGGCCACTTGTCTGCGCCCGCCGGCCTCCACGGTCTCCTCGGTGCCTTCGGGGCCCTCCACCGCCAGCCAGGCCGCCTCTGTGCAGCCTGTCGAAGCTCAGGGCCGCTGTCTGGCGGGCTGCGAGCCGCCGCGAGGGGGAGGCGCAGCCAGGTCGCGTCGCGCATCCCACAAGTCTACCCTGCCGAATCGCGCCTGCTCAGGGGCGGGCGGCGGGGCATGGCGTCAGGAGGCGGCCACGCCGTCGGCCGTGGTCGGACGCTCGATCGGGAAGAGGTCCTCCGAGCAGGAGCCGAGCCAGGGGCCGGGGCGCGGGCGCGTCGGGGGCGGGCGTGCCGGTGCGGGCGAGGCGGTTGAGGGCCGCGGTGGCCACCGCCTGGCTGCGGCGCTCCGGCGAGGGCAGGCCGCGGCCTTCGAGGCTGGCCAGCGGGCCGTCGTCGTCTTGGATGGCCAGGCGGAAGGCCTCGCCTTCGGGCACCGCCAGGCGCAGGCGGCTGCGTCCGGGCTCGTCGGGGATGGGGTCGAGGAGGCGCTCCTGGCCGCCTACCTCCAGCACCACCCGCAGCCCGGGGCTGGGCTGGCTGAGGCCATCCGGCCCGCGGCGGGTGAAGAAGACCTCCTCCCCTTCCCTTTCGAGAATGAAGTCTGCGACCCCATCTTCGTCGCGGGCCAGGGCGCGGGCCAGCTGGGTCCACAGGCGCTGGCTGCCCTCCCAGGCCGGCCAGCCCCGGGCCCAGCGGTGCCCGGTGTCGGCGGTCCAGGCGGCCACCTGGCCCAGGCCCAGGCGCCAGTGGGCCAGCAGGGGCCGATCGTCGGGGCCGGTGAGCAAGGTGCGGGCGCGGTCCTGGCGCAGCACGCGGTTCATGCCGCCCAGGGCCGGGGCGCGGCCCAGGTCCACCCCCGCGAGGGCGGGATGGGCGCCCACCACCTGGGGCCGAAAGGGGCGGGTCTCTTCCAGGCCCTCGCCCAGCACCCGCTCGGTCTCGGCCATGAACAGGGTCTTGAGGCCGTTGACGCTGTCGGTGCGCACGAAGCGGCCCTTGCCCCGGCGGGCCAGCTCTCTCAAGAAGGCCGCGTCCTTGTCGCCGTCCCGGCCGATGCCGATCACCGACAGGGTGATGCCGTCCTCGTCGGCCATGCGGCCCACCAGGCGCAGGGCGGATTCGCCGCTGACCGGGTCGTCCTGCTCGCCCACATCCGAGGTGTCGGCGAAGAGGATGAGGTGGCGCAGGCGGCTCTGGCTGCGCTGGAAGGCCGAGCGCGCCTCTTGCAGGGCCGAGTAGACGAAGATGCCGCCACCGCCGGCCCCGATGCCCAGGATGCCGTCCATGACGCGCACGCGCTGGGCGGCAGACTGCAGGGGGACCGCCCAGGTGGGCTTTGTGTCCACGCCCAGCACGCCCACGCTGTCTTCGGGGCGCAGCAGCTCGACCGCGGCGATGGCGGCGCGGGCGACCACCTGGATCTTGCTGCCGCCGCCGCTGCGGGTGCCCATGCGGGCGCCGATGTCGGCGGCGGTGCGCCCGGCGGTGGCCACGGCGGACTGGGCCATCGACCCCGACTTGTCCAGGGCGATGATGAGGGTGAGGGTGGCGTCTTCTTCTTCGCCTTGGGGGTCCAGCCGCACCGGCAGCAGCGCGGCCAGGGGCGAGCGGTCCCAGCCGCCCTGGTCATAGGCGAACTCGCCGCCGGTCACCAGCAGGCCGCCGCCCGACCGGACATAGGGGTCCAGCGCCGCGACAAAGCCCGGCGGCAAGGCGGCCGGCCGGCCGGGGCCTGCTGCGGTGGGGGGCCCGGCAAGAACCACCAGATCAACGTCTGCGAGCCCATCTTCCGCGAGGTCGCCCGGCAGGATCTGGCGGATCTGGAAGCCCTCTGCCGACAGGGCCGCCGACAGCACGCTCAGCTCGGCCGCGCGGCTGCCCACCAGCCAGGCCACCGGCGCCTGCCGCCGGCGCAGGGCGCCCAGGATGCGGTCGCCGTCCAGCTCGACCTCGACGCTGATGAGCCCCTGGTCTTCGTTCTGGGGGATCTCGACATCCAGCTCGAGCACCCGGGTCTCGCCCGCGGCGAGCTGCAGCACCGGCTGCAGCTTCACGTCGCCATCCAGCCGCAGGGTGAGGGTGCCCGTGCGCCCGGCCGGCCCGCCCGCCACTGTGACCTGCAGCCGGGCCGTGGCCCCCGGCGCGAGGGGTGCGGTGGGCAGGCTCAGCGAGATCAAGGGCGGGGCCAAGGAGGATGGGTCGAGGGGCACCGGATCGATGGCCAGGCCCCGGGCCTCCAGGGCGGCGCGGGTGGTGGCCGAGAGCGGCGTCGTGGCCTCGCCATCGCTGTAGAGCCACAGGCGTGCGGCCCCGGTGGGCGGCAAGGCGGCGAGGGCCAGGGCCAGGCCCCCGTCGAGGTCGGTTCCCGCGCCAGGAAGCGTGGCGGCGCGGGCCTCGATCTGCCCGTCAATGGGGCTGAGCAGCGCATCTTCGGCGAAGAGCACCAGGCGGTGTGCGCCCCCCGCAGCGGCGGCTGCGCGCACCGCGGCCAGGGCCCGGGCCTGCTCAGACGGCGGGATGCTGTCCGAGACATCCACCAGGTGCAGGCTCTGGGGCAGGGGCGTGGTCGAACGCAGCACCGGCCGGGCCAGGGCCAGCACCAGCAGGCAGAGCAGCAGGCCCCGCAAGGCCGCGCCGAATCGCCGGCGGCGACCCGGGGCCCGCCAGCCATCCAGCAGGCCCAGGCCCACGGCCAGCGGCAGCAGGAGCAGGGCCAGGGGCGCCAAGACGGCCAGCTCAGGCATGGCGCCGCCGCTGCCAGGCCGCCACGCCGGTCTCGGCCCCCAGCAGGCCCAGGGCCAGCAGCGGCGCGAGCTGAAGCAGGGTGGCCAGCAGCCCGCCGCGGCGGCTCAGGCCTGCGCCTTGGGCGGCCGGCTGGGCGGCCTCGATGCGCGGCAGGGGTCGGCGCTCACCACCACCGGGGCCAGGGGCGCCGCCTCCTCCACCAGGTTGGCCACCAGGTTCACCCAGGCCGCCCGCAGGCCGAGATCGCTGTCGGAGAGGCCGAAAGAGAAGACCAGCAGGGCGCTGCCATCGGGGCGGGGACGGCGCTGGGCCAAGGCGCCCTCTTCGGCCAGCAGCAGGGGCTGGCTGCCGGGCGAATCGGGCAAGACGCGGGCGTTCCGCACTTGGATATCGGTGAGCGAGACCCAGCGCAGCAGCGGATCGTCGGCTTGCTCCCTCAAGTTGGGCGCGCGCAGCAGGGGGCCTGGCTCCCCGTCGATGGGAAGGCCCAGGACGAGCACCCGGCGGGCCTCGGGCCAGGGCTTGGCCAGGGGGGCTTCCAGCACCAGCAGGTCCACGGGGTCGGGCGGGGGCGGCGTATCCGGCGCGGCCACGGACAGCTGGACCCGCGGGTGGGCGCCCAGGGCCAGGGCGGCGAAGCCCTGCGGCTCATCGGTGATCAGCAGCGCGTTCACGCTTCCGCCGCCGTCCAGCTTGAGGGTGGCCTCGTCGTCCTGGCTGAAGGCGTCGGCGGGGGTGCTCAGACGGAGTGCGCCACCGGCGGGCAGGCTCAGCCAGAGCAGGCCCGAGCCGGTCACCGGGCTGGGCGCGCTGGGCTGCCCATCGACCGACAGGTTCAGGGCTACGGCCCCCTCTCCGGCCACCGTCACGGCGATCTCCCACAGCCCCAGGCCATCGGCCGGCCGGGCGCGCAGGTCCACGATGCCCTGGTTGGGCGTCGGGGGGCCCAGGTCCACCCGCTCCACCGGGCAGGGCAGGTCTGCGGGCAGCAGCAGGGACTCGCTCAGGACCAGCAGTCGGGGGGGCGTTGGCTCGGCACACAGGCCGGCGAGCAGGGGCAGCGGATCGGCCTGGGCGCCCTTGGGCTCCACCGCGAAGATGAAGTCCAGCATCGCTTTGTGGTCGAGGCTGGGCCGCAGCTCCACCTGCAAGGGGGCCAGCCGGATCAGGCCCACCGGGGCCTCGGGGTGGTCGGCCAGCCAATCGGCCAGCTGCCCCCGCGCGCGGTCGATGCGCCGGCCGTCCGGCCCCGTCGCCCCCATGCTCGCTGAATCGTCCAGCAGCACCCAGGTGGGTCCGGCCGGAGGTGCTGGATCGAAGGCCAGGGCGGCCACCAGCGCCAGCAGGGCGCAGAGGATCAAGAATAGGCGCAGCAGGCGATCGATGCGCCGGCGCTTGCGGGGTGCGCCTTGCAGCACCCGCAGCAACATCAGGCTGCCCGCTGGCAGCCGGCGGGGAGGGGCCTTGCGCAAGAAGGCCCAGACCACCGGGATCGCGGCCAGCAGCAGCAGCAGCAGCAGGGGGCGGGCGAGGATCAAGAGGCGCCCCTGCCACCTTGAAGAATGGCGGCACGGCGCAGGTCTTCGAGCAGATCCGGCAGGGGGTGGTGGGTCCAGGCCGGCAGGTAGCGCACCCCCAAGGCGGCACAGCGGGCGGGCAAGGCGTCCAGCCAGCGGTGCAGCGCCTTGCGGTAGGCGTCCTGGGCGTCGGGACCGCCGTCGATCTCCATGCGCTCGCCCGTCTCGGCGTCCTCCCACTCCACCGGACCGTCCAGCGGCGGGTTCAGCTCGGTGGGGCCCAGGACATGCAGCACGGCGGCCTGCCGACCCCGGCGGCCAGGGCCCGCAGCAGCCGGTCCAGGTCCTCGGGCGGCATCAGCAGGTCCGTGATCAGCAGCGCCCGGTCCAGGCGCCGCGCCCCCAGGGCGGCGGCGAGCTGCTGGCGGTCTTCGCCGTCTGGACGCGCGTCTTCGAGGGCCTTGAGCACCGCGGCGAAGCGCCCGGCGTCCGCGCCCGTGACGGTGAAGGGCTGCCCGCCCCCCGCCACGCTCAGGCGCAGGGCGTCCCGCTGCAGCAGGGCCACCAGGCACAGCGCCGCCGTCAGGGTGGCGGCGTGGTCGGCCTTCTCAGCCGGAATTCCCATGGACGCGCTCGCGTCCAGGGCGATGTGAACGCGCTGCCCGCGGCTCTCCTGGAAGAGGCGCACCTGCAGGGTGCCCAGGCGCTGCCAGGCATTCCAATCCACCAGGCGCAGCTCGTCGCCGGGGCCATAGGGCCGGTGGTCCGCCAGCTCCACGCCGCGGCCCGCCAGCCGGGAGCGGCGCTCCCCTGGCTGATCGCCGGTCACCGCCCCCGGGCTGGCCAGCTTCAGCCGGGCGGCCAGGGGCAGGATGGCCCGGTCCACCTTCACGCGGTGGCCTTCAGCACTGCATCGACGATGTCGGACTGGCGCTGGCCCTCCAGCTCGGCCTCGAAGCGCAGAAAGACCCGGTGGCCCAACACGGGGCGGGCGATGGCGCGCAGATCGGCCACCGAGACCTGCTCCCGGCCCTCCATCAGGGCCTGGGCCCGGCCGGCCAGCAGCAGGGCCTGCATCGCGCGGGGGCTGGCGCCATAGCGCACGAAGCGCCGCACGGCCTCGGGGGCGCCGGGCTGGTCGGGGTGGG
Source organism: Deltaproteobacteria bacterium (assembly GCA_018401435.1). Taxonomy (GTDB): domain Bacteria; phylum Myxococcota_A; class UBA796; order UBA796; family UBA2385; genus M30B51. The sequence goes on along the minus strand of JAGYJW010000017.1, from coordinate 98,654 downwards.
TGGCCAGGACCATGGCGGCGGCATATTCGGCGATGTGGGGGGCCACGACCAGCTGGCGCACCAGGTCTTGCAGCGCGAGCAGCTCGTCGCGGTGCAGCACGGGCTGGACGGTGGCGGGCGGCCCCGAGGTGGTCTGCAAGCCGATGCGCTGCAAGGTGGCGCTGTCGGGAAAGGGCACGTCCAGCTTGAATAGGAAGCGATCGAGCTGGGCTTCGGGCAGGGGGTAGGTGCCCTCCATCTCGATGGGGTTCTGGGTGGCGATGACCAGGAAGGGGGCCTCCAAGGCGTGGCGTTCGCCGGCGATGGTCACCGCCTGCTCCTGCATGGCCTCCAGCAGCGCGGACTGGGTCTTGGGCGTACCGCGGTTGACCTCGTCGGCCAGCACGATGTGGGCGAAGACCGGGCCCGGCCGGAAGCGCAATTCGGTGCCGCCCGCGGCGTTGGTGAGCAGGGTGGGGCCGCCGGTGATGTCGGCGGGCATCAGGTCCGGGGTGAACTGGATGCGGGAGAAGCGCAGGTGCAGCGCCTCTGCCAGAACACGCACCAGCAGCGTCTTTCCAAGGCCGGGCGCCCCCTCCAGCAGCAGGTTTCCTCGGGCCAGCAGACCCAGCAGGACGCCGCGCACCAGCTGATCCTGGCCGATGTAGACCTTGCGGATCTCGGCTTCGAGGCGGGCCAGGGACTGGTGGGCGGCGGCGACCGGATCGGCGGAGTCAAGGGGCATCGGGGTCCTCGGGGGCGGACAGCGCGTCGAAGTAGCGGTTGAGGTAGGCGCGGCGCGTGGGGGGCACGGCCTCGGGGGTGGACGCGGCCTCGGCAATGGCCCGGTATTGGGCGGCCACCGCCTGAATTCTTGGCTGGAGCGCTGGCCGGTGCGCCCCTCTTCGATGGTGCGCAGCAGGGTGGCGGGGCGGCGCGCCACTGGCCCTCCACCCACTCGCTGGCCACCTTCCAGGCGGGCGGGGCCTTCATGGCGGCGACCGCCGCGCTGCCGCTGGCGTCGTTGGCCCCTCCGGCGCCGGGCCGTCCCGCGCTGCTCTCGCCTTTGCCCAGGTTCTCGTCCTCGCCCTGGCGGGTCTCGGGGGGGATGGGGGCCTTGTCCCCTTCGCCCTCGACGTCATCGGCCTCTTCACCGCCTTCTCCCGGGGCGGCGCCCTCGTCGGAGACGGCGTCTTCGGCGCCTTCTTCGGCCGGGCCCTCGCCCTGTTGCACGGTGTCGAGGTCGCCCCTGGCAGCGCTGGCGTCGGCGCCGTCGGCAGGGCGCCCCGCCGGCGGCCAGGCCCTTGTCGTCGGTGGCTGCGGCCAGGTTGCCGCCGGCCTGGGGGCCCGCGCTGCCGGCCGTGTCGTCGCGTCGGCCCGAGCCCAGGGTGCCATTTTGACCCGCGCCGCCCCCGCTGCCGGGCAACCACAGGCCCGTCGCCCCCGCCAGGGGTCCCAGCCGGCTTCGGCCGGCGCGTCTGCGGTCGGGGTGGCGCGGCTGTCGCTCGCCCCGGCGTCGCCGGCGTCATCGGGGCCCTCCTCTCCGGCGCTCCCGCCGCCAGCGCCGCGCTTTCGGGCGGCGGGCTCGGCCTCGACCGGGGCCAGCGCGTCGGGCGATGGGGGCTGCGGGCGGGGAGGGCGGCCTGCCCCGGCCTGGCGCCGTCCATGCGGCCGCCTTCCAGGCTGCGCGCCAGGGCCGGGGCCGCGGCGGGACCGTAGCGTCGGCCGGCCATGCCGTGCAGGCTGAGCAGGGCGAGGCACAGGCCCAGGGCGGCCCAGGGTGCCCGCAGGGGCGCCACGGCGCCCGACGACCGGTCGGGTGCCTGGGCGCGGGCGCGGGCCAATACAGCGGCTTGCAGGGCCGTGCTGCCCTGGGCAGAGCCGGCTTCGATGGCCTGCCCGGTCTGCAGCAGATCGTCCCCCCAGGGCCCGTCGGCTCGGCGCAGCAGCGCGGCCGGCGAGGACCAGGTCCGCCGCAGCCCCCAGGCAAAGAGGCCCAGGGCGCCCAGGGCCGACAGCGTCAGCAGCAGCAGGGCCAGCCGGGGGCTTGGGGCGAAGCGCGCCGCGAGGGCCCCCGACAGCAGCAGGGCCAGCGCCGCCGGCCCACGCTCCGCCCCGCGCCGGATCCGATGGGATCGCAGCCAGCGGGAGGCGTGTTCGGAGATGGCGGGCTTCACGGTGGCTTCCGTGTCGAGCGGGTCCAGCGCTGGGAAGGGCGCACCGGTCTCGCCGCAGGGGGCTATCCTCATCTTCCCGGCCGAGGTGCAGGACTCGGCAAGCCCAGGCGGATCTCTCCCTCCATGAAGCCCCTCGTCCCCCGCGCCGACCGTCCGCTCTCGGGTCTGGAGCGCACCTGGATCGTCGCGGACCGCATCCACGCCCCCTTCGTGAACCAGCTGGTCCTGGAGGGGTGGGCCTGCCGGGCCCCGAGGCGGTGCGCGCCGCCGTGGCCGCCGCCGCCGCCGCCAACCCCGGCGCCTGCCGCCTGCGCGGCCTGCTGCGGGGGCGCGATGGACCGCCGATGGCCCACCGCCCCGGGTGCGGGGTGGTGGATGGCGCCGCCTGGGATGGCAGGGGCCCCGCGGGTGCCCCCTTCCTCAATGAGCCCCTGGACCCCATCCTGGGCCCGGTGGCCGAGCTGCTCCTGGTGCAGCCCGCCGATCCCGACGACCCCTCGGGCTGGCGCATCGTGCTGCGCACCCACCACGCCGCCATGGATGGGCGCGGCGCCTGGCTCTTTGCCAGCGACATCTTCGCCGCCTTGCGCGGCGAGGCCCCCAAGGGCTCGGAGTCCGGCCCCTGGATCGACGTGGACTATGCCCGCATGGCCATCGATCAGGGCATGGACGAGCCCCCCGCCGACCGCATGGCCCCCACCGGCAGCCCCACCAGCACCGACTTCGCCACCACCTGGACGCGGGTGCGGGTGGACGGCGCCTTTCGCGGCCTGCTGCCCCGGGCCCTGGTCGCCCTCTGGCGCGCCAGCCGCAACCACACCACCGACCCCCTGCGCTTCGCGGTGCCGGTCGACCTGCGGCGCTACCGGCCCGACCGGCGCTCCACCGCCAACCTCACCGGCATCCTGCGGGTGGACATGGACGGCGTGGCCAGCATCTCCCAGGCCAACGCCCGGGTGCGGGCCCGGCTGTCTTCGGGCTTTGACGGCCACCACGCCGCGGCCCAGGCCATCTCGGCCGACCGGGTGCGCGGCCTGCCCCTGTGGTTGATGACCTGGGCGGGGCGCCGTCACACCCTGGAGCGCCTGGACCGCGCCCGCTTCGCCGTGTCGGCCTCGATCTCCAACCTGGGGCGCCAGGATCTCTCCCTGGTGTCGGCTCCGATCTTTCGCAGCCAGCGCGCCTTCTGGATCCCTCCTGGCAACCCGGGCATGCCCCTGTTCCTCACCTTGAATGGCGACGCCGAGGGCCTGGACCTGGTGGGCACCGCGCCGGTGGGGCTGGCCTCGGGCGACCGGCTCCAGAGCCTGCTGGAGTCCATGCGCGAGGTCATGGAGTCCGAACGCGACAAGCTGCCCGCCGCCCGGCAGGGGGACGAGTGACCCGCAGGCTGGACCAGGGCGAGATCAGCCTGCTGACCTTCAAAGAGGGCCTGCTGTCCCGCGTGGCCCACGACCTGCGCCTGAAGGTTGGGGGCTGGCGGGTAGAGATCGATGAAGATGAAGTCCAGGCCTTCATTCCCGTTGATGGCATCCGGGTGGAGGGCGCCCTGAAGGGCGGCGTGCTGGACGCCTCTGCCCTGTCGGCCAGGGACAGGGCCACCATCGAGACCACCCTGCAGCAGGAGCTGTTGCAAGGGGCGCGTTTTCCCGAGATCCGGGTGGTGGCGCGCTGGTCCCGTCGCGCCCCGGACCGGGACGATGTGGGCTTGAGCGGCACCCTGTCGCTTCGCGGCCAGGAGCGCCCCTTCTCGGCGACCGGTCGGTTGCGCTCGGGCGGCCTGGAGCTGACGGCCATGCTGCGGCCCAGCCTGTGGGGCATCGCCCCCTACAAGGCGCTGTTGGGGGCCATCAAGCTGCAGGACCGGGTGGAGGTGCACCTGCGCCTGCCGGGCTTTCTGCCCGCCTGAGGCCGGTCAGCGCGCCCCTTCGGGCGGCCCCAGCAGGCCCAGGTCGCGCAGCTCGTAGCGCAGGGCCTCCATGAAGGGCTTGCCTGGGTCGTTGCGCCCGGTGCGAAAGCGGGTCTGGTCGCGGAAGAGGGGCGTGCCCTCGAAGCGCCGATACTCGTAGTGGCCGATCAAGTGGGTGATGCTGGGGTGCTCCTGCACCAGCCAGCGCAGCAGGGCGGCGTTGGATTCGACCTGGGACCGGGTGAGGGGCCAGCGGTCGCGGTCGCCCACATTCTCGATGCCGATGGCGAGGTGGTTGAGGCCGATGGTGTGCCGCCCCACGCGGGTGGGCTCCATCAGCTGCACCCGGGCGCCGTCGCGGTCCACCAGGAAGTGCGCAGACAGGTTCACCAGGTTCCATCGGGATCGTCGGCGCGAGTTCTTCTGGGTGGGCGCCAGGAAGGTGGCGCGTGCGCTGCGCAGGTTGGGGCCCGCCGTCCAGTGAATGACCACCATGCGGGGCACCATATGGCTGTCCGCGCTGGGGTCGCCGGTCAGGGGCCCGCCGTGGTGGTGGGCCAGGTAGGCCTGGGTGAGGGCCTCGCGCTCGTCATTCCAGACGATGGGCCAGCGCTGCAGGGTGGGGCGCTCCACCCGAGGCCGGGCCAGCGATTCGGGCACCAGGGGGCCGACATCGGGCAGCAGGCCCGGAGCGGCGGTGTCGAGCGGCGCGCGCCCGCTGTCGACGCCCGCGCTGTCGGCCTCTGCCACGCAAGCAGCGGCCAGCAGGACGACGCCCAGCCGAAGCTGGCCGGCGCAGGGGCGGTGGGAGGAGGACGGGGGGCGGACGGGGCAACCAGCGGTCCGGGACGGGGCGCCGATGCTATCGCGTGGCGCGCCGCCGCGGGCCCGGACGGTCGCGTCGGTGGGCCGCGTCTGGCCTGGCGCTCAATCGGCGGGAACGATGCGGTTGAGTTGCGCGATCATGGAGCGGTGGTCGGTGCTTTCGACCAGGCCGATCGCCTCGATCGCAAGGCCCAGCACCGGCCCGGGGCGGGCCACCCGGCGGCCGATCTCGCAGGCGCGCCGGTCGATGCGCCCCACGGCCGCCCGGCGCGCGGGGCCCTCCAGGTGGGCGAGCCCCTCGGCCACCTCCCAGGCCGCCGCCCGGGCCCGCCGCATGCTGAAGTCGGCGATGGCCTCGTCCTTGCGACCGCCCACCCGGTCCAGCAGATCGAGCATGGGGGAGTAGCGGTCCAGCACCTGCTGGCAGTCGTCGATCATGGCCTCCAGCAGGTCGTTGATCAGGTTGAAGTCCCGGTGCAGGGCCGGCAGGGAGGCGCCGGGTGCGACCGCTGCCGCCGCTACCCCCAGGTCCAGGTTGATGTGGGCGTTCATGCCCAACATCAGGTGCTGCATGGCGATGCCCTGTCCCCGCTGCCCGAAGTCGAAGGCCTGCTGCCAGGCGCCGCGAATGGGCAGGCCCTGCTGCCAGCGGTCCAGGGCCACGAGGTAGCGATTGGCGAAGCGGGTGTCGAAGGCGTCCATGCGCGGCCCGTCTTCGAAGAGGCCCAGGGCGATGCCGCGGCGCACGGCCAGGGTCACCTGCCGGTAGAGGGCCGGGAAGAGGCCCAGCGGCTGCGCCGCGTAGCGGCGGTCGGCCAGGATCCGGTCCAAGGCGAGGACCACTTCGTCGGTATTGGCGGCACGCAAGGGCGCTCCCTCCTTTGGCGGCCCCCGCTATCGCGCCGCCCCCGCATCGTGCACCATGCGGAGATAGTCGGCGAAGAAGGTATGTTGTCACGGGCATGGGTGGCAGAGCCCCGGGGCCTGCGCTGGGTCCGCTCCGGGGCTCAGCCCAGCCGCCGCGCCCGCCCGGCCGTGGCCTCGGCCAGGCGGGCCAGCAGGGTGTCGGGCTGGGGCACATCCACGGCGATGCGCACCTGCTGGCCATATGCAGCCTCTGCCGTCTCCAGCTTCAGCGCTGCCAGAGCGGCCTGCACCGCGCCGGTGTCCGGGTAGTCAAACTCGACGACAACGCGCACAGTGCGTTCGATCTCGACGATTTTCGCGGCGTCGATGGCTTCGCCCGCGCAGCCCCCGTAGGCGCGCACCAGGCCGCCCACGCCCAGCTTGGTCCCGCCAAACCAGCGGCTCACGATCACCATCGCGCCTTCGATCTCCTTGCCTTCGATGCGGGCGAGGATGGGCCGGCCGGCGGATCCCCCGGGCTCGCCCGCGTCGCTGCTGCGGCTGCGGCCGTCGGCCAGCCGCCAGGCCCAACAGTGGTGGCTGGCGCCGGGCCACTCGGCCTGGACCTCGGCCAGCCGGGCCTGCGCCTCCTCCTCGCTGTCGATGGGGCCCAGCGTGGCCACGAAGCGCGAGCCCTTGACCGGCTCCATCTCGAAGCGGGTCCAGGCAGCCAGGCGGCGCTGCACGGTCAGGACAGGCCCTCGGCGTGCAGGTGGTAGAAGGCCGCTACCACCAGGGCGTGGGTGATCCGGCCGGACTGGATGAGGGCGGGGATGTCGGCCAGGGGCACGGTGCCCACGGCGATCTCCTCGTTGCCGTCCAAGGCCTGGGCGCCGAGGGGCCGGGCGTCGCGCACCAGCACCGTGGCGCAGCGGTTGCTCTGGATGGCGGGATTGGGCTCTACCAGCCCGATCTGCCGGGCGTCCGCCCCCACATAGCCGGTCTCTTCTGCCAGCTCGCGCAGGGCAGCCTGCACGAAGCTCTCGCCGGGATCGACCATGCCGCCGGGGATCTCCAGGGTGACCGACGCCGTTCCGTGCCGGTATTGGCGCACGGTCACCACCTGCTTGTCGGGGGTCAGCGCGATGACATTGACCCAGTCTGCGGTGTCGAGCACCACAAAGTCGCTGGCGTGGTCGGGCCGCAGCCGGGACCGGGCCCGCACCCCGCGCACCCGGAAGAGGCGGGTGTCCAGCAGCGGCTTCTCGACCTCGATCTGCCACGGGGGGACGGGATCATCGTGCATGGGGCCTCCGCCGGCGCTCTAACCGAAGGCCAGCTTGAGGGCCGAGGCCAGCACGGTCACCGTCAGGGCCACCCGAATCAGCGGTGCGCCGCGCTTTACGGCCAGGCGCGCCCCCAGCTCGGTGCCGATGGCGCCGCTGAGGGCCAGCACCAGCCCCGGCAGCCAGGCCACCTGGTCCGACAGGGCGAAGATCAACAGGGCGGGCACCGTGAAAACAAGGCTGAGAAGTATCTTTTCGGCGTTGGCTCCCACCAGGTTGACCGGCCGGGCCACCAGCAGGGCCAGCACCAGCAGCACCCCGACGCCTGCTTGGATGAAGCCGCCATAGACCCCGATCGCAAAGAAGATCGGGTGCACCACCCAGGCCGGCAGGCGGCGTCCGCCCGCCTGCACCCAGCGCTCGGGCCGCAGCCACATCAGGATCAGCACCAGCACCATCACCGCGGCCATGGCCTTGCGCAGACCCGACTCGTCCAGGGTGGTGGCCATCCAGGCGCCCAGGCTGGCGCCCAGCGCCGAGGCCGGCAGCAGCTTCAGGCCGCCTTTGAGTTCCAGCACGCCCTTCTGGTGAAAGCTGATCGTGCCGGTGAGGGTGGCCACCAGCACCCCGACGCGGTTGGTGCCATTGGCCACCGCGGCGGGCAGGCCCAGGAAGACCAGGGCCGGCAGCGTGAGCAGCGAGCCGCCCCCGGCCAGGGTGTTGATGACGCCGGCGGCCAGGCCCACCGCGGCGAGCAAGGCCACGGCGGGGCGTCCAAGGCGGTCAACGGGGGCAGGCTGGCGTCCATGCGCCCCGCTAGCCCGGTGACAGCGTGCCGGGCAGGCGGTGTTGCACCCTTGTCCGCCCCTTCGCGGGCGCTTGGAGGACCGATGCGCACCTGGACCTGCCTGCTCCTGGCCCTGGGCTCGCCCGCCTGGGCCGACCAGATCACCCTGGACAGCGGCGCCATCGTCGAAGGCAACCTGGCCGCCTGGCAGCAGGGCGGCGAGTGCTGGATCCACCTGTCCGACGGGGCGCTGGCGGGCACCACCCTGGTGGTGGACTGCGCCCGGGTCCTGCGCTTCGAACGCGCGCCGACATCCCTCGTGAATGCGCCTGCTGTGACCATTCCCAACGAGGCGCCGCTGCCGGTGGAGGTCCTGGCCGACCCTGCGCCCCCCGTCACGCCGCCGGCCGCCTCCCCCATCACCGAGGCCCCGGGCGCCCGGGTGCCCGTGGCCCCCATCGACGCTGTGCAGACCGAGCCCCCCGCGGCCTGATCGCGGGCTCAGCCGCCCAGGTGCCGCAGGCTGTCGGGGTTTCGGCCCAGGTCTGCCAGTCGGTCGGACAGCCAGTCGTGCACCGCCTTCAGGCCCAGCGGGCTGTCGGCCAGTTGGGGCAAGGGGTCCATGGCCGCGCCCACGACCTGGGTTCGCTCCAGCTGCAGCTTGTCGGCCGTATCGGCGAGAAAGCGCTCGCGGTCGGACTCCTGCAAAGTGTCCACCTTGTTGACCACCACCAGGATGGGTCGGCGTCGCTGGCGGCAGCGCGAGAACTCGTCCCGCTCGCGCTGGCGCACGCCGCCCTGGGCATTCACCAGGAAGAGGAAGAGGTCGGCCTGGTCGAGCACCTCGCGGGTCTCCAGGGTCAGCTCGGTGAGCACATCCCCCAGCCCCGGCGTGTTCACCACCTGGATGGAGGGGTCGCCCGGCGCGGTGTAGACGGCCACGGTGCGGGTGGACCCGGCCACGGGGTTGATGCCGCCGGTATCCAGCCCAAAGAGCGCTTTCATGGCGGCGTCTTTGCCCGATGAAGGCGGCCCCACCAGCACCAGCACCAGGCGCCGCTGCACCAGCACCCGCAGGCGCTGAAGCTCCAACACGGCGGGCAGCAGCAGGGCGTCGGAGCGGCTGCGGTGCAGGCGGTAGAGCACCCAGCCCGCCAGCACCGGGGCCAGGAAGGGCAGCACGCGTGCGAAGACGGCGAGCAGCATGGGCGGGCGCATCAGCGGGAGCTGGCTGCGGGGTCCCAGGCGGCTGGCGGCGTCGGAGGGCGTGGGGCCGGAGTCGGGCAGAGACAGCACCCGGGCGATGGCCGCCCGCTGGGCCTCGTTGGCGTCGCTGGCGCGCCACTGGGCCAGCACCGCGCGCTCGGTCTCGGTAACGGAGCCGCGGGCCGCGACCCCCCGGCGGGTGGCCAGCTCTGCCAGCACCACCGACCAGGCCGGCGGGCTGCGCCCCAGCAGCATCACCGCCAGGGGGTTCTTGGCGCCGGTGGCCCGCAGGCGCTGCTCGATGTCCTGGGCCAGCAGATCCCGCCCGCGGCCCTTGGCGCGCAGGTCCAGGGCCGCGGCCAGGGGCAGCAGCTCATCGCGATTGCTGCGTCGCAGCACCTCGCCGAGATCAAGTGGTGGACCGTCACTCACGTCGCTTCAACATCGATGATCTCGGCGTCGGGGACCTCCGCATCGGCCGCCTCGACCGCTGCAGGGCTGTCGGCCCGGATGCGCCCGTCCTTCCAGGCGAAGGCGAAGCGGTCAAAGACGTCGCGGACCTCCGCGGCGCTCAGGGCCTTGCCCTCCTTGAGGCGCTGGATGTAGGTCACCGCGGCCCGTCCCACCCCATAGGTGCTCGCGCTGGCCACGCTGGCCCCCAGGGCCGAGGCCGCCACCTCCCCCAGCTGGCCGCCGGGGATCCAACCCGCCGTCTTGAGCGCGGTGGTGGCCCATCGCGCGAAGCCCCGGCCCGCGCCGGCCAGGGCCTCGCCCATGATGAAGAGCGCCACGTCCTTGTTCACCTTCTGGTCGAAGACCGCGGCGATGTCGCTGATCAGCTGCACCTGGATGGCCGTCACGGCGGTCATGTCGGCGCCGGGCACCGGGATGGCGCCGCCCAGCGCGGCCTTGCGGGCGGCCGAGCGGATCAGGGGCTCGCAGGCGGCGGCCTTGTTGCGCAGCTGCTTGGCAAAGAGCAGGGACTTGCCGCTGTCCGTCAACATGCGGGTGATCCAGTCCGCCACGGCGTCCACCCCCACCGGCGACGGGCTGAGGGCGGGCATGGGATCGAAGGCCGTGGCCAGGGCGTCCACGGGCTCGACCCCCAGCTGGTGCAGGGTGGCCTTCATGAAGTCGTCGCGCTGGTGGGGCCGGATGAGGTCGATCTTGTTCACGCAGACCAGCACCGGCCGGCCCAGCGCCCGCACCTGCTGGATGTGCCTGCGCTCGTCCTCGGTGGCGCCACCGTCCGCATTCACAAGGTACAACGCCAGGTCCAGGCGACCGATCAGCTTGTTGGTGACGGCGTTGACCGCCTCGCGCAGGTCCCCGAAGCCCGGGGCGTTGACCACCACCACCCGCCCCGCGGCGTCGATGGGCACGGCCCGCAGACGGTCCGTGGTGCCGGGGATCGGGTCGACCTCGCCGAAGTCCACGCCAAAGAGGGCGCGAATGGCGGCGTCCTTGCCGGCCGACGCCGCACCCACAAAGGCCAGCACCAGGTCCTGCTCCAGGGCGCCTTGAATGCGGTCGGCCGCCAGCTCCCAGCGCTGCTGCACCAGGTGCTTGGACAGCAGGTTGCCGGGGGCGTCGTCGGACGCCGGGACCAGGGGGGCGGGCGAATCGGTCATCAACACTCCGGGTTGCCGAGGGGGCTATATCGCGTGGGACCGTCCCCCTCCCCGAGCGTCCTATGGCCCGCACCCGACCCCCGCCGCAGCTCAGCGAAGGTTGGCTGCGCGAGGAGTCCTTGCGCTACCTGCAGCGCTACCTGCCCTCGGAGCGGCGCATGCGCGAGGTGCTGGCGCGCCGGGTGCGTCGCTGCGTGGACGCGGGCACCGCTGCCCCCGCCGACGGGCCACCCCTGATCGACCGGGTGATCGCGGGGCTCTATGCGGATGGCATGCTGGACGACGCCCGAGTCGCCCGCGCCTGGGTGGGCAGCCTGCACCGCCAGGGGGACAGCCGGCGCAAGATCCAGTTCAAGCTGCGGCAAAAGGGTCTTGCTGCGCCCCTGATCGCAGATGCGCTGTCCCGGTTGGAGGCCGACGAGGGGGTCGCAGACCCCGAGCTTCAGCGCGCCATCGCCTATGTGCGCCGCCGACGATTGGGGCCGCTGCGTGGCGATCCGGCGACGCGGCAAGCCCGCCGCGAGCGGGACCTGGGGGCGGTCGCTCGGGCGGGCTTCAGCTTCACGATCGCCCTTCGGGTGATCGACTGCGCCGACCTCGACCTGCTGGAGGAGGAGATCGGCGCCTGAGGATCAGGCCTCGCGGCGCCGGCGCAAGGCCAGACCACCCAGGCCCGCCAACAGCAAGAAGGCGGCGCTGGACTTGGAGCCGCAGCCCTTCTCGTCGGTCGTGCTGCCGTCGCCGCCATCCGCGCCGTCGGCCCCGTCGTCGCCGCCGGTGTCCACCACCGGCCCGGTATCGGGCTCGCTGCAATCGGCGGCCCGGCTGGGGTCCTGGTCGTCGCAGTCTTCGGGGAAGGGCGTGCCGTCCTCGTCCCAGTCGTCGTCGTTGCCGTCGCAGTTCTGGTCGATGCCGTCGTAGTAGACCTCGACCGCGTCGGGGTGGACGCCGGCGGTGCTGTCGTCGCAGTCGTCGGTGTTGTCGGCCCAGCCATGGGGCTGCTCGCAGGCGGTGGCCGTCTCTCCGCTGACGCCGTAGCCGTCGAAGTCGGCGTCCCGGTACCAGGTCGGGGCGCCGCTGCTGTCATCGGGGTCGGTGACGCCGTCGCAGTCGTCGTCCTTGCCGTTGCAGACCTCGGTCGCGTCCGGGTTGACGTCGGGGTCGGCGTCGTTGCAGTCGGTGCAGGCCGCGAAGCCGTCGCCGTCTTCGTCGTCGCCGCCAAAGCTGCCGTCGCAGTTCATGTCGATGGTGTCGGCGCAGGTCTCGGGGGCGCCCGGGTAGCGCGTGTCGTCGTCGTCGGCGCAGTCGTCATTGCGCAGCGACCCGCCGTCGGGGGCGTCGCAGGCCTGCCCGCCCACGGTGGTATTGCCAAAGCCGTCCAGGTCGTCGTCGTAGTACCAGTCCACCAGGCCGGTGGCGCCAACGTCCTCGTCGTCGGCGTAGCCGTTGCAGTCCTCGTCCCGGTCGTGCACGTCGCAGACCTCGACCGCGCCGGGATTGACGGAGGCGCGGGTGTCGTCGCAGTCGGTGCTGTCGGCGACATAGCCAGAGGGCTGGGTGCAGGAGACCTGGCTGTGGAAGGCGTCACCATAGCCGTCGAGGTCGGCGTCCTGGTACCAGGCGTCCGCGCCCGAGGCGTTGACATCGGTGCTGCCGTCGCAGTCGTTGTCGACGCCGTCGCAGATCTCGGTGGCTCCGGGGTGGATGGCCGCGTCGCCATCGTCGCAGTCACCGTCGCAGACCGTGTAGCCGTCGGTGTCTGCGTCGGCGCAGACCACCGTGATGCTGAGGTTGGTGGCCAGATCCCAGCCGTCGCCGCTGCTGGCGCCGTTGTTGTTGACCGCGTTGCCCGCGCCATAGAGGGTGTAGGTGCCCTCGGTTGCCGGGGCGACCCAGTCAAAGGAGAAGGTCGCCGTGGACGAGGACATCGCCATGGGCGAGCTGTGGGTGATCTCGCTGCTGCTGACCTGGGTGCCGGTGCCCGCGCTGAAGGTGCCGCCGTTTGCGGACACATTCAGACCGGCATGGGTGCGGCTGCTGTTGGTGGTATTCACCGTGAAGGTGATGGTCACCGTGTCGCTGGGGCCCACCGTGCTGGCGCTCGCCGACAGGGTCGAGGTGGTGGTCGAATCGGTCGCAGAGCCGTGGCAAGTGGTGCAGCCCGCAGTGGACTTGCCCGTCTTGCCGGTGCTGTTGGCCTGTGCGGGGGACAGCAGCAGCGGAATGGCGAGGGAGATGAGGGTGAGCATCGAGCCTCCAAGCTTCGGACGGGCAGCTTACACCTTCCAGACATCGTGCGCACCTGGGTTGGCGTCGGATGGGTGCTGCCGGTGCGCGGCTTCGTGCAATAGGGGGAGTCCGAGCCGCGTTGTGGCCGCGGAGGTGCGATGCCGACCAAGAGCGCGCTGAAGAAAGAGGTGACCGCGCTGGTTCACGAGACCCGGGATCGCGCCCTCCTGGTCAGCCGCGGCGCCCTGCTGCTGTGGATGGTCGAGGCCCTCGACCTCTTCGTCTTTCGCGGAGGGCTGGACAACCTGGGCATCCGGCCCCGCGAGACCACCGGGCTGGTGGGCATCTTCTTTGCGCCCTTCCTGCATGGCGGCTTTGGGCACCTGCTCGCAAATACGGTCCCCTTCCTCATCCTCGGCTTTCTGGTGACCGCCCGCAAGCGCATGGACTTCTGGGTGGTGGCGGTGGGCAGCGCCTTGTCCGCCGGCGTCGGCACCTGGCTGACCGGCGCGCCGGGCAGCCTGCACATCGGCGCATCCGGGGTGGTCTTTGGCTTCCTGGGCTTCTTGATGGGCCGCGGCATCTACGAGCGCCGGGCCGGCGCCATCCTGCTCAGCCTCGCCGTCACCTTCTTCTTTGGCGGCATGTTGTGGGGCGTGCTGCCCACGGTCGGGCCGGGCATCTCCTGGCAGGGCCACCTCTTTGGCTGGCTGGGCGGGCTCCTGGTCTCGCGCCTGCTCGGCCGCGAGCTGCAGAAGAAGGGCGGCCGCCGTCGCTGAGCGGGCTCAGGCCCCTTCGCTCTCACAGATCGCCGCGTAGATCCAGTTGCCCGGTGCCTCCAGCCACTCTGCGGCTTCGAAGTTGCCAAATGCCGCGGCCTGACCAAAGTTGGCCGTGCCCCAGGGGTCGGTGATGACCTCGGCCCCGAAGGCCTGAAAGCCGCTGGTGGTGCCGTCCACCCAGGCCCAGCCGCTGCCATCGTCGTGGTAGCCGATCCAGGTGTGGGCGTTGTTGGTGGCCACGCCGTCGGCCCCATCGTAGAGAATATCCCAGATGAGGGTGTTCTCGGTGGCGTCGTCGATGGTGGCCAGGTGGTAGCCCAGGCCCTGGCAATAGGCGACGGCCTGGGGCCAGGTGTAGGCGCCCGAGCTGGCGAGGTAGGCGTGGCCCGTCACCGGGTCGTTGAAGACCTCGTCGGGGCAGACGTCGTCCTCGTCGATCAGCCCGTCTCCGTCATCGTCCAGGCCGTTGCACAGCTCGGTGGGGGTGCTGCCGTCGTCTCCATCGGTGCCGTCTGTGCCGTCCGTGCCGTCCGTGCCGTCCGCGCCGTCCGCGCCGTCCGCGCCATCCGCGCCATCCGCGCCATCCGCGCCATCCGCCGTCTGGTGCCGTCTGTGCCGTCTGTGCCGTCCGCGCCGTCGGCACCGTCCGTTCCGTCGCCGCCGTCTTCGCCGTCGGTCTGCTCACCCGAGTCGCCCCCCGGCGCGGCGGTCTCGGAGTCGGTCTTGCCGCCCCGACAGGCGGCGGCCAGCAGCACGAGGCTGAGCAGGTGGACCTTCATCGGCGCTCCCAGTCGGACGGTTCTCGCCCGTCAGTGTGGCCCGCGCGGCCCGGGCCCACAAGCGCCAGCCGCTTGCGCTGACATTCCGGTGCAGGATCCGCGGGGTTAGCGGACCCTTCCGCCGTAGCCCCGGAGCCGCCATGGCCACCTTCCAGAGCGCCGTCGTCGAGACCTTTCAGCTGCGCATGGACCCCGACGCCGCCTTGGCCTTCTTCGCAGATCTGGACAACAACATCCGTTTTGCCCACGACATCGAGAGCCACGAGAAGCGCGGCCCTGACTGCGTGCTCTATGTGCTCAAGGAGCAGCGCAGCGGCACGACCACCTACAAGCCCCGCTACCTGCTGCGCTACACCGTGGACCCTGCGGCCCGCACCCTGCGCTGGACCCAGCTGGACGAGCCGGGCAGCACCATGAAGATCCGCGGTCTTGCTCGCTTTTCAGGTCCTGCCGGCGGCCCCACCACCCTGCACTGGGATGAGCAGGTGGAGGCCGAGGTGCCCGTGAACCGCCTGCTGGCCGCCGCCGTGCGCCCCGTGGCCGAGGGCCTGATCCGCCGGGGCATTCGCGGCTTCGTCGAGCGCATGATCCCGGCGGCCGAAGCCCGCGCCTGACCCGCGAGGGCCCCGCTCATTGACCGGCGCCCGGCCCGGGCTACCTTCGGTCAAAGTGACCTGGAGCGCGCTCATGCGGATCATGCTCATCAACCCGCCCATCGACTCTGTGCTGGAGGAGGGCAACGCCAACCCGGTCACCAGCTTCCTCTTCTACAACTCAGCGCCCCTGGGCTTGCTCTATATCGCTGCCGTGTTGGAGCAGGCCGGTCACACCGTGGCTGCCATCGACGCCGCCGCCGAGCAGCTCAATGTAGGCAGCACCGTGGCCCGGGTGCAGGAATTCCAGCCCGACCTCATCGGCATCGGGTCCTTCACCGTCACCTTCGACACCTGCAAGAAGCTCGGCCTGGGGCTCAAGGCCGCATTGCCCCAGGTGCCCATCGTGCTGGGCAGCTACCATGTGTCCCTGGTGCCCGAAGAGGCCATGGCCAACCCCCAATTCGATGTGGGGGTCATCGGCGAGGGTGAAGAGACCATGCTCGATCTCATCGAGCACTTTCAGGGCGGCCGCAGCCTGGACAGCATCGATGGCATCGTCTACCGCAAGGATGACGGCGCCCTGCACTTCACCGGCAAACGCAAGAAGCTCCGGGATCTCGACCAGCTCCCCTTTCCCGCCCGGCACCTGCTGCCCCCCAACATCTACCGACCCGTGCCGGTGGACGACCACGCCTTCCCCAAATTTGCGATGGTCACCAGCCGGGGCTGCCCCCACGCCTGCGCCTTCTGCCAGAAGTCCCGGTCGGGCTACCGCAGCCACAGCCCCCAATATGTCGCCGACGAGATCGAGCACCTGGTGCGTGACTTCGGCGTGCGCGACATCGCCTTCGTGGACTCGCTCTTCTGCGCCAACAAGAAGCGGGTCTATGCCATCTGCGACGAGCTGATTCGCCGGGGCCTGAACAAGAAGGTGTCCTGGACCTGCTCTTCGCGGGTGGAGGTGGTGGACGAGCCCCTGCTGCAACGCATGAAGGAGGCCGGCTGCTGGCGCACCCGTTTCGGCATCGAATCGGGCAGCGACGAGGTGCTGGACTTCATCTCCAAGGGCATCACCAAAGACAAGATCCGCGCCGCCATCACCGCGGCGGACAAGGTCGGGCTGCGGCCCAAGGCCTTCTTCATGGTCGGCCACATGCCCGACACCCGCGAGACCATCCTCGAGACCATCGAGTTCGCCAAGTCCATACCCTTGCATGACGTGACGGTGCAAATCAACACCCTGCTGCCCGAGACCCCGCAGATGGAGGTCTGGGAGCGCGAAGGCGCCAAGTGGGGCCGCATCGTCAACCAGACCAACAACGAGAAGTCCTTCTGGGAGCCCACCTTTGTGCCCTGGGGTCTGGAACCCGACGACCTGATCGAGCTGCACCGCCGCTTCTACCGCGAGTTCTACTTCCGGCCGGCCACCCTGGCCCGACACATGGAACAGGTGAAGAGCTGGCGAGATGTGCTCAAATATATCCAGGCCGGCAGCCTCTTCTCCTTCCTCTTCTTCAACGAGAAGAAGCCTAGCCTGTGGATGATCAAGGACGCGCTATCCAAGGCCATGCGCGAGCAGGAGCATCTGGAGCAGGGCATGGCGGCGAAGTAGGGCCGGGGTGCGCGGGTCGGGCTGCCAGGCGCGGCGACGCCGCGTTAGAGGCCTCGTCCCGCAATTTCGGAGCCATACATGACCGCGCAGCCTCGGTGGCGCCGGGCAGCAGCCCATCTGGCGCTCGCGGCCTTTCTTCTCCAGGTCGCCCCGGCGACCGCCTTGGCCGACAGCGGCGGCAGCGGCTCGGACTCCGACAGCGCGGGCAGCTCTGACAGCTCCGATGGCTCGGCCGGCAGCCAGGACAGCTCTGATGGCAGCCTGGGCGAAAGCACAGGCAATAGCGACATCAACGAGGACGCGCTGAGCACCACCACGGTGGTCGCGACCCTGGCCACCACGGCCGGCATCATCGTCCTGATCGTGCTGCTGGTGAAGAAGAAGAAGCGGCAAGAGGCCGCCGAACAGAAGCGCAAGAAGAACAACAAGAAGCGGCAGGGCGGCGCCGATCTGGGCCCCGACCACATGGGCCGCGCGCTGGTTTATGGGGAGATTCTCGGCGCTCAGCGGGATCTGGGCATGACCCTGAACCTGCTGGCCCGCAGCCCCAGCAGCCTGGACCGGCTGGAGGCCGAAGCCCTCGACGGCGACGGGCCCCTGCTGCACTCCTTGGCCTCGGCCCTGCAGCAACCGGCGGCCGCGGTGGCGGAGGGCTTCCGCGCCGCCCTGTCCGCAGAGGGCCCCCCGGTGGACCAGGCCGGCACCAACCGTCTGGTGGTGCGTATTCTGGACGAGGCGGTCGAAGACTTCGACCTGGACCCCGTGGTGGCCAGCGACCTGCTCTGGCGGCTGGAGCGGGAGCGCGCCCATCCGGACTACCCGGCGGTGGCGCCCCTGCACCAGCGCCTGGCCCTGGCCCTCGATGTGCCGGTGGCATCGGTCGCCCTGGCGGTCGGCGACACCTTCGATCTCGCTGCTGCCGCCGCCGTCGACGGCTCGGTTCGGAGCGCCCTGGCCGACGCCCCGCTGGACATCCTGGACCGTCTCGCCGATCGCATCGAGGCTGTGGAGTCCGAGCAGGTGGCCGCGCGCTACGCGCAGTTGGTCCGGATCGCGGAATCCTGGGATCCGACCGGCCAGCTTGAGTTGGGCCAGGTGGATTGATCGGCCTGCTCTCGGGCCTCGTCCTCGCCGCTGTCGCCGCCTCCCCCCAACCTGCGGCGGGCGTGGGCTGGTCGTTGGCCCAACCCGCAGACTGGTCGCCCGAAGAGCGCGCCGCCTTGGACCAGCTGGCGGCCAGCCTGCCCGACGGGCTGCGGGATGTGGGGCGCCCGGTCTCTATTCTCCGCGGAAGCCCGGGGCCCGCGACGCCGGGCGAGCCGGTGCGCATCCGGTACCGCGCAGGTGCGGCGGAGATCGAGATCGTTGCGGGCGAGGCGGTCGGGCCCGCCTTGGTGCATGGCCTGGCCCACGTCGCGGATCGGGGCCACGGCTGGTCCCGAGAGCCCGCCTGGCGTGCCCTCTCCCAGTGGCGTCAGCGCCTGGGCTTCTGGCTGAGCCCCGAGCGCGACCCCTGGGCCTTCGCTTTGCCCCGCGGCATGCAGAATCCAGCCGAGGACCTGGCCACCCTGGCAGAGGCCGGCTTTGCGGGGCCCCTCGACAACCCGGATCGCCACCCCGCCTGCCGCATGCCCAGCAAGTGGCGCTTCCTGACGGACCGGGTGGGCGAAGCGGTGGATGGGCCCCGCTGCGTTGATCTGCAGACTGCGGGCCTGGATCCGGCCCGAGTGGAGCAGGTCGAGGTCGTCTATGTGGCGGCCACCGGCGCCAGCGCGGCGTCGGTGTCGGGGCATGTGCTGATCGCCCTTCGTTTCCATCCCGACGACCAGGGCATCGTGCGTCGAGACAGCTATGGGATGGTTGCCGATACGACGGGGGTGCCCGAGGGCAGCCTGGCCTATGCCTGGCGGGGCATCACCGGGGGCTTTCGGGCCCGCGTGGTGCGAGAGCCCTTCACCACCACCACGCTGCGCTACTCGCAGTTCGAAGATCGCAGTCTGCACCGCTTCGGACTGCGCTTGACCGAGGCCGAGAAGGTGCAGGTCCTGCAGCGTCTGGACGAGATCCTCCAAGGTTGGGATCGGCCCTATCTCTTTGTATCCCGCAACTGTACGGAGCTGGTGGTGGAGCTGGTGAACAGCTTCACCCCGCTGCGGGCGCCCGCGCCGCTCTCGCCCGACGTGCTGATGGCCCTGCTCGACCGAAAGGGCCTGCTGGAACCCATCGCCGCCGAGCGGCCAGAGGAGGAGTCCCTGGGTGAGCGCGCCCTTCGGGCCCGGGAGGCCCGCGAGGCCGAGATCGCCGCAATCCTCAGCCGCAGGCCGTCCCTTGCAACCCCGATGCGGGGCCTGGAAGCTCCCGAAGGCGCGGTCCGGGCGGGCGCCTATGGGGCGCTGGCGGAGGCCGCTGCCACGGATCCCTCCCTTTCGGGCCCGGTGGCCCGGTTGCTGGCCTGGTCCGACATCCTCGAACAGAGCGCCATGATCGACGCCGAAGGCCGGGTGACGGCCGAACAGGCCGCCGGGGTGGACGGGCTGCGCCGGGCCCTGGCGCGCCTGCGGTCGGTGGACCCCACCGCCGGTCCTGTCGCTGCTCGGGACGTGCAGAATCGTGAGCTGCAAAGACAACTGGATGTGCAGCAACGCGCGGTTTCCACGCACACCGCCTATCGGCCCCTGCAGATCGATTCGGCGTCTCGCCTTTCGGAGGCGGGCTGGGTGCCCTGGCTGAGCGTGGCTACCCCGCTCTACGATGGGCGTCCCGGCGGTGGGCGGCGCTTTGGGCTGAGCCCGGGCATGGCGGTCACCGTGTTGGACGGGGAGCTGCAGGTGGCCGTGGACCGCCCGGGCTGGTTGCGGGGGCGCTTCAACCTGCTGCAGGCCAGCCATGTCAACCTCGCGCGTCGGGGGCCGCCCTTGGGCTGGCACCTGGACCTGGCCGACCTGCGCTACGCCCGCGAGGGCCAGCGGCGCTCCGAGGCCCGCTGGGCAGAGGCCGGGGGGCTGCTGGGCCTGCTGCAGTCCGATGACATGCGGCACCACCTCGTCCTCTATGCAGGTGTGGCCGCGCGGTCCTGGACGCGGACCCTGCCCGCTTCCGGCCTCTCGGCCTTGTGGGTGCCGGCCGAGCGCCTGGGCCAGGGCGTCGGCCTGGGCCTGCCGGTGGGGCTGCGGGGCCAGCTTCAGGCTGCCGGGCGCCCGCTCAGCAACCTGCGGCTGGACGCGACCTGGACGCCCGTGCTCGACCTCCAGGCGCGCTGGCATCCCGAGGCCGCCGGCCAGCTCCAGGGCCAGCTTCGATTGGGTCGAATGGGAAGATGGGACGGCGCCCTGCGGCTCTCGGGCGCCGGGCGGGTGCAAGAGCTTGGGCTGTCGAAAGGGGTGCCGAGCGACCGGAACCCGGAGCTGGAGCTTCGGGCCGGCCTGTACTTCGAGCGCTGGTAGGGCCCCCACCTACTCGGGGTCGGGCACCCGGTCGATGCGGATGCAGCGCACATTGCCCTGGATCTTGCCGGGGTTGCCAAAGGTCCAGCCCTTGCCGGCCTCCAACGACTCTGCAAAATCGAAGCTCTGCTCGAAGTCGGGGTCGGTGCGGCGGTCGCTGGGCTCGTTGACCAGGTCGAGGTCGGGCACCCGCACGCCGGTCATGCCGCCCTTTGCGCGGAAACCCCGCTTGTCTTCGATGACGAAGGCCCGCCAGGGGCGCTCCAGCCAGTCGTCGGAGATGGTGGTGCAGAAGACCACCCGGGTGCCGGGCAGGCCGCCCACCACCGCGGAGCGCATGGTGCTGCCGTCGATCTCCTGGCCCTGAAGGCCGCCCGCGGGGAAGATCTCGGCCACCGTGCGCAGCCCCGACAGGTTGAGCCCGGTGAAGCTGTGAATCTCGGCGCGGCTGTGGGGGGCGATGACCCACTTCATGGGGGCTCCGGAATGTAGGGTCGGTCACGCTATCACGGCATCCCGCCCCGAGGGGGATAGGCGGCGGCCATGCTGGTCCGCCACCCCCTGCTCCGCCTCTGGGGCCACGCCCGCGCCCACCACCGCCAGCTGTGGCTGGCCAGCCTCTGCAGCGTCCTCAACAAGGTCTTCGATCTCGCGCCGCCGGCCCTGATCGGGGCGGCCGTCGATGTGGTGGTCCGGCGTGAAGACTCGTTGTTGGCGCACTTCGGCGTGGTCGAGGTCGAGCACCAGCTGGCCCTGCTCGGCGGGCTGACGGCGGTGATCTGGGGGCTGGAGAGCCTGTTTGAGTACCTCTATGGGGTGCTGTGGCGAAACCTCGCCCAGCAGGTGCAGGACGACCTGCGGCTGGCGGCCTGGGGCCACATCCAGGACCTGGACATGGCCTGGTACGAGACCCGCCCCCGCGGCGAGCTGATGAGCGTGCTCAACGACGATGTGAACCAGCTGGAGCGCTTTCTGGACGGCGGGGCCAACGAGGTGTTGCAGGTGCTGACCACCGTGGTGGTGGTGGGGGTCGCCTTCTTTGTGGCCTCACCCCTGGTGGCCGTCTTTTCGGTGCTGCCCATCCCCTTCATCCTGGCGGGCAGCTTCTGGTTTCAGGGGCGCATCGCGCCGCGCTACGCCGAGGTGCGCGACCGGGTGGGGCGCCTCAACGCCCTCCTCGACAACGATCTGGCCGGCATCGGCACCATCAAGAGCTTTGTGGCCGAGGCGCGTGAGCTGGCGCGGGTGGCCGAGGCCAGCGGCGCCTACCGGGACGCCAACCGCGCGGCCATCCGCCTGAGCGCGGCCTTCACCCCCCTCATCCGCATGGTCATCCTGGTGGGCTTTCTGGCCACGCTGGTGCTGGGCGGCCTGCTGGCCCTGGGCGGCAGCCTGGCCGTGGGCACCTATAGCGTCATGGTCTTCCTGGTGCAGCGCCTGCTCTGGCCGCTGACCCGCCTGGGCGCCACCTTCGACCTCTACCAGCGGGCCATGGCCAGCACGGCGCGGGTATTGGACCTGCTGGACACGCCGGTGGAGATCACCGAGGGGCAGCACGCCCCCGCACAGGTGGCCGGGGCCCTGCGTTTTGAGGCGGTGGACTTTGCCTATGCCGGCAGAAAGCCGGTTTTGTCCGGTTTTTCGCTGGATGTCCCGGCCGGGAGCACCCTGGCCCTGGTGGGGGCGACGGGGGCGGGCAAGTCCACCCTGGTGCGGCTGCTGCTGCGCTTCTTTGACCCTTCGGCGGGGCGGGTGACCTTGGACGGGGTGGATCTGCGGGACTGGCGGCTGTCGGCCCTGCGGTCGGCCCTGTCCCTGGTGGAGCAGCGGGTCTTCCTCTTTCCCGGCACGGTGGGCGACAACATCGCCTATGGGCGCCCCGACGCCACTTCCGAAGAGGTGGAGGCCGCCGCGCGTCTGGCCGATGCCCACGACTTCATCGTCGGCCTGCCCCAGGGATACGACACGGTGCTGGGCGAGGATGGCCAGTCGCTGAGTGGGGGCCAGCGCCAGCGTCTCAGCATCGCCCGCGCCCTGCTGAAGCGGGCGCCGGTGCTCATCCTGGACGAGGCAACCTCGGCGGTGGACAACGAGACCGAGGCCGCCATCCAGCGCTCCCTGGCCCGCATCGGCCGCAGCCGCACCACCCTGATCATCGCCCACCGGCTGAGCACCATTCGCCATGCCGATCGGGTGGTGGTGCTGGACCAGGGACAGATCGTCGAGACGGGCACCCACGACGCGCTGGTGGCCCGGGGCGGCGTCTATGCGCGCCTTTGGGCCATCCAGACCGGCGATGCCCCCCCGTAGCCCACTCAGCAGGGCGATTCGGCGTAGCGGTCCTCGTTATTGGACTCGTCACACTCATTCTGCGCGCCCAGGCCGGTGCCGTCATCGTCCACCCGCACCATGATTCCATCGGCCCCCATCATGTCCTGGGTGATCTCGAAGAGCAGCGCATCGGTGCTCTGGCCGCTGGGCAGGCTGTCGGTGAGGGTCTGGACCAGGAGCAGATCCTCGGCGGTGCCGCCCACGGCGTAGAGAGCGACCTGGATGCCGGCCGGGGCCTCGACCCCACCCAGGTTCTGCACCTGAACGGCGATATCGACGCTGCTCTCGTCGGTGCAGCCCGCAAAGCACACATCCACGATCTCGACGGCGAGGTCCACCGCGGCGTCATCCACGGTGGGGCGGGCCCGGAAGACGTTGTAGACCGACCAAGGCAGCGGGGCCGGGCTGGGGACGTGGCCGTTCGGGTCGATGTTGGTGACGGCAAAGTCGTGCACGGGCCAGGTGGCGCCGGACTTCGCCCAGCCATCGCCGTTGTGTCCCAGCACCGTCACGCCCTTCCAGTAGGCGCCATTGGACGCGATCACGATTTCGGCCGAGTCGTCACCGTCTACGTCGGCGACCACGGGGTACTCCCAGAGGGTCCCGGAGCTGTGGCTGGAGTTGCTATAGAGCACCGTGCCGGTGGCCCCATCAAAGATGCGCAGCATCACCTCGTCGGCGTAGAGCACCTCGTAGATGCCGTCGGCGTTGATGTCGTAGCCGCTGGCGCCGGCGATGCCCGAGCTGTCCTGCACCGGCGACTGCCAGGTGCGCACGCCGTTGGTATCGAACATCTCGATCTGGCTGGAAGCGGGCACCACCACCTCAATGTCGCCGTCTCCGTCGAAGTCGGCCACGGCGGGCGGCCCGGGCCGGTAGCAGCTGGAATTCAGGGCCGTGGTGGTGAGGATCGTGCCGTCGTCATCGACGATATACATCGTGCTGCCGGTCACCCAGAAGCTCTCGCCACCGATGTCGCCGTCGATGTCCCCGACCGCGGCGAAGGTGCTGTCGCCCACCCGGGGCACGCCCCACTTCTTGACGCCGGTGTGGTCGTAGACATTTTCGGCGAGCAGGATCTCCTGGAAGCCGTCGGCGTCGATGTCGGCGACGACCGGCGCGCGCCAGGACGAGGTGATGCCGGTGATGGTGGACACATGGGCGCCGTTGCTGCCCTCGACGATGGCGATGTCGAAGATGATCTCGACGTCGCCGTCGCCTTCGAGGTCGGCGACGACGGGCTGCGGGTAGTACTGCCAGGCATAGGACTGGGCGCTGGTCCATTCGACGGTGCCGGCCCCGTTGAGCACCACGACCTGCTTGCTGGTATTGGCGGCGACGATCTCGGGCACGCCATCGTTGTCCACGTCGGCGATGGCCACGCCCGCGTTGCCGTCGTAGCCGGTCTTGGTGAAGATGGTGCCCGAGCCGTCGCCATGCAGGGCCACCAGGGTGTTGTCTCCCCAGGTGGTGAAGACGATGTCGGGGCTGTCGTTCTGATCGATGTACCCGTCGCCGTTGTCATCGGTCAGGTTGCCGATGGCCGGCATAACGATGACGCCGCTGCTGCTGCCGGTGACGGTGTACTGCCACTCGATGGCGACATTCCAGGGGTCGGTGATGACGATGTCGGGGGCCAGGCACTCGGTGTTGACGTCCACCGACCCGCCCGCTGGCGCGTCCACCTCGCAGTCCTCGTCCACGCAGTCGGCGCGGCCATCCCCGTCGGTGTCGGGGTAGCCCTCGTCCACCTCCCCGTCGCCGTCGTCGTCCACCCCATTGCACTCCTCGGCCACCGTGTCGTCGCCGTCGTCGGGCACATCGGTGTCGTCGTCGGGCAGATCGGTGTCCTCTTCGTCGTCTGGGTTGGCGTCGCCTTCCCCCTTCAAGTCATATTCAGAGCAGGCGACCAGCAGCAGGGCGAGGAGCAGGGATCGGCGCATGGAACCTCCGGGGGCGGCAGCTTAGCTGATCGCCCGGGTCACCCGCTCGCGCTACCCTGCAAAGGCCCAAGAACAGGAGCATCCCCATGTCCGGTCGCATCGAAGCCCGCCTCGCCGAGCTGGGGCTGAGCGTGCCCAGCGCACCCACCCCCGCCGCCAACTACATCCCCTGGGTGCGCACCGGCGACCTGGTCTTCATCGCTGGACAGGTGCCCATGAAGGACGGGCGCTTCCATTGGGTTGGCAAGCTGGGCGCCGACTGGACGGTGGAACAAGGCCACGCTGCCGCCCGCGAGGTCGCCTTGAATGTGCTGAGCCAACTCAAGAGCGCCTTGGATGGCGATCTGGACCGGGTGGTGCAGGCGGTCAAGCTCAATGGCTTCGTGAACAGCACCCCCGACTTCATCCAGCAGCCCGCGGTCATCAACGGCGCCAGCGAGCTGATGATCCAGGTCTTTGGCGACGCCGGTCGCCACGCCCGCTCGGCTGTGGGGGTGGCCCAGCTTCCCTTTGGGGTGGCGGTGGAGATCGACGGGGTCTTTCAGGTTCGCTAGCCGTCTCGGCGCCCGGCCAGGCGACTCCGCATCTGCGCCACCTCTTCGGGGCGGTCCAGGCGCTCCCATTGGGCCAGGGCCATGCGCCAGGCCCGGCGCGCCCGGTCGGCCTGCCCGGCGTCATCGGCCAGGTCCCCCGCCATGCGGGCGGCCAGGGCGACGTCGTGCTCCACCCAGCCGGTCTCGGCGAGCACGGCGCTGGCGGCGTCGGCGTGGCGATCCCAGCCCTGCCAGTCGTCGGCCGCGGCGGCGCAGGACAGCAGCATGGTGTGCACGATGCCCGTCATGGCGCGGTGGGCGCTGCCTTCGAAGGCGCGCAAGCTCTGCTGCAGCAGATCGGCGGCCTCGTCGGGGCGGCCCCGGTTGAGCAGCACCTGGGCGAGGTTCAGGCGCATGACGTGGGCGTCGTCGGCCCCCAGCTCGTCCATGCGCACCAGGGCGTCCCGGTAGTGGATCTCGGCGCTGTCGAGGTCCCCCTGCAGCCGGGCGACCTCCCCCAGCTCGTTGGTGCAGCTGGCCATGCCATAGCGGGCCCCGATGCGTTCGAAGGCCGACAGGGCGTCGGTGAAGTGGGCCATGGCGCGGTCCAGATCGCCGGCCTGTTTGGCCACCCGCCCCAGCAGCCAGCCGCAGTTGGCCTCCTCGGACTCCTGGGCGGCGGCGACAAAGAGCGGGCGGGCGCTGGCCAGGGCCGCGTTGGCCCGGGTCAGCAGGCCGCGCTCCAGCAGCAGCCGGCCCTCTTCCTGCAGGACGCGCGCGAGCAGGACGGGGTCCAGCACTTCGTTTCGGGCGAGGTCTTCAGCGGCGCGAAGGCGGCGCCAGGCGCGGAAGAACTGGCCGCGGCGGTGCCACAGCAGGCCCTCCTGCACCCGGGCGTCAATCAGCTCGGGCTGCCAGCGTTCGCGGCGGGCAAGATCGGCCACAAAGGCCACGAGGCGGGCCACCTCGTCGCTGCGGCCCAGGACCCGGAGCAGTCGGATGCGCAAGAAGCTGCCCACCATGCGGCTGCGGTCTTCGCGGCTGACATCCAGGCGGTCCAGGGTGGCGTCCCACTCGTCGAGCAGGCGCTCGGCGGGCTCGAGATCGCCCTTGTTCACGCCATCCTGGGCGGCGGCGAGCAGGTAGCCCAGGGCGTCGCGGTCGTCGCCGGCCTCGAGCAGGTGCCAGGCGATGCGATCGGCCACGCCGGTGCGGTTGGGGTTGCGCAGCTCCAGCATGGTGGCGCAGGCCCGGTGCCAGGCTGCGGAGCGGCCGGCCTCGCGGGCGCGGCGCACCAGGCTCTCGCGCAGCATGGGGTGGGTGAAGCTCCAGCCCTCGCCGTCGCTGTCCAGCCGGGCCAGCCGCAGCAGCAGCAGGCGGGCCAGCAGGCGGCGGGTGTCGGGGCGGGCGCCGGTTCTTGCACAAACGGCGCGCCATTCGACGGTATCCACCTTGTCGCCCAGGGTTGCGGCCAGCTCCAAGGCTTGTTCGTCGGCCTCGCCTTCTCCGTCCAGCACCCTCTCTACCCGGCTGCGCCAGACCGCGTGCAAATCATCGGGAATATCGACTGTGACGCCGTCCTTGAGGCGGAAGCCCCGGCGGCCGGGCACCAGCAGCCCCCGGGTGACCCAGTCGCCGATGAGCTGCACGGCAAAGAGGGGGTTGCCGGCGGTGCGGCGGGTGACCTGGGCCACCAGGTCGCCGTCCATGCCCAGCAGCGTGCGCACCAGGGAGGCGTGGTCTTCGATGGCCAGGGGGCCCACGTCGATCACCCGCACGGCGTCGCGGTGGGCCAGCCGTTCCAGGGCGATGGCCTCGTCGGGGCGCTCGACCAGGGCGGCCTCTTGGGCGGTCATCACGATGAGAACGGGTACGGGACGGCTGTCCTGCTGGCCCAGCAGCCACTCGGTGAAGGCCATTGCCTCGGGGCCCCACTGCACATCGTCCAGCCAGAGCACGACCGGCCGCGGCAACGGATCGATGCCCTCGAGCACCCGCCGAATCAGGGCCCAACGCTCGCGGGGGTGACGAAAGCGCACAATGGGGGCGCCGGAGCTGTCGCCCTCGCCCTCCAGGCCGGGCTGCAGCAGCTCGGCGAGGGCAGGCAGCTCGTCGGGCTCGACCAGGTGGGCGCGCTGGTTCACCCGGGCCAGCCGGCCGGCCAGGGCGGCTCGGTCCATGCCGGTGCAGCGCAGGTGGCGGCTGAGCATGGCCGGCAGGCCGACGCTGGCGCCCCCCGACGCGCTGTGCCAGGCCTTGAGCACCGTGGCGCCGGCCAGCTCGTGGGCGCTCTCGCAGAGCCACTCGGCCAGGCGGCTCTTGCCGCTGCCGCTGGGGCCCCGCAGGACGACCGCTGCGGCCCGGGGGCGCTGTTCCAAGCGGCTGAGGGACTCCCAGAGCCAGCTGCGCTCGCGCTGCCGGTTCACCAGGGGGATGGCCCGCAAGCCGTATAGGCTGATGCCGACGCCCAACAGCCGGTGTTCGGGCGGGGGTGCGCTCTCGCTGCGCCAATCCCCGGGCACCGGGATGCGGCTGAGGGGCAGGGGGTCGTGCCCGGGCGGGGCCTCATGGGCCACTTCGGGGGCGGCGGGCATGTCTTCGGGCAGCACCTGGGTGCTGATCTCGGGGACGGCGGGGGGCCGATCGGGCAAGGCCCTGGGCGCTCCGGTGGTCTGGTCGTCATGAGAGGGCGGCAGGGGCTCGCCCACCACCAAGGGGCCCTCGGCGCTGGGGGGCTCTTGTTGGCCGAGGGGTTCGAGCAGGGGCAAGGCGTCGAGGGTGCGCAGGGCCGCCGCCGCGTCGGCTGCGCTGGCATAGCGGCGCTGGGGGTCCTTTTCGAGCAGGCGCCGCAGCCAGCCCTCAAAGGCCTCGGGCACGGGCATGAGGGGCGACAGCGCCGGCGGCGGGCGGTGCAGGTGGTCGCCGCAGATCTCCAGGAAGTCGCGGGAGCGGCCGAAGGGCGGCTGACCGGCCGCCAGCGCCCAGGCCATACACGCCAGGGAGTAGAGGTCGGTCCACGGCCCCTGGTCGCGCCAGTCGCCTTGAAGCTGTTCGGGGGCCATATAGGCCGGGGTGCCGGCAACCACGCGATCGGAGCTGGCGTGCCGGTCGATGGCCTGGGCCAGGCCGAAGTCCGTGATGCGCGCGCGCCAGCCGCCGCGGTCGCTGGCGGGCTCGATCAGCACGTTGCCGGGCTTGAGATCGCGGTGGATGACCCCGCGGGCGTGGCTGTGGGCCAGGGCGCTCAGCAGCTGCAGCAGGATCTCGCGGATCTCGGCCCAGGGCAGCCGGCCCACCTGCCCTTGCAGGCTGATTCCGGCCAGCAGCTCCATCACCAGGAAGGGGCAGCCTGGGGTCATCCGCCCGCCGCTATCCCCTGCGGCCTCCTCGTCCACAACACCGTGGTCAAGCACCATCACGATGCCTGGGTGCGAGAGGCCCGCGGTGGCCCGCACCTCGTTGGCAAAGGAGGTCTCGGCCCAGCCATCTTCGGCGTGGGTGGCCAGAAGCAGCTTCACGGCGACGGGCACATCCAGCACCCGGTGGCGCCCACGCCACACCTCGCCCATGGCGCCGCGGGCCAGGGGCTCTTCAAGATCGTAGGGCCCCAGGGCGAGGCCTTCTGGGATGGAGTCTGCGGTTGGACTCATGGACGGTGGGTGCGTGCGGGAGTGGGAGCGGAGATCACATCAGGGTAGCCCGCGAGAGCCTGCTGGTCCCACGGAGCCCTCGATGACCCGATTCACCGACTTCGATCCTGACGAGCTGAAGCTGGTCTACCGCGTGCTTCACGGGCACCTGATGGAGCATGTGGAGCTGATGGATACGGTCTTCTTCGAGCAGCTTCAAGGCTGGCTGCAGCGCGAGGCCGGTCGAGAGGGCGTCGATGTGGCCGATCACGGCGCCTGGGACGCCTGGCTGGGCAATCTGGCGGTGTCCTGCGCCGAGCGCATGGCCGACCGGCGGCAGCTGCCCACGGATTAGGCCGCGTCGGCGGGATCTTCGCCCTGACCCAGGCCGGGGCGGTCTCGGCCGCAGGCCCAGCAGGATCCGAAGCTGCTCGCATTGGTCTCGCCGCAGCCGCAGGCCCAGCCCGCGCCGCTTGGGGCGGTGTCCATGCTGTCGATGATGCTGCGGGCCCGCGCCTCGTTGTGGGGCACCACCCACAAGGAGGGCCAGCTGTCGGCCAGGGGGATGGCGCCTTGCAGGCTGCTGAGCAGCTCACCGCGCATCTCCACCGGGATGCCCGAGGACACCAGCAGGTCGCGCATGAAGTGGCCGTCTGCGGGGCCATGGGCGCGGTAGACGCAGATCTTGCGGGACCAGGGATCGCGATCGAGGGGCATGCTGGCATATTCCCACGGCTGCCCGTCGGGTCAAGGGACCGACCCGGCCTCCCACCGGATAGCGGGCCCCATGCCACCCTCCGCCCGCGCCCCCAGGCTCGCTGTCCTTGTCGCCCTGGTGGGGGCTGTGGCGCTGATGACCTGGCCCGCGCCCCAGGCCCTGGTATCGGGGGAGCTGCTGGGCCACGCGACGGGGGATCTCGCGGATCATGTGCAGGGGGCCTGGGCTTTCGTCGAGGATCT
Organism: Deltaproteobacteria bacterium; assembly: GCA_018401435.1. Classification (GTDB taxonomy): domain Bacteria; phylum Myxococcota_A; class UBA796; order UBA796; family UBA2385; genus M30B51. The sequence goes on along the minus strand of JAGYJW010000017.1, from coordinate 69,171 downwards.
GCGCTCGGGTCGGGACCCGCTGCGCACCCACCTCAGCCACTACCCGACGCCGCTTCCCCTGTGGTTCGTGGACCCCCTGGGCGCCCTGCTGGGCGCGGCGGGCTGGCGCATCGACGCGGCCCGGAGCTGGGACCTGGTGCTGCTCGCCCAGGTCTTCCTGGCCACGGCGGTGGCCTATGGGGCGGGGCGCGATCTGACGGGCGCGCGGTCGGCGGGCTTGTTGACCGCGGCCATCGCCGGCCCCAGCCCCTACCTGCTCAGCCTGCTGCATTCGGGCCTGTCGGAGATGGTGGGCCTGGCGCCCCTGATCGGGGCCATCTGGGCCAGCCTGCGGGCGACGGGCCGCGATCCCCGGGGGCGGCCCGCACCGCGGTGGATGGCGCCGCTGGCGGGCCTGCTGATCGGCCTCTGCGCCTGGCAGGCCTTCTATTATGCTGCCTTTGCCGGGCTCTTCTTGCTCTGCTGTGTGCCGGGTCGGGGTCTGCTGGCCCGCCTGCGCCCCGTCGCGATCGCGGGCGCTGGCGCCCTGGTTGTGGCCGCACCCGCGCTGGCTTTGCTCTGGGGCACCTTGCGGGGGGCAGGCGGTGCGGTGGGTGAGCACAACGCACCGGGTTGGGCCTCGGGCGGTCCCCCGCCCGCCACCGATCTGCTGACCTTTCTGCGGCCGGGCGCCTACTACTTCCCCGATACGCCTGCCCTGGGAAATCCGGGGATCCTCCATGTGAATTACCTGGGGTGGGTGGCCTTGCTGCTGGCCCTGCTGGCCCTGCTGCGGCCACGGTCAGCGGGCCCTCGCGCCGCTCCCCTCGCCCTGCCGGCCGCCCTCTATGGGCTGCTGATGCTGGGGCCGGGCCTGGTATTGGGCGGGCGCCACCTGGGGCTGCCGCTGCCCCTGGCGCTGCTCTACCTGGGGCCGTCGCCCTTTGCGCTGGTGCACCACCCCTACCGCATGGTGGCGGTGGGCATGGTGCTGCTGGGCCTGCTCGCCGGACTCGCTTCCCTGCGGCTGTCGCCCGCCCTGCGGCTGCTGCTGGCGGGGGCGGTGCTGGCCGAGACCGCGCTGCTGTCGCCGGCGCCCTGGCCCCTGCAGACCACCCCGCTGCCGGGCCCCGCCGCCTGGCAGGAGCGCCCGCGGGGCGGTTCTGGACTGGCCCCCGACGCGACGGCGCAGAATCGCCGCTACCAGCTCGCCCAACTGCGACATGGGCGGGCGGTGCCCTATGGCGTCAACGTCTTCCTGCCGGACGCCCTTGCTGAGGATGCACTGGTGAACGGCCTTCTGCGAGATCTGGACGACCCGCGGGCCCGAGCCCGAAACCGGGATGTGCCCGCCCGCCGCGACCCGGTGCCTGCGGCCCGTCCGGGGCCCTCCCAGCTGGCCGAGTGGGGCTTTGGGGCGCTGATTCTGCACCGGGACGCCCTGTCGCCGGCGGAGTGGGCCCGGGCCGACCAGCGCCTGCGTGCGGCCTGGGGGCCGCCCACCCGAACGGGGTCCTGGGGGGCCGCCTGGACGCTGCGGAGATAGGTGCGCGGGCGCCTTCCCGCGCCCATGGAGCGCCCGATGCCGCCTCGTCCCCGTGCCGTACTGGTCGGCGTCCTCGTCCCCGGCCGCGATCCCGCGGACCTCGACGCCTCCCTCGACGAGCTCTCCCGGCTCTGCGACACCCTCGGCTTGGACGAGGCCGGCCGGCTGGTCCAGCGCCGCGGTGGCACTGGCGCCGCCACCTTGCTGGGATCGGGCCGCCTGCGCCTGTTGTCGATGTGGACCGGGGGCTCGGGTTCAGTGCGCCGGGGCCCGGCTCCCAAGGGGGGCGAATCAGAAGAGGACGAGCCAGAGGAGCTGATTCTGGACGATGAGCTGCTGGCGGAGCTGCCCCCGCTGGTGCCCAGCGATGCGCCGGTGGATCCCGAAGACGATCCCCGTGAGGCCGCCGCCCGCCGGGCCCGCCGGGCCGACATCGTGGTGGTGGACCACGAGCTGACGCCCAGCCAGCTCCGCAACCTGCGCTCGGCCTGCGGGGTGGAGGTCCTCGACCGGAACGGAGTAATCATCGAGATCTTCAGCCAGCGCGCCCGCAGCCGGGAGGCCCGCTTGCAGGTCGAGCTGGCCCGGCTGGCCTACCTCGCGCCCCGGCTGCGCGAGCTGGGTGGCCCCTCCGAGCGCCAGCGCGGTGGCATCGGCGGCAAGGGCGCCGGAGAGACGGGCCATGAGCTGGATCGGCGCCGGGTGCGCGATCGCATGGCCGAGGCCCGCAAGGAGCTGGCCGAGATCGAGTCCAGCCGCCACCTGCGCCGGGAGCGCCGCCACGACCTGCGCCAGGTCGCGCTGGTGGGCTATACAAACGCTGGAAAATCCAGCCTGATGCGGGCTTTGACCGGGGCCGAGCCCTATGTGGCCGATCAGCTCTTTGCCACCTTGGACACCACCATCCGGCGGCTGAGCCCCGAGGTGAACCCCCCGGTCTTGATCACCGACACGGTGGGCTTCATCAAGGATCTGCCCCACAGCCTGGTGGCCAGCTTCCGGTCCACCTTGGATGCCGCCCTCGAAGCGGGCCTGCTGTTGCATGTGGTGGATGCCAGCGACCCCACCTGGCGGGCCCAGGAAGAGGTCACCCGCGCCGTCCTCGCCGAGATTCACGCCCAGGATCTCCCCCGGGTGCTGGTCTTCAACAAGTGCGACCGCTTGCCCCCCGGCGCCGAAGACGCGCTTCGGGCCGAGCGCCCCGACGCCTGGTTCACCTCTGCCCACGATCTGGCGCGGGTGGCCCTCACCCACGACGCCATCGCCCGCTTCTTCGCCGAGAAGGACCCAGAGGTCGAACTCTTCGTGCCGTGGACCCACGCTGCGGCCATGGGCCTGGTGCATGCCCAGGCCCTGGTCTTGGCCGAGGCCTTCGAAGACGAGGGCGCGCGCTATCGCCTGCGGGCCAGCGCCCCCGTCCTGGCCCGGCTGCGGGCGGCCGTGGGTGAACCGGACTGAAGATGGGCCTCAGCCCTTCATCTTCAAGCAGCGCTGCCAGGCGTCTTCGGGCAGCTTGAGGCGCACGGTGGGACCACCCGGCGGGCCCAGTTCAAGCCTGCGCAGGCGCACCCACAGAAGCTGCCCCTGGCCGGCATCGGCCACGTCGGACCAGGGAATGGCCAGCCAGGGGTGGCCCACCCGGAAGAGCGCGAAGACGCCCAGGTAGAGGTGCTCGGGGCTGGCGGAAAGCTCCAGCGTGTTGCGGTAGCTCACCAAGCCGAGGCCGCCGCTCACGAAGCTCTGGCACTGGGCAGGGGCGCCGGTGGGGCTGCGGTAGCGCTGCGCAAGGCCCTGCCAGCCCGACAGGCCGCTGAGCAGCAGGATCACGCCGGCCCACATCAACGGAAACACAAGGAAGAAGGCGGGAATGACCAGGAGGGCCAGCGCGCCTTCGGTCATGGCCGGGCTGCGGCTTCGAGCACGGCGGGCACGCGATCCAGGGCTGCTTGCAGGGGGCCCAGCAGCAGGGCCCCAGCGGCTCGGGCGTGGCCGCCGCCATTGGGCGACAGGCGGGCCGCGATGGCCGCCACATCCACCTCACGGCGGCTGCGCAGGCTGAGCTTGACGCGTTCGGGCTCCTTCTCGATGAAGAGGCAGGCCACCTCGACCCCGCGGATATGCAGCAGCGCGTCCACCACGCCTTCGAGGTCCTCATAGGAGGCGCCCAGCGTCGAGAAGAGGCCGTGGGGCACCGATCCGATGGCCACCCGCCCGCCGCCGATCAGCTGGCTGCGCTGGAGCACATGGCCGAGCAGCTGTACGCCCGCAAAGGAGCGTTCGGAGAGCACCCGAATGCACACCGCCGACTGGTCGACCCCGATCTCGACCAGGCGAGCCGCGAGGCGGTGGGTTGCGGGGGTGGTATTGCTGTGGCGAAAGCCCCCGGTATCAAAGATGATTCCCGTGTAGAGAAGCTCTGCCATGGGCAGGTCCACCGACACGCTCCAGAGCTGCAGCAGGGGGTAGACCATCTGGCAGGTGCTTGCGGCGGTGCGGTCCAGCAGGTGCAGGTCGTAGCCGGCCTCGCCGGTAGACCCGTGGTGGTCGACGATGGCGCGGAAGCGCGCGGCCTTGAAGGCGGCGTCCACCGGGGCTTCGAGGCGGTGGCGGTCCCCATCGAGCACCATCACCAGGTCGTAGTCGGGCCGGACCTGGGCGTCGGGCAGCATGGCGTCGGCGCCGGCCATCCAGGCGTAGCGGTTGCCTGGATTGCCCGCGACGTGCACGGTCACGGCTGGGTGACGCTGGCGGATGCCGACCGCCAGGGCCAGGCAGGCGCCAATGCTGTCGCCGTCGGGGTCGATGGGTCCGGTGAGCAACACCCGCGCGGTCTGCTGCAGCAGGCCGTCCAATGCGTCGGCAAAGGCCGCCACGTCGGGGGCCCCCATGCCGCGCTGCGGCGCGCGTGTTGTTGCAACATTCCCGGGGTCCATACAGGCCTCAGCTGAAGTCTTGCCCCCTATTGTCGGTGCATCGCCGCTGCAAGGTCTGCGGTCAGCGCGGGTCTATCGGCCAGCGCAAGGGAACCGCGATTCCACGCACCATCACCCGGCCATCGCCCTGGGACCGAAGCTCACCATCGGCGAGTTCCCAGGTGGAGAGTCCATAGATGTCTGCCGGTATCGCGGGCAGCGGGTCGGGCACCAGCTGTGCGAGCTGGTCGGGTGCACGCCCGTGGTTGCGCCGGTACCAACGCGCCGCCCACAGGGCTTGCAATCCAGCCCGACGGGCACGGGCGGCCTCTTCTCGTTGAAAGGGCTCCGCTTCGAGCCGGTCCAGCACATCCACCGCGATGCGACTGTAGGGCCAATGTACCAAGGCGCCGGGATGCGCCAGCAGGCGCTTGGGCCAGAGGCTGGCGGGCGCGGGCCACTCTCGCCGGAAGGCAGGCCAGCTGAGGGCTTCCAGGTAGTCGTAGCAGCGCTTGAGGTGCCAGACCCGGGCGTGGGGGGCGCTATAGGCCACCGGCAGCAATGCGGTGGGGAGAAGATAGCCGCGGAAACGATCAAAGCCCGCGGGCTGCCGCGCCAGGGCGTCGAGCTGGTCGGCCGTGTCGGCGCAGTCTCGGACCAGGGCGCCTGCGAGGTGCAGATCGGCCCCGGGGGCAGGGCCCAAGCCCAGGCTGGCCCGGCGCCAGAGGGCCGGTTGCACGGGTCCGGCGCGCTCCAGCAGCTCCTCCAGCTCGGCCAGGGCCTCGTCGGATTGGCCGATGGCGAGGTCTGCGAGGGCGAAAGGCACGTCGGCGGCGGCGACGCGGTCCCAGCCGAGAATCAGTGCCAGGAAGGCGTCCACACCATCGGCAGGGTGACGCGCCGCCCGATCCCAGGCCCGCATCAGGCCCAGCTCACCCAGGCGCAACAGGCCCGCGACGGGCAAGGGGGCGGCGGCGTCCGGTGGAACCCGGGGCAGGCTGAGCCCGGGGGCAGCCCAGGCCTGGTCCAGCTGCTGGAGGACATCGGCCCCGGGCTGACCTGCGGCCACCCGCCGCCGCACGTCGGCCGGGGCATGCCCACCTGGGACGCCCCGGCCCCCACCGGAATCCTGGCCGCGTCGGCTGCGGCTTGCAGCAAGGCGGCGCCCGCGAGCGCGTCCGGGGCGTGCGGTGTTCGGGGGCGACCAGCTCGGGCAGGTCACCGGGCGCCAACATGCGGCCAGCCAGGCGCCACCGGAAGAAGCCGAGGAGCAGGATCACCAGGACGGCAATTGCGAGCATCCCAGCGATGAATTGTCGAATCGCGCTCATGGTTGGCCGGCTAACCGCCGCGCCGGTCACTTGGGGGATGGGGGGGTGGTGAATCCGCTGCATCGGTCGGGGGCGGCGGGCTCCCGCGCAGCAGCCGTCGGGCCGTCCATTGCACCTGGGGGTCGGCCTCCTGGCTGCCCTCCTGCAGCAGCGCCGTGAGCGGCGGTGTCTGTCGGGCGGCCGCCTCCAACAGCACGATTCGCCCATCCACGTCGCGATCGGGAGAGACGGTGCGGCGGCTGCTGCCCAGGCAGAAGGCGGCCGGCATCGCCTCGTCTTCGGCGTTGACATCGGTGGGCCACAAGGGCGCGCCGGGGTGCATTCTCTCGGGTCTTCCCCGCGCGACGAATACCGGCGGAATGAAGTCCAGCGCTTCATTCAGGGCCTGCAGCCGCGCGTCGAGTCCTGCGCTGCGGGGGGCCTCTGGCATCATGCGCAGGGCCAGGGCCTGGCGGATGTGGGGGGTGGCTTCGGGGGGCAGGCCGGTCAGCGATCCCGCCCCTGGCGTCGGTGTGTGGGCCATGGCTTGCCACAAGGCATAGGACCACAGCCGGTCTTGCTGCCACCGGCCAAAGGCCGGGTCGCGTTCGGTCCAGAAGACGGCCATGGAGGCGGCGGATTCCCGCAGCGGATCCCAGGCCTCGGGGGGCGCCGCCGCATCGGGCGCCGCCGTCGCCAGCAAGCGGGCGCCGTGGTGAAAGCAGCGGGCCTGGTACCCGCCCGTGCCCAGACAGAGCTCGGCCATATCCTGCTGGCCATCGGCCCCGCGCTGCTTTGCGGCGGCCTCGGCGGCTTCGAAGCGGCACTCCTGGGACCAGCGGGGGTCTGCGATGGCGGCGCACAGGCCCGCCGCCGCCTCTGCCTGTCCCAAGCGGGCCACCAGTGCGGCCTCTTTGCGGTGGCAGGCGTCGTCCCCTGCTGCGCATCTGTCGTCTGCCGGGGCCGCTACGCTGAGGCTGGAGGCGACGCCAGGGCGGGGGGCCAGCAGCCCGGCCGGCGGGCCGGGGGCAGCGCGATCGCGATCCCGCTCGGGCTGGGACATGGCCTCTTCGGTGAGGTGTGGCCGGGTGACGAAACGCTCGCAGCGTTGGCGGGCCGAGGCGTCTTGTAGGGCGGCGCAGAAGGTCCAGGTGATGGGCACATCGGCGTCCGCCAGCGCGTTGACCGCGGCCACCCGTGCGATGGGGTCGGCCAGCGCGTCGATCTCGGCCGCAGCGGCCACGGGGTCCTGCACCGGGTCGGCCCGGGGGCTCCACGCCGCCGCCGGCGTCGGGGGCGGCGCCTCCACGGTGCAGCCCAAGAGCAGCGCCAGGGCGAGGGTGCAGCAGCAGCGGCGCGAAGAAGAAGGCATGGGGGCCGCTATCGCGTCCGGGGCGGGCCGGGGTGCCCTGACAAGAAGCGGGCGGGCCGGCTACCATGGGCGCCCACGGTGGAGTCCCCATGCGCCCTCGCCTCCTGCTCCTGATCTCCTTGTCGGCCTGCGCACCCAGCGGCGAGGGCGGCACCAACGCGGACGGCGCCGATGGCGGCCAGCCCGATTCCGGCGACGGCGACGACGGAAGCGACGGCACCGATGGCGGCGATGGGACCGATGACGGCGGCGACGGCGGCGATGGCGGTGACGGCACCGAGCCCCGGGTGACCCTGACGGGCGCCGTCCAGCTGCAGCAGCGCAGCGGCGACCACGACGGGCGCTTGAAGGACGAGACCAGCGCCGAGACCGCCGCCCGCGTGTGGGTGGCTGCGGTGGCCGTGGACGAGGCCGGCCTGCCCGCCGATCCGCCGGTCTACCTCAGCCAGACCCTGGTTGATCTCGTCGGAGATGAGCCACAGGACTTCATTCTTGACGTGACGGACCTGGTGGACGGCCAGCCCTACCGCATCCTCTCTGCGGCCGAGGTGCTGGAGGACGGTGTATTGGGTCGCGGCGATGTCTTTGGTGCTGACGCGCGTCTCTACATATTTGGCGAGCGCGATCTCGACGGCGCGCTGCACATCCAGCCCCTGCCTGCACCCCCGCCCCCGCCGGAAGCCTGCGACCTGACCCTCGACCTGTCGGGCCAGGTGCAGCTTGACCTGGATCTGGCCGACGGCGAGCAGATCCTGGTGGCCGCCCTGGACCTGGCCGGGGGCCCGGCCGCCTTCAGCACCCGGGTGGATGCCAGCGGCGCCCGCCCCGGCGACGCCTTGGACTTTCGCCTCGAAGTCTGCGCCGACCAGGGCCTCACCGGCCTGTGGGCGGCGGCCGACGGGGACGGCTTTGGCAGCCCCCTGGACCCCTGGGGCCCGCTGCTGGATGCAGAGGGCAGCCCGCGAGACGAGCTGAATGTGCTGGGGGAGGACATCGGCGATCTGGTCCTGCGCCTGGATGGTTCGGCCCGCCCGACCCTGGCGCCCCGCCCCCTCGCCCGGCTCTCGGGCCCCCTGGTGGCCGATGAGATCGACAGCGCCCTGCTGAACGCCCCCATCTACCTGCTGGCCCTGCCCTTGCACCCCGAATACCTGGACCCGGTGCGGGTGGATGGCGCGGGCGTGCTGGTGGGCCAGATCCTCGCCCCCACGGCCGAGGCCGCCGGCAGCTACTCCCTGGACCTGCCCACCGCCGCCCCCTTCCACGTGCTGGCCTTCATCGACACGGATGAAGACCAGGAGCTGGATCCCGATGAGGCGGTGGCCTGGCCCGCCGTCGCCGGTGAGGCCCCCCTGGGCCTCTCGGGTGTGGACCGCCCGGACGTCGAGCTGCGCTTCAAGAGCCCCGCGCCGACGCGCTGACCGCGGCGGGGCGGGCGGTTGGACCGGACGGGGTCCAGGCCAGCCTACCGGGCCACCCCTACGACGGTCGCGGTCCAGTCCGTGTAGACGAAGCCGCCATCGGGTTGGGGCAGGTGGGCATCGTCCATCACCGTGACGGTCTCGTTCCTTGCCGTGATGTGGACCACCAGGTCCACGGGCCCGGTCGGGCGCGTCCCCAGGATGTGTTCGAGGCTGGCGAGGTCGAGGACATAGCGGGTGTAGTGGGCGGACATCACCTGGGAGCCGGGGGAGAAGGTGGCTGTATTGGCCTCGGCGTCCCAGCTTGTGAGGTCGGGGTCCAGGTGCAGGCGAAAGCGCGTGCCCACCCTGGGCTCGTCGGACAGCGCGGCTTCGTCGGCCGTGGCCGCGGCCACCGGCGGAGCGCTGGGCGCCGAGGCGGACGGACTGTCGCGGACGGAGCTGGACCGGCTGCTGGAGCAGGCGATGAGAAAGGTGAGCAGGAGCGTGTTCATGGCGGCGACTCTAACACCGCCGATCCGGCCCGCGCGCGGGCAAGACGAAGTCCAGAGGCGGAAGCCGGCGTCTTCGGCCCGGAAGCGGATGGCCCATGGGGAGAGCCGCCTCGCAGAGCCTCAACAGCCGCTGCACAAGGTGCCGAAGAAGAGCACCGGCAGGGCAACCAGGCCCAGGACCACCGCGGTCCGCGCCCAGGGGTGCACCACGGGCTTGAAGCGGCTGGTCTGGGTGGGCCAGCCTTCGGTGGGGGGCCGGGGATCGGGCTGCCCGCCGGTAGAAAGGGCTTGGGAAGCAGGGCCCCGGCGGCTTCGGAGGGCCGGGCGGGGCTGGGGTCTGGGGGCACGGGCGCCTCGGGTGCGGGGGAGGGGGCTGGCGCCGGGACCGCCAGGCGCCCGCTGCCCGGGTGGTTGGGGTGGGCAGCCAGCGCAGCCTGCCAGCGCGGCGCCGTCGCGGCCCGTTGGGCGGCGATCCCGGTCCAGGGGCCCACGGCGTCGCGGCCGTCCAGGAGCTGCCGCACCAGGGCGGCAGCGTCCTGCTCCAGGCGCGTGGCACCCCCGGAACAGGCCCTTAGAGCAGGCTCCAGGACAGCATCTTCGCCCAGGAGCCAGCCCCGCCAGAGCAGCTGGATGCGGTCGGCGGGCCCAGCCTGCAGGGTCCGCGCCAGCTCGGCTGCATCGAGGGCTGGGTTGAGGGTCAAGAAGCTCTCGCTGCCGAGGTCCTCGGGAAGACCGGCTCCCCCGAGCGCGGCGCTGATCCACGAGCACCGGGTGGACCAGCGCGGCCAGTCCTCGGTGGCCGAGCGGCTGTGCGCCTGCCCCTGGTCCTGGCCCAGGTGGTAGAGGAAGGTGCCCAGGCGCTTGTCCACCCGCGCGAGATCTGCTCCCAGGGGCCCACCGGTGGCCAGCACCCGCCCGGCCCTGAAACCCCAGAGGTCTTCCAGCAGCAGGCCTAAGGCGACGGGACCCTCCGGCCGGCGCAGGCTGCCGATGGGAACGGCCCGGTGCAGCAGCAGGTTCAAGGCGGCCTGCCCTGCCCCTGCGCCCGCGATCAGGGCCTCCCAGCCGTTTTCGGCCGGGTCGGGCAGCGCGATGGCGAAGCGCCCATCGGCCAGGGTACGTCCATCGAAAGACAGGCAGAAACGACGCAGATCGGCTGAAGGTGCAGCTCCGGTCCAGGCCTCGAGCGGGGCGAGGGGGGCGAGCACGGTCGGATCCTCGTCGGACCGGCCCGTGGCGGCCAGCTCGCGCTCTGCCAGATCCTTGAGGATGCGGCTGCCGTTGGTCTCTTCGAGCAGGGCGTCGTCGAGGTGCACGGTTTCCTCCGCAGGTGCATGCCCGCCCTCCCCTATTCTGCCGGTCCCAGCGCCGCCCGCGCCCGGCCTTGCGGGTCGAGATCCCGGTAGGGCGCGACCGCGGCGCTCAATCCCCGCATCGCCCCTCCCAAACGCGCCCCTTTGCCCGCTCGGCCCCCCTGCTCTCCGGTGTCGGCGGTTGCTATTTCTGCAGAGACGGCGTGCGAGGGGGGGGAGAGGTGCACCTTGGGCCCTTTGATACCCCCGTTGGCCCCATCGCGGTATGCAGCGACCCTGCGGGCGCGATGTCGCGCCTGCTGACTCCCCCCAGCCCGGGCGCCTGAGTGGCCACCCCCATCCGCGGCCTGCTCCTGGACAAGGACGGCACCCTCCTCGACTTCGAGGCCACCTGGAAGCCCATCAACCGGCAGGTTGCCGAGGTTGCGGCCGGGGGCGACGGGCCGCTGGCCCGGGAGCTGATGCGCCTGGGCGGCCACGATCCCGACAGCGACCGCCTCTTGCCCGGATCGCCCCTGGTGGCGGGCACGGCTGAGGATGTGGCCCGGGCCTGGCTGCCCCTGCTGCCAGAACAGTCCTTGGGCCCCCTCACCGCGCTGATCGACCGGGTCTTCACCGAGGCCGGCGCGTTGAGCATGGCGCCCGTGGGCGATCTGCCCGCCATCCTGGGCGCCCTGAAGGCGCGGGGCTACCGCTTGGGTCTGGCCACCAGCGACAACGAGGCCAGCGCCTGGATGGCCCTGCACCGCTTCGAGGTCGCGGGGCACTTCGACTTTGTCTGCGGTTGGGACAGCGGTCATGGCAGCAAGCCCGGCCCGGGCATGGTGCAGGCCTTCTGTGCCGCCACCGGGCTGTCGCCGGCCCAGGTGGCCGTGGTGGGCGACAGCCTGCACGATCTGCACATGGCCCACGCCGCCGGTGCGGGCCTGCGCATCGCCGTGTTGACGGGTCCAGGCACCCGCCAGGACCTGCAAGATCACGCTGATCTTGTATTGGATGACATCCACGCCCTGACGGATCTGTTGCCGCCCCTTGAATAGGGCACGGCGCTCAGGCCAGGGCCAGCTCCCAGACCTCCACCCGCTCCTTGGTTCGGCGGGGCGGGCCCGGCCGCCCGGCGGGGGGCTTCACTTTGCGGCTGAGCTTCTGCACCAGGCGGAAGCGTCCCTGGGCCAGCTCGGCCTCGATGGGGTTGGGCTCGTCGGGAAGCAGCAGCTGGAGGACATTGGAGAAGATGAGCACCACCCGGCCCTGGGGGCGCAGGCGGCCCGCGGCCTGGTCAAAGAAGCGCTCGAAGAAGCCATCTTCAAAGAGCAGGGCCTGGTCCAGGGGGCTCTTCACCGCGCCCTTGATCCAGGGCGGGTTGAAGACGATGAGGTCGGCCAGCGTGGGGTTGTCGCCCAGCAGGTCGGCGACCTGCGGCAGGATGGGCGGCCGGGCCGGGAAGCGCTCCAGCTCGCGGCGCAGGCTCTCGATGGCGTTGGGGTTGGTATCGGTGGCGCGGACCCGCCCAAAGCCCGCCTTTGCCAACATAATCGCCAGCACACCGCAGCCGGTGCCCACATCCACCGCCTCCACCCGGCCGCCGCCATATTGGCTGAGCCAGGTGCCGAAGAGTTCGAGGTGGCTCACCCGCGTGGGCGCATAGGTGCCGTAGAAGGGGTGAAGCCGGCGGCCGAGCACCGCCAGCGGCGTGCCGTTGTGGTAGTGCTGCCAGGCCTTGTGCAGGTCGAGCAGCTCCACCATTGGAAGCGCAAAGTCGGGGGCCTCCGGGTAGAGTTCGGCGAGGAAGCCAATATAAGGCGCGCCGGGTACGCCCACCTTGTGGTTGCGGATGGGCACCAGCAGCCGGCTGGAGGTCTCGGCCCAGATGGCCTGTCCCCGCTGCCGCTCGGCGAAGCTGGCGCCATGGCCCGGCAGGTCCAGGCGGGCGTCCAGGGCCTCGAGGAGCTGCTGCCCATGCTGCCAGGTCTCCGACAGCAGCAGCCGCTCGCCCGCCTGCAGGCGGCTGAGGATGCGGGGCAGGGTCTGGCCGGCAGGAATGGGCGGAGCGGCGGCGCTGCCGAGGGGCGTGGGCCGAAGCAGGGCGGGCGCGGTCATGGGCGGCCCAGCCGGGCGTCGAGGGCGGCGGCGAAGGCCTCACCCAGGCCGGGCCCCTGGTCGGGATAGAGGTAGGGTTCGATGATCTCGAGCTCCATGAGGGCAAGCGCCCCATCGGGTCTGCGCACCAGGTCCACCCGTGCATGGAGCAGCTCCCAGGGCACGGCCTCCACGATGCTGCGGGCGAGGGCCACATCCTGGGGGCTGGCGTCGATGGCCTGCTCGCGACCGCCATAGATGGATTGCACGCGGTAGTCGGCTTCTGCCGGCCGTTTCTGCAGGGCATGGGAGAGCCGACCCCCGCAGAAGATGAAGGATAGCTCCCCCTCGTCCAGGATGGCGGGCAAGAAGGGCTGCACCAGGGCAGCACCTTCGGGCAGCAGCCGGGGGTCAGGCAGGGGGTCGCCGGGGCGCAGCCGCACCTGGCGCACCGCGCAGGCGCCCACCTGGGCCTTGACCACGATCTCGTCGGCGCCCAGCTCCTGGCGGGCGGCGTCGATGGCCTCGGCCGTGGGTGCTTGGATGGCCACCGTCGGAACCGAGGACAGCCCGCGGGCAGCCAGCTCTATAAGATAGGACTTGTCGGCATTCCAGCGCAGCGCTGCCGGCGGATTGAAGACCGGGCAGCGCCGGTCCAGGGCCTGCATGCGGTCCAGGAACTCCGCCGCCCGATCGGTGTAGTCCCAAGGCGTGCCGATCACGATGGCCGCGAAGTCCTCGTCCAGCAGGGCGGGATCGTCCCACAGGCGCAGGCGCAGATCGATGGCGCGGTCCCGGCAGGCCGGCACCATCACCGCCAACATGGCCTCCAACTCAAAGAGGTCGGCCCGCGCGTCGGGGGCGCCGGGCATCATGTCGGCCGAGGTCAGGTAGGCGACCGGACGCATCTTCTCAGCCCCCGAAAAGGTTGGAGTCGAGGCCGCAGAGGTCCAGTGCGCCGCTATCCCCGAGCGAGGTGCTGACCTGGCCCAGGCCGTCGTTGCCAAAGACCACGTTGACATCCGTCAGGCCCTGCTCCAGGTCAACAGAGCCGCCGGTGGGCACGAAGCAGCCCGATGCGTTGGGCACCTGCACCCCCGTCAACAGGACCTCCAAGGACTGCCCCCCCAGGTCCAATGTAACGGTGCCATCCAGCACCAGTCCGTCGGACAGGCTGGCCGAGACTTCGGCCCGGCCACCCAGGACATCGGCGGCGCCCTCCAGGTCGAGAACGAAGGCGATCGCCCCGCCTGCCGCCAGGTCGGTGTCCAGGTCGCCGTCGGCCGTGGCGACGCCCACCCCCAGCCCGTCGATGTCGGTGCTGGCCGTGTCTGCACGAAGGTCCAACCGAAGCTGCCCATCCATGGGGGCTCGCACCCAGCCGCGCTCGGGCAGGCAGGCCCCCACTGGCTGGTGGTGTAGCCGCCCACCGAGCTGACGGTGGGGCAGGTGGTGGCGCCCGCGGGCGGGTCGAGGCGGGCGGGCGCGGCGATCTCGGCGCCCAGGGCGGCAAGCTGGATGGCCTGCAAGGCGCGGGTGGTGGTGTCGGCTTCGCGGGCGCCGATGGCGTCATCGCCCCCGCAGGCCAGGAGCAGCAGGGCGGCGGCGGGGCTTCTCGTCATGCGTCGCTCCGGGTGGCTCAGCGCCATATCGTGTCGGCCCCCTGCGCGGCGAGCAGGGCGCAGCCGCCGCCCGATTCGGCTACGCTGCCCAGATGAAAGCTCTCCCCGCCTTGCTCCTTCTGGCCGCCTGCGCTGGTGACGATCCAGTCCACCCCGCTGGCGGGGCCGATGCTTCCACCGACGATCCCCAGCCCACCGACGGGGATGATGGGGGCGCAGACGGTGCAGACGGCACCGACGGCACCGACGATGGCGACAGCGGCGGCTGGGACACGGGCGAGGTCCGCCCGGATGCCCCGCCCATCATCATCCTCTTCATTGGCGATGGCATGGGCTTTGAGCACGTCGCCGGCGGCGGGCTCTATGCGACGGGGGATCGGGCCGGCTTGAACCTGTGGTCTGCGCCGGTCCAGGGCCGGGTGCGCAGCGCCTCCCTGTCCGGCTACACCGACTCCGCGGCGGCCGCGACCACCCTGGCCTCGGGCGAGCGCACCTGGAATGGCGACATCGGCATCGACCGCGACGGCGACGAGGTCGTGACCCTGCTGGATCTTGCCTCGGCGCGGGGCATGGCCATCGGCGTGGTCACCACCGATCTGGTCACCGGCGCGACCCCCTCGGCCTTCCTGGTGCACGCCGACGACCGCTACGAGACCGACGCCATCGCCGCGGCCCTGGGCAGCTCCTTGCCGGACCTGCTCATCGGCGGCGGCGCGACCCAGGTGGCCGACGACCTCGACCCAGAGACCACCCAGATCGCGCTCTCCTGGCCGGAACTCGAGGACCTCAGCCCGGATGGTCGCCCCCTGGTGGGCCTGGTCGCGCCGGGGGTCATGCCCTTCGCCTTTGACGCCGTCGTGGACATGCCCACCCAGGTCGAGCTGGTGGACTATGCCTTTGACCGTCTGCAGGACGATCCCGAAGGCATGGTGCTGATCTTCGAAGGCGCCCGCATCGACCACGCCAGCCACCTCAACCTGACCTCCCGGGTTCATGCAGAGACGGCGGCCCTGGATGCCGCGATTCAGCGTGCCCTGGAGCGCATCGCCGCCACCCCCGAGAGAGAGGCCACTGTGGTGGTGACCGCCGATCACGAGTGCGGCGGCTTGCGGGTTGCAGAGACGGGTGAGGTGGGCGTTCCCGCCGATAGCCGCTGGCGTTGGCTGGACCACACCAACTCCGATGTGGGTGTGTGGGGCTGGGGCAACGCGGCTGAGCCCTTGAATGGCCAACGCATGGACCATCGCTGGACCTTTGCGGCCCTGCGCGCTGCAATCACGGGAGAGCCCTTCGTGCCCCCACCGGATGAGCGCCTGGTGGACGGCTTTCTGGACGATATCGGCCCCGCCGTGGCCACCCAGAGTCAGCCCACCGACTTTGGCGCCGGCTACAACCAGCTGGATGGCCTTCGGGTGGACGCCGACGCCGAGGGCCTGTGGGTGGGCATCGACGGCGCCTTTGATGATGACGACAACAGCGTGCTGGTCTTCGTGGACCTGGACCTTGGGGCGGGCACCGGGGCCGGCGCCGACCTCGACCTGGATGATCTGGACGCCGAGATCGACGCCCTGATGTCCAGCCTTGGCTTTGCTCCCACCCTATCGGGCCTGGGCTTTGACGCTGCAGCCGGCACCATCGCGGGCAGCGAGCTGCGCTACGACTTTCGGGTGTCCCATGCTGGCCTGCGCCTGTTCCGGCCGCCCCATGGCTCGCCCACCAACTTCTGGTGGCAGAGCACCCTGATGAATTTCGACGACGGCAACCTGGCTTTGGGCGAGCCCGCGCGCGACGCCTTGGACACCGGCCGCACCGAAGGCGGCTTGGAGATGCGGCTGCCCTGGTCGCAGCTCTACCCGGCCAACCTGCCCGCGGCGGGGGCGACCCTGGGCGTCTTCGTGGTGCTGGTCAACCGCGATGGCAGCGTGGCCAGCAACCAGGCCCTGCCCCCCTGGTCCAGCGCCACCGCCCCGGACCCCGCCGCCTTGCCGGTGGCGCAGGTGGTGCAGATCAGCGTGGACGGGGACGGCCTGCCCGCGGGCCCGGCCACGCTGAGCCCTTGAATGCGTGAGCGCGTGAGTCCAGGTTGAACCTTCCCTCTCAGGCGGCTTCGATCTGCGCGATCACGCTGTCGGGCAGGCGCACCAGCTTGCCCTCGCGGTCCACGCAGCACAGCTCGATCTCGCCGGTGACCAGGGCGCGGGGGGCGCCGGGCCGCCAGGCCTCCTGGGTGAAGACCGCGCGGTAGGCGCTGCCGGGCTTCACCGTGCTGCGGATCTCGATGCTGTCGCCGTGGCGTGCGCCCTCGCGGTACTTGAGCGCGGCGCTATAGACCACGAAGCCGATGCCGTCCTCTTCGAAGAGGCGCACCAGCGCGTCCACTCCGAGCAGGTGCTCGCGCGCCCGCTCGAAGTACTTCAGGTAGTTGGCGTGGTAGACGAGGCCCGAGTGGTCGGTGTCCTCGTAGTAGATCTGCACGCGGTGGACGTGGGGTGCGGCCATCTCAGTGGGTGAGCTTCTTGAACTTGATCCGGTGGGGCTGGTCGGCGTCCACGCCCAGGCGGGCCTTGCGATCGCGCTCATAGGCGTCGTAGTTGCCCTCGAACCAGACCACCTCGCTGCCGCCTTCAAAGGCGAGGATGTGGGTGGCGAGACGGTCCAGGAACCAGCGATCGTGGCTGGTGACGATGACGCAGCCGGCGAACTCGGCGATGGCCTCTTCGAGGTTGCGCAGCGTCTCGACATCGAGGTCATTGGTGGGCTCGTCCAGCAGCACCACATTGCCGCCCCGCTGCAGCAGCTTGGCCAGGTGCACCCGGTTGCGTTCACCGCCGGACAGGGTGCCGACACGCTGCTGCTGGTCGCTGCCGGTGAAGTTGAACTGGCTGACATAGGCGCGGCTGTTGACCGACTTGCCCCCCAGCAGGATCTCCTGGTGACCGCCCGAGATCTCCTCCCAGACGGACTTGTCGGGGTGCAGCGCGTCGCGGTTCTGGTCTACATAGGCCAGGTCCACCGTCTCGCCGATCACGATCTTGCCGCTGTCGGGCTGCTGGTCGCCCACGATCATGCGCATGAGGGTGGTCTTGCCCGCGCCGTTGGGGCCGATGATGCCCACCACGGCCCCGGGGGGCACCTCGAAGCTGAGATTCTCGAAGAGCAGCTTGTCGTCGAAGGCCTTGGTGATCTTGTCGAAGATCAGCACCTTGCTGCCCAGGCGCTGGCTCATGGGGATCATGATGCGGGCGCCGGTCTGGCGCCGGGCCTCGGCCTCGGCTGCCACCAGGGAGTCATAGGCCGAGATGCGGGCCTTGCTCTTGGCCTGGCGGGCCTTGGGCGAGGCGCGGATCCACTCCAGCTCCTCTTCGATGGCCTTCTGGCGGCGGGTCTCGGCCTTCTTCTCCAGGCGCATGCGCTCCTGCTTCTGTTCGAGCCAGCCGGTGTAGTTGCCCTCGTAGGGGTAGGCCTTGCCGTGGTCGAGTTCGAGGATCCACTTGGCGACATTGTCCAGGAAGTAGCGATCGTGGGTGACCGCCACCACGCAGCCCGGGTACTCCTCCAGGAAGCGCTCCAGCCAGGCCACGCTCTCGGCGTCGAGGTGGTTGGTGGGCTCGTCGAGCAGCAGCAGGTCGGGCTTCTGAAGCAGCAGCTTGCACAGGGCGACCCGGCGCTTTTCACCGCCCGAGAGGTTCTCCACCGACCAGTCGCCCGGGGGCACGCGCAAGGCGTCCATGGCGATGTCGAGGGTGCGCTCCATGTCCCAGCCATTCACGGCGTCGATCTGGTCCTGCAGGCGGGCCTGCTCTTCACAGAGCTTGTCGAAGTCGGCGTCTTCGTCGCTGAAGGCCTCGGAGACGGCCTCGAAGCGCCTGAGCAGATCGCGGGTGGCCCGCATGCCCTCCTCGATATTGCCCCGCACGGTGAGGGCCGGGTCCAGCTCGGGCTCCTGCTGCAGGTAGCCGACCGTCATGCCCGGCATGATGAAGGCCTCCCCCGACGTGGGCTCCAGCAGGCCGGCCATCATCTTGAGCAGCGTGGACTTGCCCGCGCCGTTGTGGCCCAGCACGCCGATCTTGGCGTCGGGGAAGAAGGACAGCCAGGTGGGCTGGAGCAGGGTGCGTCCGCCGTCGAGAACAAGCTCTGCGCGGATCATCTGGTAGATGAATTCGTTGGCCATGGGGGTCTCCGGTGGCGCGGGCCCAGGGGCCGGCGCGAGGTGCCGCCCCCTTAACCGGGCGCCGGCCTGCGCGGCCCGCTCGCCGCTGCAGGACCAGGATAGACGGCCGGGCGAAAGTTGCCACGAGGTGGCCCATGACCGGATTCCGGGTGCGCTCCGAGATTGAACTCTGGATGTCCTTCCACTTCAACCTCGGCTTCTGCCTGGAACACCGGCCCCCTCGGCAACGGCGCGCCCTGATGCAGCAGGTCGCGGGATCGCTGGGCCGGCAGCTGCCCGAACGCAGCTGGACCCTGCGCGACGCCCCCCCCTTGCCGGGCACCCTGGCCGAGGGTGGGGTGAGCCTGCACGCCGCCGAGGGCGGGGTCAGCCGCGTCCAGACCCCCGTCGATGCTGCGCTGAAGGCGGCCGGCCTGTCCGGAATCCGACTCTGCGCCCCGGTTCAGGAGGAGCTGACTTACTTCGACCATGGGGGGGGCAGCCTCGACCTCTGTCTGCGCTTCGAGGTCGCGGGGGTGGAGTCCATCCCGGACCTCTTCGCCGCCGGCATGGCCGCTTGCGACGCGCTGCGGGCCCAGCCCGACGCGCTCTGGGTGTCCCGGGACTGGGACCGGATTCACGACGCCTTTCTGCGGGCGATTGACGAGACGGGGGCCTTGCACGATATGTGGGGCATCCTGGGTCGCGGCGGCCAGGCGCCCGGGCTGGGCAAGACCGTGGTCTTCTCCTTTGTGTTGCGGAGCGCGTCGGAGGGCGAGGCCGCGCTCCACCTCGACGAGGCAGATCTGCCCCGCCTGCTTGCGCCCCTCACCGGTCTGGACCCCGCAGAGACGGTGAACCGGCTGGCCGGCGCCCGGGGCGTCCCCTGGCTCTTTGAAGGCTGGAACGGGCAGGTGGCCTTGATCAGCGACCCCGCGGGAGAGGCCTGGCTGCGCTGGTTGTGGGCCCATGCCTTCCATGGGTGGGCCACCCTCTCCGCCATGGATCACTTCCTCTACGAGGAGATCCAGAAGCTGGGCCGATCGGGCCCGGTCACCGCCGCCGAGGCGCGGGCCATGATGAGCGCGATGCGCCGCATCGAACAGAGCGCAGCGGTGCTCGGTCACCTCTGCCAGCCCGACAATGTATGGGACGACGCAAACCAGCGGGCGCTGCACCAGGGCATCTTCGACAGCTGGGCGACCGAGCGGCTGCTGGCTGGGGTCAAGGAGAAGCTGGACTTCCTGGGCGCCCGCTCTGCCCAGCTCGCCGAGCTGTTGAGCGGCTTCTTCCAGGACCGCATGAATGTGATCATGACGGTCTTCACCTTCGTCACCTTTGCCGGCGTGATGGCCGATGTCATCTCGGCGGTGGACTTCCAGGGGGCCCTGGCCACCGAACCGCTGCGCCTGTCCTTGATTGTGTCGGGCACCCTGTCGGTGCTGCTGTTGGGCACGCTGATGGCCTTCATCTGGCAGAGACGCGGAATCGCCGACACGGATCCCCCCCGGCCCCGTCCGCCTGCGGCGGGCTGAGCGCCACCCTGTTAGCGAGGGCCCACGCCAACCCCACGAGGTGCCCCGATGACGAAGGAAGAGTGGCTCCAGCGCATGAGAGAGCTGGTGGCATCGATGCCGGCTCCCGAATCTGTGGACCTGCACAAGGGCCGCAAGGGCCTGAAGCTGGCCTTCAGCAAGCTGAAGAAGGGCACGGTAGGATCCACCCTCTCCGAGATCGTGGGCCTGTTGAAGGAGTGGGATCAGGCGGGCCTGTCGGACGCCTTTGACCCCTCCGACGACGGCCAGCGCGCCACCGCCGCGCGCTTGTCGGCTGCGATCGCCAGCGCCGGCGGGCGCTGGCTGGGCAAGCACGACGGCGAAGACCAGGCCCCCGTCATTCAGGGCGCGGTCGATGCGGCCAGGGCCGTGACCGATGAGTGCGCGCGCTTCGAAAAGGAGCGCGACGGCTACAATGAGCTGTTGGCCGACATTCCCAAGCGCAGCATCGTGGCGGCAAAGTCCGCCGCGGATGTGCCGGGCCTCGGGGTCCGCCTGTCCGCGGTCTTCCAGGCGCAGATGCCGACCGAAGAGAAGGCCCAGGCCGGGCTCTACGGCGATGCGCCCCTGCTGTTGCCCGCCTGGCGCGACGCGCTGGAGGCCCTGGAACTGGGCTTGAAGCAGCACAAGCTCTACCTCGGCCGCATGCAGCCCATCGAGGCCCGCAGCGCCGTGGCCTCAGTGGTCCGCGCCCGCTTCGATCCCAAGCCCTTCGATACGCTCAAAGAAAAGATCGTCGAGTCCCGGACCCTGGTGCTCAACACGGCCAAGAGCGGCAACTTCGAAGATGCGCGGAGCTTCTGCGACCCCTGGGAACAGGCGGTGGACGAGCTGCTGGTCCTGGGTGCCCATATGGAGATGGCGGTGCCCCCCCCCGACGACCCGTCCGGCGTGAAGTCCGACGACCAGGTCAAGCGCGAACACTACGCCAAGGTGCTGGGGGACCTGGGCCAGCTGCCGGGCGGCACCAAGGCCATCAAGCAGCTGGTGGCCGAGCTGGACCCCGAGGCCCAGTCCCACGGCCACATCCTGCAGGCCGCCGTAAAGGAGGTCTACGGGGTGGAGCTCAAGCAGCTCAAGGGCTTCGCCGGCAAATACGAGAAGGACGACGAGACCTGGGAGGAGTCCGACCAGGCCAAGGAGGTCCAGAAGACCAGCAAGAAGCTCTTCAAGCTGCTGGGTCGGGTGCCCGAGAGCCATGTCAAGGGCAACGATATGTTCGACAAGATCCTCAATTTCGAGGAGGACACCGGCGGCGCCGCCTACTGGTCCACCACAAAGGCGGCCTATATGCACTGCGGTCGGTCGGGCAAGGATGGGTCCAGCCGCCAGGGCCGCGAGGTCAACGAAGGCAAGGCCTTCGACAAGAACGGCGATGTCATCTTGGACTTCTTCCCCGACGGGCGTGAAGTGGACTGCCAGCCCGCCAACGACGACGAGGTGCCCTACTTCAACTGGGCGACCCTGCACGAGGTGGGTCACGCTGTGGACGCGGCCTGCGGCTTCATGGATGGCAAGGGGGGGGGCACCGCCTTTGGTGGGTGGAAGAATGAGTCGGCGGCTTCGGTGGCCAAGGTGGCGGCGGCACACTTCAGCTATGACGAGTCGTGGATCCTGTCGTGGCTCTCCACTCGCAAGAAGCCGACTGTAGCGGCGGTCAAGCCCGAGGGTGTCGAGCTGACGGTCTGGAACGCGCGGACTTTGAAGGTGACCGCCTGGTGCGCTGCAGTGATGTCGGGGCGCCTGTGGTGGGATGGTGCGGGCAGCAAGACCCACGCGATCGGTGACCGGGTCTACCAAGAGGCCTATGAGGGTCGATTCAACAGCTACCTGCTCGCGGCCCGCACCCAGGGCATCCACGGCTACCAGTTCCGCGCCCCCGCCGAGTGGTTCGCTGAACTCTACGCCGCCTACTACTGCGACAAGCTCAAGCCCTCCCACCCCTTCGTGCCCGAGCTGCTCAAGCTCGCCGCGGCCGAAAAGCTGGAGCGATAGATGTCCCTCTTCAAGACCCAGACGCTCCCCTGCCCCGACTGCGGCACCGCCGTGGACTTTGAGGTGGTACACAGCGTGAATGCCGACCGCCGGCCCGATCTGCGCGATGCCATCGTGGATGGCAGCTTTCAGCAGCAGCCTTGCGGCAGCTGTGGCCGCCTGTTTCGGGTGGAGCCCGAGCTGACCTACCTCGACCAGGCCCAGGGCCTGTGGGCGGCCGTTCGTCCCGCCGCCGATCGTGACGCCTGGGAGGGTGCAGAGAGGGAGGTCAGCTCCCTCTATGCCCGATCCTTCGGGGCCGATGCCGGTGCGGGCGCCCAGGCCTTGGGCGCGAAGCTGCGGCCGCGCCTGGTCTATGGCTGGGGGGCCCTGCGCGAGAAGCTGGTGGCCTCCGCCGCCGGCCTGGACGATGTCGAGCTGGAGCTCTTCAAGCTGGCGGTGATGCGCGGCAAGGCCGGCGTCATGGCGGGCGGTCTGGCCGAGCTGCGCCTGACGGAGATCGATGGGGAGAACCTCGTGCTGGCCTGGTTCAGGGCCGGCGACGAGAGCTTCATCGAGGGCCTCTCGGTGCCCCGGGCCCTCTATGACGAGATCGCCGCGGACCACACCGACTGGCAGCCCCTGCGCGATGAAGTATCGGCCGGACCCCTGGTCGATCTTCAGCGCCTGATCTGATCAGCCCTCTCTGCGCGTTCTTCCCAGCTTGCGGTAGAGCGTGCGCTCGCTCGGGCCCACGGCCTGGGCGAGCGTTGCGCGGTCCGCGGCCTGGGTTGCAGCCCAGGTGAGGCAGCGGGCCTCCACCTCCGCGAGGGGCAGCAGTCCGTCGCCCCAGGGCCAGGGGCCCGCCGGGTGGGGGTCCGCCAGCCGGGTCTTCTCGCCCCCCCAGCTCGGCGGCCAGGTGGCGGACGCCGACGAGCCCTCCGTCGCAAAGCAAGGCGGCGCCTTCTACGAGCTTGCGCAGGCGCTGCAAGGCGTCCCCGTCGAAGCGAAGCGTCGGGGCGATGGACTGCAAGAAGGCCCGGGCCAGCAGCGCGATGTCGTCGCGACGCTTCCGCAGGCGCAGCAGCTTGACTTGCAGTTCGGGCGGAATCTCGCCCAGCTCGTCCAGGAGCTGGGTGCCCCCGGCGGCGGCCACCAGGCCCTCTCCTCGGCGCTCAGCGCCGGTGAATGCGCCTTTCTCGTGACCGAAGCGCTCGGCTTCGAAGCGGCTGGTAGAGAGCCCGCAGGCAGAGAGCCCGCAGGCAGAGAGCCCGCTGGCGGGCGCGGGCGGCGGGGTGGATTTCCACAAGCACAGCCCGCAACACAGATTGCAACACAACAAGAACTCCGACGTCTGAGCGTTGGGCGTCTGCAGCAGTCTGCCCACCAGCAAGACCGGCGCCGCCATTCGCAAGCGGGCGCCTGTATTGGCCGAGCTGCTGCTGGCGCACCGCGCGGGCCGGCCGCTGTCCGGACGCTAGTTCAGCGAATCGGAAATCCCGATTCGTTGGACGCGGCCGGCGCGTAACCGGCCGCCCGGCCTCGCAAGGACGCCGGGGGGCTTTTTGGGCGCGGTGCGGGGGCAAGGCCCCCGCCTATATCGGGCTGGTTCAACGGTGCGCTATTTGCGCGCTGTTGAACTAGCATGGCGACACCAGCCGTCCCCTGCTGACCGGCTATGGCAAGCCCATCCTGGCTGGGTTCGACTCCGATCAGCAGCCCCAGGAGAGCCTCCCCTTCACCCAGGGCCAGGAGCGCTGGTCCGCATCTGCGCTGAAGGCCTATGCCCTTCCCGAGCTGTATTGGAGCGGGAAGCTGCGCGGGCGCATGTGATCCGCAACACCGGCCTGGATAGGGCCCCAGGACGAAACCGACGAAGCCCACGGAGGGATGATGAATATCGAGACCTGGTTCGACCCCCGCACCTTCACCTTGACCTACCTGGTCTGGGATGCCGAGACCCGCGATGCCGTCGTCATCGACCCGGTGTTGGACTACGACCCCATCGCCGTCTCCACCTTCACCGAGTCTGCAGACAAGGTCACGGCCTTCGTGGACGAGAAGGGCCTGCGCCTGCATTGGGTGCTGGAGACCCACGCCCACGCCGACCACCTGAGCGCCAGCCAGGTGCTCGCGAACGCCACGGCGCCAGGATTGCGATCGGCAGCCGCATCACCGAGGTGCAGGAGGTCTTTGCCGGGCTCTTTGACCTGGCGGATCTGGCCACCGATGGCAGCCAGTTCGACGCCCTGGTGGAGGACGGTCAGACCGTGCAGGCCGGGGCCCTGTCCTGTGAGGTCATCGCCACGCCGGGCCACACCCCGGCCTGTGTGACCTGGCGCATCGGCGGCGCCCTGTTCACCGGGGATGCCCTCTTCATGCCCGACTCCGGCACCGGACGCTGCGACTTTCCCAAGGGCAGCGCGGAGCAGCTCTACGCCTCTGTGCGCCGTCTCTACGCCATGCCCGATGATACCCGCATCTTTGTCGGACACGACTACCAGCCCGGTGGGCGGGAGCTGGCCTACGAGACCACGGTGGGCCAGAGCAAGGCCGACAACATCCAGCTGACCGGCAGCACCTCGCAGGAGGACTTCGTCGCCTTCCGCAAGGCCCGGGATGCCACCTTGCGGCCGCCGCGCCTGCTCTTCCAGAGCGTGCAGGTGCCAAGATCGCGAAGGATCCAGCCTGGGCCCCCAGCCTGCGGCCAATGGCATGCGCTACCTCAAGCTCCCCATGGATGTCTTCCCCGCGAAGCCCTGAGGTTCAGGGGACGACCACGCGCTCCTGCACAAAGGCGAAGCCCTGTTCGTCCCCGCGAACCTCCACCACATTGACGGTCACGACATCGTCCCAGGTGGCGTCGGTGACGTGCACCTCGATGCCCGCCTCCTCCCAATCCATGCTGCTGTCGCCATGCAGGTGGCCGGCGAGGTTGGCCCAGAGCGCGTCGCGGTGGGGGGACAAGGTGTCGATGACGACAGGCACCTCGTCCACCGTCAGGCCGCCGGGTCCAGCAAAGAGCGGCATATGGCTGAGCAGGACCACGCTGGATTCCGGGCGGGCCCGCAGCTGCGCCAGCTCGCCTCTCAGCCAGGGCCAGGTGCCACCGGGAAAGTCGTGCAGGTCAGGCGTCTCGCTCCAGACGCCGCCGATCTCGCGGCTGCTCCAATCCACGCCCAGGAAGCGCAGGCCCCCGAAATCAAAGCCCAGGTTCTGAAAGGCGCTCTCGCCCCCTCGCTGGGGGTTGGGCACGGGGGTGGGCGCTTGGGTCCACTGGTCCAGGCTGTCGGCCAGCACAGCGGTCTGGGGGGCAAAGGCGACGTGGAAGGCCGCCTCGTCCAGGGACTGGATCTCGTTGTCGCCGAGGATGGGCACCCAGGGAATGGGCAGCGCCGACAGGCTGGCCACCGCAGGATCGAAACCCGCGTTCCAGGCGATGTCCCCAAGCACGACCACTAGCTGGATATCCTGGTCATCGGCGTTCTCGCTGATCCAGCTCACTGCGCGGTCCAGGCGGTCCAGGTGTTCGCCCCCCGCCGCATCGGCAATGTGGCAGTCGGCCAGCACCGCAAAGGCGAAGCGGTGCTGCAGCCTGCGATCGGCAGGAGGAGCGCTGTCGCGGCCCCCGCCGGAATCGTCGGCCGCAAAGGGGCGCTGCAGGGCCGACGGGGACCCGGGAGCGCAGGCGCCCAAGGCGGACAGCAGCAGGACGGAGTCGAGGACCGGGCAGCGCATCTGACCACGATGCCACAGACCGGCGCGGCGCGCGGCTCCGGGCGAGCCTCCCGCGCGATAGGCCAGCCCGTCTGCCGCCCGGTGGCCCCGTGCCCCTGCCCCCTGCCCCACCCCGTGGGAGGCCCCAGTGACCCTTCGCAGCCGCCTGGGCCTGCTGCTGCTGCTGCTCCTGCACGTCGCGGGGCTGGTGGCGATGGGGCTGGCGGCCGAGCACCAGCTGGGCGAGAAGCTGGCCGAGGTGGACGTCCCGGCCCCGCCGCGCGACCCAGCAGGGCGCCGTCTCTACATCTTGATGGTTGACTCGTTGACCATCGATGATCCGAAACAAATGCCGCATTTCACCGAGATTGGTCGGGCTGGCTTCTCGATGGATATCGAGCCCTGCTTCGACAACTTCACCACCGCCTGCGTGCGCGAGATGTTGACGGGCCGACGGGCCTTCTCGCTCTTTTCGGTGCTGGAGAATTTCGAGGTCACCCAGCCAGGGGTGGGCCCCAACCTCTTCAGCGACGCCCGAGCGGCCGGCATGACGACGGCCATGCTGTCTTGGGGCGATCTGCGCAGCTGGTCGAAGCTGGTGGACACGGACCGCCGCTTTGCCAACGACGAGAAGGGCGACGAGGCTCGCATTGGCCTGGAGCTGGCCGCAAGCCACGACCTGGTCTTTCACCATTGGATCTGGCACGACGTCGCCAGCCACCACCGCGCTCAGGCCAAGGCCAAAGAGAAGCGCATGTCCGAGAGCCTGGCCCAGACCGATGCCCTGGTGGCCGAGATCGCAGCTGGGCTGCCCGAAGATATGGATCTGATCGTCACGGGGGACCATGGCCACGCCCCCGATGGGCGCCATGTGCAAGGCATGGATGTGCCCACCACGCTGGTGGCGCGCAGCCCCAACCTGGTGTCCATGAAGGCGGCGGGTCGGCCGCCCAGCGCGGCGGTGCGCACCGTGGCGGGGGCGGTGGTGGGCCTGGCCAGCCCGGCCAGCTGGGTGGACGAAGACTGGCGCAGCTGGCTCGCCCCGACGATCGGACCGCAGCAGCGGGCCGTCGGCGAGTCGCGCGCAGCGGAGGTCGAGACGGGCTTTCCGGCCGGTCCGCTGGCGGTGGCAGCCGGGGTGGCTTTGCTGGCGATGGCGGTGCTGGGCTGGAAGGGCGGTCTGGCCGTGATGCTGTGGGCGGCCCTGGCGGGGCTGGCCTACCCCGAATGGCTGGAGTTCAGCTTGAGCCGTGGGTTTCGGTCACCCATCCTGGTTGCGGCGCTGATGCTTCCGTTGGGAGGCGCGCTGCTGGGCGGGCTGCGCGGGCGTCGAGCGGGTCTTGGCCTGGCCGGGGCCCTGTCGGGTGCTTCTTGGGGCGGGATCGCGCTGACGCTTGGGCTGTTGCCCGGTCAAGGCTACACCGGCGTGCTCAAGAACACGCCGGGGCTGCTGCTGGTGGTGGTGGGCGTCGCCGGCCTCGCGCCCCTTTGGGCCGCCGTGCGGGAGCCAGCCGAGAGGCGGCGCGCGGGGCTGCAGCTGCTGGTGCTGGCCGCGGCCCTGGTGCTGGTCGCCTGGGTGACCGACTTCAGCACCAACAACTTCAGGATCTTGCGCTATCCGGTGCTGTGGCTCTTCCGCGATGCCCCGGACCTGCGCCTGGTGGGCTCGGCCCTGGCAGGCCTGCTCATCCATCGGCTGGTGGATGTAGACTGGCGCTACGCCCCCCTGGGGGCCGCGGCGGTTCTTTTGGGTTCCGTCCTGCCAGACCTGGCCTTTGCCGCGGCCTTCCTGGCGCTGCTCCCCGCGCTCTTTGCGCTGCGCGGACCCTGGCGCGGCCGGCTGATCTCGGCCTTGATCCTGCTGATCACAAGCTACACCCTTGCGCGGAATCGGCAGGTTGGCGCGTTGTTTTCGGTGTCGGCCCTGGGCCTTGGGGTCGAGGTGATTCGCTTCGCGGTGGGGCGGCTGGGGCCGACGGCCGGCCCGAAGGCGGGCCGGGTCGCGACAGCGCTGCTGCTCGTGGTGGCCGGGCTGCTGGGCCTGGTGTGGACGACCCGGCTGAGCATCTCGGGGGTGGACTTCACCTTTGCGGTGGATTGGCTGCCGGGCCGGCTGCACAAGCAGCTCTGGTGGATCGTGCTCTCCTCCACCCTGCTCAACTGCGTGCTGCCGCTGATCCTGGTCCTGGAGATCGTCCGCAGCCGCCTGGGGGCGGTCGGGGTGGCGGGCACGGTGCTGGCGGGCCGGGTCGCCTTGCTGCGCTTTGGGGCCAGCCTGGTCTTTGCGGGCACCTGGATGCTGTCGGTGGGGCACAGCGCGGCCTCCATCCGGCTTCACTCCTTTCTGCAAGACGCGGTGATCTGGCTGCTGATCGCGGCCGTGTTGGTGGTGATGGGGGTGAGCGCCCGCCCAGCCGGCGATGGCGGGCGGGCGGCGCCGGATCAGTCGCGTTCGATGGGGTGAATGCGGATGCTGTGGCGCAGCTTGCGCGCGCCGTCGGGCAGCATCAGGTCCACCTGGTCGGGGAAGGACGACGCCGGGTCCAGGCTGTACCGGCCTTCGGCGAAGCCATGGCGCTCCCACAGGAAGATCAGCTTGAACCAGTCGGTCACGTCGCCGCCGCTGTCGATGCGCTGGCCATCGCGCAGGGCGAATAGCGCGTCGCCGTCCTCCACCCAGATCCAGGTGGTGACCGGCGGCGGCAGGTCCGCAGAGCCGTCGTCGAGCTGGGCCACGATGCTCAGCCGGTAGAGGTCGGGCTCTTCCTGGAGGAAGGCGCGGCAGGCCTCGGCGATGGCGCGGCCCGCCTCGCCGTCCTGCTGGGTGGGCACCGGGCAGCGCCAGTCGGCGGCATCGGGCTTGGAGGGCTCTGCGTCCCCGTCACGGGGCAGGCTGAGATCGAAGCGGCGCTGGGCCATGCGGTCGGGGCGCAGGGAGGCGGGGGCAGGCTGCTGGGCCTGGGCGGTGGGGGCGGCGAGCAGGGCGGCGAAGAGGAGGGCGGTCATGGGGGCTCCAAGGGGTGGGGGTGCCCTCCTTTGAAGCAAGGCCTGTGCCGGCCTTCGGGGTCCTGCCGCAGCTGCCTGAGAATGAAGCCTGGGACGTCATCTTCGAAGCGGTGGCTTCCCCAGGGAACCTCGCGCAACGTCTCAGTCTGAATCACCCGATGGTTCAAAGAAGGACCGGATCTCGTCGGCCCGCGCCCAGGCGTCCGTGCGGCCCAGCTCGATGAGCCGGGCGCAGTAGCTGGCATCAAAGAGCAGGTAGGAGGCCAGCTCTGTGGTGGCCTGGTCGTTGCCGAGGCCGCGCAGCAGGTAGCGGACGATGGGCGGAATCTCGTCGGCGAGGTCGGCGGCGATCTCGCCGATGTCCTGGGATGGGGCCAGCCAGAGCAGGTCCACATGGCTGAAGGGGTAGTCGGGGCCCTGCCCGCAGGCCAGCACCCCGCGGTTGACCCGCCGGCTGTGGGCCACGTCCATCTCGATGGCGTCCAGCATGACGGCATCCAGCAACACGCCGGCGATCTCGGCGATGGTGGGCTCGGGCGGCCGCGGCCCGTGGGTGGCCTCGGGCACGCCGACGGCCGATCGCACCCCGATGGTGAGGATGCGCCGGGCCCCCAGGTGGATGGCCGGCGAGAGGGGGTTGGTATTGCGCACGCTGCCGTCGCCGAACCAGCGACCGCCGATGGGCACCGATGGGAAGAAGACCGGGATGGCGCTGCTGGCCATCAGGTGCTCGACGCCGATGTCGGTGGCTTCGACCGACCAGCGGCGCCGCTGCCACAGGGGGGTGCCCGGCAAGGCGTCCACAAAGGCCACGCCATCGGCCGTGCTCAGGTCCACCGCCGATACAACCAGGGCGTGAAGCACGGACTGATCGATATTCCGGCGCAGGCGGGCAATCGGAAGCCTGCGATTGAGCAGGTCGCGCAGGGGGCTGTTGTCCAGCAGGGACTTGGGGGCGACCTTGTGGGTCAAGCCGCCCAGGCTGAGGTCGCGAATCCAGCGGGCGCCCATGCTGCCGATGCTGCGGGCGTCGGTGCGGAAGACGTCGCTGGCCGAGAGGCCCGACCACATCTGCACCAAGGCGTCGACGCCCTGGCGGTGGTCGTGGGCATAGGCGGCCAGCATGCCCACATTCAAGGCGCCGGCGCTGGTGCCCACCAGCACGTCGAAGGGGGGGGCCCCGGGTCTGCCGGTGATGCCCAGCTCGGCCAGACCCAGCATCGCCCCGGCCTGGTAGGCCCCCCGTGCGCCGCCCCCCGACAGCACCAGGGCGGTGCGGCCCGTGTCGCCGCCCACCTTCAGTCGCCTTGAAAGCGGGGGCTCCGCTTCTCGAAGAAGGCGGTGACCGCCTCCTGCAGGTCGGCCGAGGCCAGGAAGGCCGTGTTCCAGGTGGCCATGGTGCGCAGGTGGGCCCGCAGATCGGCCTCCAGGCCCTCGATCATGACCTGCTTGGCGCCTTGCACCACCAGGGGCGGGTTCGCGGCGATGCGGCCGCACACGGCTCGGGCGTCGGCCAGCAGGCCGCTGGCGTCTACATGGCTGCGGCTGGCCAGCCCGATGCGCGCCGCCCGGGTGCCATCGATGTCCTCGGCGGTGTAGATCAGCTCGCGGGCGCGGCCTTCGCCGATCAGGCGGGGCAGCCAGAACAGGGTGCCCATGTCGGCGACGATGCCCATTCGGGCCTCGCGCACGCTGAAGGTGGCCCCGTCGGTGCACAGCCGCATGTCGCAGGCGCCGATGAGGTCGATGGCCCCGCCGATGCAGGGGCCGTCGATGGCGGCCAGCACGGGCTTGCGGCAGGTGGCCAGGGACAACACCGCGCGCTGCATGTTGAGAATGAGCGTGCGCAGCCCATTCCGGGCCTGGGCCGAGGTGCCGGCGCCATAGACCGGCGCCACGGTGCCCGCCATGCTGGCCAGGTCGAGGCCGGTGGAGAAGGCCTTGCCCGCGCCGCGCAGCAGCACCGCGCGAATGGCCGCGCTGCCGTCGATGGCATCAAAGAGGCCCGGCGCCTCGTCCCAGAAGGCCATGCCCAGGCGGTTGCCCGAGCCCGTGCCCTTGAGAACGAAGTCGAGCACGCCATCCTTGAGGGTGGTGTCGGCCCAGGAGACCGATGGCAGGTCGAGGGGATTCGTCATCTGCACTCCGAGTGGGCGCCCCTCCTAGCCTGTGGCGCGGGGCTGCGGGCTGGCCAGCGGAGGATAGGCTGCCCCGATGGACCTCGATCACCTCAACGCCGCCCAACGGGCCGCGGTGACCGCGCCGCCCGGCTACCACCTGGTGGTGGCGGGGGCAGGCACGGGCAAGACCCGCACCCTGGTGCATCGGCTGGCCTGGCTGCTGGACCAGGGCGAGGACCCGGCGGGCGTGGTCCTGCTCACCTTCACCCGGCGCGCCGCCGAAGAGATGCTGCGCCGGGCCAGCGCCCTGGTGGGGGGCAAGGCCCACAGGGTGCGGGGGGGCACCTTTCACTCCTTCGCCCACGGGGTGCTGCGCCGGCACGGCGATCGCATCGGCCTGGGGCGGGCCTTCACCGTGCTCGACCGGGGCGACGCCGCCGACATGGTGGGGCTGGTGCGCACCGAGCTGGCCCTGGGCGGCAAGGGCCGGCGCTTCCCTCAGAAAGACACGCTGCTCAAGCTGATCTCCACCGGGGTGAACACCGGCCGCAGCCTGAGCGCCCTGGTGGACGAACAATTCCCCTGGTTCCTGAACGATCTGCCCGACATCGAGCGCCTGGCCGCACGCTATGCCGAGCGCAAGCTGGCCCAGGACGTGCTGGACTACGACGATCTGCTGGTGCACCTCGACCGGCTGCTCAAGGAGCACGCCGACGCCCGCCGTGAGATCGCGGGGGGCTGCAGACACGTCCTGGTGGATGAATACCAGGACACCAACCGGCTGCAGGGGCGCATCGCCGCCTTGTTGAGCGTGGTGCACGGCAGCCTGATGGTGGTGGGGGACGAGGCCCAGAGCATCTACCGCTTCCGGGGCGCCACGGTCGAGAACATCCTGCGCTTCCCCACGGTGTTCTCGGGCACCCAGGTCACGGTGCTGGAGGAGAATTACCGCAGCACCCAGCCCGTCCTGGACCTGGCCAACGGGGTGCTGGCCAGCGCCAGGGAGCGCTTCGACAAGCGGCTTCATAGCCAGCAGAATGAAGGCCCCAAGCCCGTTCTCATTGAGCTCGCCGACGATGGGGACCAGGCCGGCGTCGTGGTGCAGCGGGTGTTGGAGCTGCGCGAGCAAGGGGTGGGCCTGCGCCGCATGGCGGTGCTCTTTCGCAGCGCCTGGCACGCCAACCTGCTGGAGCTGGAGCTGGGCCGGGCCAACATCCCCTTCCGCAAATTCGGCGGCATCCAGTTCCTCGAAGCGGCCCACGTCAAGGACGTCTTCGCCTTGCTGCGGGTGGCCGCCAACCCCCGGGACGGCCTGGCCTGGTTTCGGGTGTTGCAGCTCTTCGAGGGCATCGGCAAGGGCACGGCCCAACGCATCGGCGACGCCGTGCTGGCCGCCGATCCCCCCGCCTTGGACCCCGGGCCCTGGGCCGGGCGGCGTTTCGGTCCCGACCTCGCCCACCTCGCCGATCTGCTGGCCGACATCCAGGCCCACCGCCAGGATGTGGGCGCCGTGGTGGAGCGGGTGCTGGGCTGGTACCTGCCGCGTCTGCCCGCGCTCTACGACGACGCCGGGCCGCGGGCCAAGGATCTGGAGTCCTTGCCCGTGCTGGCCGATGGGCACCGCGATCTCGACCGCTTCCTGGCCGAGGTGGCCCTGGAGCCTCCCAGCAGCGTGGACACCGAGGCCGCCGACGCCGAGGACGAGTGGATCAGCCTGTCCACCATCCACAGCGCCAAGGGCCTGGAGTGGCACACGGTCTTTGTGCTCGCCCTCGCCGATGGCGCCTTTCCCAGCGGCTATAGCCTGCAAGACCCCGAACTCATCGAAGAAGAGCGCCGGCTCTTCTATGTCGCGGTCACCCGGGCCGAACGTTGCCTCTTCTTGCTGGCGCCGCGCATCGTGCGGGGGCGGGGGCTCACCGGCCTGGGCCAGGGCTGTCGCCTGCTCGATGAGCTGCCCGATCTCGACCAGCGGGTGGAGCGCATCGCCGAGGGCCACGCGCCCGGCAGCGAGACCGCGCCCGAGCCGGCCGGAGAGGCCGAGGCCGCCCGCCTGGCGGCCGTGCTGAGCTTCTACGACGGCTGAGGCAGGCTGAGGTTGCGGTCTGTCGCGATGCGTTCCAGCAGGCCCTTGCAGGCGGTCTCGCAGAGGTCGAAGACCTCGGCGAAGTCCTTTTCGCTGCCGTAGAAGGGATCGGGGATGGCGGCGTTGGCGGGGCTGGCCGGGTCGTGGCTGCGCATCAACGACAAGCTGCCGGTGAAGCGCGCCGAGGCCGGCATGGCCTTGAGCGCCCGCAAATTCGAGGCGTCCATCCCCACGATATACTGAAATCGCTTGAAGTCGGCGGGCACGAATTGCCGCGCCTCGTGCATGATCTCGAGGCCACGGCGGCGGGCCTCGTCCCGGGCGCGCTCATCTGCGCGTTCGCCGACATGCATGGCGCCGGTGCCCGCGCTGTCCACGTCGATCTCGCGATCCAGGCCGGCGGCCTTGACCATGGCGCCAA
The DNA here is from genome assembly GCA_018401435.1 of Deltaproteobacteria bacterium. Classification (GTDB taxonomy): domain Bacteria; phylum Myxococcota_A; class UBA796; order UBA796; family UBA2385; genus M30B51. Next base: position 36,090 of record JAGYJW010000017.1, on the reverse strand, counting down.
AGATGGCCTCAGCGGCGGGAGAGCGACAGATATTGCCCAGACAGACGAAGCAGACGCGGACCATGGGGTGACCTCCAGGCGAGCCCTATCGTGCCCCCGCGGGAGTGCGCTACAGGGGCTCGACGTCGTGCAGGACCAGCCCGGGCTGTTGTTTCAGCGCGTAGTTCAGGGGCCAGGGGCTCTCTGAGAGGAGCACCGGCCGTTCCACGCGATCGTGCACCACCGTGTAATCCCGGCGGGCCTTGAGCCAGTCCAGGGCCTCGGGCTTGCCGCCGATCCACCGGCAGACCGTATAGGGCAGGGGCTCCAGCACGCACTTGACGTTGTATTCGTTGAGCAGGCGCTGCTGGAGCACCTCGAACTGCAGGCGACCCACCGCGCCCAGCCAGGCGTCCTGGTAGCCCACGTCGGGGCGGTGGAAGAGCTGGATGACGCCCTCGTGGGCCAGCTGCTCCAGCCCCGAGTCCAGGTGCTTGCGGCGCAAGGGGTCCTTGAGCACGGCACGCATGAAGAACTCAGGTGCAAAGCGCGGAATTCCCTCGAAACGAAGGGTGCGCCCTGTGGCCAGGGTGTCGCCGATGCGCAGGTTGCCGGGGTCATAGAGGCCCACGATGTCGCCCGGCCAGGCCTCCTCGACGATGCTGCGCTCCTGGGCCATGAAGCTGTGGGGTTTGGCCAGGCGCAGGTTGCGGCCCGTGCGGCCCAGCACTGCGTCCATGCCGCGCTCGAAGCGCCCGCTGACCACCCGCAAGAAGGCCACGCGATCGCGGTGGCGGGGGTTCATATTGGCCTGGATCTTGAACACGAAGGCCGAGAAGGCCTCCTCTTCGGGCGCCACGATGATGCGCTCGTCTTTTTCGGTGAGGGCGGCGCGGGTGGCGGGGTGGGCGGCGTGTTCGGCCAGGAAGTCCAGCAGCGGCTCGACGCCGAAGTTGGTCATGGCCGAGCCCCAGAAGACCGGGCTGATGTCGCCCTTCAAGAAGCCTTCGATGGACCAGCCGTCGCCGGCCACATCCAGCAGGTCCAGCTGCTCCTCGACCTCGTCGCAGAGGTGGTCCCCCAGCTCTGCCCGGGCCTCTTCAAAGCTGATCACCCGGGTCTCGACCCGGTCCTGGCCGTGGCGACCCCCGGCGAAGAGGTGGACCTCGCGGGTGAAGACGTCCACCACGCCCTTGAAGTCGCGGCCCATGCCCAGGGGCCAGTTCAGGGGCACCACCTGCAGGTTGAGGATGGTGGACAGCTCGTCGATGAGGTCCAGCGGATCGCGTCCGGGGCGATCCAGCTTGTTCATGAAGGTGATGATGGGCAGCTGCCGCATGCGGCAGACCTCGAAGAGCTTCTGGGTCCGGCTCTCGACGCCCTTGGTGTGGTCGATCAGCATGACGCTGGAGTCCACCGCCGCCAGGGTCCGGTAGGTGTCCTCCGAGAAGTCCGCGTGGCCCGGCGTGTCCAGCAGGTTCAGCGCGGCGCCGTGGTAGTCGAACTGCAGCACCGAGGACGTGATGGAGATGCCGCGCTCCTGCTCCATCTGCATCCAGTCCGACACGGCGTGCCGGCTGGCCTTTCGGGCGCGCACCGACCCCGCCATGTGGATGGCCCCGCTGTAGAGCAGGAGCTTCTCGGTGATGGTGGTCTTGCCGGCATCGGGGTGGGAGATGATGGCGAAGGTGCGCCGTCGGGCGGCTTCGTGGTCGAGGTCCATGGCGAATCCGGAGGGAGCGGTGGGCACGGTTAGCCCCAAAGCGCCCGCGCTTCACCCGGGAGCGGGTGCCGAGGGCGTGAAATGCAGGCCGCAGCCCCCGGGATAGCCCCCTTCCATGCTCTTGGAGATCCCCGCCCCAACGCCCATGCCGCCGCGGCGCCTGCCCCTGCTGCCGCTGCCCGCCTATCGCTTCGTGCCGGGCCTGCAGCCGCACCCCCACAAGCACCCGGGCGGCCATGGCCACGCCCCGGAGCTGCCGCCAGAGGCCCTGTGGCTGCACGGCCTGGACCTCTTTGACGGGCGCTACTTCTGGGAGTGCCACGAGCTGCTGGAGGGACGCTGGAAGGCCCTGCCGCAGGGCGATCCGGAGCGCGAGCTGCTTCAGGGCCTCATCCAGGCCGCCGCCGCCGCCCTGTTGGCCCACCTGGGGCGCACCGAGGGGGCGGCGCGCATGGCTGGCCGCGCCAAAATTCGCCTGGAACGTGCAGAGTCGGTGCTGGGGCCGGATCTGCCTGGGCCCCTGCACCTGCCCAGCTTGCGGTGTCGGCTGGACGCCTTTCTCCAGGGCGGGCCCTGGCCGACCGTGGCCCCCTGAGCCCCGTGCCCCGGGCGCTCAGGCGCTGTGAATGTGCTGGGCGAGGTAGTTCTGCACGCCGACCATGCGGATCTGGTCGATCTGGGCCTGCAGCCAGTCGCGGTGCTCTTCTTCGCTCACCAGGATGCCCTCGAGCAGGGCGCGGGTGCCGTTGTCGCCCTTTTCGGCGCACAAGGCGATGGCCCGGTTGAGGCGCGGGATGGCCACATCTTCCAGGCCGAGGTCACAGCGCAGGATCTCCTCGATATTCTCGCCGATGTTGACCTTGGCCATGCGCTGCACATTGGGCAGGCCGTCCAGGTAGAGGACGCGTTCGATGAGCTGGTCTGCGTGCTTCATCTCGTCGATGGACTCGGCCCAGATCTTCTTGTAGAGGCTCTGGAAACCCCAGTTCTGCAGCATCTTGGCGTGCAGGAAGTACTGGTTGATCGCCGTCAGCTCGCCGGTGAGGATCTCGTTGAGGGCGTCGATGATTTCGGGCGAACGGTCAATTCCGGGGCCCGCGCTCTGGGTGGTCATGGTGGACTCCTGCGTGGACGACCCCCTAACCGGGTGGCCCGCCGCGGGGTCAGCCAGAGGCCGGCGGGTTGCGGCTGCGCTTGCGCTGAAGCATGTCCCGCACGGCGCTCACGCAGGCGCCACAATCGGTTCCAGCGCGGCAACAGCGGCCCACATCGCGCACGGTGCGCGAGCCCTGGTCGATGGCGGCGTGCACGTCTCGGTCGGAGACACCCTTGCAGAGGCAGACGATCATCGCGGGCTCCGGGGAGCAGGTGTGAAATTGATAATCAGTTTCAGTTGATGGTCAAGGCCGAAGTCATCCCTCCGGGCAACGGATCTGTGGGCCGCTGCATGAGGCCGCTTGTCGGCCTGCGTTAGGGGCCGCCTCTCTGGAGGTCGGGATGGATAGAATCTGCGTGCTCGGGGCCGGACTGCTGGGCAGTGGCATGGTGGAGAATCTGCTGGTCAAGGGCCATGAGGTGGTGGTCTGGAACCGCACCGCCGCCAAGCTGGCGCCCCTGGTGGCCCTGGGGGCGACGGCAGCCGACAGCCCGGCTGCTGCGGTGGCCGGGGCAGCGCGCGTGCACCTGGTGCTCAGCGAGGACGACGCGGTGGACGCCACCCTGGCCGCTGCGGGCTCGGCCCTGTCGCCGGGTCAGCCCCTGCTCGACCACAGCACCAACCTGCCGCCCCGGGTGGCCGCGCGCTCTCATCGCCTGCGGGCCGACGGGCTGAATTACCTGCCCGCTCCGGTGTTCATGGGGCCCCAGAATGGGCGCGAGGGCAGCGGCCTGATGCTGATCGCCGGCCCGACCGCCGAGGTCGAGGCCCTGCGCCCCGCCTTGCTGGAGATGACGGGCAAGCTTTGGCATGTGGGCGAGCGGCCCGACCTCGCCGCCGTGCACAAGCTGGTGGGCAACGCGGTCTTGATCTCCCTGGCCGCGACCATGGGCGATGTGTTGGCATTGGGGCAGGCCCAAGGCCTCGACCCCGACGCCGTGATGTCCCTCTTTGAGGTCTTCAAGCCGGGCCACGCCTTGCCCTTCATCGGCAAGCGGGTGGCGCAGGCCGGCCAGGGCCCCGCCAGCTTCGAGCTGAGCATGGCCCGCAAGGATGTGCGCCTGATGATCGAGGCCGCCGGGGGTCCCGATGGCCTGGTGGTCTTGCCGGCCACGGCGCGGGCCATGGACGCCGCCTTGGCCAAGGGCCATGCCCAGGAGGACTTCGCCATCTTCGCCTGGCCGGACCGCAAGGGCTGAGCCCGGCCGGCGTCAGCCCTTGGCGAGGACGCCTTCGGTCCAGGTCCACAGGGCCTCGGCCAAGGCGTCGTCCTGCCCCTCGGGGATCGTGGCGGCGGGCTGGCAGTCGGCGAAGTAGCGCCCGCTGTGCGCGATCACATCGGGATGCGTGGCGACGAGCACCTGGGTGGCCGCCCCCTGGCCCAGGTCCTTGAGCATGGGCTTGAGGCGGTCGTACATGGCCTCCTTGTCGGGCACATGCCGGCCCAGGTTGGTCTCGATGACGCCGGGGTGCACGGCGTAGGCGGTGCGGCCGCTGCCCGAGAAGCGTTGGGCCAGGGAGCGTGCACAGAGCAGGTTGGCCAGCTTGCTGCGGCCATACATGCGCCAGGGGTCATAGGGGACGGCCTCACCCGACGCATTGTCCAGCTCGATCCCACGCTTTGCGTAGAAGTGTGCCCCGCTGCTCAGCATCACCACCCGGCCCTCGGCGGTCAGCCGATCCAACAGCCCGGTGACCAGGGCGAAGTGGCCCACGTGGTTTACATAGAGTTGGCTTTCGATGCCCTCGATCTGCTGGAGCGTGGGCAGCGCCATGATGCCGGCGTTGGCGATGATGGCGTCGATGGGGGCCAGGGATCGCAGGGCGTGCACGGCGGCGTGAACACTGTTCAGATCGCCCAGATCGCAGGCCACCGCGTCCCCCTTGACCCCAAGCTGGTCCAGGGTGCTGCGGGCCACGACGGCCCGGCGGGCCAGTCCGATCACCCGGGCGCCGCGAAGGCCCAGCACGCGCGTGGTCTCCAAGCCCAGCCCGCTGTTGCAGCCGGTCACCAGGTAGGTCTTGCCGCGCAGGTCCAAGCCAGCGCTGACCTGTTCGGCGGTGGCAGTCTTGTCAAAGGGCAGCTCGGTCATCGGGGGCTCCAGCAGGGGGTGGAGGAGGGGTATCCCACCGGCGCCTGCAAGCCGCCCCGGCCGGGCCTCAGGGAGCCGCGGTGCCCAGCGCAAGCTCCTGGCTGCAGGGGAAGGCCAGGCCGAAGCCGGCCAACAGGTCGCAGTTCCCGCCGACACAGCTGATCTCGACGAAGGTGGTCACCTGCCAGTCCAGCCCGTCGGCCGAGGTGCTGCCGGCGAGGTGGTTGTCGATGACCAGGGTGGCGTCGATCCCGAATTCTCCCAGCGTCTGTTCGGTGCTGGTGCTGTTGCATTGGTAGGCGCCCGAGGCCTCGGCGGTGCAGCTGCTGGGGTCGCCGCCATCGCCGGTCACGCGGAAGGCGCTGCTGCCTTCGTGGCTGACCCCGAGGGTGTCGGGGATGAGCGCGGCGGGGTCCTGGAAGGCGGCCAGCCCGCAAGGGTCGGCCAGCAGCTCGGTGCCGGTCACCGTCCAGGTGCCCTCGACCGGGCGCGGGGTGCTGCTGCCGCCGTCACTGCCATCGCCGCCGTCCCCGCCGTCCCCGCCATCGCTGCCCCCGTCCAGGCCATCGCCGCCGTCGGCCCAGCCGGGCCGCCCGCTGTCGTCGTCGTCATCGTCGTCGTCATCGTCGGCCTTGTCGCTGCAGGCGGACAGGCCGACCATCAGGGCGGGCAGCAGAAAGGCGAGGCGGGCCATGGGCGCTCCAGTGAGAGGCCGCCATCATGCCCCGTCCGGGCGGGAGTTGCACCTGCCGGCCCGCGGCGGCGAAGCCGCGATAGGGCCCCGGTGCTGGAGGCGCCATGTCCGAGTCCCCTGCCCTCGCCCGGCTGATGGCCCACTTGCCCCAGGTGGGCCGTCTCGACGCCATCTGGTTGCGCCCGGACCGCACCACCCCGTCGCGGTCGGTCGCGGCGGTCGAGGTGGTCGTCGATCAAGGGCTGACCGGCGATCGCTACCGGGGCCGCAGCGCGGGCGGCAAGCGCCAGGTCACCGTGATCCAGGCTGAACACCTGCCCGCCATCGCCGCGCTATCGGGCCAGACCGCCCTGTCGGCGGCCCTCTTGCGGCGCAACCTCGTGATCTCCGGGCTGCCCGTGAATGCGCTCAAAGGGCGCATCTTCCGCATCGGGGACGATGTGCTGCTGGAGTGGACCGAGGCCTGCGACCCCTGCAGCCGCATGGAGGCGGCCCTGGGGCCGGGCGGCTACAACGCCATGCGGGGCATGGGTGGCATCTGCGCGCGGGTGCGGGCCGGCGGTCGCATTCAAGTGGGGGATCGCGTGGTGGCTGTGCCCTTCGACCCCGCATCCCTGGCAGAGTTGTCCGGCTGAGCCAACTCAACCGGGGGGAGGTCCCGGCGGCCCGGGCTGCCCCGGCGGCCCGGCCGGTCCCGGCGGTCCATTGGGTCCCGGTGGTGGCCCAGGGGGCCTGGCGGGCTGCGCGGGCCTCACCCTCGCCGCCGGGCGCCCTGGGGCTGCCCGGCCCTCCCTGGAAATTCTGCAGGTCTGGGGCGAACATATTGTGATCGGCCCGGGCGGCGTCCGCCGCGGATCGCAGGACCGCCGCCCGCCAGGTCTCCTGGTCCAGACCCGCCACCAGGCGGGGCAGGTCTTCGGTGCGGGCGGCAGGCTCCTGCCCCATCGAAAAGCCGATGGCGTCCAGGCAGGCCAGCCCCGGCGCCGTGTCCAGGCCCGCCAGCAGCCTGTTGTAGGGCCCCCAGTCTGCACCGATGCGCCAGGCCCCCCGGCAGACTCCGTGCACGAAGTCGGCCGGGTTGGCGTCCCCGACGGTGGGCATCAGGGCCAGGACGGGCTTGGGGTCGCGCATCTTGCCGTCGTCGCCAACTCTCCAGCCCAGCTCCTCCATGATGCCGGCGCGGTAGGCGACGGGGTAGCGCCGGGCCAGGGTCAGCGCCGCCACCATGTCGTCGCCCAGCCCCATCTGAATGCCGATGCGCACGCCGTCATAAGGCATCACCCCCACCCGCTTGGAGAAGGCGTCGGCAAAGGGCAGGACGCGGTCGGGGTCGCCCTTGTGCACCATGGTGTAGCGAATCAGGAGCCCCGTCCAGAGGGCCGGTCGATCGCCCTCTTCAATATGGTCCTCGATGGCCTTGAGTTGGGCGTCCAGGTTCTCCACATCCCAGGGCGCGGTGTGGGCGAGGCCGCTGTAGAAGGTGACCCGCAGATAGGGATCCAGCTCGTCGGCCCGCTTGCGGGCCACGGCGAGGTCTGCGCCGGACTCCCGCCCCACCTGGCTGCCATAGGCGAAGGTGTGGGACCACTGCTCCTTTCCCTCGCTGTCGGCGATGCGGGCCTTGATGCGGTCGGCGCTGGGGCGGCAGGCCAGCAGGAGGCCGAGCAGCAGCCCGGTCAGCCAGGAGGGGCGCGCCATGGTGGGGGTCCGGGAGGGAGGGTGGCCTCAGCCTAACCCGCCGGCACGCAGCGCCGCCTGGACGGCGTCCAGCAGCGGGATGTCGGCGGGGGCCCAGTCCACGGTGCGCAAGGCGTCGGGGCCCAGCCAGCACAGGGCGTCGTGTTCGGTGGCGCAAGGCTGCTGGTCGCCCACCAGCGTCGCGGACAGGGCCACCAGGCGAATGGTGAGGTCGGGGTATTGGTGGACGTTCTCGGCCAGGACCTCCCCGGCGCGCACCCGAAGGTCCAGCTCTTCGGCCAGCTCGCGCTCCAGCGCCTGTGCGTCGCTCTCGCCTGCCTCCACCTTGCCTCCGGGCAGCTCCCACAGGCCGGCCTGCCGCTGGCGCGGGCCCCGTCGGGCGGCCAATACGCGACCGTCCCGCATCAAAGCGGCGGCGACCACGCGAATCTCGGGGCTGGAACCGGCCATGGCGACCCTCCGGGAGAGATGGGTTAGCCGGCCCCATGAGCCTGCGCGACCTGGACGAGCCCGCCACCCTGCAGGCGCTGCTGGGGCCCACCAACACCGGCAAGACCCACCGGGCGGTGCGCCGCATGTTGGGGCGCCGCACCGGCATGATCGGACTGCCCCTGCGCCTGCTGGCCCGCGAGGTCTACGACAAGGTGGTGGCCGAGGTGGGCGAGGCCAAGGTGGCCCTGGTCACCGGCGAAGAGAAGCGCATCCCCCGGGAGGCCCGCTATTGGGTCTGCACCGTCGAATCGATGCCGGTGGACCGTCCGGTGGAATTCCTGGCGGTGGATGAGATCCAGCTCTGCGCCCACCGGGAGCGGGGCCACGTCTTCACCGACCGGCTGCTGAATGCCCGCGGGCGCCGCGAGACCTGGTTCATGGGTGCAGACACGATGGCCCCCCTGGTGCGCGAGCTGCTGCCCACCGCAGAGATCCACAGCCGGCCCCGTTTCAGCCGCTTGCGTTGGTCGGGTTGCGACGAGCTATCCGATCTGCCGCCCCGAAGCGCCGTGGTCGCCTATTCGGTGGAGCAGGTCTATGCCGTGGCCGAGCGCCTGCGCCGCCGCCGCGGTGGGGCCGCCGTGGTGCTGGGCGCCCTGTCTCCCCGGGCCCGCAACGCCCAGGTCGCCCTCTACCAGAACGGGGATGTGAACTATCTTGTGGCCACCGATGCCATCGGCATGGGCCTCAATATGGACATCGACCATGTGGCCTTCGCGGCGGTACGCAAATTCGACGGCCAGCAGGTGCGGGAGCTGGGCGCGGCGGAGCTGGCCCAGGTGGCGGGTCGGGCGGGGCGGTATCGCACAGATGGCAGCTTTGGCACCCTGGCCGAGGTGGGGCCCCTGGCACCGGATCTCATCGCTGCCATCGAGGGGCACAGCTTCGAGCCCGAGCGCCGCATCTATTGGCGCAACACCGACCTGGACTTTGGCAGCGCCGACAGCCTGGTGGAGAGCCTGCGCATGCCGCCCCCCCGCCGCTTCATGGCCATGACCGAGCGGGCCGAAGACAGCGGGGCCCTGCTGCGGCTGCTGCAGGACCCCGAGGTGCGCCGCCGGGCGCGGGGTGAAGCGGCCGTGCGCCTGCTGTGGAGCGTGTGCCGGGTGCCCGACTACCGCAAGCTGCTGGTGGATGAACACACGGAGATGCTGACCTCTTTGTATTTGCAACTCAGTGGCCCCAAGGGCCGGGTGGACACCGACTGGATGGCCGAGCGCCTGGCCCGCCAGGATCGCATCGGCGGTGATGCAGACACGCTCACCACCCGCATCGCCTTCATCCGGTCCTGGACCTATATCACCCACCAGGCTGGGTGGATCGGCGATGCCGCCGGCTGGCAGGGCCGGGCCCGTGAGATCGAGGATCGCCTGAGCGACGCCCTTCACACCCAGCTCACCCGGCGCTTTGTCGACCACCGGCCCGCGGTGGCGCCTTGCGGCGGGCCCGGTGCGGCCGGCCGATCCCGACGCTGTCGAGCCGGTAGAGCCCCGCGCCGACAGCCCCTTTGCGGCCTTGCGGGGCTTGGATCTGCCCAGCCCGGGCCTGCCCCGCAAGAGCGCCGCGGGCGAGGCCAGCCGGAAGGCGGCCGAGGCGGAGCGCCTGGACCTGCTGCTGGCTGCCGATGACAGCACCCTGGTTGTTGCAGAGACGGCCGAGATCCTCTGGCAAGATCAGCTGCTGGGTCGGTGGTCGGCTGGCCCCGAGCGCCTGCGCCCCGAGGTGGGCCTGCTGGATTCTGCGCTGAGCAGCGAGGCGGCGCGCCGGGCCGCCCACGCCCGCCTGGAAGCCTGGACCCGCAGCCGCGTGGACGCCCTGCTCTCGCCCCTGCACCGGGAGGCCGCCGCCGGCCTGTCCGGGGCCGGGCGCGGGCTGCTCTACCTGCTGGAGCGCGGGCTGGGCACCTTGCCCAACCGGGCCTTGCAGGCGCAGCTCTCCCAGCTGCAAGCCGCGGATCGGCCGCTGCTGGCCCGGCTGGACGTGCGGCTGGGGGCGGACTGGGTCTATGTGGCGGGCCTGCTCAAGCCGGCCGAGGTGGTGGCCCGCGCGGCCCTGCTGAGGGCCGAGGGGCGGTTGACGGGGCCCGTGCCGCCCCCAGGGGCCTCGTCCTTTGCGGTCGCGGGCGCGGTGGCCCAAGACTGGCTGGTGGCCATCGGCTACCCTCGGGTGGGCCCCCTGGCGGTGCGGGTGGACCTGCTGGAGCGGGTGGGCGCCCGCCTGCGGGGCCTGGGTCGGCGCGGCGCCTTCACCGTCCCCGACGAGCTGATGAGCTGGTTGGGCTGCTCGCGGGAGGCCCTGGCCGGGCTGCTCGATGCCCTGGGCTATTGGCGCGATGGCGACCAGTGGCGGCCGCCCCGCAGCGGTCCCCGCGCCCCCGCTCGGCGGCGGAAGGTCGGAAGTAATAGCGGTGCTAGCGCGCCTGGGCGCCGCGGTGGCTAAGGTGGCTGCCTGTGCTCGGGTCTGACGGCGTCCCGAGCGTCCATCGAGACCCGGAAGGCATCGTGATCGCACGCTCCTCGCTCATTCTGCTGGCCTTGGCCGCCCCCTCCCTCGCCCAGGCCACCCCCATCCGGGTGGCGATCGAGAATGGCGCGTCCACCACGGCGACGGCCTCGGCCCTGGCGGCGCAGCTCAACGACGACACCTGGTATGACTTCACCGCCACGGTGGTGACGGCCAGCGGCATCGACAGCGCGGCAGAGCTGGCCAACTACGATGTCGTGATTCTTGGAGACTCGGGGTTCAATGCTGTAGACTGGACCGCGGCCATGGCCAACGCCCTGTCTGCGTGGACCTTTGCCGGGGGCGGCGGCGTGGTGAGCGTGGGCTGGGTGGACTGGGTGACGGCGCCGGGCGCCGCGGTGCTCACCACCATCGACGATGTGCAGCCCATCGACTCCTACAGCTACCACTACTCCTATTGTTCGGGGGGCTCCAGCACCCTCTCGACGCACGCCATCACCACCGGGGTGACCAGCCCCCTCCCGGCGGGCGCCAACCACATCGAAGGCTCGCCTTATGCCAGCGACGCCACCAACGGGCAGGTGATCGGCACCTCGTCCTGTGGCACCAATTCCGTGGTGGTGGGCGAGTATGGCGCAGGGCGCACGGTCTACCTGGGCCATGTCTACATGGCCCAGACCAGCTACAACAACAGCAGCCTGCGCTCCGGTGACTGGGATCGCCTGCTCGAACAGGCGGTGGCCTGGGCCGCCTTTGGTGCAGACACGGATGGTGACGGCATCGTCAATGGCAGCGACAACTGCCCCGCGGTGGCCAACCCCACCCAGGCCGACAGCGATGGGGACGGCGTGGGCGATGCCTGCGACCTCTGCGTGGGAGACGACGCCTTCGGTGACGCCGACGGTGACCTGAGCTGCGCCGACGAGGACTGCGACGACGGCGACGACACGGTCTATCCGGGGGCGACCGAGCTGTGCGACGGCCAGCTCAACGACTGCGACAGCAGCATCGGCAGCGGCGAGGTGGATGTCGACCTCGACGGCTATGTGGTCTGCGCCTTGGACAGCGGCGGCTGGGATGGCAGCGGCACGGTGGTGGGCGGGGACGACTGCGACGACGGCGACGACACGGTCTTCCCCGGCGCGCCGGAGCTGTGCGATGGGCAGCTCAATGACTGCGACGGCAGCATCGGGAGCGACGAGTTGGACGGCGATGGCGACGGCTACGCGGTCTGCAGCCTGGACGGCGGCGGCTGGGATGGCGGCGGCACGGTGGTGGGCGGGGACGACTGCGACGACGGTGACGACACGGTCTTCCCCGGCGCGCCGGAGCTATGCGATGGCCAACTCAACGACTGTGACGGCAGCATCGGCAGCGACGAGGTGGACGGCGATGGCGACGGCTACGCGGTCTGCAGCCTGGATGGCGGCGGCTGGGATGGCAGCGGCACGGTTGTGGGCGGCGATGACTGCCTGGACAGCGACGCGACGGTCTACCCGGGCGCGACGGAGCTGTGCGACGGCCAGGACAACGACTGCGATGGCAGCCTGCCCGTGGTCGAGGTCGATGGCGACGTGGACGGCTTTGTGGACTGCACCGTGGATGGCGGCGGCTGGGATGCTTCGGCCATCAGCGGCGGCGAGGACTGCGACGATGGCGACGACACGGTCTACCCGGGCGCCGTGGAGCTGTGCGACGGCCAGGACAACGACTGCGATGGCGGCCTGCCGGCGGTCGAGGTGGATGGCGATGTGGACGGCTTCGTGGATTGCGCCGTCGATGGCGGTGGCTGGGACGGTTCGGCCATCACCGGCGGCGAGGACTGCGATGATGGCGACCTGACCCGCTACCCGGGCGCGCTGGAGCTGTGCGACGGCCTGGACAACGACTGCGATGGCAGCCTACCCACCGTCGAATCGGATGCAGACACGGATCTCTATGTGGCCTGCGTCTTCGACGCGGGGGGCTGGGACGGCAACAGCAGCATCCTGGGCGACGAAGACTGCGATGATGGCGACCCCAGCATCCACCCCGGCGCCCTGGAGATCCCCTATGACGCCATCGACCAGGACTGCGACGGGGCCGATGTCTGCGACGCCGACGGGGACGGCTTCGATTCGGTGACCTGCACCGACGGTGACGACTGCGACGACGACGACGACAGCATCTTCCCCGGCGCCGAAGAGCTCTGGTATGACGGCATCGACCAGGACTGCGCCGAAGACTCGGACTATGACGCCGATGGCGACGGCTTCGACAGCGAGAGCTATGGCGGTGAGGACTGCGACGACGCCGAAGCCGACACCTATCCCGGCGCCCCCGACATCGCCGGCGACGGCATCATCAACGATTGTGACGACTCGGACGAATACGACGCCGATGGCGACGGCTACGATTCCGTCGCATGGGGTGGCGACGACTGCGACGACGCCAACAGCACCATCAACCCGGGCGCCGACGAGACCTGGTATGACGGGGTAGATCAGGACTGCGACGGCAATGACGACGACCAGGACGGCGACGGCTTTGCCCAGGACGTGGATTGCGACGATACGGACGCCGCCGTCTTCCCGGGTTCGCCGGGGCTGGATGAGGACTGCGCTACCCTGGATAGCGGCCTGGATGGGGGTCCGGATACCGGCGGCGCCTCGGGCGTCTACGGTGGCGGCACCGACTGCAAGGGCTGCGCGAGCGGCGGCAGCGCCCCGGTGGGCGGCCTGGTGCTGGGCGGCCTGCTGGGCCTCGCGGTGCTGCGCCGTCGGCGATAGGAGGCGCAATGCCTGCGACCTCCCTCAAGGTGCCCGCGCGCTTTCACGACCCGGCCTACGAGCGCCCGGTGCTGCGTCGCTATGTCGACCCCGTCGAGGTCATCTGGCTGTCCACGGCCCGTCGCCTGGGCATCACCCTGCGCCGCGACCCCACCATCTTCAGCATGACGGATGGGTCGGGCACCTTGTGGCTGAGCACCCGCGAGCACCTGGATGCCGACGACTGCCTCGCGCAGATGATCTTCCACGAATTCTGCCACTGGGTCACCAATGGTCGCGACGTGGTGACCGAACGAGACTGGGGCTTTCCCCTCTATGATGAGGAGGATGTGCGCGAGCATGGCTGCTTGCGCTTGCAGGCCTGGTGGGCCGATCGCCATGGGCTGCGCGACATGATGGGGCCCACCGGCCAATACCGGCAATATTACGACCAGCTCCCCCAGGATCCCCTCGCTGCGCTGGATGACAGCCCCTGGGACGCTGCGGTGCGCGTCTGCGCCCGCCAGGCAGTGGACCGCGCCGCCAGCGATCCCTGGTGGGCGCCCATCGACGCCGCCTTGTCGGCCACCCGGGCCACCCGGGCGCTGCTGGTCCCCTTCCTGGCCGACTACCAGAGCGAGTTCGAAGGTGACCGGCTGCCGCTGCTGTGGGAGGGTGCGGGTGGGGCGCTGAAATAGGCTCCGCCGCTGCGACGTCTTCGCCGTGCACCTGCGCCCTGGAGCCCCCCGATGGCCGCCACCTCGCTCGCCGCCCTGCTCTTTGTGGTGGGCGGCTTCTTTTGCGTGCTGCTGGTGATCGCCGGCCTGCCGGGGGCCTGGATCCTGCTGGGGCTGGCCGCGTTGATCGAGCTGGTCGATCCGGCCTGGGCCGGCGAGGCCCACAGCACCATCGGTTGGGGCTGGATCGGCCTGGGCACCCTGTTGGCGGCCATTGGAGAGCTGCTCGAATTCCTGTCGGGCATGGCGGGTTCCAAGGCGGCAGGCGGCAGCCGCAAGGGCATGTTGGGGGCGGTCGCAGGCGGCCTGGTGGGCGCTCTGGTGGGCACGGTGGTGATCCCCGTGCCCATTGTCGGCACGCTGATTGGGGCCTTTGGCGGCACCTTCGCCGGCGCATTGCTGGGCGAGATGAGCGGCCAGCAGGGCAAGAGCTGGCAGGATTCGATGAAGCCCGCCCTGGCGGCCACGGTGGCCCGGGCCGTGGGCATGGCGGCCAAGCTGGGGATCTGCATGGCCCTGTGGCTGGGCCTCAGCCTGGTGGCGGTGACGGCGCTCTGAGCCCGCAGTGTGGGCGCGCCCGTCGGGGCGCCATAGGCGGGTCAGCATGGACCGCGTCGCGTTGCATGGGCTGCTGGCCCCCGATCTGGTGGAAGCCTTTGCGGCGGCGGGGGTGGCTTGCAGCCTGCCCGAGGCCCGGCGCCTGCTGGCCTGGGGCATCAGCCAGGGGCGCTGCGACTGGGACGCGATGGCCCGGCCGGTGCGCCGCCCCTTGCGGCAGGCCGCGACGGCCCTGCTGGACCCGGCTCTGCCCGAAGAGGTGGAGCGGGTGCCCGATCCCGTGGATGGCAGCCTGCGCTTTGTCTTTCGTTTCGCCGATGGGGCGGTGGCCGAAGCCGTCAGCATCCCCCTACACAAGGCCGGGGCCCGGTCGGTCTGCTTGTCGTCGCAAGCGGGCTGCGCCATGGGCTGCGCCTTTTGCGCCACCGGGCGCCTGGGCCTGCAACGCAGCTTGACCGCCGCCGAGATGGTGGGCTGCCTGGTGGCCGTGCGGTCGGCTGCCGAGGCCCAGGGCCAGCGGGTGACCGGCGTGGTCTTCATGGGCCAGGGCGAGCCCTTTCACAACTACGACGCCGTGATCCAGGCCGCCAACGTGCTGTCTGATCCCTGCGGCGGGCGCATCTCGAATAAGGCAATCAGCATCTCTACCGTGGGATTGGTGGCCCAGATCCGGCGCTTCACCGAAGAGGGCCACAAATTCCGCCTGGTCATCTCCTTGACCAGCGCGGTGGAGCAGCGGCGCAGGGCCCTGTTGCCCGTCGCCGGGCGCATCCCCCTGCAAGACCTGGCCGAGGCCATCGCCGCCTACCACCACAAGAGCGGGCGCCGGGTGACGGTGGCCTGGGTGCTGATGGGGGGCGTCAACACCGGGGAGGACGAGGTGGAGGGCCTGCTTCGGCTGCTCCAGGATGTGCCCGTGCGGCTCAATCTCATTGATGTCAACGACAACCGGCCCGGGGGCTTTCGCCGGGCGACCGATGCCGAGCGCGGTCACTTCCGGGACCGGCTGCGCGCCTTGGAGTCGCCGGTGGTGCGCCGCTATTCGGTGGGCAGCAGCCAGGAATCGGCCTGCGGCATGTTGGCCACCCGCCACGCCCAGGCCCGCGGCCCGATGGACGGCTGAGGGCTCGCTCAAGGTCTGGATCAGACTCCCGATGGAGGAGGCCCGGGTCGCCACCGCGCCCCCTCCTGGTGAGGTCCACATGCCCCTCCTTCGCCTGGGCGCCTCCGCCCTCTGTCTCCTCACGCTTGGCGCCTGCTCGTCAGCCTTCACGCCGATTCAAGGCAGCGCGCCCCAGCCCGTCGCCCCCGATGGGGAGGCCGATGCCGAGGCTCGGGCGGAGCTGCAGCCGGCCTGGCGCGCCGACCGCGTGCTGGTCTCGGTGCGGGACCCCGACCAGGCCGCGGCCCTGGCCGAGGACCATGGCCTGCTGTTGCGGGCGCGGCCCACGGCAGACGGGCTGCTGTCCTTGGGGCTGCCCCAAGGCCGCAGCGTCGAAGCGGTGCTGCCGGACCTGATGGCGGATGTGCGGGTGGCAGATGCCCGCCCCATGGGCATGATCCAGGGCGCGCTGTCTTCGGGCGCCAGACGCCCCGGCCTGCCTGGCAGCTGCGATCGAGACGGGCGCCTTGCGTCTCTGCAGTGGCATCTGGACGCAGCCGGCGTGCCGCGACGGTCCGCCACCCAAGACCTGAGCGGCGTGGTGGTGGCGGTCTTGGACACCGGGGTGGCCTATGAGGACCACATCGGGGCCAATGGGCAGATCCATGCCGCAGCGCCCAGCCTGGCGGGGGTGGACTTTGTGGCCCCCCTGGACCTGGTGGAGGAAGATGGTCACCCCAACGACGACAATGGGCACGGCACGCACATCACCAGCTTGATCGCATCGTCTGGCCAATACTGCGGCGTGGCCCCCGGGGTCAGCATCATGCCCATCAAGGTGCTGGATGAGGACAACCAGGGCGATGAGCTGGACCTGATCCGCGCCCTGCGACATGCCCGCGAGAATGGCGCGGACATCGTGAATATGAGCCTGTCCTTCGGGCCGGGCTACCTGCCCTCACCCGAGCTTCGGGCCGAGCTTGCCGAAGCCTATGAGGCCAGCATGGTGATGGTGGCATCGGCCGGCAATACGGGTGCAGACAGCCTGACCTGGCCGGCCGCCAGCGCCCATGTGTTGGCCGTGTCTGCAGGAAGCCCCGATGGGTCGGGGCCCAATGGCGCGGCCCCGCTCGTGGCGGCAGCCTATAGCAGCCGGTCGGGGGGCATGAGCCTGATGGCCCCGGGAGGGGACCTGTCGGCAGATCGCGACGGAGATGGGCTGTTGGACGGTATCGTCGCCGAGAGCATCGCCCCGGGTGCGCCCGAGACGGTGGGGCCCTGGATGATGGCGGGCACCAGCCAGGCCGCGGCCCTGGTCACGGGCGCGGCGGTGTGGCTGGTGGCGGCGGGGGCGGACGACTATGGCGTGGCTGCGGCCCTGATGGGCAGCGCCACCCCCCTATCGGGGGGCTCGGCCATCGAGGCCGGCATGGGAACCGGTGCGCTGAATGTGGAGGGCGCGCGCCAGCTCTGGGCCAGCGAGGGCCCCAAGGTGGGCAAGCGCTTCCTCAGCCTGGTGCCCTGGCTGGCCCCCACCGCCGCCGGCCAGGTGCAGGTGCGTGCGCTGGTGACCGGCGTGGATATGCGGGGCGAGCCCGTCGAGGATGGCGCGGTGGTGCATGCGACGCTGCGGGGCAGCGCCGTCGAGCGCTTGAGTTGTGTGATGGAGGATGGGCGCTGCACCCTGGTGGGCAGCCCCCTGCCCCCGGTGGACCCAAGCGGCGCGTCTCTGGCCCTGGGCTGGTCCGTCTATGTGGACGCGGTCGAGCGGGTGGGCGCGCTGACGCCGCCGGCCAGCAGCCTGCACGTCGGACCGGAGCTGGACGCCGTGGTGGCGGCAATGGAGTCTTCGGACGAGCTGGAGGGGGAGGCGCTGGCCTTCTATTGGAGCCCCGGCTTGGACCCGGACGTGGGGGTCGTGGCCGAGAGCTGGGCCATCCTCGATCTGGAAGGGGGGAGCTGCGTGAACCCCCACGCTGCCGTCGTCAATCCGGCCTTCATGCAGGAATGGGGCGGTACGACCGAAGCGCTGCTGCGTCTGGACGCCAAGGCATCGGGTGCAGAATCGGACGGTAAGTTGCATATCGACCTGTGGACCCTGGGCGGCAGCGGCCTGGCCACCTCGCCCATGGGCTTCTTCGACCTGCGGCTGGCCGTGGTGGACGGCGCGGTGCTGGATGGCGGGCGCAGCCGGGGAATCGGCAGCCTGGGCGGGCTCTCGGGCGGCACGGCGACCCTGGCCACCCTGGATGGCGGCAGGCTGGCCGGGGACTTCCACCCCGCTTGGACCCGCGCCGCCCTGGCCGAAGGCGGCTGGCAAGCGGGCGGGGGCTATGGCGCGGCGGAGCTGCTGGTGGAGCAGAGCCGCACCGAGGTCGCCGGGCCCGCCCGGACGGGAACTGGCGCCCAGGACCGGGTGGCCCTCGCCCCCTGATCGCGGCCAGCTTGCAGGCGGTCACGGGTGCTGGCATTCGCCTTGGCCCTGGACCTCGGGTAGAGCCGACCATGCGCGACCTCGACCCCTTGCTTCGGACCTGCCCGCACCGTGCGGCGCTGGTACACCTCGTGGCCTCCCATGGCGACGATCTGCCCCTGGATCAGGCCGCCGCGCGGCTTGCCGCAGAGGAGCAGCCGGGTCTGGACCCGGCTGTCCCGCTCGCGGCCCTGGACCGCCTCGCCGAGCGCGTGGCGGGCCGGCGGGGGGCCGACCTCTTCGTGCAGATCGCCGCCTTGAACCACCTCCTGTTCACCGAGCAGGGGCTGAAGGGCGACGAGACCAGCTATGACGATCCCCGGAATTCGCTGCTCGACTGCGTTCTGGACCGAAGGCTCGGCCTGCCCATCCTGTTGTCCCTGGTCTATGTCGAGGTGGGCCGCAGAATCGGCATGAAGGTCGCGGGCGTGGGCTTTCCCGGCCATTTTGTCGTCCGCCCCACCGAGGTCGAGCCCCCCTTCTTCATCGACCCCTTCAACGGCGGGCGGGTGCTGCGCGAGCCCGATATGCGCAGCCTGCTCAAGCGGGTGGCGGGCAGCGCCGAGGTCGAGCCCGAGGCCTGGCAGCGCTTCATCGCGCCGGTTTCGGGGCGGGCCACGATGCAACGCATCAACAACAACCTGAAGCGGTCCTGGGTGCGCCGGGGCGACATGGCGGGTGCCATGCGGGCCACCGAACGGAACCTGGTGCTGGACCCCGACAGCGTGGGCGATCTGCACGATCGCGCCCTGCTGCTGGCCCAGGACGGCCAGGGAGAGGCCGCCCTCGCCAGCCTCGACCAGGCCCTGGCCGGTCGGGAGGCCGACCCCGATCTGGCC
Source organism: Deltaproteobacteria bacterium (assembly GCA_018401435.1). Lineage (GTDB taxonomy): Bacteria > Myxococcota_A > UBA796 > UBA796 > UBA2385 > M30B51. The sequence goes on along the minus strand of JAGYJW010000017.1, from coordinate 17,336 downwards.
TGCTTGCGCGCCTTGAGAGAGGCCCTGCAGGAGTGAGCGGCGCTGGATAGGCCCCCCTGGGAGGCCCCATGTCCGGTCGGGTTGCCGATATTGCCGAAAATGCTCTGCTGCACGAGCTGAGCGACGCCTGGCGCACCTTCAACATCCGCCACTTCCGGCGGGCGATGAAGGCGCCGGTGCTGTCCCTGGAAGACACCGAGACGCAGCTGGGCCGCTGGCAGCGCCGCAGCCGCACCCTGGCCCTGTCGCGGCGGCTGGTGCATGAGCGGCCCTGGGGGGTGGTGCTGGAGGTGCTCAAGCACGAGATGGCCCACCAATACTGCGATGAGGTGCTGGGCATCCAGAACGAGGGGCCCCATGGCGCCCGCTTTCAGGCCCTCTGCGCCGAGCTGGGCATCGACGGGCGGGCCCAGGGTCTGCCCGACGCCCCGGCCGACCCCGAGCGGGACAAGGTGCTGCGGCGGGTCCAGCGGCTGCTGGCCCTGGCCGACAGCCCCGAGGTGCACGAGGCCCAGGCGGCCATGAACGCCGCCCAGAAGCTCATGCTCAAGCACAACCTGTCCCAGGCCGCCGGCGCCGCCACCGGCGACTACCACGTCACCTGGCTGGGGCAGCCCAGCCAGCGGCTGCAGTCCCACGACCGCATCCTCAGCGGCCTGCTGGGCCAACACTTCTTTGTGCGCTGCCTCTGGGTGTGGTCCTTCGATCCGGTCAAGGGCCAGCGCGGTCGGGTGCTCGAGGTCAGCGGCCGGCCCGAAAACCTGGAGATCGCGACCTGGGTGCATGGCTTTCTGCTGGAGACCTCCGAGCGCCTGTGGCGGGATCACAAGCTGCAGTACCGCATTTCGGGCGATCGTGACCGCAGGCGCTTCTTGTCGGGGGTCATGGTGGGCTTCTACGAGAAGCTGTCCCAGCAGGCCGAGGCCAGCCGGGAAGAGGGCCTGGTGTGGGTGGGCGACGCCGGACTGGAGGACTGGATGGACCGCCGCTACCCCAGCGTGCAATCGGCGCGGCGCACCGTGCTGCAACGCGGTGCAGCCTGGCACCACGGGCGCAACGCCGGCCTCGAGATCGTGCTCAACAAGCCCATCACCGAGCAAGCGGGCGACCGGGGCCGGCAGATCGCCGGGCCCAAATCTACGCAATAGTCTGAGCCCGGCCGCGTCTCGGTCCCAAGCCCACCCCCGGGAGCCCCCATGTCCGAGCTGGTCGCCCCCGAGCCCGTGGGCCCGTCCACCACCCGGGACGAGCGCACCCTCGCCCTGATCAGCCACGCCCTCAGCTTTCTGGAGGGTGGCATCGTGGGCCCGCTCGTGATCTACCTGCTGCGCCAGGACGCCCTGGGCGCCATCAGCAGCCAGGGCGGCAAGGTCGAGTCCCGCTTCGTGGCCTTTCACAGCTTGCAATCGCTGTATTTCGGGCTGCTCTTTGCGGGGATCTCGGTGCCGGTGGCCCTGCTCACCTGCGGCTGGGGGCTGCTGGTGACGGTGCCGGTCTACTTCATCTATGAGCTGGTGGCCTGCGCCAGGGCCAACGCGGGCGAGTGGTATCAGTTGCCGGTGGCCGGCGCCTGGGCGGCCAACCAGCACCCCATCCCCGACCACTGAATCCCCATTCAGCGGCCCGCGCCGGCCAGCAGGGCCCGGGCGGCGTCCCGGGCGGCTTCCCCCACCTCGATGCCGCCCAACATGCGGGCGATCTCAACCTGGCGCCCATTCTCGTCCAGCAGGCCCACCTTGGAGAAGGTGCGCCCGGCTTTGACCACTTTGCGCACATGGAAGTGGTGGTCTGCATAGACGCAGACCTGCGGCTGGTGGCTGATGCTCAGCACCTGGTGGTGTCGGGCGACCTGGGCGAGCTTCTGGCCGATGACCTCGGCGACCGCGCCGCCCACGCCGGTGTCCACCTCGTCGAAGACATAGGTGCCGACGGGGCCGACGCCGGCCAGCACCCGCTTGAGGGCGAGCAAGGAGCGGGAGAGCTCTCCGCCCGAGGCCACCTGGGCCAGCGGGCGGGGGCTCTCGCCGGGGTTGGGGGCGATGAGGAATTCGACCCGATCGATGCCGGTGGCCGTCAGGCGGGCGCCGTCCAGGGCCAGCTCGCCCTCGGCGCCGAGGGGGGCCACCTCCACCAGCACCCGCGCCCCGCCCATGCCCAGGCTGGCCAGCTCTGCGGTGATGGCGTCCCCCAGCCGGGTTGCCGCGGCCTTTCGGGCGGCGCTCAGCCGATCGGCCACCACCCGGGCGGCGGCTTGGGCCTTGTCGTGCTCCTGCTCGCGCTCCAACACCCGGCCCTCGGCGTCCCCCAGGGCCAGCAGCTCTTCGGCGGCGGCGGCGCGGAAGGCCAGCACGCCCTCCAGGTCACAGCCGTGCTTGCGGCAGAGGCGCCGCAGGGCCTGGTGGCGATCCTCCATGGCCTGGAAGCGGGCGGGGTCCAGGTCGAGATCCGCCGCATAGATGCTGAGGTCGCGGGCGGCCTCTTCCAACTCCAGGCGGGCAGAGTCCAGGCGCTCGGAGAGGCGTCCCAGGGCGGGATCCAACCGGCCGGCATCGGTGACCGGCCGCAGCAGGGCCGCAAGCTGGCCGCACAAAGAGCGATCGGCCGTATAGAGGGCGAGCTGGGCGGTGTTGGCCACCCGCACCAGGCGGTCGGCGTGGCGCAGGCGCTCGATCTCGCTGGACAGCTCGTCGATCTCGCCGGCTTTTGGGTCCAGGCGTTCGATCTCGTCGAGTTGCAGCTTGAGCAGATCCTCGCGCTGGGCGCGCTCCCGCACCGCAGACTCGGCCTCTTCCAGCGCCTTGCGGCAGCGCAGCAGCGCGCCAAAGGCCTGGGCCACCGCTTCGCGCTGGGGGTGGAGCTCGGCGAAGGCGTCGAGGTAGGTCAGGTGGCAGGTGGAGTCGGTGAGGGTCTGGTGCTGGTGCTGGCTGGAGATGTCGACCAGCCCGGCCGCCAGGCGGGCCAGCTGGCCGGCGGTGGCCAGGCTGCCACCCAGGTAGGCCCGGGTGCGCCCGCTGGCGTGGACCACCCGGCGCACGACCAGCTCGTCGGCGTCGCAAGGGATGCCCTCGGCGGCGAGGCGATCCCTTGCGTTCGGGTCGTCGGACAGGTCGAAGAGGGCCTCAACCTCGGCCTTCTGGGCGCCCGTTCGCACCAGGCCAGCCCCGCCGGGCTCGCCCAGGACCAGCTTGAGGGCAGCGATCAGGATGGACTTGCCAGCACCCGTCTCGCCGCTGACGACGTTGAGGCCGGGGCCGAGCTCCAGCTCCAGCTCTTCGATGATGGCGAGGTTGCGGATGCGGAGGAGCTGCAACATGGGTGCACCGGGGCGGGTTCTTGGGCAGCCTCTCCCCTTTGCCTGGACCTGTCAACACACCGGTCAGAAACTGTCCGAGGGTTGGCGATCGCCTTGGGGGGGCTCCCCGGCCGCCGGGCCGGGCCGGTTACGGGGCGGCGCTGCTTCAGGAGCCCCCAATGTCCGCTCTCCCCGTGATCCTCCCCTTGTCGGGTGCCGATGGCGACGCCGTGCTGGCCCAGGCCCGCGGCCTGCTGGCGCGCTGCCAGTCCGGCGACGGCGCCCCCGCCGACTGGGCGGCAGAGCTGGCGGCAGCACCGCCGGCGCCCACCGGCTGGCCCTGGTGCTCTCCGACCCGGCAGAGGCCGAGAAGCAGCTTCAGCGCGTGGTTGACGGCCGTCCGCCCACCTCTGCGGCCAAGGGCCCCGACGGCGGCGTCTCGGGCCCGCCACGCGTTGCGCTGCTCTTTACCGGCCAGGGCGCCCAGTATGCAGGAATGGCCGCCGGGCTGCGGGCGGCCAGCCCGCGCTTTGCCGCGCACCTGGACGCCACCTGCGCCGCCTGCGATGCCCACCTGCCGGCCCCTTTGTTGCCGGTGATCCTCGGTCTGCCCGAGGCCGAGGGCGACGTGAACCACACGGCCTGGACACAGCCCGCCCTCTTCGCCGTCGAGGTCGCCCTGGCCCGGCTGCTGGCCGACTGGGGCCTGCGCGGGGAGGTGATGGTGGGCCACAGCATTGGCGAGCTTGCGGCGGCCTGCGTGGCGGGCATGATGGAGCTGCACGACGCGGCCCGGCTGGTGGTGGCCCGCGGGCAGCTGATGGGCGCGCTGCCCCCGGGGGGTGCGATGTCCGCGCTCAAGACCGATGAGCCCACGGTGCGCGCCGCCCTGGCGGGGGTGCAAGACGTGGACATCGCCGCCATCAACGCGCCCGAGCAGGTGGTCATCTCGGGCAGCGAGGCCGGGGTCGCGGCGGTCGAGGCCCGGCTGGCCGACCAGGGCCTGCGCGGCAGCCGCCTCATGGTCAGCCACGCCTTTCATTCGCCCCTCATGGACCCCATGCTCGACGCCTTCGCGGCGGTGGCCGCGGGTGTGGCCCTGCGGCCCGGTGATCGCGCCTTGATCAGCAACCTGGATGGCGCCTGGGTGGGTCCGGGCAGCGCGCCGCCGGGGGGCCCGACCCATGCCGCCTATTGGGTGCGCCATGTGCGGGGCGCCGTGCGCTTTGCCGACGGCGTGCGCGCCCTGGTTCAGGCGGGGGTGCAACTGGCCGTAGAGGTCGGCCCACAGCCCATTCTCAGCGGGCTCGCCCACAGCTCTGGCCTGCACGCCGAGATCATGCCGGCCCTGCGCCGCAAGCGCTCCGACCCCGATCTGATCGGGCGAGTGCTCGCGGGCGCCTGGGTCTTGGGCGTGCCCGTGGACTGGGCGGCCTTCAGTCGGCGGTGACCGTGGCGCGGGCGTCGGTGATCGCGGTCTGGGGTTCGGTGCAGTAGCCGAAGTCCACGGTGGCGCCGGCGCGCAAGACGCCGCTGCCATTGGGCTCCACCCGCATGGAGTCGCCGGAGGGCACATACCAGGCGCCCCACTCGCTGCTCAGGCGGGCGTCGCCGCTGAGGTTGAGCAGCAGCTCCCACTCGGCGAGGTCGCGGTCGCCGTTGATCAAGGTGACCTGGGTGCAGCTGCCGCCGTCCCAGCTGCTGACCCAGCGCCAGCGCAGGGTGAAGGGGGCAGGAAAGAGCTCCCCGCGCTCGCTCAGGCCGCCGCTCGAACCACCGTCGCCGCCGTCGCCGTCACCGCTGCTGCCGTCGCCGCCGTCGCCGCTGCTGCCGTCGCCGCTCGATCCGCTGGACCCCGAGCCGCTAAGCTCGTAGTTGACGGTGGCGCCGACGATCGCGGCCCGGGGCTCTGCGCAGTAGTTGAACTTCTTGGTCGCGCGCCGCGAGAAGCTGCCCGAGGACTCGGGCTCGATGAGCAGCTGGTCGCCCTCGGGCCAGAAGAAGGCGCCGGACTCATAGGTCCACTGGGTCAGGGGCTGGTCGAGGTCCAGGGTGAGGTCCCACCAGCTGAGCGTGTCGCCATTGTTGCGCACGTCGATCTGCACGCAGGTGCCCTGTTCCCAGGTGTCATACCAGCGCCAGTAGATGGTGAAGGGGCCCTCGTCGAAGCGGCCGCGACCCTCGCCCACCTCGCCATAGGTGGTGTTGGAGGCGCCCGACCCCGTCAGCCCCGATTCTTCGCTATTTGCGGTGGGGTCGTTGGGGCTGAGGTAGCAGCCCGCGAGCATGGCCAGTCCGGCGATGCCGGTGATGTGCTTCAGCATTGATATCCTCCACAGGCCGCCACACGCCGTTGCGCGAGGGTATCACGGCGGTCGGTCACTGGAAGCACAAGCTGTGGTCAAGGCCTTGGGCCGCAGACGTCACGCGCCCGCCATCGACCCGCGCTAAGAGGGGCAGATGTCAGAACTCATCCTGCTGGTAGACGACGAGACCGACCTGACCCGCGCCCTGGCCTTCGCCTTCAAACGCGAAGGCTTCGAGGTGCGCGTGGCCAACAACGGCCGCGAGGCCCTCAACCTCGCCTTTCAGGATCCGCTTCCCGACCTCGTCCTGCTCGATCTGATGCTGCCGGATCTCCCCGGCACCGAGGTCTGCCGGCGCCTGAAGGCCGACCCCCGCACCGGCGAGATCCCCATCGTGATGGTGACCGCCCGGGGCGAGGAGATCGACCGCGTGGTGGGCTTTGAGGTGGGGGCCGACGACTATGTCACCAAGCCCTTCAGCACCCGAGAGCTGCTGCTGCGGGTGCGGGCGGTGCTGCGCCGCAGCCGCCCCGCCCAGGCCTCGGGCGAGGTCAGCAGCTTCGGTGATCTCAAGGTGGACCAGGCGGCGCACCGGGTGTGGGTGGGCCAGGAGGAGATCGCGCTCACCGCCCTCGAATTCCGCCTGCTGCTGACCTTTGTCGGCCGCAAGGGCCGGGTGCAGAGCCGCGAGGCCCTGCTGGACGAGGTCTGGGGCATCAACAACGCCGTCACGACGCGCACGGTGGACACCCACGTCAAGCGCCTGCGCCAGAAGCTGGGCGAGGCGGGCGACTATATCGAGACCATCCGGGGGGTCGGCTACCGCTTCAAGGACCGGCCGGATTCGGAGGGGCGCTGATGGCCGCCCCGGGCGGGCGCCGTCTGCTGGGCTTTCGGGCGCGCATCTTCGGCGTGTCCTTGGCGTTGGTGGCGGTCTATGCGCTTGTGAGTACCGCCTGGGTGAAGCTGGCCTTTGGGCCCTTTGTCGAGGAGCAGGCCAGCCGGTCCTTGATGGGTCTCGCTTGGGTGCTGGCCGAGTCCGACGCCAACCGGGCGGCGACGCCCGCCGAGACGGCGCAGCGCCTGGGCGTACGAATCAGCCGCTATGGGCATGAGGGGCAGATTCTCAGCGATTCTGGCGGCCTGCCCATCGACGCGACCCTGCTGCCCGAGGTGGCCGACGCCCTGGCCGGCCGAAGCAGCGCCCAGCGCCATCCCGAGCGCGACGGGGGGGTGCTGGCCGTGGCCGTGCCCACGCCGGCCGGGGCCTTGCGCCTCAGCCGCAGCCTGGCCGAGGTCCGCGCCCCGGCCGATCGCGTGCGCGATGTGCTGCTGCTGGCCGGCCTGTTGGGCGTGGGGGTGGCCGGCCTGATGACCGCGCTATCCGGGCGCTTGATGTCGCGGGACCTGCGCCGCTTGCTGCACGACACCACTGCGGTGGCCCGGGGCGAGCCCATGCCCCCGCTGCAAAGCTCCACCGCCGTCACGGAGATGGCCGGCATCGCCGGCTCGGTCAAGGCGCTGTCCGACGCCATCGACCGGGTGGTGCGCGACCTGTCGGCCGAGCGGCGCCGCTTCGAGGCCGTGCTGGGAGGCATGAGCGAGGCGGTGATCGCCCTGGACGGAGAGGGCAGCCTGGCCCTGGTCAATACCGCTGGCCAGGAGATCTTTGGGGTGGCCCCCGACAGCTATGGCCGGCCGCTCTTGGAGGTGATCCGCGTGCCGGCCATCGCCGAGGCTGCCGAAAAAGCGCGGGCGGGCGAACGCACGACGGTGGAGGTGGATCTGCGCCGCCCCGGCCACAGCCCCTACCGGCTGAAGGTGGTGGCCACCCCCCTGGCCGATGGTGGCGTGGCCATGGTGATGCACGACTACTCCGAGGTTCGGCGCCTGGAGCGCGTTCGCAAGGATTTTGTGGCCAATGTCTCCCACGAGCTGCGCACGCCGGTCAGCATCGTGCAGGCCAGCGCCGAGGCCCTGGAGGCCGGCGCCTTGGACGACCCGGAATACGCCGCACACTTCATCGAGGCCATCAGCCGCAACACCCGCCGCCTGGCCCTGCTCATCGATGATCTCCTCAAGATCTCCCGCCTGGAGGAGGGCCGGCTGGAGCTGGAGCGCAGCCCGGTCTACCTGCGGGAGCTGGCCGAGCAGGTGCTGGGCGTGTTGGGGCCGCGTCTGGGCGCCCGGGTCGAGCAGGTGCACCTGGAGCTGCCGGCGGATCTGGCGGTGATGGGCGACGCCGGATCCATGGAGCAGGTGCTGGTCAACCTGCTGGAGAATGCCCGCAAGTACACGCCCGACGGCAGCGCGGTGACCGTGCGCAGCCACCGGACCCCAGCGGGCCGGGTGCGGGTGGAGGTGGCCGACGAGGGGCCTGGCATCGCCGCCCACCACCGGCCCCGTATCTTCGAGCGCTTCTATCGGGTGGACCCGGGTCGGGCCCGGCAGGTGGGCGGGACGGGGCTGGGCCTGGCCATCGTCAAGCACCTGGCCGAGGCCATGGGCGGCAGGGTGGGTGTGGATGAGAACAAGCCCCGGGGCGCGATCTTCTGGATTGAGTTGGAGGAGGCGCGGCCCCAGCAGGCCCGCCCGACCGAGACCGGGGACAGCGGTCCGGCCGAGGGGCAGCCCGCCGCCTGAGCGACCGGGATAGGGCCCCCTGCCCTCGCCCGGAGTCCCCGTGCCCACCGTCTATGCCTATGCCGCCTGCGGCACCTGTCGCAAGGCCGCAAAGTGGCTGCAAACCAACGGTATCGTTGTGGAAACCGTCGATATCGTGACCGCGCCCCCCTCCGCCGCCCGGCTGGCCAGCGCCCTGGAGCGCAGCGGCCTGCCCCTCAGCCGATTCTTCAACACATCGGGCCAGAGCTACCGCCAGGGCGGCTGGAAGGACAGGGTCGCGGACCTGTCCATCGCCGATGCCGCGGCCGCCCTCGCCGCCGATGGCAAGCTGATCAAGCGCCCCCTGGTGCTCTTCGCCGATGGACGCGTGCTGGTGGGCTTCCAGGAAGCCGCCTGGGAGGCCGCCTTTGTCCGCTGAACCCAAGGGCAGCCTGCACCGGGGCCTGGTGGGTGCCGGGGCGGTGCGCTTTCTTGCCGTGCAGGCCCGCGGGCTGGCCGAGCACGTGCGCCAGGTGCACGGCCTGGACGCCGACGGGTCGCGGGTGGCCGCCGAGGCCCTGGTGGCCAACGCCTTGATGTCGGCGTGGATCAAGGGGGACGAGCGCATCGGCCTGCAGATTCAGGGCGAAGATCCTCGCTTTGCCTTCATGGGGGATGTGGATGCCGAGGGCGGCTTGCGGGCCCGCTTTACGCCCGCAGCGATGAAGCCCGCGCCCCAGGGCCGCATCTCCGGCATCTTGATGGCCATCAAGTCCGACGCCCAGCGCGAGATCTACCGCGGCATGACCGCCATCGACGGGCAGCGCATGGAGGTCGCCTTGTCCGACCACCTGGGCCAGTCCGACCAGGTGGATGTGCTGGTGCGCATCGAGGCGCTGCTGGCCGAAGACGGCCGGGTGCGCACGGCCGGCGGCCTGGTGCTGGAGCGCCTGCCCGAGGCCCCCGACCAGCCCTCCATGGGCTCGGCCGACTTCGCCGAGACCTATGGGGCCCTGCTGCGGCAGCCCCTGGATGACCTGCTGGTGGGCCTCGCCTTTGGACGGGTGGGCGGAGATCCGGTCACCCTCATCGAAAACCGCGAGCTGGCCTGGCGCTGCAGCTGCAGCCAGGAGCGCATCGAGGGCGTGCTCTTCAAGCTGGGCGTCGCCGAGCTGACCAGCATGCTGGAAGAAGACGGCCAGGCCGAGGTCTCCTGCCATTTCTGCAATATCGCCTACTTGGTGGATGCCCCGCGGCTAGCCCGGCTCATCGCGCTGCATGGCGAGCAGAACTGAGCAATCAGGCAGGTTTTCGCGTTGTCGCCCACAAGGGGACCGCTGCCCGACTACACTGTCTCGTCCATGCCGCTCCCCGCCGACGATCCCTCCCTGACCCTCGCCCTCAAGCAGCTGCGCCAGCGGCTGCTTCTGATGAGCGCGCGGGTCGAGGAGATGATCGATCGGTCGGTGCAGGCCCTGGTCGAGCGGGATCCCGAGCTGGCCCGGGCCACCATCCTGCTGGACCGGCGCGTGAACCTCGATGAGATCGAGATCGACGAGTCTTGCTTGCGCATGTTGTCGCGCTGGCGGCCGCTGGGGCAGGACCTGCGCTTCATCACCTTTGCCCTGAAGGTGGTGACCGACCTGGAGCGCATCGGCGACCTCGCCGTCAACATCTGCGAGCGCGCCCAGGATCTCAGTGGGGATGGCAACGCCGACCCCTACCCCCAGGTGCCCGAGATGGCGCGCCAGGCCGCCGACATGCTCTCGGGCGCCATCGACGCATTCGTCCATGGCGACGAGCCCGCGGCCCGGGCCATCATCAGCGCCGACGACGTGCTCGATGACCTCTACCACAGCATCTTCAGCGATCGCCTGGCCGAGGTGTCGGCCCGCACCCTGGCGGTCGAGCGCGCGGTGGGCGTGCAGAATGTGGCCAAGTACCTGGAACGCATCGGCGACCACTGCACCAATATCGCCGAGCACGTGATCTTCCTGGTGGACGGCACGGATGTCCGCCACGGCGGCCGGCGGGCCCTGGGCGGCTGACAGCGGGGTAGCGGGGCCCTCTCTCCTTGGGGGCTCATGGTCCGAGCCCCCCCTTCCGATCCTCCTGACACACCAGGAGGAATCCAATGTTCACCCCCGCAATCGTACTGTTGATGGGCACGGCCAACGCATGGAGCATCAAGACCGACGATACCGGCAACGAGCTCTACTGGGAGACCTCGCCCATCGACGTGGTGGTGAACCCCGAGGGCATGTCCGATGTGGGCGCTGACGCGGTGCGCGACGCCGTCGAAGGCGCGGCCTACGACTTCTATGCCGCCGACGGCAGCGCCATCGAGTTCAACGTCAGCTACGATTCGGACGGTCCCCAGACGGTCAACTACGACGACAATGTAAACGCCATCTTCTTCACTGACCGGTGGACCGACGAAGGCCGGGACCCGACGCTGCTCGCCCTCACCTACACCTGGTATATGGACGGCGGGCAGATTGTCGGCTTCGATATGGCCGTCAACCTAGAGAACCACGACTGGGCAACCCAGGGTGAGGAGGGCCTCAACGACCTGCACAACACCCTGACCCACGAGCTGGGCCACGCGGTGGGCCTGGGCCACTCCGATGACGAGGCGGCCAGCATGTATTCCAGCACCTTCGCGGGCGAGCTGACCAAGCGGGGGCTGTCCGAGGACGACATCGCCGGCCTGCTGCACCTCTACGAAGGCATGGACTTCGACACCGAGCCGGCCCAGCCCTTTGCCTGCAGCACCGGCGGCGCCGGCCTGGGTGCTGCGGCCCCCCTCTCGGTCTTTGGAATCACGCTGATGGGCCTCATGCGCCGCCGCCGTGAATCCGATCCCCAGAATGCAGAGACGGCGGCCTGAAGGCCCCGCCCAAACGAACCCTGGAGATGCAGGGCTGCGCTGGGACCCGGTGCACCTCACATCCTGCTCGAGCCTGAACTCCCCCTGTGATCGGCTTCGGCCGACACCGGGCCCGGGTGGCCCTGCATCTCCTCTCCCCTCTCGACTCCTTTCCTTGGGCCCCCGCCTGGCGGGTGGCTGGTGGAGCTTCGCCATGTCCTTCTTCGCCCTCGCCCTCGCCCTGTCTGCTCCGGTCGCGGAGGCCGCCTCCTACCAGGATCTGCTGCCCATGGACCGCTTGGTGGAGCGGGCCGACCGGGTCATCCGCGGCGACATCCTCACCACCCGCTCGGTGATGACGGATAACGGCATCTTCACCATCGCGACCATCGCGGTGCAGGAGACGCTGCGCGGCCCCCACGAGGCCATCACCGAGATCCGCATCCCCGGCGGCAAGCTCAACGGCCTGGAGCTGCAGGTCAACGGCGCACCCCGGGTCATCGCGGGCGACCAGATGCTGCTCTTCCTCAAGAATGACGCCATCGTGGGCCTGTCCCAGGGCGCCATGCTGGTGGCGGGGGACCTGGCCTGGCGGCCCGGCCGCCTGGGGGCCTTCAGCGCCCCGATGCCCTACCGCGAGTGGCTCAGCCAGCTGGAGCCCAACGGCGACTACGAGGCCTGGAACCTGGAAGATGTGCGGTCGGCCCTGCGTTAGGGGCGCGGGCCTCAGGCCGGGCCGCGCTGCTTCCAGCGCCCGCCCTTCTTCAGGCGCCGCTCGACGATGGCACGCTGCCGCTCTTTGTAGAGGTGGTGTGCGTTCTCGCCTTCTTCGTTGGCGCGGGCCGTCTCGCGGTCCAGGACCTGGAACTCGACCAGGGCAAAGACCGTGCGCCCCAGCATGGGCCCGCAGCGCACATCCACCAGGTGGTCCACCCGCACCGGAAAATCCACGATGAAGTTGATCATCCGGTAGCTGTCGCCCGAAAAGGGGTTCAGTTCCGGGTTGGGGAAGGCGGCGTCGTCGGTGGGGTCGGGATTCTGCAGGCTGTCGATGAAGTCGCCCTGCCCCTTGGCCCGCAGCACCGACCACAGGTCCACCAGGTTGTTGTGGCTCTGGCCGGGAATGACATAGTTGAAGGGGAAGAGGCTGCGGGTGAGCCAGGCCATGGCGGGCAGGATGTGCTCCTGGCCCTCGGTCACGATGCGGAAACGCAGCTTGTCGAAGACCGTAGCCGCGGTGTTCTCCTTCTTGGCGATGAGCTTGGTGATGACGCTGTTGCGGGTCTTGCGGCTGCCGTAGAAGGCCACCAGGGGGAAGCCCTCGGCCCGCATGCGGTCGGCGGCACCCACGATGCGGCGTTCGGCCTGGTCGAGGATGGCGGCTTCGGGCAAGGGCGTCTGGTGGCGCAGCTCGGCCGCTTCGAGGTGGTTGATGACGTGCATGAGCTTGAGGATCACGCAGCTGAGGATCTGGCGGCGCCGGAAGCCGCCCGTCTCGCTGGCCTGCACGAAGATGTCGCGCACATCGTCGGGTTGGACCAGGGCCTGGGGGAAGCTCAGCCCCAGGTGCTCTTGCAGGTAGTTCACCGCCTCGCCGTGCACAAAGCGCATGCGGCGCCGATCTTCGGGCTCGCGGTGGTCCATCAGGTGGAGGGCGAGGAAGCGATCGACGTGGGCCCGCGTGGGGAAGTGGGCGCGGTTCCAGTCGATGACCGAATTGCCCTTGAGGATCAGCCGGATGGCGTCCACATCGCCCAGGGTGAGGGGCTCGCCTTGGCCATCGGCGCCCAGCCCGGCGAGCGCCGTCGCCAAGGAGCCATCGATGTCCAGGCGGTCGATATCGGTCACGGTGCTCCCGCAGGGTCGGTGCCCAGCTCAGGCCCTCCGCCCCTAACCGATGCTCTGGTGCTCTGGCGCGCGCGCGCCGCAGCCGCCCGGTCGGGCGGGGCCGGTTAGCTGCGACCTGGAGCGCGCCGCCCGAGGAATCATGTCCACACTGTCCCGTACCCTGCTCGTGACGCGCCAGGCGCTCGGCACCCTGGGCCGCCACGCCGGCGCCGTGCTGCTGCTGGTCTTCATCGTCGCAGCGGTCCGCGCCCCCCTCGACCACCTGCTCTATGTGGCCATCGTCGGGCCGGGCAACAGCCTGGCCGGCGACCAGTCGCGCATGGTGCAGTACATCCTGGCCGACGCCGGCACGCTGTTGGCCTTTGAGATCGTGCTGGGGCCTATTCTCGCCGCGGTGGTCATCTATTTCGCCCGGCGGGACCAGGCGGGCAAGGACTCCAGCCTGAGCGCAGCCCTGCGCTTTGCAGCCAGCCGCTACCGGCGCATGTTCTTTCCCCACCTGGCCGCCCAGATCTCCATCCAGGTGGGCATTCAGCTGCTGTTGGTGCCGGGATTGCTCTTCTACGGCATGTACGCCTTCGTCGAGCCGGTGGCCTGCCTGGAGGATGGCAATTGGCCGCTGGACCGCAGCAAGGCCCTCACCCGCGGGCGCCGCGCCACCATCATGTGGCTGGTGATCCCCGTCATCCTGGTCATGTTCGTCAAGACCTATGCGGTGGATCTGCAGGCCCTGGAGATGGGCGTGGTGGCCCTGATGGCGGCCGATATGGTCAACCTGCTGATGGAGCTGTTTCTGTACACGGCATTCGCCTGGCTCTACTTGGAGCGCGTGACGCCCAAGGACGCCGCCCCCGCGCCGGCCGACAGCAGCACCGCGGCCTGAATCCGACCGGGTGCCTGGCCCGCCCTGCGTTAGTCCGGCCGCCATGAGCGCCTTCTTGCAGGATCTGCCGCGGCTGAGCCGCAGCTTTCGCGCCTTGTCCGGGCTGCCGGGCGGGGCGGCCAGCTTTGCTGCGGCCTCGCTGGCCCGTGCCACCCGCAATGGCGAAGACACGGGCCTGTCGCTGCCCCTGACCGTGGTGGTGGCGGGACGAGACGACGTCGAGAAGGTGGTGGACGAGCTGGCCTTCTGGCTGCGGGGCGCCGGCGTGTCCGTCCTGCCCTTCCCCGCCGACGATGTGCGCACCTGGGATGGCCTGTCGGCTCACCCCGACCTGCCTCGCCAGCGAATCCTTGCATTGGACGCCCTGGATCGGCGACAGGCCTGTGTGGTGGTGGCGCCCGCGCGGGCCTTGATGCAGCGGGTGTTGCCGGCAGATGCCATCGGGCGCCACCAGTGCCTTCTCAAGGAGGGCGGCCGCGTCGATCGCGACGCCCTGCTGCGGGATCTGGTGGATTGGGGCTACCACTCGGTGCCCTCGGCCGACGAGCCGGGCACGGTCGCCTGGCGGGGCGGGGTCATCGATCTCTGGCCGGCGAACCGGGCCGAGGGCCCCGTGCGCGTCGAGCTCTTCGACGACGAGATCGAGTCCATCCGGGCCTTGGACCCCAAGAGCCGCCGGGGGGTGGGCGCCCTGACCGAGGTGCAGGTGCTGCCCGCCCGCGAGGCCATCGTGGGCCCCGACCCCCTGCGCCGCGCCAGCGAAGAGACGGCCGCCGCAGTGGACCAGATGGGGGGCGGGCAGCTCACCCGGCGCCGGGTGCTGGCCGAACTCAAGGAGGGGCTGTGGTTCCCGGGTGCCGAGGACTACCTGTGCGCCTTGCACCCGGTGGTGGCCCCCCTGGTGCGCATGCCCTCGGTGCTGATGATCGAGCCCGAGGCCATCTACACCGAGCTGTGCCGCTTCGAGGGCCTGGCCTGGGGGCGCTGGAAGGAGCTGTCGGTCGAAGAGCGCCCGGTGGTGCTTCCCGACCAGCGCTTCGAGTCGGCCGAGGCCACCTGGAGACGCCTGTCTGGCGCCCACAAGATGGGGGAACTCATCGTCGAAGATGGGGTCAACGTCCCCGATCTCGGGGCGCGGGACAACCGGGACCTGGCGGTGGGGCGGGGCGAGCTGGCGCCCACCGCGGGGCGGCTGCACACCTGGATCGAGGAGGACTGGCAGCTGGTGCTGGCCGCAGACTCCGCCGCCCGGGCCGAGCGGGTGGAGGCCCTCTTCCTGCCCCATGGCCTGCGCTTTGAGCGCACGCGGCCCCCCGCCCTGACCCCGGCGGGGGCGGTGGGCATGTGGATCGGCGGCCTCACCCGGGGCTTTCGCGCGCCGCTGTCGCGCATCGCCGTGGTCACCGCCGACGAGATCTTCGGCGAGAAGGCCCGCGCCCACCAGCACCGGGTGCGCAGCCTGCGCGAGGCCACCAGCGTGGGCACCCTGGCCCAGCTCAAGTCGGGGGACCTGGTGGTGCATGCGGTGCACGGCGTGGGCCGCTTCCTGGGCTTGCGGCGGGTGCGCCTGCCCGTCGGCGGCCAGGAGGTGGACCAGGACTTCGTCGAGCTGGCCTATGCCGGCGAAGACAAGATGCTGGTGCCCGTCACCCGGCTGGACCAGCTCTACGCCTTTCGCGGCATTGGCGACAAGCAGCCCGCCCTGGACAAGCTGGGGGGCCAGACCTGGGCGAGGAAGAAGGCGCGGGCCAAGGACAAGGTGGCCGCGCTGGCCCAAGAGCTGCTGCGGGTGCACGCCTTGCGCGAGGTGGTCGAGGGCTGGCCCTATGAGGGCCTTCCGCCGCGTTTCCGCCAATTCGAAGAGACCTTTCCCTTTGTCGAGACGCCCGACCAGGAGCGGGCCATCGCCGATGTATTGGCCGATCTGGCCGAGCCGCGGCCCATGGACCGCCTGATCGTGGGCGATGTGGGCTTTGGCAAGACCGAGGTGGCCATGCGGGCGGCCATGCGGGTGGCCCTGGAAGGGCGCCAGGTCGCGGTCCTCTGCCCCACCACCGTGCTCGCCTTTCAGCACCAGCGCACCTTCCAGGAGCGATTCGAGGGCTTTGACGTTCCCGTGGCCCTGATCAGCAGCTTCCGCACCGCGGCCGAACTCAAGGCCTTGCGGGAGCGGGTGGCCAGCGGCGAGATCAAGGTGGTGATCGGCACCCAGGCCTTGTTGGGGCGCAGCACCCGCTTCGCCGATCTGGGCCTGGTCATCGTGGACGAGGAGCACCGCTTCGGGGTGAAGCAGAAGGAGAAGCTCAAGAAGATGGCCCAGGCCTGGTCCGCATTCCCGGTGGACTACCTGGCCATGTCGGCCACGCCCATCCCCCGCTCCTTGTCCATGGCCATGTCGGGCTTGCGTTCGGTCAGCCTGATCACCACGCCGCCGGCTGGCCGTCGCGCCGTGCAGACACGGGTGGGCCGCTGGAATGACGCCCGCATCCGCGAGGAGATCCTGCATGAGCTGCGCCGCGGGGGGCAGGTCTTCTTCATCCACAACCGGGTGGAGAGCATCGACCGGGTGGCCCGGCGCCTGACCGAGCTGGTGCCCGAGGCCCGCATGGCCGTCGCCCATGGGCAGATGGAGGATCACGAGCTGGAGCGCGTTCTGGTTGATTTCGTGCGGCGCGAGTACCATGTGCTGATCTGCACCACCATCGTCGAGAGCGGTGTGGACATCCCCAGCGTCAATACCATCCTCATCAACCGGGCCGATCGCCTGGGCCTGGCCCAGCTCTACCAGCTTCGCGGCCGGGTGGGCCGCAGCAGCGTTCGGGGTCACTGCACCCTGCTGCTGCCCGAAGACGCCGCCGCGCTGGGCAAGAAGGCGATCGAGCGTCTGCGGGTGCTGCAAGAGAATACCGAGGTGGGGGCGGGCTTCACCATCGCCAGCGCCGACCTCGAGATCCGCGGCGCGGGTGATCTGTTGGGCGAGAGCCAGCACGGCAACATCCAGGCCGTTGGGTTGGACACCTATGTGGAGCTGCTGGAGCAGGCCGTGTCCACCGCTCGGGGCGATCTGGGCCGGGCCCGGCTGGACCCCGAGATCGAGGTGCCCCTGCCCGCCTTGATCCCCGAGGCCTGGATCGAGGACGTGCAGGAGCGCCTAGCCGAATACCAGCGCCTCTCCGCCTGTCGCACGGTGGCCGAGGTGCGCGATGTGTTGGGTGCCTGGGAGGATGCCTTTGGCGAGCCGCCCCCCGAGGTGCTCAATCTGGGCTGGCAGGCCGAGGCACGTATTCGGGCCCGCGAGCTTGGTATCGAGCGGGTGGCCTGGCTGAAGATCCGGGTTGCCCTTGACTTTCACGAGACGACGCCGGTGCCGCCGGCCCATGTGGCCGCCCTGGTCAGCCGCGAGCCGGGCCGCTTCAAGCTGGCAGCTGGCGACCCCCGCCGGCTGCTGGTGGACTTTGGCAAGGAGGAGGGGGACTACCCCTTCCGCTTCTTGCATTGGGTATTTCGCCGACTGGAGCGCGGCATCGAAGAGGG
>JAGYJW010000169.1 GCA_018401435.1 Deltaproteobacteria bacterium | reverse complement strand
TGCTGCCCGGAGATCGCCTGTTGCAGATCCTGGGGGTGGCGGTGCTGCTGGCGGGGGCGCAGGGCCTGTTTCGGCGGGGGCCGGCCCGGGTCTGGACCGGCCTGCGCATCGCCCCGGTCTTTGGCGCGGTCAGCGGCCTGCTGGGCGGCATGTTGGGCACCTCGGGCCCCCCCCTGGTGGTCTGGGCGGCGGGCACCGGCTGGGAGCCGCCGCGCATCCGGGCCACCTTTCAAGGGGTCTTCTTGCCGATGTCCCTCTTTGCGGTGCTGGGTCACAGCCTTGCCGGTCTGTGGACCGCCCAGACGGCCGCCACCCTGCTGACCGGGCTGCCGGCCATCGCCATGGGGACGCTGCTTGGGAATGTGCTTGCAGAGCGCATTCCCGCGGCACGTTTCCAGCGCCTGCTCTATGGCAGCCTGCTGGTCCTGGGGGCCGCGCTGCTCTGGCCGCGCTGAAGGGCTCCCCCTTCCGGCTTCAGTCTTCGGGATTCAGTCTTCGGGCTCGCTCCAGCGCGGGGCCTCCTCGGTGCGGGCGTCCTCCTGGCCCGAGGCCCGCCGGCGCAGGCTGCGGGCCCGCGCCTCGTCCCCCAGCATCGACCACAGGCGGGCGCAGAGCAGCCAGGCCGCCTCGGCCCGCCCCAGGTGGCCCCGTTCGGCGGCCAGCCGGCCCGCCTCTTCGAGGGGACCGACCAGCTCGTGGAGCTGGGTGACGCCCACCCAGGGCTCGCGGGACAGCTCATCCAGCCCGATGTCGAAGACCATCCAATCGTCGAGGCCCGCGGCCACCTGCACCAGGGCGGCCTTGCAGGGGGCCACCCACAGGCGCTCTCCGCGGCGCAAGGCCCGGTCGAGGGCCTCCTCCACCCGGCCGCGGGCGTCCCGGTAGCGCCCGGCACCCGCGAGCAGCCGCCCGCTGTGCAACAAGGGCAGGGTGATGGAGCGGCCGGCGGTCTGGGACCAGGTGAGGGCCCGGGACAAGCAGCGTTCGGCCTCGTCCAGCTGGCCGGCATCGCGCAAGGTCGCCCCCAGCTCGGACCAGGCGTCGGCCAGCAGCTCGGGCGCCCCCAGCGACCGCGCGGCCTCCACCGCCTGTTCCAGCACGCGGCGGGCCTCCAGGGGCCGGCCTCGAAGCCGGTGCACGCGGCCCTGCTCTACCCGGGCATGGGCCACCAGGGCGGGATCTTCAAGGGCCTCGGCCTCGCGCAGGGCCTGGCGCAGCTGGGCCCCGGCCTCCACC
>JAGYJW010000168.1 GCA_018401435.1 Deltaproteobacteria bacterium | reverse complement strand
CGGCCAGCGTGGGCAACAGGGCCTTTGCCAGGGAGGCCGGATCCGGGCAGCGAAGCTGACAGCCCCCGGCCAGCACCGTGGGTCCACCGGGCAGCAGCGGGGGGGAAGGCAGTCGCTCCAGGGCCGGAAGATCGCCATTTCGCCTGGTCTTTCGGCTGGCGACCACCAGCCCCCCGGCGACCGCGGCCGCCATCAGCCCAAAGAGCAGCACCCGGGAGGCGGGGCCGCTCTCCGATCCGGGGGGTACAGGCGCCGGGTCGCCCGATAAGAGGGGAACGGGTGGGGCGTTCTCCGTCGGGAGGGGCACGGCGGGCGCGCCCGCGCCTTCGGGATCCTCCACCACCGGGAGGCCCTCCGGGGGCGCAGGGGGCACGGACTCGACCTTGACCTCGGGCGCCAGCACCGCGCTGAACGCGCCAAAGGGCCGAGGCTCCAAGCGGCCCGCCGCCACGTCCACCACCACCTCGGCCACCGCGTCGTCGGGCAGGGTGACCTGGCCCAGGGCGCTCTGGCTGCCGCCAGCGCCGTAGAGGGATGCGGTCAACGCCCTCCCTGGGGCCAGCCCCGCGCACCCCAGGCGACCGTCGTTGCGCTCGACATCGGGAAAGCGCCCGTCATCGCCGCAGCTGAGCTGGACGGAGCCCGCTTCGCCCTGCAGCCGGATGACCGGCGCGCCCGAGTCGGAGAAGCCCTCCACCCGCAGCACCACGATCTGGCCGGGCCCGGCCGCGATGGCGCCGGGGACCTCGGGGTTCAGCTCGGACTCGGTGGACAAGGACCAGGCGCCGGACTCCCGTCGAATGGAGAGCGCGCGCGCGGGCCCCTCCCAGCGAGCCTCGCCCACCTCGGTCAGCTTGCCGTCCACCAGCAGGCCGATCTGGCCCTGCTCCGGGCGCTGGGCGACCGGACCACAGGTCCACCGGCCGTCGATGGCGGCGTCTGCACCCACCGCGGCGTCGTTGCAGTCGGCGACGTTGACCTGGTCGCCGTTGCGGATCAGCACCTGCACCGCGCGGGCCGCGTCCAGGCCCCCGACGGTGGGGCTGAGGGGGGCGGCGTGGGCGGCGGTGACGAGGGCGAGGGCCAGCAGCATGGCCAGAGCTTGCACCGTCAGGACCGAGAGGGCAACCGGGCGCGTCCCCGGGCCGCCCAGCGGTGGGCCAGGGCGAAGAGGCGCCAGCGCGCCGCAAAGGTGGGCGCCGCGCCCTGGCTGGGGCCATCGAGAGGGGTCCAGGCCTGGGC
>JAGYJW010000167.1 GCA_018401435.1 Deltaproteobacteria bacterium | reverse complement strand
CCGCCTCTCGCCGCCGCCGGGCCTCCACCAACGACAGCGACCGGCTGCGAAAATACCTCGCCCGACACGGCCTGGACTTCGACCAGATCACAGCTCCAGGTGCGACTCTTCGGTAACCGCAAAGGTGGGCAGCAGATCGAAGAGGCGGCCCTCCAGCATCACCCGCCCCGACACCGGCCCATAATACTGGTTGAAGTCGGTGCGGGCGATCAGCAGGCGCTTGAGTTCGCGTCGGTGATGAAGGGGCCGAAAGCGCAGGTCCAACCAGGATGCCGCCGGACCGGAGAGCTGGGCCAGCTCCGCGTCCGGGCTGTGAATTCGCCAGTCCGAGGTGCGCCGCTCCGCCTCGTCCAGCACCGTGTATTCAAAGCGGGCGCTGGGGATCTTGTAGAGACGGCCGCCCACCCATACCGCGTACTTCTTGGACTCCACCCGGGGACGGGCGCCCTCGCGGTCGCGGGCCACCTGCACGCCCATCGGAGAGACGCGCCCCGTCTGCACGCAGCGGGCCTGACCGGCCGCCGCCAGCCAATTCCAGCTCTGGATGCCCCGCTGGTGCCCGACCGTGCGGTCATAGGTCCCCAGGCTGTCGACAGGCAGCACGATCACCCGCTCCCCCAGGGTGAGCATTCCGGCGTCCAGGGCGAGGTTGCCATACCATTGCAGGGCGCCGCGTCCGCGCTGGTAGCGGGTGGCCTGCACCAGCGCCGGACCCAGCACCCGTCGCGCCCGCCCGCTGCAATGCAAACCGTCCACATGGACCGAGAAGGCGAAGGAGTCACCCGACTCGTCCACCGAGATGAAGCAGCCGTGGGGCAGATCCTTGAAGAGGCGCAGATCGGCAGAGAGGCGCAGGGGGTTGCCCGGTGCCAGGGCCGTGCGAGAGCCCACATCAAAGTGCCCAGTCGCCTTGTCCACCACCAGCAGCGCCGTATTGGCGGCCTTGCCCATATCGGCGAGGTTCATCACGATGAAGTGCTCGGGCGTGTCCAGGGTCAGGTGGAACCAGCGCTGCAGCGACAGGTGCAAGGCCGGGCTGTCCTGCAGGTTCAGCACCCCGTCAAAGGACCGGAACCAGCCGGCGTCGTAGCGCCCGTCCGCGCCGATCAGCGCCGCCGGCCCATCCCGAGGGGTCAGGTAGTCCACGTCCTCTTCGAGGAATTCGGGCGTGCGTCCGGCGGCAGCGTCCAGGCGGTCGAGAATGCGCGGCAAACAGGCTCCAGAGCGGGGGGCTCCTCCTGCGATAACGCAGGC
>JAGYJW010000166.1 GCA_018401435.1 Deltaproteobacteria bacterium | reverse complement strand
GGTCTGGAGGCGATCGCCATTGTGGACCGGGCGGACAAAGCGCCCGCCGATGCGCCGCAGGCTGCGGGGATCATCAAAGGCCAGGGCCGCCACCACCCCCTGGACCGCGCGGGCCAGAGTACAGAGCCCATGCACCACGACGCCGGGGTGGCCCGCCGCGCGCGCCAGGGCCTCATTGACGTGAATGGGGTTGTGGTCGAGGGAGGCGTCGGCATAGCGTTGGCTTTGGTCGGCATCCATCTGCCAATCCAGCCGGCGGTCGGCGGCCCGATCCGGCGGGCTGGGCAGCGGCGGCGGCAGCGTCCCAGCGACAGTGCCCACCGGGGCCACCCGCTGGCCGGGCACATAGAAGACCGTGTGGGCCTGCACCACCACATCCCCGGCGCTGACCAGGGCCAGGCTGCCGGTGATCAGCAGTCCGCCGGGCTTCTGGGCGATGTGCTGCAAGCTGGCCCGCCGCTGAAGCACCTCGTAGGGACGCAGGGGCCGAGAGAGGCGGGCGTCGTGCCCCACATGCAACAGCTGGCTGAGATCGGGCTTGAGGTCGGCATCCTCCATGATGGCAAAGAGCTCGTCCCGCAGCAGGCGCGCATGAATCAGGGGCGGCGCCACGCCATCGGCGCCCCGGTAGGCCACCGAAGCATCCCCCGTCGCAGCCGCATAGGCGGCGATGGCATCGGGCAACAGCACGACGCTGCCGCCCGGGTAGCGCTTGCCGGCCGGCAGGCTGCCCCGGGGATGAAGCAGCCCCAAGGGCGGCGCTGGCGGTGGCGGCACCCGTGAGGCCCGGGCGACATCGGCCAGCCGGCACAAGGCGCCGACATGGTCGGTCAACAGCCGACCATCGGCCAGGCCCTCCAGCGCGGACAGCCGACCCGCCAGGAGATCGACCAGGGCGGCGTCATCCCCGAAGATGAAGGCGTCAACTTCATTCTCGGGGCCTTCGCCCGAAGATAGGGCCGCGAGGCCCGAGGCCATCACCAGCACCGGCGCAGCGGGATCTGCGCCCAATCGAAGCCGCAGCCGCAGATCCCGTGGGGGGCGGAGCCGCCGCACCAGCAGGTCGAGGGAGGGGCGTGGGCGAGCGTCTTTCGGTGGGCAGATCACCTCGCCGCCCTATCGGTTCTGCCAAAGTCCAGCCAACCCCCCTTGGACCTGGGATAGCGTGAAGGCGATGCCCTTGGCGCCCTTCTTCGACCCCGCGTCGCCGACCCCCTGGCAGGCCGCCGTGCTGCTGGCCTGGGTGCCGCTGGTCGCGCTCATTC
>JAGYJW010000165.1 GCA_018401435.1 Deltaproteobacteria bacterium | reverse complement strand
GCCATGTGGGCGCAGCCCCTGCCCGCAGAGGCCGAAGCCCCGCCGGCCCCCGAGGCCAGCAACAAAGGCGCCCTCATCATCGCCCTGTCGGCCGCCGCCGGCTTCGTGCTGCTGGTGGCCATGGTTGGCGCGGGCGCGGGCGGCTGGTACCTCTACCAGCAGCAGCAGCAGGCCACCGCCAAGGCCGCCCAGGTCGCCGCCGCCACCCAGGCCGCGACCCCCAAGCAGGATAGCGACGAGGTCAGCGCCCTCATGGACGAGGGCCGCCTGCTGCTGCACGAGCGCCGCTATCTGGACTCGGCCTCGCGCTTCTACAAGGTCCTCCAGACCGAGCCCGAACACGTTGAAGCCAAGCGCATGGGCTTCCTGGTGGTCGAAGAGATCGCCCTGAACGCCCTCGCCGAGGACGCCGCATTGCGCGGCACCGACGAGGCCACCCGCCGCAGCCAGGCCAAGGACGCGCACGCCCTGGCCCGCCGCGCTTTGGGCGCCGGCACCGGCCTGGTCGAGGCCCGCGAGGCTGTCGCCGCGGCCCTGCGGCTAAACCCCGGGAACGCCGAACTCACCGACGATCTCGACCGCCTGCGCGCCGACATCGCCAAGGGTATGACCCCCGCAGAGCTGGCCCGCCTCGCCCGCAAGGTCTCCAAGATCTACCAAGAGGGCGCCGAAGCCCTGGCAGCTGGCCGCAGCGCCGAGGCCGTCAAGGCCTTCGAGAAGGTGCAGAAGGCCGACCCCGACCGACGCACCTGGTATTGGTACGAGGCCAACTATGGCCTGCACGAGGCGAAGGCCCGCTGAAGCCACGCAGCGCGCGGGAACCTGCAGAGCGGGTCTGGGGTCGGTGAGCGCGACGGGCCCCGCCCCCGCCCAAGGACCCCCACCATGACGCCTGCCCGCATCCTCGTCGCCCTGGCCGTGCTGGTCGCCGCCTGCGCCCGCCACGCCGGCCCGGCCGTGCCGGTGGGCGCGACGGCCCTGCGAACCGCACACCACCCCGCCGCCGAGGCCGCCTTGCAGCAGGCTGCGGCCGATCTCGACCCGGCGGTGCGCGCCCGGGCCCTGGCCCTGCTGGTTCGCTTCAGCGACGCGCCGGGCGGTGGAGACTGGACCCCACGGGGTCTGGGGGATCCCAGCCCCTGGGTGCGACGCGCGACCTTGGAAGCCCTGGCCAGCCGGGGTGAAGAAGCTGCCGCTCTGGGCCATCTCGCAGAGCTGGCCGCACTGGCGGGGGCGGACAGCTACCTGCGCTGCGCTGCGGGCCTGCGGC
>JAGYJW010000164.1 GCA_018401435.1 Deltaproteobacteria bacterium | reverse complement strand
CAAAGTAGCCGCCCATATCGCTGAAGAGGGCCTCCCCCGGCGGGTGCACGCGGATCACCCAGACCAGCCGGCTGCCCAGGGCCGCCATGGCGAGGAGGAGCAGAAATGGCCGGGAAACGGCCTTCAAGACGGAGTATCCCGCTCCAGGAGATCAGAGAGCCGCACCCACTGCCGGCTGCCATCCAGGCTCACCAGCAGCTCGCCGTCGGGGCGCTGCTCCTGGAGGTCATCGAGGCGGGCGGGGCCAAAGACGTGGTGGCGCCAGGCCAGGAACCAGCGGCGCTGTTGCCGGCTGTGGCTCAATCCCGCCGCCAGCTCATCGAGGGCGGCATCGTAGGCGGCACGCTCCTCGGCGGACCACTGCCCGTCTCCATCGGCATCCCACCAGGCCAGCAGCGTCGCCTCGCTGGCCCGCCGCTCCCGGGCCTCGCCCTCCTCGGTCAAGGAGCGCTCCAGGGCGTCGATGGCGTCGGCCTCTTCGTCCAGGTGCGCGGCGCGCAGGCGCTCGGACTCCTTGCGGAGCTGGTCGAGCAGGTGGGCCTCGCGCCAGCGCGAGGGCATCAGCCCCAGGCGCATCAGCACCCACGGCGCGAGCAGGCCGGTGCCGGGGATGGGAAAGACCTGAAGGGCCACCACCATCAGCCCTGCCGGCGCCACCCGCAGCATGTCGAAGAGCTGCCCGCGAACCAGCTCCTGTTCGGCCGGCTGGAGGGACTCGCCGGCCTGGGCGCGGCGCACCAGCGCCAGCACCTCCTTGCTCTCCTCCAGCTCGCCGAGGATGTGGGCCCACTGCCGACGGGCCAGGCCCAAGGCGCCCTTCTTCATGCGGGACCAGAGGCCGGCGGGGCGCTCCAACGCGTCCAGCTCCGTCTCGAGGGCGCGCACACCGTCGGCTGCCACGCCGCGGCCCTCCAACCACTCGGCCAGCTCCTTTACGCGATTGGGGCCGCTCACAGGCCACCCGCCTGGGCGTCGCGCATCGCCGCCCGCAGGCGCTGGCGCTGCGCAGGATCCAGCAGCTCGCCGACGCGGCTGCCGGCCTGCTGGCGCAGCAAGGCGTCGGCCTCGCGGGCCTGCTCCTCGTCCAGATCCCCCGCCTGGACCGCGGCCCGCACCGTGGCGGCCTGGGACCAGGTGCTGCGGTAGACGCCCTCCAAGGCGCGGCCCGTCGCGTCGGGCAGCCCCTCGTCGAAAATGAAGGATAGGAGCACATCCAGGCTGTGTTCCTGCTCCTCGCTGAGGGGCGGCGGGAGCGCGCTGCCTTGCTTGGCCT
>JAGYJW010000163.1 GCA_018401435.1 Deltaproteobacteria bacterium | reverse complement strand
GAGCTCGACACCTCGCAGAGCGAGCACGCGCCAGGCTTCGGGCCACCGCCGGTCGTTGCAGATGAGCATGCCGAGGACGCCGCCAGCGAACGCAGGGGCGCGAAAGGTCGGGAAGCCGAGGTCGCCATAGTCGAAGTAGCGCTTCTCGAGCTGTTGGAAGAGGGCATCAGCCAGAGGCTCGACGCTCCCAGGAAGGTGGACCTTCCGATATTTCCCCAGGAGGGAGCCGTCAGGGTTGACGATGATCGAGGTGTTGAACCGCTGCCCTTCTGGCGTGAGCTCCGCATACCCGAGACTGAAACCGACGCCGAGCTCTCGAGCACGGTCGAACAGTGGTTGGGTGTCGGCGTTCGGCATGGTGCGCTCGAACCAGGTGTCGAGCTCCGACACGTCAGGGATGAACCAACGCGGGAAGAAGGTCGTCAAGGTGAGTTCCGGGAACACGACCAACTGGGCGCCGTCGGTAGCTGCCTGTTCGAGCAGTGCGACCAGGCGCTCGATCGTGTGTCGACGTGTGTCGTCCTTCTGGATGCCGCCGACCTGGGCGCCTGCGATGCGAAGCATTCGAGTCATGTTGGCCTCTGAGGGTGTCTGCTTCTCGAGATTCGTGTTGTCGGTTCGCGAACAGCTGGGGCGGGACAGGTGACCGCGAACACAAGCGCTTCGACCACCCGTCAGATTGATCTGCCGACACATCTCTTCGCGAAATCATAACCAGCCGATTCGGCGTCGGGCCCAAGGGGAGTGCGAGCATCCGAGTGGGTTGCGGCGGCTGCCTGGTCGGGCAGCAGGACGGGAGACGCACCCGTCGTGAAGGAGGCGGTAGGCGCGGAGCACGACGTTCACACGACGCTCGAGGAGCGTCGTGTGCAGTCTGACACCCGCAACGATCGGGGCGCCGTGAGATGTGGACGTCGTGGCACGCGGCAGGTCACTGCGTGCCAGATGGCTCGTCTGCGCAACGCCATCGCCGTCTACACTGCTGACGTCGGGGCGCTTCCCGCGCGTGGCCGATTGGCAGCAGGACGGTCACGCCCGCTCTCCGTCGGCAACCTCCGGCCGGGCTCGGGCCTGAAGGCCTGAGAGAGCGGAGGTCGAACGTTGCGGTTCTCCGCACTCCGCGTTCGGGGTGGATCAGGCGGACCACCGGACCTGCCTCGGGTCGCCCGGGGGTTCTCTCTGATCCTCGTCATCGGCCTCGTGTTCGCTGCAGGGGTGTCGCTCGTCCGCTGGGTGGGCGCCGAGCGCATCGTCGTGTCGAGCGATGCGCACACGGTCATCGGGGTCGC
>JAGYJW010000162.1 GCA_018401435.1 Deltaproteobacteria bacterium | reverse complement strand
TCACGGTGGTTTCAATCCCCTCGGCCCCTGCGGGGGGCATGCAAGACGATTCCGGGGTGACCATGTACCGCTACAGCCCTCATGAAGTTTCAATCCCCTCGGCCCCTGCGGGGGGCATGCAAGCCTGGTTCTTGCAGAAGCAAATCCGTATGACCGTGTCTGGGGCATGTTTCAATCCCCTCGGCCCCTGCGGGGGGCATGCAAGCCCCCACGGTCGAGGCCCTACAGGTGTCGGCCCTCGATCTCATGTTTCAATCCCCTCGGCCCCTGCGGGGGGCATGCAAGGTGTAGACCCGCGTGGCACGTAGGGGCCTGCATACGGGTAGTTTCAATCCCCTCGGCCCCTGCGGGGGGCATGCAAGTCGGTCGCGGCGGAGACCTTACGAATGCTACGCAAGGTAGCCGAGTTTCAATCCCCTCGGCCCCTGCGGGGGGCATGCAAGCCCCCCTCTCCCTCGAGCAGGTGAACACCTGCTACGAGCTGGCGTTTCAATCCCCTCGGCCCCTGCGGGGGGCATGCAAGCCCCGCCGTCGGGTGGGGCATCCACGGAAAGCTGTACGGGCGGTTTCAATCCCCTCGGCCCCTGCGGGGGGCATGCAAGCAACCAGCTCAATGACGCGCTCGCTACCCTGCAGATGCTGTTTCAATCCCCTCGGCCCCTGCGGGGGGCATGCAAGCTCATGGGCGTCGCCGTCCAACCCAAGTTCGAAGGCGATCCGTTTCAATCCCCTCGGCCCCTGCGGGGGGCATGCAAGAGCCAGGGCGTCACCCGCTCGGACGGTGACGTGGATGATGACGTTTCAATCCCCTCGGCCCCTGCGGGGGGCATGCAAGGCGTCGATCCTCGACGCCGTGTGCGAGGGAATCCCCCTTCGGTTTCAATCCCCTCGGCCCCTGCGGGGGGCATGCAAGCCACATCGCCGGCTGCGCTGCCCTGCTGATCGAGAGCTTGGGGGTTGTTTCAATCCCCTCGGCCCCTGCGGGGGGCATGCAAGCGCCGAAGCCATCTGGGGCGCCCGCCTCATCGCAGAGACGGGTTTCAATCCCCTCGGCCCCTGCGGGGGGCATGCAAGGTCCATCCACACCTGAAGGAGCAACCATGACCATCCTGGTTTCAATCCCCTCGGCCCCTGCGGGGGGCATGCAAGCCCGAACATGACGAGAGCTACTCGCGCTCTGTCGCCCGCCCAGGTTTCAATCCCCTCGGCCCCTGCGGGGGGCATGCAAGCCGCGCGTCGGCCCTGAAGGCATACAGCGAGGCCATCGCGCCGGCGTTTCAATCCCCTCG
>JAGYJW010000161.1 GCA_018401435.1 Deltaproteobacteria bacterium | reverse complement strand
TGCGCCGCCCGCGCCCCGTCGGGGGCCTTCAGGGCCAGCTCGCCGTTGGTCGCCGTCGCCAGTTCTTCGAAGGTCACCCCCGCGCCGGCCCCCTCGGCCGCGGGCCCGGGCGTTCCCAGCCGCAGCACATGGAAGGCGACCGCCCACCGCTCCGCCTCCGTCAACAGTTCGGCGCTGCTGACCATCGCCGTGCCGGGGATCCCCAGCGTGACCCCCTGGTAGACCCGCTGGGGGCTCAGGTCCTGGGCGATCTCGGCGCGGGCCAGCGCGATGGGCGGTGGCACCAAGGCGGACATGGCCGGCGGCGGCCCCTCGCCCTCTGCGCCGTGGCAGCCCGCGCAGTGCGCCGCGTAGATCCGTGCGCCGTCGTGTAGCGCCTCGGGGGCCGGGGCCGCCAGCTCCAGCCACAAGGCGTCCCGGACGCCCGTGATCACCCGTCCGCAGGCCTCCTGGAGGGTCGCCACCGGCACCTTGCCCGTGATGAGATCTCCCAGCGCGTCGATGTCGGCGCGGAGGGCATCGGGGAGGTCCAGGCGCGCGGCCACCAGCCGGGCCTCCTGCGCGAGCCGGACCTGCTCGTCGAACTCGCTGGCGTCGAGCACCGACCCTCCCTGCACCGCGAGGGGGTAGTCGGCCTGCAGGTAGAGCACGCGGCCAAGCAGCAGGTCGGCGTCGCGCTGGCTGGCCGACTGCTCGGACACGCGGGTGGTGACCGAACGCAGCACCACCGGACCGAAGGGCGGCAGTGTGGGCACGGCCCGTCCCCACAAGGCGTCCATGCGCTCCGAGACCACCGCGCCGCCCCGCAGGTCGACCGAC
This sequence comes from Deltaproteobacteria bacterium, assembly GCA_018401435.1. GTDB lineage: Bacteria > Myxococcota_A > UBA796 > UBA796 > UBA2385 > M30B51. The sequence continues at coordinate 479 of JAGYJW010000161.1, read as the reverse complement.
AGGCCGTCGATGGTCCGGCCCAGCGCCTCCAGCACCCCCTCACCCGGCGGCGGCAGGTCCAGCGCCGGGCCCTCCCAGGTGCCCACCTCGGCAGGCACGCCCAGGTCATAGACCACGTCCACCTCGATCAGCGGCCAGCCGTCGGCCACCAGGTAGAGCTCGCCCCGCGCCGTGTAGTGGCGGGTGCCATCCTCGCGGGCGCCCAGGAAGGGGTCGCCCGGGAAGGGCTCCACGCGAACGCGCAGGGGGATCTCCACCACCGCGCCGTCCGGGCCGATGCCGGTGGTGGTGCCAGTGCCCTCCAGCACCTCGATGTGCCAGTGGCCCACGTCGTCGCGCCACTCTACTGCGGGCAGGCGCAGGCTGACCGGCGGAAGCCAGGCGCCCGCGTCCCGATCGAGCAGGTGGAGGTCGAGGCTGAAGGCCACGTCGTGGGCCACCGGCTCGGGGGCGGAGACGGCTGGGGGCGGCGCCTGGGC
>JAGYJW010000160.1 GCA_018401435.1 Deltaproteobacteria bacterium | reverse complement strand
CCAGTCGCCACAAGCTCGGGCAGGCCGCCGACATCGTCGTCCCCCCCCACCGGGGGCTGCGCGCCCTGACCTCCTTCGAGGTCTTGCGCCGCATCCTCGCCCTCGGGCTGCCCTTCGACCAGTGCGTTGCCTATGTGCCGGAACGGGGCGGGCACCTGCACACAGGCGTTCACGATGGACCCCTGCGCAAACAGCTTTTGCAGGCCCCCGCGGCCGGGGGCTACCTGCGATGGACGCCCTGAGCTGGTGTCGCCAGGATCCCGCCCGCATGATCCAGGGGGCCTGGACGGCGATCCCGCCCTTCCTGCGTCCTGCATTTCTGTCGCCGCTCTGTGGGGCCCTCTTTGCGCGCGGGCTGCCCAATGGCGCGGCGGTGCAGGCCACTTTGATGGCGAGTCCGGCGGCTGATCTGCCCCACGACGCATGGCAACTGGTCTTTACCGGTCGGGTCACGACCCGTTCTCCCGCCGTCGTGCTGGGCCCGGTGGCCCTGCCCCCGTGGCGTTGGCTGCGTTGGTCCATCGACTACGTCGGCGCACCTGGCCTCTCGACGCTGACCCTCACCCTCTGCGGCGACACCCTTCGGAGCGCACAATGGCCCTTTTCCAGCTGATCAAAGGCACACTGGCGGGGAGCTTCGTCGTTGGCCGCGTCCTCCTGGAGGGCCTCGGCAACGCGCTGGAGGTCCGCGGCGCCGACACCGGGGGCCTGCTGCCCATCGCCGCCGGTCCACCCGCCAGCGGGGAGCACCTGGTCACCCGCGACTATGCAGACGCCACCTATGGGGGTCGAGACGGGCGGATTCGGGAGATCCAGCTTCCCCTGGGACGCAAGAGCAGCCGCAGCGCGGCCCTGCTGCCGGCTGGGGCCTGCGTCACGGGCGTCGAGGTCGTGATCTACGACCCCTACCCGCCCGGGGCTGGGCTCAGCCTCGGCGTCGATGGCTACGCCGAGGCGCTGCTGCGCGGCGGGGTCGCGAATCTGGGTGAGCTGGACCGGGTGCAGCGGTGGACCGGCCGGAACCACCGGTCCAGCGATTCGCCGGTGAAGGCCCGCATCACCGGAAGCCCCGAGACCGGGTCCGGCATGGCCTACATCACCTTCAGCCTTCCGATGCAGTGAGCGCCATGTCCAGCCTCTCGGAGCTGGTGGCCCGGGTGACCCAAGGCGCGCCTTCGGTGGGCCTCGCCCTCTTCGGTGCCCTGCTGGGGGTGGCCTGGGCCCAGGTGGGCGAGCCCGCCGGCCTGCGTGTGCCCGTCGAGACGCCCATCGGCAGCCTGCCCATGGCGCTCGGTGACATCA
>JAGYJW010000016.1 GCA_018401435.1 Deltaproteobacteria bacterium | reverse complement strand
GGGGCTGTGGTCGTGGTCGCTGGCCTCGTCCTCACCACCACACTGTGGTGTCTCGGTTCGTGGATCTTCAGGGCGCTGGGCGGGTCGAGGACCTGACTCCGGGTGCTGTCGGCCTTGCCTGTGGTGGAAGCGCCGCGTGCCCTACTCGCCGAAGGCGTCGCCATACCATAGGCCTTGAGCGGTCGCGCTCAGTTGCTCAGGCGTCCAAACCAGGTTGATGGGCGCCTGGAAGGCCACATCGATGCTGATCTGCAGCACGGTGCCTTCGGGCGTGGGCAGCAGCGAGGCCTGGATGTCGGCAGCGGTCTCTCCGCCGTCCAGCCCCACCCGCAGCCATCTGGCCGTCTCTGCCTCGGCCCGGCCGATGGGGTCCTCCGACAAGGGCAGCCCCGTCGCCAGGCGCAGCCCTTGGCCCGCCGCGCGGGTGATGGTCATCCACTCGAAGAGATACCAGCACCAATCGACCACGCCGAACATCAGCGCCATGAGAACCGGCAGCAAGAGCGCGTACTCCAGCGCGGTTGCTCCCCGGCGGCGGCCTCTCACGAGCCCTCCACGCGCATGGCCGTAGCGGCGGCCAGATGGGAGGGAACGGGGACCAGGCCGAGAAGGGGCTCAAAGGGCACCGACACGGTGACCCCCACCACATCGCCGACGGGCTCGTCCAGAATGACGACCTCGACCGTGCCATCGCTGAGGTTGGGAGCGTGGGCCTGCAGGGCCCCCCGCGCGCGGGCCGCGGCCCGGTCGGCGGGGGCGTCCTTGGAGAGCGCGCCGGCGTGCGCGGCGTCGCGAGCGATGACCACCACGGTCGCCTGTTGGACGAAGAACCAGCCCCAGTCGATTGCGCCCACCACCAGCAGGAGGAGAATGGGCAGCACCAGCGCCATCTCCACAGCAGCGGCGCCGCGCCGCCTCATCGGACCACCACCGCAGGGCTCGGGGCGACCACGCCGTAGTCTTCGCCGCCGCCCCCGGTCCCCACGGTGCGCAGCGTGGACAGGTCGATTCGCATCCAGAGATTCTTGTTGGTTGCGCTGCCGCGGGTGCGGACGTCGTAGATCGCTGCCCACACGAAGCCCAGCATGGGCAGCGTCTCGTTCCAACTGCCGGAGGGTCCGCAGTAGCTGGGCCCGCCGACAAAGACCGGGATGGGTCCCTCCAGGACGTTGCCATAGGCGTCGGGGTCGATTGCGCTGCCGGGGTGCTGCTCGGGCAAAGGGCCCCATACGGCGGGATTCCACGGTACGCCGGCCTCGACGGCATCCGCCACATGTTGCAGCGCCGACGCTGCGACGCCGTTGTTCAGACCCACAGGGTCGGTCATGTCGGCGGAGGTGCAATCTTCGTCTACGTGGCCCGTCTCATAGTACTCGTGCATACACGGCATCATTGACGTGAGGTGCTCGGCCACCCATTGTGCGTTGGGGCTGCCCCCTACCGTCGCCCAACCCGTGTTGTCTTCGCCCGCGGGGCTGAGCACGAATTCCATATCCATCAGCGCCTCGCCCTCGTGGGCCTCCCACAGGCAGGAGGGTAGGCCGAAGGGGAGGTAATAGGGGACCGATCCGGCTCCCTGGGTGCCGCCCGACCAGGCAATGGACAGCGCCGCCGCTGCGAGGTGATCCCGGCCAAAGGCCACTTGAGCGAAGAGCGCAGCCAGGTCACCGGCGCTCGCCCGCACCTTCACGGCGTTGACTGTGTTGGGGTTGAGCGAGGGCGTAAATGTGGCGAGGGCGGCGTCCCATTGGCCCAGCACCACGGCACCGTCGGGCTGGTTGCCGGCGTTGCTGTCGAGTGCCACAGGCTCGCCGTTGGCATGGTTGAGGGCGCCGACGTGCACCGCCGTCAAGCGCGCGTCGTCCAGCCCACCGGTGCTGCCGTCCAGACGCGAGGCCCCTCCCAGCGCGGCCGCGTCAGCCGCGGCCTGCAGCTGGGCGTGCACTACGCGGACGTAGCCGAGGTCGATCACCAGCGCGACGAATGCCAGCAGCGCAAGCAGCGTGACCGCCACCTGGACGGCCACACCGCCTTTGCGGCGCTGCCTCACCGCGCACCCGTCAGCGAAGGCAGCAGGCGTTCGGCTACCTGCACCACTGCAGGACCCACCAGCACGATGAACATGGCCGGCATCACGGCCAGCCTCATCAAGGGCGTCGGGCTGGCCGATGACCGCCACGCCGCTTTCATGTCTTGCAGCGCAGGCCCGCAGCCCGTCGCCGTCGAGATCGCCCAGCATTTCAACCACGGTGGCCAGCGGGCGCGGGATCTCCAGGTCGAGGAGGCCGGCGACGTCGCCTTTGTAGAGGTCGAGGTCCACGACGCAGGGGTTGCGCCCTTCGGCCAGCTCACCGGCGAGCCCCACCGCCACGAGGGTGGCTCCTACGCCGCCCTTCACTCCGACGACGGCGATGACTCTGGGGGGCTCACCGGCGGCGAGCACCGTTGCTCCCGTCGACCTTCTTTCCAGACGGGTCGAAGCGCTGAAGGTCCACCTGGGAGCCTTGGATGACCTCGGCGGTGGACGATGGGGTCGCCTTCTGCCGCTGGGCGGACCACCGCTTCCGGTGCTGCTGCGAGGTCGGCGAAGTGGCGGCCAGACCCACCATGGCATTGGTTACAAGGGGCCCCCGGTGCTCCAGGAGGAGGTGGTCATCTGCGTGGCGGAGCGCGAGGTGGAGCTGCCCCAGCCAAGAGGCCATCGCCAGCCGCTCGGCCTCTTCAGGGTCGACTTCGAGGGTCACCAGGATGTCCCGCCGGGGCGAAGCCCGCCCGCTCTCCTGCTTGACCTGTACATCCTCGGTGGCCACCACCAGCACGTCCTGCAAGATGGTCTCGGTCACCCAATCGGCCGCGATGGTCTCCTCTTCTGGCCGCACCGTGACGATGACATCGACGAAGAAGCCAGGCTCGAGCAAGCCCGCCACCCCGGCGGCCACCTCCACCCGCACCGCCACCGCGCGGGCACCTTCTTGGATGGCCACCCGGGCCTGCCGGCCGCCCGGACCGACCTGCAGGCGCTCGGTGCGGATGGCCTCGCCAGCCAGGATCTCGTGGCGTGGCGTCTGTCAGACCACCGCGTCCAAGGTCGAGAAGGTGACCTCTGTGTCGACCGACGAGGCAGCGCGGGCCCGCAGCGCGACCCCCTCCGCATCGATGGGGACCCCGGCGGGGAGATGGTCCACAGCGACCACAACCTCGACCTGCGACTCGCGGATATGCGAGGCCTCGAGACGGGCCTCGTAGCGACTGACCAGGGTGTAGCCCACCCAGGCCGTACCGGCGGCGATGGCCAGACTGACCAGCAGGAAGATACCCGCTCTCCGTCGGACCTCATTGGGATCGGTGCTCATTGCTTCTCCGCTCGGCTACCCTAGGCTCGTGGCCGCTCCAAACACGACTCTCTCGACAGCCACCTCCGCGTTTCTCACCTCTCTGTCAAAGCAACGCGAGGCCAATCGGCCGCGATACTGGTCACGATCAGGATCTTCCTCGCGCAGGTCTGGGGCACGGGTGACGAAGACGCCCCGGCCGCCTCCAGGACGGTTGGGGCTGCTGAGAGCGGCCGCTTGATTCCCGATTGGGAGGGGGGTGTGCACCGTGACGTTGCCGGATTCGATCTGCAGCGTCTTTGGCGCGCTGCCGATCCGGGCGTTCTCGACCGGACTGCACTGGCCCACCTCATAGCCGAGAGGCTCCGCGCGCTCGGCCTTGGGGCTCGCTCGACCAGCCGACCCAGGCGCTGCCTCATCCGTCCGCACAGAGTTCGGGACAACCTCTGGGGTGATCGCCAACTCCCCCAGACCGGGTCCCTCGGCGGCCAGCGTTGGCGACCTCGATCGGTTCGCTTCCTGCGGCGGCGCTTCGTCAGCAGCCCCCCACTGTCCTCTTGCGCCGAAAGCAACGGCACCACCGGGGGGCGAAGCTCAACGGGTGAAGTCGATACTCGTCAGGCGCCCGGTCGCCACATGCACATCCCAGGAGCGCGATCCCACCCGGATCGTGTGCACGCCCGGCTTGAGGTGCTGGGCGCTCAGCGGCGCCCGACCGGCAGCCTTGCCGTCCAGGTAGATGGTGGCCCCCGGCGGCGCGGTGATCTTGAGCAGGCCCGTCTCGCCATCGGGGCTGAGGCGCCGGTGGGTGTCCACCGGCGGCAGGCTGTCGGCCGGCAGCGCGGCCTGGGCGGGCGGCGGATCCGCAGTGGAGTCGCCACGACGGGCCGCACCGCCACCGGACCTGCGGGGCCCTCGACGCTGCTGATCTCAACGGTGGGCAGGGCCGCGCCCGTGGCCGCGACCGGCACGGCGCTCGACGTCCCGCCGGCTTGTGCCAAAGAGGCTGCCGCCGCCGTTCTGAATGCGGGCCACCTGAAGCACGCCAAAGACCACCACCGCCACCAGGGCGAGGCCGGCCAACAGGCGTCCCGGCGGGGCGCTGCCGGAGGGCTGCTCCACCACCTTGAGCTCGGGGATGGCGGAGGCTGGCTTAAGGCCCGATGGCGCGGCGCCACGGTGCCCGCGGTGTCCGACTCCCCGCTTTGGGCGTCGATGGTGCCCGACCGGCGTGACGAGCCCGTGCTCCAGGGGTCGGGGTCCTCCCAAGGCGCGATCCGGCGCAACCCTGCGCTGGGCTCCTCGTCCGGCAGCGGGATGGCGAGGTCCTCTTCGAGTCGCGGCTGGCCCAGCTCGAGATCGGGCAAGGCCGGCCGGTGCTCGCCGGTCTGGTGCAGATCCGGCAGATCCGATTCGAGGTCGGGCGAGACCCACCAGGGCCGGCCGCCGCGGGCCGCAGGCGTCGCGCCGGAAAGAGGGGCTCCGGGGCGGGAGCGGGCCGAGAGAAGGGGTCCGCGTGCCTGGGCAGAGGCGCGTCCCAGCCCAGATCATCGGGCAGGGCAGCCAGCGGGCCCTCGTCGGCCTCCATGGGCAAGGCGTCGTCGGCGCCCAGGGCGGCCAGGGGCGCCGCGTCCTCGGCGTCGGCGGCGCCCAGGAAGGCGGCGTCCCAGGCAGAGGGCGCGGGTTGTCCACCCGACCGCGGGCGTGGCGCACCGAGAGGCCGCCGCCGCCGCGACGGGCACGTTCAGGGACGGCCAGGCGTCGGGCGGGGGCTCCTGCACGCCGGGACGACCCACGAAGATCCGCAAGGGGCCCGAGCTGCGCTCGACGGGCGCGGGGGGATCGTGTTCACCGGTATAGGGCTCGAGTTCGGGTGGCGGCATCACCTCGTCGGAGTAGCCAAAGTCGAAGACCGTCGAGCGGGCGGTCAACACATCGCCGGTGGAGGCCTCGAAGCGGTCTCCCCGGAGCTGGTCCTGCCGACCCGCCACGCGCTCGGTGATGATGGCCGCGCTGGGCGCATCGGGGCGTCGGTTTGGTCCGGCGGCGGCGCCCGCCCCCGCGATGCCTGGGCCGCCTGACTGGGCACGCCGCGGTGGCGGCCCTTCGGCCGACGCCATCCGGGCTTCCACCCGCCGGGGCAGGTTCACTCCCGCCGCGCGGAAGCGCTCCATCAGCGGGCGCCGATCCTCGTGGCTGAGGTCCTCCTCGCCATAGCCCTGGTCAAAGACCGAGGCGTCGGCCCGGCGCACCCGGTCATCGTCATCCCGCACGACCGCTCCGGGCCGCACCCGGTCCACCAGGAAGGCCGCTTCGGGCACCTCGACCGGCGCGCCGCGCTGGGGGTTGAGGGTGCGCACCGCTGCCCGCAGGGTCACAGGCGGGGGCGCCGGGGCGGGCGCGAGGGCCTCGCCTTCGCCATCCAGGAGCAGGAGACCCGGGTCTCCACCAAACAAGCCTCCGCTGCTCATCGCCTTCCCTCCCCAAAGCCACCGGGCGGCTGCTCGAGCGCGCCCACGGCGACGCCCAGGGGAACACCCCGGGCCAGATCCTGGATCACCGATACCCGCCCGGCCACCACCGACAACTGCAGGCCCCGCCAGCTGGGAGAGGATTGCAAGACCCGCGCCCGGATGAGGGCGTTGATCAGGCCCCGCAGCCGCCGCTGATCGTCGCCATCCAGCCCCCGGAGCAGGTTGTCGGCCCGGGTCCACCGCCCGCCCACCAGGTCGTGCTCAAAGAGCAGCCGACAGAGGCCGACCGCCAGGGCCTCGCTGCGGGCGGGGTCTTCGGCAGGCAGGCGCAGGCTGTCCGGCCACCAGGTCTCGATGCCGGCCAGCCCGGAGATGCGCTCGAGATCCTCGCGTTGAAAGCGCAGGCCGACAGGCATCTCGCCCTGTTGTCCCAGCACCCGCGCCACATCGAAGGGGTGCAGATCCAGCAGCCGGGCGATCTCGTCCAAGGACAGGGGCGGGTGGCTGGGTGGGGCCGTCATGGGCGGCGCCCCCCGGTTCCAGGGGGGGGGCCCCCGGCGATCACGGAGGGCTCGACCCACGCCAGGAAGAGGTCCAGCTGTGCCCTCTGCAACTCCTGGGCCTGCTGGTGTATCTGGTCGAAGGCGTCCGATAGCCGCTCCTTCAGATCCGTCTTCAGCTCCGAATCCCCAAGCCAGGCCTGGATCGTCAGACAATCGCCGAGTCGATCATAGCGGATCGGCGCGTCGGCCGCGCCCACGTCCCGGAGCACGCCGGCCAGCGCCGCCACCACCCGCCAGGCAAAGCGCGCGCAGAGGTCGTCGCCGCGCTCCCGCCAGCCGGCGGCGATGGCCTGGGAGACCGGCAGCACCAGCGCCAGGGCGGTGGGCGGGCCCTCCGGGGGCTCCACCGCGGCCAGCACGGCGATCTCGTGGGTGGAGACCGCCAGGGCGTCTTCGGCGGTGGCCGCCTGGAAGGGGGCCAGGCGGCGGCGCAGCGACAGGGCGCGCTCGTCCACTGCGGCCTGGTAGGGCGCAGAGGGGCCCTGCATCTGGGCGCGGGCGCCCTCCAGGCGGGCCAGCTCGTCCAGCTCTTCAAGTCGGCGGCGCAGATCGTCGTCGCTGTCGGCCCGGGCGGCCCGACGGGCGCGGGCGGCGGGCAGGGCCTCCAGCTGGCGGCTGCGGTCCTCGACCAGGGCGAGGTCGAAGTCCAATCCCGACCACACGGCGGCGCGCAGCCGGCGGTCTTCTTCTTCGGCGCTCAAGGTGGGGACCGAGCGCATCATGTGGCGAGAGCGTTCGATCTCGTCGAATCGCCGCTCGATCTCGCCCAATCGGGCCCGCAGGGCCTCGCGCTCCAGGCGAAGCTCGTCCGCCTCGAAGGCCAGATCGCCCTGTCGCGGGTCGGCCTCGGGGCCGGGAGCCTGCCGAAGCACCGCGACCACGCCGAGATGGGGGCTCAACATGGGGCACCCGCCGGCAGGAGCCGCGATCGGAAGAAACTGCCGAGGCCAGCGCTGGCAGGCTGGAGGGTCAAAGGAGGGGCCATCTCGGTCGATGATAGCATCCCCGCGCATGTCCATGGCACCCGCCCGCCCCCAGCGCCCCACCGGCCCTTCCCAGACGGGGGAGGAGCCCGTGCTGGCGGACGATGACTGGGTGGTCGCAGCCGATGGACTGGGCAAGCGTTTCGACATCTACAAAGACGACCGCAGCCGACTCTACGAGTTCTTCGGCACGCGGCGGCACCACACCCCCCACTGGGCGCTACGCGACGTCTCCTTTTCGGTGCGCCGGGGCCGCAGCTTCGGGGTGGTGGGTCCCAACGGCGCCGGCAAGAGCACCTTGCTGCGCATCATCGGCGGCATCACCCGTCCCACCGAAGGCGCCTTGGAGATTCGGGCCAGCCTGTCCACCCTGTTGGACCTGGGGCTGGGCTTCCACCGGGAATTCACCGGACGCGAGAATATCCGGCTGAATTGCAGCCTGCTGGGCATGAGCGACGCCCTGGTCGAGGAGCGCATCCCCGACATCATCGCCTTTGCCGAGCTGGGCGACTTCATCGACCTGCCGGTGCGCACCTATAGCGCAGGCATGAACCTGCGCCTGGGCTTCGCCATCGCCGCCCACACCGACAGCGACGTCTTCCTGGTGGACGAGGTCCTGGCGGTGGGCGACCAGTACTTCCAGCGCCGCTGCATCCGCAAGATCGAGGAATTCCTCAGCCAGGGACGCACCATCATCCTGGTCAGCCACGACCTGCACGCGGTGCGCAGCCTCTGTGACGAGGCCCTGTGGCTGGACGGCGGGCGGGTGCGGGCGCTGGGTCCCGCCAAGGATGTGGTGGACCGCTATATGGACATCGAGCGGGAGCGGGCGGCGGGGCCTTCGGCGCGGCAGGTGCGGCCCTTCCCCCAGCCGGTCGAGCCCGACCCGGCCCGCAAAGAGGCGCCCCGCTACACCGCCACCCTTGACGATCATGCGGTCAAGGCCGCGATCCTGCAAGCCTGCAACCTGCCCGATCCCGCCGCTGTCTGGGCGGTGCCGGCCGTCACCGAGGCCTTCGACGTGGTGGATGGCGACACGGCCATCGTGCAAGGCACCGGCGAGGTGCGGGTCTTGCAGGTGCAGGTCCTCGACGGCCAGGGCCAGCCCCGGGAGCGCTTTCGCACGGGGGAGGACCTGATGGTGGCCGTCACCTTGCGCACCACCGAGCCCGTCGAAAGGCCCATCTTCGGGGTGGCCATCTTTCGCAGCGACGGCGTGTATGTCCACGGCCCGAACACCCGCTACGACGGTGTTCTCGATGGGACCTACCACGGCATCTACACCTTCTTCATCCGTTGGAACCGGCTGCCGCTGCTGTCGGGGCGCTACCGGCTGAGCGTGGCCGTCTTTGACAAGGGGCACCTCAAGCCCCATGTCTGGCACAACCAGCTCTATGACTTCGAGGTGGTCTCCGACCTGGAAGACCACGGCATCGTGCTGCTGGACCACGCCTGGGGCCTGGTCACCCACTACGACGCCGCCGAGGGCCGGGCCCCACCCAAGGCCCCCAAGTGAGCCGCATCCTGCTGATCGGCCGCGGTCCCCTCCCCCACCCCACCCAGCAGCAGACCGGCTTCGCCCAGCTGCGCACCGCCCACTTCTTGCAGGCCCTGCGCCAGGCGGGGCACGCGGTGGACCTGCTGCTGGTGGAGCGCGACGACGACCCGACCTTGATCCCCCGGGGCCTGGAGCTGGCCCGGGCGGCCGACGCGGTGGTGTCGGCCGGCCCGCACCGCCCGGGTGCGCTGGCGGCGCGGGTGGTGGGCGACCGGCCCTGGTGGGGAGATCTGCCGGGCGATCCGCTGGCGGAGTTGCAAGCCCTGGCCCTGGCCCTGGGCGAGTCCTTGCCCCCAGCCCGCATCGCCGCAGCCCAGGCCGCCGCCTTCGATGTCTTGGGCCGCGCCGACGCCCTCTCGCCCATCAGCGCGCGCCAGCGCCACGCCACCTTGGGCCAGCTGGGCCTGTTGGGGCGGGGGCACGACGGTCCCCTGCCGGTGCACACGGTGCCCATCGCCTATGACCTGCCCCTTCCCGCCCAGGCGCCCCAGAAGCGGAAGGCCCGCGAGCCCCTGGTTGTCGCCCTCTGCGGGGCCTTCACCCCCTGGCTGGACGATGTCGGCCTGGCCCAGGCCCTCGATCGCGCCCTGGCCGCCCACCCGGGCATCCAGATCCGGGTGAGCGGCGGCGCGGTGCCCGGCCACTACGCGCAAGGCCACGCCCGCTTCCGGGCCTGGGCCGAGGGCAGCCCCCACCGGGATCGCATCACGCTCTTGGGCTGGCTGCCCCAGGCCGAGCTGGTGGCGGCCCTGGCGCCGGCCCAGGTCGGCCTCTGCCTGGACCGACCGGGCAGCGAGCCCGAGCTGGGCAGCCGCACCCGGCTGCTGCTCTATTCATGGTTGGGCATGACCATCGCCACCACCCCGGCCTGCGAGCTCGCCGCAGAGCTATGCCAGGAAGGACTGGCCTTGTCCCTGCCTTTTTGTGATCCCGACGGAGTGGCCGAGGCCCTGGTGGGCCTGGCGGAGCGCCCCATCTCGGGCCAGCGCGCCCGCGCGGCGTCCAGCCACCTCAGCCATCGCTATGCAGCCGATCGCATCGCCATTCCGCTGACGCGCTGGGCGGCGGCGCCCACCCGCCGGGCCCCCGCCCACCTTCCTCATGCGCGGCTCTCCGCCGAGATCGAGTCGCTGCGCGGGCAGTTGGCGGAGATCCACAGCAGCCCGACCTGGCGGACCCTGTCGTCCATCCACCGGCGGATCCGCGGCATTGCTGGCCTGACCTGAGAAAAGATGCAGCGGACTGATAGAAAGTTTATTGCATGAACATTCGCAACGGCGCATATTGCATGGGTTGACTCCGGAGTAGACCGCCATGCACCTCAGCACCGTGCCCCGCATCGACGCCCCTGCCGCCATCGGCCCCGGGCTGCGCCTGCGCAAGCCCACCGTGCAGGACGTGCCCGAGATCCTGCGCCTGATCGAGCCCGATCTGAAGGCCGGGCGCCTGCTCCCCCGCAGCGGGCGGCAGGTGGTGGAGCACCTGCGCGACTACACCCTGGCCCTGCGCGACGGCAAGGTGGTGGGGGTGGCCTCCATCACCCTGGTGGATGTGGATCTGGCCGAAGTGGGGGTGCTCACCAGCAGCCAGGACGAGATCTCGGCCCTGCTGCTGGACACGGTCCTGCTCGAGGCCGCGGCCATGGGCGTGGGTCGGGCCTTCGTGCTGACCGACGATCCCAGCCCCTTCGAGTCCCTGGGCTTCCGGCGCACCACCCTGGCCGCCTTGCCCGAGAAGCGCGATCGCCAGTGCTTGCGCTGCTCCCGCCTGCCCTTCTGCCGGCAGGTGGCGCTGGAGCGCAACCTCGAGCCCCAGCAGCTTCGGGCCACGGCCTGATCCTGCCGATCGGGCCCGCGCGGGCCCGGGGTGCGACTTCGGGCTAGCTGCGCGCGATGGCCCCAAACGCACCCACCCTGGTCCTGAGTCCGGGTCGCCGCCGCGCGATTGTGGGCGCCTTGCTGGTGGGCACCTTCCTGGCCTCCTTGGAGGTGATGGTGGTGAGCCCCGCCATGCCGGCGGTGGTCGCCGACTTTGGTGGTGCGGGCCTCTACCCGTGGGTCTTCTCCAGCTACATCCTGGCGCAGACCCTCAGCATGCCGCTCTATGGGCGCATGGCCGACCGCCTGGGGCGCCGCGACAGCTACCTGCTGGGACTGGGCCTCTTTGTGCTGGGGTCGGTGGCCTGCGCCACGGCCGGCAGCATGCCCGGCATGGTGGGCGCGCGGCTGGTCCAGGGCCTGGGCGCCGGCGCGCTGGTGCCCCTCACCATGACCCTCTTTGGCGACCTCTATGCGGTGGCCGATCGCACCCGCATGCAAGGCATCTTCAGCCTGGTGTGGGGGCTGTCCAGCCTGCTGGGCCCGGTGCTGGGTGGCAGCCTGACCGAGGGCTTCGGCTGGCGCAGCATCTTCTGGATCAACCTGCTGCCGGGGGCGGTGGCCGGCGGCCTGGTGCTGGCGCTGCTGCCCCGTCGCCTGGGCATCGGGGCCGAGCGCGGGCCGGGGTTTTGGGCCACCACCTGGCGCCTGCTCCAGGATCCCACCCAGCAGGCCATCTTCCTGGCCGGTCTGGCCCTGGGCGCCACCTTGATGGGCGTGGTCGGCTACCTGCCCGTGCAGATCCAGGCGGTGCTGGGCGGCAGCGCCCTGGACGCCGGGCTGGCCCTCATCCCCCTGTCGGTGGCCTGGACCCTGGCAGCCAACCTGACCGGGCGCCTGGTGGACCGGGTGGGCTTTGGCCGGCTGGTGCGGGCAGGCAGCCTGGTGGTGGTCCTGGGGACGGGCATCGCCGCCTGGGACACGGCCAACGCCTGGGGGCTCGGACTGGTGGGGGTGGGCATGGGCATCACCGTGTCCAGCTTCAACGTCAGCGCCCAGATCGCCGCCCCCAAGGGGCTGGTGGGGCAAGCCACCGCGCTCACCCTGCTGGCCCGCAGCCTGGGCAGCGCGGCTGGGGTGACCGCCTTTGGGGCGCTCGCTGGAATGGAGCCCGCAGCGCGTGGTTTCGCAGAGATCGCCGACCTGGAGCGCGGGGTCGCGCGGGTCTTTGTGGCCACCGCGCTGATGGCCCTGCTCAGCCTCGCCATGGTTTACCTGCGCTTTCCCCGCCAGGTCTCCGGCGGGGGATCGCGGTCGGGTGCTACCGTCTGATCCGTCGACTGTCTCGAGGGCCCCATGCTCCTGCTCTTGCTCGGCACCGCCTTCGCCGCGGTGCAATCCCATGCCGACGTGGCCCTGGCGGTGGAGGTGGGGGAGCAGCGCTTCATCGGCACCTTCGCCGACGCCCGGCCCGGGCCCCTGCCGGGCCTCGTGCTGCCTTATGACGAGCGCCACGAGCTGCGGGTGGACGTCACGGTGCTGACCCTCAGCGGCGAGCGCTCCACCTTTGATGTGCAGCTCAGCCTGCGCCGCCCCGGACGTGGCCGGGCGCGCCCCCTCCGCAGCCTGTCCCTGGTCAGCGGTCGCGACGCGGTGGGCAGCTTCTCGATGGCAGAAGGTGACGGTCCCGCGCTGGACCTGCGCATCGCCGCGGTGCGGGCCGAGCGGGTGCCCCCCGCCCTGATGGACGACGAGGAGGTGGAGGCCGGCCCCTTCGCGGGCTGCCGCATGATGCAGCATGGCCCCGCCACGGCCTTGGAGTGCGCCGAGCTCCTCATCCTGCACCGAGAGATGCCCGCCCCGGACGGTCCCGCGCTCATGGGCGAGGCGGCCGCCCTGGCCGAGACCCTGGGGGAGGCCCTGCAGACCGGGGGGCTCCAGCGGCTGCAGCTGGGCGAGGAGGAGGTGGACGCCTACATCGCCATCGTGCGCCTGGGTGCGGTGGGCCCCGATGTCGAGACGGTGACGGCCTGGTTCATCGATGGCGAGACGGCCCACCAGGTCTCCTGCCTGCCCGCCTCGCCGGCCGGTCCGGCCTGCCGCGATCTGCTGCCCGCCTTTCGCCGCGGGGTCGCCGCCGCCCTGCGCTGAAAGCGGCCAGCAGGCGGCCTCCACGCAACCGTCGCCCAAGCGTCGCTTGTGCCGCGGGTGGGCCGGGGCTACCTGGGGCGCGAGGTGTCCGACATGCTGCCCTTCCTCCCCATGACCGCCGAGGAGGCGGGCCACCGGCCCCTCGACGTGATCCTCGTCACTGGCGACGCCTATGTGGACCACCCCGCCTGGGGTGTGGCCGCCATCGGCCGCTGGCTGGAGGCCCACGGCTTCAGCGTCGGCATCATCGCCCAGCCCGACTGGCGCAACCCCGACGCATTCGCCGCCTTGGGTCGCCCCAGGCTCTTCTTCGGGGTGACCGCGGGCAATATGGACACCCAGGTCAACCGCTTCACCGCCAGCCGGCGCCTGCGCAGCAGCGACGCCTACAGCCCCGGCGGCCAGGTGGGCCTGCGGCCCGATCGCGCCACAATCCCCTATGTATCCAGGGTAAAGCAGGCATTTCCGGGCGTTCCCGTGGTTGTGGGCGGGGTCGAGGCCAGCCTGCGCCGCTTTGTGCACTATGACTTCTGGCAGGACAAGATCCGCGGCTCCATCCTGCTCGAAGCCAAGGCCGACCTGCTGGTCTACGGCATGGGCGAGCGCCAGGTGGTCGAGATCGCCACCCGCCTCGCTGCGGGCGAGCCCATCTCGGCCTGCCGCGATCTGCCCGGCACGGCCTGGGCCACCGGCGGCAAGGACGCCATCCCACAAGGCGCCGACGTCATCGAGATGCCTGACCTGGCCACCTGCCGGGCCGATCCGGACGCCTTCAACCGCGGCACCCTGCTGATGTACCGCGAGAGCAATCCCCACTGCGGCAAACGCCTGGTGCAGCGCCACGGGGCCCGCGCGGTGGTGCAGAACCCCGCCGCCCAGCCGCTGACCACCGCAGAGCTGGACCGGCTCCACGAGCTGCCCTTCGCCCAGACCCCGCACCCCTGCTACCGCGAGCCCATCCCCGCCCTCAACAGCATCCAGGGCAGCATCACGGTCAACCGCGGCTGTTCGGGGGGCTGCTCCTTCTGCGCCCTGACCATCCACCAAGGCAAGGATGTGGTCAGCCGCAGCACCGAGAGCGTGCTGCGCGAGGTGCGAAAGATGGCCGCTGATCCCAACTTCAATGGGATCATCTCGGATATGGGCGGCCCCACTGCCAACATGTATCATATGCGTTGCAACGACGACGCGGCCAACCAGGTCTGCCGGCGGGTGTCCTGTCTGCACCCCGTACGTTGCAAACATTATGGCACCGATCACAAGCCCTACCTGGACCTGCTGCGCCAGGCCCGCAACACCCCGGGCATCCGCAAGGTCTACGTGAACTCCGGCATCCGCTACGATCTCGCCGATCTGGACGACGAATTCGTCGAAGAGCTGGCCGCCCACCACACCCAGGGGCAGCTCAGCGTGGCGCCCGAGCACGCATCAAGCGCCTCCCTCGCCAAGATGAAGAAGCCCGAGATCCAGTACTTCACCCGCTTCATGGAGCGCTTTCGCAAGGCCAACGAAGACCAGGGCAAGCAGCAGTTCCTGGTGCCCTACTTCCAGTGTGCCCACCCGGGCACCGGACCCGACGAGTGCGTCGCCCTCGCCTTGTATATGAAGGAACACAACCTCCGGCCGCGCCAGGCCCAGATGTTCATGCCCACGCCGGCCACCCTGGCCACGGCCATGTATGTCTCGGGCAAGGACCCCTACACCAAGGAGTCGGTCTATGTGGCCAAGGGCGGCCGAGAGCGCAGCCGCCAGCGGGCGGCCCTCTTCTATTGGAAGCGCGAGGAGTGGCCCCACCTGCGCGAGGCCCTGCTCAGCTGGGGCCGCGCCGACCTCATCGGCAACCACCCCGGCGCCCTGGTGCCGCCGGGCCCGGCCTTTGGCGCCTGGCAGGTCCGAAAGACCGGCGACAACGCCGTTCGCTACGACACCCACATGGGCATGAAGGTCGAGCGGGCCACCCGCACCGAAGAGGCCGAAGAGAACTGGGAGTCCATCGTTTCACAGCCCTGAGGGGCGCGGGCGGCCCCGGCGCTCAGCCCTCCCAGGGCAGGACCGTCCACGCCGAGCTGTTGCCGTCCTCGTCGGTGACCATGCCCTCAAAGACCAGGTCCGGGGCCTCGATGCAGCTGGTGCCATAGTCCTCGGACCGGAAGCTGGCGGTGCAGGCGCCCGTGCGGCCACAGACCAGCGCCAGATCGTCGAAGATCACGCTGCCACCGCGGGTGGCGCGCAGAAAGCCGGCGGGCACGGTGTCCGCACCTTGGGGGTCGGCCACCTCCAGCTGCGCGACGATGGCCTCGGGGCCGCTGGTCGCGGGCACGCAGGCCATGCCGCCGGTGGTGATGCTGGGGCTCGGGTCGTCGGCGCCGTCGGTCTCATCCGTGCCATCGGTCGCGTCGGCGCCATCCGTCGCGTCGGTGCCATCCGTCGCATCGCTGCCATCGCTGCCATCGGGGGCGGCGCTGTCGGCGTCTTCCTTGTCTCCGCAAGCGGCCAGGGTGAGGCCAAGGGCCAGGAGCAGGGGGGTGAACTTCATGGTGCGCCTCCGCCGGTCTCGGCCGGCATGCTGAGATGGGGCGAGCAGTCTACCGCCTCGCGGCCCCTTCCTGCTACCGGGCCCCCGCCGGCCAGCCGCCCTTGCGGGGGTCGCTGGCCCCGGTCGCCCGCCCCTCCTCAAAGACGATGACCTCGACCGAAGAGAAGAAGTCCATGGCCCTGGTCTCGTGGCCGCGGGCGCGCAGCAGGTCGACGGTGTCCGGGCTCAGCCCGACATCCACAAAGAGCAGGCGTGGCTGCCACTGGTGGTGGATGCGCGGCGCGGACACGGCCTCGCTGGGGTCCATTCCAAAGTCGATGAGGTCGCTGATCACCTGCAGGGTGCTGCTGATGATGAAGGGCCCGCCGCTGGCCCCCACCACGATGCGCTTCTTGCCATCGGGCGAGACCAGCACCGTGGGGGTCATGCTGGACAGGGGCCGCGCGCCCGGCGACACCGCGTTGGCCTCGCTGCCCACCAGGCCATAGGCGTTGGCTTCGCCGGGCCGGGCGACAAAGTCGTCCATCTCGTTGTTCAGGATCAAACCCAAGCCAGGCACCACCACCTTGCTGCCGAAACTGGTGTTGATGGTGGTGGTGAGGGCCACGGCGTTGCCCTCGCGATCCACCACGCTGATGTGTTGGGTGCCAGCGTCCAGGCCAATGTCCACCGGCAACCCATACCAGTCTGCATCAAAGGTGCGGCCCGGCAGGATGCGCCGCTGGATGTCGGCGATGCGGGCCGGCGCCAACATGCGGTCCACCGGCACGGTCACGCGATCGGGATCACCCATGAAGTGGGCGCGGTCGGCAAAGGCGTGCTGAAAGGCCTCGGCCAGCAGGTGCAGGTGGGCCGCGCTGCCCTGGCCCAGGGCGGCCAGGTCGTGGCCCTCCAGCACCGCGAGCACTTGCAGCAGCACCGCCCCACCGCTGCTGGGTGGGGGCATTGTAATCACTGTCCAACCCCGGTAATTGCCCACCAGCGGGGCGCGGTCCCGGGGCCGGTAGGCCGCCAGATCCGCTGGGGTCAAGATCCCGCCGGCAGACCGGGCCGCCGCGACGATCTGCGCCGCGAGAGGGCCCTGCTGGAGCGCATCTCCGCCGCTCCGTGCCCAGGCATCGATCGCGCGACCCAAGGCGGGATTGCGCGCCCGATCGCCCTCTTCCGGCGGCGTCGCCCCATAGAGCTGCTGGGACAGGCTGGCCCCCAGCTCTCCTTTGGCGGCCAGGGAGTGGGCGAGGTGGGGCCCGACCACAAAACCCTCGCGGGCCAGGGCGATGGCCGGCGCCGCCACCTTCTTCAAGGGCAGGCGCCCCCAGCGGCGGTGAAGCTCGGCGAGGCCGGCGGGCTCCCCCGGCACGCCCACGGCCAGCCCCCCCGTGGTGCTGGCGTCTTCGGCCAGCCCGGGCTGCAGGTAGAGCTCCCGGTGCGCCGCGGCCGGGGCCACCTCCCGGAAATCCAAGACGGCGGGCTCGCCCACCGCGGGCACCATCACCGCAAAGCCGCCCCCGCCGAGACCGCTGCTGGAGGGCTGCACCACGCCGCAGGCCAGCGCGGCGGCCACCGCGCCATCCACGGCGTTGCCCCCCTGCTCCAACACCGACGCCGCGGCCTGGCTGCACAGGGGGTGGTCCGCGGCGACCATGCCACGCCCCACTGCCGGTGGAGGGGCGGCTCCCAGGCTGGCCAGCAAGAGCAGGGCGAGGGCGAGCAGGCGGGTCGGCGCGGGGGACATGGCGGCTCCAGGGGCTGACCGGCGCATACCCGACGCCGGCCCCTACAGCACGACCCAGAGCAGGCCGCCGCAGACCAGCCCCTGCACCAGCCAGATGCGCCAGCCCTGCTGGAAGGCGCCCGCCACCACCAGCGGACCCAGGCCGCCGATGGCTGCGCCGGCCGCCAGAAGCAGCGCGCCGCCGTCCACATGAAGGGAGCGCGCCCGGTCCAGCAAGGACAGTCCGAGCAGACCCGCCCCCGCGCTGTCCAGGGGCAGGGCCGCCAGCCAGCCGGTGCCAAAGAGCAGGGGTCGCAGCAGCGGCGCCTGGGTGTATTGGATCTCCTCGATGCCCATGGCCGCCAGGCCCGGCACCCCTGCAGCCGTGGCCACCATCACCAAGCCCGATACCCCGGCGATGTGCAGGGGCACCCGGCCGGAAGCCTGCGACAGACGCCGGCGGCCCATCACCGCCAGGGCCACCACCCCCAGACCCAAGGCGAAGGGGGCGACCCCGGGCAGCTGCCCCGCGAGGCCGACCGCCAGAACCAGCGCAGTGAGCCCCTTGTGGGGTGCTGGAACGCCCGGCGCGGCCTCGGGCAGCAGGTCGCCTCGCATGGGCCAGGCCACCAGGGCGCAGGCCAGGGCCACCGGCAGCAGCCGCAGCTGGTCCAGGCCCAGGTGCCCCGACAGGGCCAGCAGGGCGGGATCACCCATGCGCCCACCAGGGCCCCGGCGGCCGCCGCCAGGGGTCAGGCGCGCCGCCGCGGCCCGGCTGGTGTGCCGCAGCGCCAAAGACCGCGGCCGCGCCCATCTCTCCCATGAAGGCGCCGCAGAGCACCGCCCAGGCCAACGGGGGCAGCGCCGCGGGCAGAACGGGCCGCCCCACCGTGGGCAGCAGGGCCGCAAAGAGGGCCCAGAGCATCAGGGTGCCGGCAGCGCCGCCGAGCGCCGTGTCGGCCGGGAGCTGAAGCAGGTCGAGGGGCACCAGGAAGCCCAGGCCGAGGCCGCCCACCACCGACAAGGCGAGCAGCAGCAGCGCGGCCGAGGCCCGGTGGCGCAGACTCCAGGTCAGGCCCCCAAGCAGGACCAGCAGCACCGCCGCGACGATGACGTTGCGGACGATCTCATCCACGCTGGCGATCCTCCCGGTCGATGACGGGGTTGGCCAGGCAGCCGATGCCCTCCACCCAGACCTCGACCCGGTCCCCCGCCACCAGCGGCCCCACGCCCATCGGCGTGCCAGTGGCGATGACATCGCCGGGCTGAAGCGTCATCACGCCGCTCACAAAGGCGACGAGCTGCGCCACCCCAAAGACCAGATCGGCGCTGTTGCCGTCCTGGCGCAGCTGCCCGTTGACGCGGCAGCGCACCCCCAAGGACCGGGGGTCCAGGCCCTGGACGATCCAGGGCCCCAGCGGGCAAAAGCCGTCAAAGCCCTTGGCGCGGGCAAAGACGCCATCCTTCTTCTGGAAGTCCCGGGCGGTCACGTCATTGAGGCAGCTATAGCCGAGAACATAGTCCAGCGCTTCATCTTCGCGGACCCGCACCGCGGTGCGACCGATCACCACAGCCAGCTCGGCCTCGTGATCCACCCGCTCTGTGCCCGGGGGCACGGGGATGGCGTCGCCAGGACCGATCACCGCCGTGGAGGGCTTGAGGAAGAGCTTGGGTTCGGTGGGCAGCGCCCGCCCCATCTCGGCGGCGTGGTCGCGGTAATTCGACCCGATGCCCACCACCTTGCCCGGCAGCACCGGGCTGAGCAGGCGCAGGCTGCCCAGCGCCACCGGCGGACCGACGGGGCGCAGCTCTCCAAAGAGGTCGCCTTGGCAGGGCTGCACCCGCCAGGAGGGATCCACCGGCCCCTCGGCTGCGGGGTCGAAGTCCAGCAGCAGGCCGGGACGCAAGCGCCCATCGGCGTCCACAAAGCGCAACAGGCGGCGGATCTCAGCAGACAAGCGCCCTCCTTTCAGCTTCGGGCGGCCCGGGCGGCGACGACCGCGCCTTGCATGCGGGCGCGATCCCGCACCACGGCACCCACCTGCTCGACGGTCAGCGACGCGGTCCGGGAAGCCAGATCGGCGGCCTCGGCGGGGGTCCAGCCGTGTACATAGCCAAAGAGGAAGCCTGCGGCATAGGCGTCGCCGGCGCCGGTGGTGTCTTTGGCGGTCACCTTGTGAACCCCCACCTGAACGGTCTCTCCGGCGTGGCGCACCAAGGAGCCCTTGCTGCCCAGCTTGATCACCACCGTGTCCACCACATCGCCCAGGCGGTCCAAGGCGGCGGGCACATCGGAATCGCAGAGGGTGCGGGCCTCTTCTTCGTTGAGGAAGACCACGTCCACCATCTCTTCGATCAGCTCCCACATGGCGCCACGCTGGCTGGCCACCACCGAGGGATCGGCGGCGTCCAGGCTGACTGGGATCTGCTCTTGCACGGCGATGGCGATGGCTTCGCGGGCGCGCTGGTTCATGGGGCCGGGGTGCAACAGGTAGCCCTCGACGTGAAGCATGCGGCTGCTGCGGATGACCGCGTCGAAGCCTTCGAGGTGGGTCATCTGCACCGCGGCGCCCAGATCGGTCAGCATGGTGCGTTCGGCGTCGTGCTGGCTGATCACGCTGAGGCACTTGCCGGTGTTGCTGCTGCGGGTCCATTGAAGGGCGTGGCCGCCGCAGGCCTCTTGCAGGCGCCTGGCATAGAGATGGCCAAACTGGTCTTCGCCCACCTGGCCGCAGAAGATGCTCCGCGCCCCCAGCAGGCCCAGCGCGGCGATGGTGTTGGCGCCGGAGCCCCCCGACTGCATCTCGACGCCATGGTCCTGGACCTCGCGGTAAATGGCCTGCCAGCGGTCGTGATCCACCAGGGTCATGTGGCCGCGGGCCAGTCCATGGCTGAGCAGCAGCTCGCGCTCATCCATGACCACCAGGGCATCCACCAGGGCGTTGCCGATGCCGGCCACATCGTAGATCCGGCCATCCTTGTCGTCGCGGCGATACATCAGGGCTCCTGGACGGGACGCGAGGAGGCCGCAAGTAGCCGGGCCGGAGGGGCCGTGCCATGACCGCCCACCCGCCGCCGCCTCGGCTATGGTCTGCCAAGGCGCATCCCCCTGGAGCACGGTTCATGGCCCCACCGCCCCCTGCCCCCCGCCGCAGGATGCTGGTGGCCGTGATCGTGAGCGGGCTGGCACTGGCCTGGTTCCTCACTGGCGTGGAGTGGGCCCAGCTGGGGCAGACCCTGGCCCAGGTGAACCCGCGCTGGGTCGCCCTCTCTGCAATTCTGCTGGTCTGCGAATTCGGCCTGCGCGCCCTGCGCTGGAAGGTGCTGCTGCGGCCCCTGGGCGCCCAGGCGCGGGTGCGGGACCTCTTCGCCGCCCAGGTCATCGGGGCTGCGGCCAACACCTTGCTGCCCTTTCGGGCCGGGGAGGTCGCCAAGCCCGTCGTCGCCGCCCGCCGCACCGGCCACCCCTTGCCGGCGGTGGTCGCCACCGCGGTCATGGAGCGGGTCTACGACCTGCTGGGCCTGGTATCGGTGCTGGTGGTCATGGCCCTGGTCCTCGACGACGCGCCAGGGGCCAGCCATGCCGACGCCGAGCTGGTCTACAAGCTCAAGCTCTATGGCGGCATCCTGGGTGGTGTGGCCGCCACCTGCATGGCCATCTTCTTCGCGCTTGCCACCCGAGAACGAGCGGCCAGACACATTTTTGCCGCAATCCTGAAGCTCGCCCCGAAGCCGGTGCAGGGCCTCTTCATGGGCCTCTTCGACGGCTTCGTGGCGGGCCTGGGCAACGCCCGCGACCCCAAGGGCCTGGTGCAGGCCGGGCTGCTCAGCGTGCTCACCTGGATGAATGGCGCCCTGGCCATCCAGCTGCTCTTTGTCGCCTTCGGCATCGAGCTGCCCTTTGGCGCGGCCTGCTTCACGGCGGTGGCCATCGCCCTTGCCGTCGTCGTGCCCCAGCTGCCCGGCTACCTGGGCAGCTTCCATGCCGCGATGACCATGACCATGCTGCTCTGGGGCCAGGAGCCGGCGGTGGCGCAGGGTTTCGCCATCGTCTTCTGGGGGGTGAGCTTCGTGCCGGTCACCGTGATTGGCGTGCTGGCCACCTGGCGCGAGGGGCTGGATCTGCGCGATCTGCGCCAGGAGGCCGCGCGCCTGGCCGGCAGCATCGGCGCCGGCGCCCCCATGGAGGGCCGATGATGCGAGCCGCCCTCCTTGGCCTGCTCCCCCTCTCCGCCTGCGCCACCCCCCGATGCGACCTGGGCGAGATCTCCCAGGACGGGCGCTGCCAGCCCTATGTCGCCAGCGAACCCGTGGACCCCGGGCCCGCATGGCAGCCTGAGCCCGGCACCAGCTGGCAGTGGCAGCTCTCTGGAGCCATCGACACCGCGCTCGATGTCGAGATGTTCGACCTCGACCTCTTCGATGCGCCGGATCGGGCCCTGAACGAGCTGTCCGCCGCTGGAATCGTCACCATCTGCTACTTCAGCGCCGGCACCGTGGAGGACTGGCGCGACGACGCCGGCCGCTTTCCTACCGCCGCCATCGGGCAGAAGCTGCCCGAGTGGGAGGGCGAGCGCTGGGTGGACATCATGGACGACACCGTCCGCGAGATCATGCTCGAACGCCTCGATCTGGCGGTCGAGCGGGGATGCGACGGGGTCGAGCCCGACAATGTGGACGGCTACGCCAACCGCAACGGCCTGGGCCTCAACGCCACCGAGCAGCTGGACTACAACCGATTCCTGGCGGACGAAGCCCATCTTCGCGGCCTTTCCGTGGGCCTGAAGAACGACCTGGACCAGCTCGACGCCTTGTTGCCCTGGTTTGACTGGGCGTTGAACGAGGAGTGCGCCAGCTTCAACGAGTGCGGCCGCCTGGCGGCCTTTACCCGCGCTGGAAAGGCCGCCTTTCACGTCGAGTATGTGGACGACTGGGCCGACGCCCCCGCCAGGGCCGACGCGATCTGCGGCGTGGGCCCCGACCTCGACAGCCTGGTCAAACCCTGGGATCTGGACACCCGCCGCATCGCCTGCGACAGGCTTGCTCAGTAGTCCCTCCGGCCCACTGCCAACCAGCTCGTAGCTGTCGAGGTCCCCGCCGCTCCCGGGCTGGGTGCGTACTTTCTTGCGGTTGATCGCGCGGCAGGGGTTGCGCGTGCTCATCCGGGCGAGAGATCCTGACCTGCCGCGAGAGAAGGAAGAGCTTGGGTGAGTAAAACTCACCTGCCGGCCCGAAGACCTACGAGCAGGAGGACGCTGGAGTGAAACGAAGAACCCTGAATCCCCCCGCCCGCTTCCCTGCGGGATAACCCGACGCCGGAAAGCGGTGGGGCACCAGTCGAGGACCCCGTAAGCCTCGCGGTTCATAAGCTGGTGGGGCTTGCTCAACCTGGCTTGCAGCTGGGCTCCGACCGTTGGTCTCTGCACGCTGCGCGACAGTCGAGCGCCTGGGCACAGAAGCTGGCGCGAGATCATTGGCTGGCCGTGCGGCTCGCCCACGGACACGATTAAGCAAGGTACACTCTCGGTCTGCGGCTGAGCCTCTGGGGCCCTGACTGGTCCCGTGGACCAAGCTCAAGGAGCTGTGGCTTGGAGGCGTGCATGCAGGTGGACCCTGGGACTGCATCTCAGCCAGGCCACTATGGTGGGCGCCTGGCGCTGACCATGAGCCCATGCACCCGGAGTCCACTGGCATTGCCGTCCCGGCGTCGGACTGCCTCAGCGGCGTGCTCGAAGCGCAAACGCGACGAAGGTCACCATGCCAAGCGGGGAAACCTTCAGCTGCCGGACATGGACCCGGGCCTGACGGGAAGGTCTACTCTGGTCAAGGCCCTCCCGAGCTGCACGCCGCCTCCGGGCTGCCAAGGTGGCCATGCATCAAGTGGTCATCCTGGCGGCATCGCGGCGAAGCGCTTGATGTTCGGGAGGGCTTCGTCCGGAGCCGACTGAGCCGGCGGACGCCATGGTCCAGTGGTGGTCTCGTGATGCTACTGTCACTATATCCAGAACTCGCAAGATGCTGGCGGGCGGTGTGTCGGGATCCCCTGGGACGCTGCGCCTGGGCGGGGCACTGCGGGCGCGCTGCACCGGCGCCTGTCCAGGCATTTCGCGGGTCAGGGCACTGATGCGCCCCCGCCGGGCGGTGGATCGCCGAGACCCAGGAGGTCCGCGTAAGGGGTGCCCACAGCAATTTGAGCAGTTTCGCCGGACCACGAGCTGGGCGACTGCGGCTGGAAGGCGACTGCCTGGCAGGTCTCAGCGCATGAACGACGATCAAGCCAGCAACAGCGTGGTTCTGTGATCGATGACCGACTCCTTCATCACCAGTCTGCCCATAAACAGGTGGTTTACGCTTAAAGGCAGTGCATGCAGCCATGCCATCCGCGCCACTGGGGACTGGGAGAACGACTCGTTTCTGGACCTCGACACGCAATGGAACGGAGGGACACACTCTGGGCCTGGGCTGGCACGGCCTGGGTCGAGAGCCGCTCACATCGTCCTCTTGCCCGCCGTCACAACCTCGTTCGCATCGTGGCACCGGGCGCCGGCAGTGAGACGGCGAGGCCCCGTCCAACGCCCAGACGGGCGGACCCGCCTACCCATTAACCTCGCGCAGGAAGGCAAGGCCCTTCCAGTGAAGCCGCGGAGCCCCTCCGCGACGCATTGAGGATGCCTGGATCCTTCCTGATCCTGGGCGAGAAATTATAACGACCTGCCTGCCCAGGCTCTTCCCTCCTCTCCCTCGGCAACCCATCGCAGCGACAGGTCCCGGCAAGCATGGCCGCGTCCTCATCGTGTGTCTACGAGCCGGGGAACGGTCGAAACACACCGCAGAGCTGGGGTAGGATCAATGGATATTCAGGTCTACCGATCAAGCCTGGTCACCTGAGTTGAGTTGGCACCTGAGTCCGAGTGGCGGGCACCTCAGCGCCTGTGAGGCCACCACCGACATCGTCGCGGTGAGGGGGGTTCAGCGGCGCGAAGGCGTCCCAGGTCGGGCCTGCCGCAAGCGCGGCCTCCTGCCGGTGGTGGGGCTGGACTGGTAGAAGTCGACGCGGTCGCTCTCGACCAGGGCCTGGCTGCGGCCGGCAGAGAGCCTGGCGCCCGGTGGGTCTGGGCCAGCTGCCGGCTGCCCCCCTCGCGCTGCCATCAGGGCGGCCATGGAAGTCGCAGCCGCCCCCGGGATGGCGACCGTGGGACGCACAGAGCCAAAGAAGTCAGCCTGGACGCCTTCATCGTCGGCTAGGGCGGCGGTGCACCAGGACAGGTGCACCAGGACAGGCCGAGGGGAGGAGGCGGGGCGTGGGTGCCAGGGGCGCGGTGGGGGACGCAGGCGCACGCGGAGAGGCCCGTGCCAGCACCCGCCCTGCCCCACCCATGCCGCCTGCCCGCCGGGGACCGGCCGACCGAGGCCCCCCACGCGGCCCGCACCCGTGTGGCAACTTGTCCCATCCTGTGGCGTTCTTGCAGGGTCCCCCCGCCCGGCGACCCGCCCGCGTCGGCGGTCCCTTCGACTTTCCGCCAGCCGATCCCTATACTCCCCCCACCTCGGCCCCCTGGCCGTCGCCCCACCGGAGGAAGCCATGCCCCAGATCGTCCGCTGCGGCCTGATTCAGGTCAGCAACCCCATCAACGACGAGTCTCGTCCCGTCGCCGAGATCCAGCAGGCCATGCTGGACAAGCACCTGCCCCTCATCGACGAGGCCGGGCGCAAGGGCGTGCAGATCCTCTGCTTGCAGGAGATCTTCAACGGCCCCTACTTCTGCCCCAGCCAGGACAAGCGCTGGTATGACGCCGCCGAGTCCGTTCCCGGCCCCACCACCGACTTGATGGCGACCTACGCCAAGAAGTACGAGATGGTGATCGTGGTGCCCATCTACGAGAAGGTGGGCCGCGGCATCTACTACAACACCGCCGCCGTCATCGACGCCGACGGCACCTACCTGGGCAAGTACCGCAAGCAGCACATCCCCCAGACCTCGGGCTTCTGGGAGAAGTACTTCTTCACCCCCGGCAATGGCGGCTATCCGGTCTTTGATACCAAGTACGCAAAGGTCGGCGTCTACATCTGCTACGACCGCCACTTCCCCGAAGGCTGGCGCGCCCTGGGCCTCAATGGCGCCGACATCGTCTTCAACCCCAGCGCCACGGTGGCCGGCCTGTCCGAGTACCTCTGGAAGCTGGAGCAGCCCGCCGCGGCCGTCGCCAACACCTACTTCGTGGGCGCCATCAACCGGGTGGGCAAAGAGGCCCCCTGGGGCATCGGCGAGTTCTACGGCCAGTCCTACTTCGTCAACCCCCGCGGCCAGTTCGAGGCCATGGCCAGCCGCGACCAGGATGAGGTGGTGGTCGCCGATCTCGACCTGGAGATGATCGACGAGGTGCGCAAGGTCTGGCAGTTCTACCGGGACCGCCGCCCCGACGCCTATGACGATCTGGTCAACCCCAAGCCCCACTGATCGGAGCCCCCCATGAAGCCCATCCTGATTCGCGGCGGCACCCTGGTGACCGCCGATGGAGAGAGCCGCGGGGACCTGCTGGTGGTGGGCGAGACCATCGCCGCCGTGGGTCCCAAGCTCGACGCCCCGGCCGGCGCCCGCGTCATCGACGCCGGCGGCGCCTATGTCATGCCCGGCGGCATCGACCCGCACACCCATATGGAGCTGCCCTTCATGGGCACCGTGGCATCGGAGGACTTCTTTACGGGGACCTCGGCTGCGGCGGCAGGCGGCACGACGATGTGCATCGACTTCGTCATCCCCGGCCCCCAACAAGACATCCTGGAGGCCTTCCACCAGTGGCGCGGCTGGGCCGAAAAGGCCGCCTGCGACTACTCCTTCCATGTGGCCATCACCTGGTGGAGCGAGCAGGTGCGGGCCCAGATGGGCACGTTGGTGGCCGAGCACGGCGTCAACTCCTTCAAGCACTTCATGGCCTACAAGAACGCCATCATGTGCGATGACGAGACGCTGGTGAACAGCTTCAAGCGCTGCCGCGAGCTGGGGGCCCTGCCCACGCTGCACGCCGAGAATGGCGAACTGGTCTTTGTTCTTCAGAAGGACATCTTTGAGCAGGGCATCACCGGCCCCGAAGGCCACCCCCTCAGCCGCCCCCCCGAGGTGGAGGGCGAGGCCGCCAACCGCGCCATCCGCATCGCCGAAGCCTTGGGTGTGCCCGTCTACCTGGTGCACAACTCCTGCATCGACTCGCTGGAGGCCGTCACCCGCGCCCGCCTCGAAGGCCAGCAGGTATTCGCCGAGGTGCTCGCCCAGCACCTGGTCATCGACGACTCGGTCTACCGCAACCCCGACTGGGACACCGCCGCCCACTACGTCATGTCCCCCCCCTTCCGGGCCAAGGAGCACCAGGCCGCCCTGTGGCGGGGCCTGCAGGCCGGCATGTTGCAGACCACGGCCACGGACCACTGCTGTTTCTGCACCCCGCAGAAGCGCGCGGGCATCGACGATTTCCGCAAGATCCCCAACGGGACCGGCGGCATCGAAGACCGCATGGGCGTGCTCTGGCACCACGGCGTGCGCAGCGGCAAGCTCACCCCGGCCCAATTCGTGGCGGCCACCTCCACCAACTGCGCCCGCATCTTCAACATCCACCCCCAGAAGGGCGCGCTGATGGTGGGCTCCGACGCCGACATCGTGGTCTGGGATCCCGCGCTCACCCGCACCATCTCGGCCCGGACCCACCACCAGAACATCGACTTCAACATCTACGAGGGCATGGAGATCACCGGCAATGCCGCGGTCACCCTGTCCCGGGGTCGGGTGGTCTGGGAGGGCGGCCAGCTCACCACCGAGCGCGGCACCGGCCGCTACATCAAGCGCCCCCCCTTCGCGTCCTTCTGGGAGGCCCAGAACAAACGCAACGCCCTGGCCCAGCCCACCGCCGTCAAGCGAAGCTAGACCATGAGCGTCCCTCGCCAACCGCAGAACCCCGACCCTGGGCTTATCAACGACGATCTCCGCCCGGCGTCGGAGGCCCAGCGCCACTGGTCGGTGATGAATATGGCCAGCCTGTGGATTGGCATGGTGGTCTGCGTGCCCACCTACACCCTGGCGGGGGGCCTGGTCAGCGAGGGCATGAATTGGTGGCAGGCCGTGCTCACCATCATGCTGGGCAATGTCATCGTGCTGGTGCCCATGGTGCTCAATGGACACGCCGGCACCAAGTATGGCGTGCCCTTTCCCGTGCTGGCCCGGGCCAGCTTCGGCATCCAAGGCGCCCATGTGCCCTCCTTGCTGCGGGCCCTGGTGGCTTGTGGTTGGTTTGGCATCCAGACCTGGTTTGGGGGCTTCGCCATCTACCAGCTGCTCAACGCCTTGACCGGCAACCTGCTGGATGGCGCCGACCTGCCCTTCCTAGGCATCAATGGCGGAGAATTCGGCTGCTTCGTGCTCTTCTGGGTGATGCAGATCGCCATCATCTACAAGGGGGTGGAGTCCATCCGCCTGCTGGAGACCCTGGCCGCCCCCTTCTTGATCGCGATTGGCCTGGCCCTGTTGGCTTGGGCCTATGTGGGCGCGGGCGGCTTTGGGGCCATGCTGGAGATGCCCAGCGCCTTCGACCCGGGCGGCCCCAAAGAAGGGCAGTTCCTCGCCGTCTTCGTGCCCTCGCTGACCGCCATGGTGGGCTTCTGGGCCACCCTCTCGCTGAATATCCCCGACTTCACGCGCTTCGCCAAGAGCCAGCGCGACCAGGTGCTGGGCCAGGCCATCGGCCTGCCCACCACCATGACCCTCTTCGCCTTCATCAGCGTGGCGGTGACCTCGGCCACCACCGTCATCTTCAAGGACCCGGTCACCGGCGCCCTGCACGAGCCGGTCTGGGATCCCACCGTGCTGGCCGGCATGATCGGCGGTGGCGGCACGGTCATCCTGTCTCTGCTGGCCCTGGCGGTGGCCACCCTCTCCACCAATATCGCCGCCAATGTCGTGTCCCCGGCCAACGCCCTCATCAACCTCTCGCCCAAGCGCTTCACCTTCCAGATGGGCGGATACATCACGGCGGGAATCGGCTTCGCCATCTTGCCCTGGAAGTTGATCGCCAGCACCGGCGGCTATATCTTCACCTGGCTGGTGGGCTATTCCGCGCTGCTGGGGCCCATTGTCGGCATCTTGCTGGCCGACTACTTCCTGCTGCGCCGCACCCGGCTGGACGTGGACGCCCTCTTCCAGACCCACGGCCCCTACCGCTACAAGGGCGGCTTCAACCCCGCGGCCCTGGTGGCCTTCGCCCTGGCGGTGCTGCCCAATATACCGGGCTTTCTGCACCAGGCCGGCGCCATCGGAGATGGGGTGCTGCCGCCCATCTTCGACACGATCTACACCTATGCCTGGTTTGTGGGCTTTGGTCTGGCCGGGGCCCTCTACCTGGGCTTGATGAAGGCCCTGGGCCCCCGCCCGACGGCCGCGTAGCGCACGGCTCGTCTGGGTTATGCCCCCTGTGCATCCGGAGAATCCATGAACGCCCCCTCGCCCCTGCCCGCCTTTCCCGCCACCAGCTACGCCTTCACCCCCTGGGTCAACGCCCGGAACCTCATCGGGGGCGCCTGGGTGGACGCCGTGGACGCGCACGGCAGCCTGGATGTGGTCAACCCCCGCCATGGCAAGGCCATCGCCCAGGTCACGATGTCGGGGGCCGGCGATGTGGACGCCGCCGTGCAGGCCGCCCGCAAGAACCTCAAGGTCTGGCAGGACCTGCCCGTGCGCGAGCGGGCCCAGGTCATGTACCGCCTGCGCGAGCTGATGCTCCGCGACCTGGAGAGCCTGAGCTGGCTGGTCAGCCACGAGAATGGCAAGACCTATGACGAGGCCAAGGCCGAGGTGCTCAAGGGCGTCGAATGCGTCGAATATGGCTGCTCGTTGCCCAACCTCGCCGCCGGCACCCAGCTCGACGTCAGCCGCGGGGTCAACTGCCAGGTGGAGTACGCTCCCATCGGCATCGTCGCCGGCGTCACCCCCTTCAACTTCCCCCTGATGGTCCCCCTGTGGATGCTGCCCCAGGCCCTGGTGGGCGGCAACGCCTTCATCCTCAAGCCCAGCGAACAGACCCCCCTGTCCACCCTGGCCCTGGGTGAGCTGCTGCGCGAGGCGGGCCTGCCCGACGGCATCTTCCAGGTGGTGCAAGGCGCCCGCGAGGTGGTCGAGGCCCTCTGTGACCACCCCGGCATCGGCGCCTTCGGCTTTGTGGGCAGCACCAAGGTGGCCAAGATGGTCTACGGCCGCGCCTGCACCAGCGGCAAGCGCGCCTTGTGCCTGGGCGGGGCCAAGAACCACCTCATCGTGGTGCCCGACGCCGACATCGACGTGGCAGCCGACAATATCGTCGCCAGCTTCACGGGCTGCGCGGGACAGCGCTGCATGGCCGCCGCCAACCTGCTCGCGGTGGGCGATGTGGAGCATATTCTCGACGAGATCAAGGTGCGCGCCGCCCGCCTCGTGCTGGGCAACGATCTGGGCGCCATCAACAGCCCCGAGAGCGTCGCCCGCATCCTGCGCTATATCGACGGCGCGGTGCAGGCCGGCGCCACGGTGGTGGTGGACGGCCGCAGCCAGAGCGCCGATGCCGGCGGCTACTGGGTGGGGCCGACCATCCTGGATGGCGTCACCCCCGATATGGCCGCCGCCAAGGAAGAGATCTTCGGCCCCGTGCTCTCCATCGTGCGGGTCAAGGATCTGTCGGAGGCCCTGAAGGTCGAGAATGCCAACCCCTATGGCAACGCCAGCGCCGTCTACACCACCTCGGGCGATGTGGCCCGGGCGGTGATGGGCCGGGCCGAGGCCGGCATGTGCGGCGTGAATGTCGGCGTGCCCGTGCCCCGCGAGCCCTTCGGCTTCGGCGGCTGGAACGACAGCAAGTTCGGCCACGGCAACATCACCGGCTGGGATGGCTTCCGCTTCTGGACCCGGGTGCGCAAGATCACCACCAAGTGGGCCCTGCAGAGCGACCAGAACTGGATGAACTGAGCCCCCACGGCGACAGGCCGGCGGCATGGAGCCCCTCCTGATCACCCTGGGCATCGCCGTCGCCATGTTCGTGGTCGGCGCGGGTGCGGCGGCCTTCGTGACCTGGCGCGAGCGCCCCCTGCGGGCGGCGCGGGCTCCGGTCTTCACCGCCCGCTGGGCCGCTGTCGCCGCCGCCTTGGGCCTCGATCTGGTGGAAGCCCACAGCAGCGGCGCCCGCCGCTACCGCCTGTCCGGCGCCATCGACGGCCGGGCCCTGCGGCTGCACTTCGACATTCGGGGGAGCAGCACCTGGCTGCTCGCCGAAGAGGCGCGGGAGCGGCCCCTGCTGCCCGGCTGGACCGAGGTCGAGCTGGGCATGGTCGCCGACGGGCCCCCACCCGAGCGGGCGAGGGTCGCCGCCGCCCTGGGACCCCTGGCCGACCTGCGGGAGGTCAAGCGCCGCCCAACCACACTGCAGGTGCGCTTTCGCGGCGAGGCCCCCGAGGCGCTGCCCGCCCAGCTCACCCGGCTCGTCGCCCTGGCCCAGGCCCTGGAGGCCGCAGGCGCAGCGCCCCCACGGGGTCCGGCGATCGGCCCATAGGCCCCTGCCCTGCCTGAGATGGCCGCGGCGCGCTACGATTGCCCTTCCAGACAGGGAGCCCCCGTGAGCAAGCACTCCGCAGAGACCCAGGCCATGATCGACGCCTGCAAGCGTCACACCCTCTACAGCTGGTCCGCCCGCGACAAGGTGGACCCCCTGCCCATCGCCCGGGCGGAGGGCCTCTACCTCTACGGGCCCGATGGCCAGCGCTGGATCGACTGGAATAGCCAGCTGATGAGCGTGAATATCGGCCACAGCCACCCCAAGGTGGTCCGCGCCATGAAGGAGGCCGCCGACGGGCTGATCTACGCCTTTCCGGGCTCGGCCACCGACGCCCGGGCCCGGCTGTCCCAGCGGGTGGCGGCCCTGCTGCCCGCCGACATGAACACCCTCTTCTTTACCTTGGGTGGGGCCGAAGCCAACGAGAACGCCATCAAGATCGTGCGCCAATACTCGGGCCGCCCCAAGATCCTCAGCCGTTACCGCAGCTACCACGGCGCCACCAACGCCACGATGCAGCTCACCGGCGACCCCCGGCGTTGGGCCAACGAGCCCGGCATGCCCGGCGTTGTGCGGGTCATGGACCCCACCCCCTACGACTATTCATTCGGCAAGACCGACGCCGAAATCGTCAAGAACAACCTCACCTATCTTGAGGAGATCATCCAGTACGAGGGCCCCCAGACCATCGCTGCCATGTTCATCGAGACGGTGACGGGCACCAATGGCATCCTGCCCCCCCCCGAGGGCTACCTCAAGGGCCTGCGCGCCTTGCTGGACAAATACGGCATCCTGCTGGTCTGCGACGAGGTGATGGCGGGCTTTGGCCGCACGGGCAAGACCTTTGCCTTCGAGCACGGCGACATCGTGCCCGACGTGGTCACCATGGCCAAGGGCCTCACCAGCTCCTACATCCCGCTGGGCGCGGTGGCCATGCGCGACGAGATCGGCAACTACTTCAACGACCACGTCTTTTGGGGCGGGCTGACCTACAACGCCCACAACTTCGCCTGCAATGTGGCGCTGGCGGTGTTGGACGTGATGGAGGACGAGGACCTGGTGGGCAATGCCGCCCGCATGAGCGTCGTGATGAAGGACGAGATGCAGAAGCTGAAGGACCGCCACCCCTCGGTGCAGACCTACCGCAACATCGGGCTCTTTGGCATCGTCGACCTGCAGCAGGACCGCGCGGGCACCCCCATGGCCCCCTACAATGGCACCCACCCCGCCATGGGCGCGCTCAACAGCTTCCTGCGCGAAAACGGCGTCTTCACCTTCATGCATTGGGGCAGCTTCATGTGCAACCCCCCTCTCTGCATCGGTGAGGCCGAGATTCGCGACACCTTTGCCATCATCAGCAAGGGGCTCGCGGCCACCACCGACAAGGTGGTCACCGGCTGAGCCCGCGACTTCAGCGCCCCGGGTCTTCCAGCAGCACCACGCAGTCCTTGCCACCCGGGGCGTCAAAGACCCCGTTGCCGTCCACATCCAGGTAGATGGGGCTGGTCAACACCCGGGGCACCTGCTGCGAGTTGTATTGGGGTAGACCCAAGGGAAGGCGCTGCTCGCCAAAGGCCGCCACCTCGATGTGGGCGTCCTGGTCCAGGTTCAGGGCCAGGACCTCGCTGAACTTGACCACGCCATCGGGGTCTGTGGCGGGCAGGCTGAGCACCTCGTCGCAGTTGACGAAGATGGAGACGAAGCGCACGTCAATCTCGGGGATGGCCTCGATGTGCAGGTCCAGGCTCACCGTCCCCCCCAAGGCGGCGGCCAGCTCGCCCAGGCCGGCGCCATTGGCGCTCAGCCGGGCAAAGGCCCCGGCGCTGGCGAGGGCGGCCCCTCCCTGAAAGGCGGTGACCACCTCCTCAATGGGCACATCGGCGGCGCGGTCGGTGGAGACGGGCACATAGGTGCGGGGAAAGCCCACCTCGTCGCCGCCATGGTCGTCGCTGCAGCCCACGGCCACCAGGGGGTGCCCGGCGTTGAGCATGCTCTGCCAGTCCCCAAAGCGGCCATTGCCCCCGTCAAAGGGAGATCCGTGGCCATTCATCACCTCGATGCCGTCCAGGTTCCAGGACCACAGCGCGGCGTCGGGGGCCAGGCCCAGCAGGGTGGGGTCGTCCAGGGTGGGCTCGGCCAGGATGCGGTCCCAGCCGATCTCCCGGAGGTAGCTGGGGTGGTTGAGCAGGTTGACGCCGCCGCCGGAGCGCGCGCGCATCAGGCCGAAGAGCTCGTCGATGTCCCGGCCATACCACTCGACGATGCCGCCGCGGGGGCTGCCGTCGGGCTCGGCGGGGAACATGGTCAGGTGCTCGGGCACGGTGGCGGTGACCTCCTCCCCGGTGATGCTGGCCACGAAATCCGACAGCCCGGTTTGCACGGGCAAGTCGCTGCGATCGACGATGTGCTCATGCTCGGTGTGCACCACGATGTCCAAGCCATGGGCCGCGGCGTGCAGCAACACATCGGCGGGGTTGACCCGGCTGTCGGGGCTGTCCCAGGAGTGCACATGGGTGTCCACCGAGACGAAGCCGCGGCTGTCCACCACCTGCACCAGGCTGAGGTCCAGCGGGGCCTCGCCCCCTTCGGGCACCGTGAGCGTGCCCGTCACCGGCGCAAACTCATAGCCGCGGGTGGCCGTGAAGGCGTAGGTGCCCGGCGGCACCGGCGCCAGGCCCTCGCCGGCCAGCCAGAGGTCCAGGGTGGGCCCGCCCCCCTCGGGCACCAAGGCGAGGCGGGCAGGAGAAGGCGCACCCTCGCCGTCCCGCAGGTCGTGGCGCAGGGCGCCCACGGCGGAGATGGGGACAACCACCTCATTGTCGCCGACCGCGATCTCGACGGGCGCGCTGTCGTGACGGCCCGGCGCCGAGGCGAGGATGCGCCACTCCCAGGGCTCGGCGAAGACCGGCATGGGCACGGTGAAGCGCCCATCTGCGCCCGCCGTCGCCTCGTCCACGGTGCCCCAGTCTGCACCCGGCGCGCGGGCCTGCACCCGCACCCGGGCGTTGGCCACCGCCTCGCCAGCGGGGTCCACCACCCGCGCGGTGGCATGGCCCAGGGTGTAGGCGCTGCCGGGGATGGGCTCGGGGTTGACGGCCGCCAGGGGCTCGGTGGCCGAGGTGCCCCCCGCCCGGCCCACCGCCAGGAAGAGGCTGCGGCTGTCGCTGCGGCCCGGGTTCAGCGCGATGGGCGAGGCGCCGGCCTGCATCAGGTCCAGGGCCACGTCGATGCCGCTGATGCCCACATAGGCCAGGCTGCCGGCCTCCACACCATAGGCCAATGCGTCCACGCCGTCGGTGGCCACCAGCCACGGCATCCCAAAGCCAAGGTTGAAGCCGCCAAAGTTGATGCTCTCAGGGGCGTAGCCATAGAGATCGAGGGTGCCGCCAAAGGACAGCAGGCTGGCCACGGCCAGCTGCACCGGGCCATCGCCGGTATTGGTGACGTCCACATCCACCCGCAGCACCGGGCTGTCGGGCTCGAGGATATAGTCCACCACCACGGCGATCCCATAGGGCTCGCTCAGGGCCTTGCCCCCACTGGCCGCCGCCGCCAGGATCAACGTGTATTCAACAACCCAGTAGGTGTCGTCGGCGCCGGTCACCCGCACGATGGCCGGCCCGCCATCGCTGCCATCGCTCAGCACCTCGGCCCGGTCGCCCCGAAAGCCCCGCAGCACCGAGCCCCCGAAGTCCGCCAGATCGATGTCGGCCAACACGATGGCCACCTCGTCCAGCTTGTCTTCGCCATCAAAATCGCAGCCATCCATCGCCACCGCGTCGGCCACGATGCCGCCGTAGTGGTAATAGGTGGAGCCCTTGCCGGGCTCGGTGATCACAAAGGCGGAATGCGCATTCTGCAGGATGTAGTCACCCTCGGTGCCCACCGCCGTCTCGCCGGGAAGGGCCTCGCCGGGGCCCATCACCCGGGCCCGGGCCTCACCCGCGGGCGGGCAGTCGGCCAGGGGCGTGGCGCTGTCGGCCGGCACCGGCGTCCGGCCATCGCCCGAGGGCGGGTCTGCGCAGGCGACCAGCAGGCTGAGCAGCGTGGCGACTGGACGGGACAAGGGCGCTCCGAGACGGTGCATCGCGCCCACCCTACCCGCAGCGGCGCGGCGGTGTCGATTCCACGCCAGCACCGTGGCAGCCCCCGCATCCTGTAGGATGGTGCCCCCTCTTGGAGTCCCGATGCCCAAGCTGCCCGCGGACCGGTCTGAGTCGGTCTTTACCGACGCCAAACCGGCCTATACGCCCAACCAGGCCATGGTGGAGGCCCACCGCTGCCTCTACTGCCACGACGCCCCCTGCATCCAGGCCTGCCCCACCGGGATCGACATCCCGACCTTCATCCGCAAGATCAGCACGGGCAACCTGAAGGGCTCGGCCAAGACCATCTTCGACAGCAACATCCTGGGCATGTCCTGCGCCCGGGTCTGTCCGGTCGAGGTGCTCTGTGTGGGGGACTGCGTCTACAACGAGATGGGTGTGCCTCCCATCCAGATCGGCAAGCTCCAGCGCTATGCCACCGACGCGGCCTTCGAGCAGGGCTGGGCCTATTACGCGGCCGGGCCCGACAGCGGGCGCAGCGTGGGCATCGTGGGCGGGGGCCCCGCCGCCCTGGCCTGCGCCCACCGCCTGCGCCGCTTCGGCCACGCGGTCACCCTCTACGAGAAGCGCCCCCAGCTGGGCGGCCTCAATACCAGCGGCGTGGCCCCCTACAAGATGCCCGCCCAGCGCGGCATGGACGAGGTGGACTGGGTGCTGGGCATTGGCGGCATCCAGGTTGAGCTTGGCGTGAATGTCGGTGAGGACATCTCTTTCGAAGAGCTTGAGTTCAAGCACGACGCCCTCTTCCTGGCCTTCGGGCTGGGGCCGGACAGCCGGCTGGCCGAGGCCGGGGCCGACCTGGCCGGTGTCGAAGGCGCGGTGGACTTCATCGAGCGCTTCAAGCTCGGCCAGGAGGACCTGAGCGGGGTCTGCCAGGCCGTGGTCATCGGCGGCGGGAATACCGCCCTGGACGTGGTGCGCGAGCTGATCGTCCTGGGCGTGCCCGAGGTCACCCTGGCCTACCGGGGCCAGGAGGCGGGCATGTCGGGCTACACCCACGAGTGGGATGCCGCCAAGAAGGAGGGCGTGCGCGCCGCCTGGCAGGTGCAGCCCGTGGGCTTCGAAGGCGCCGACGGCAAGCTCAGCGCCATGCGCTGTGTGCGCCTGGACGCCCACAAGCAGCCCATCCCCGGCTCCGAACACAACCTGCCCGCACAGCGCGCCTACCTCGCCATCGGCCAGAGCAAGCTGGGCGACCTCGTTGCCGGCCTGCAGGGCCTCGAGGTCGCGCGGGGGCGCGTCGTCGTCGGCCCGGGCCAGGCCACCGGCCGGCCCGGCGTCTATGCCGGCGGCGACTGCGCCAACGGCGGCAAGGAGGTGGTCAACGGCGTCGCCGAAGGCCGCGACGCCGCCATCGCCATCCACGACTACCTCTGTGCGTTGAGCTGAAGGGAGCGACCATGCCTGATCTCACCTCCAATACCGCCGGCATCGTCTCGCCCAACCCCTTCTGGTTGGCAAGCGCCCCCCCCACCAACTCGGGCGAGCAGATCATGCGCGCCTTTGACGCCGGCTGGGGCGGCGCCGTCTGGAAGACCCTGGGTCAGCCCATTCAGAATGTGTCCAGCCGCTTTGGCGCCATCCGTTGGAAGGGCAACGCCGGCGTGGGCTTCAACAACATCGAGCTGATCACGGATCGGCCCCTCGACGTGAACTTCCGCGAGATCGCCGAGGTCAAGAAGCGCTTCCCCAAGCACGCCATCATCGCGTCCTTGATGGTGGAGACCAAGGAGGAGTGGAAGGAGTTCATCGCCCGCAGCGAGGACGCCGGCGCCGACGGGCTGGAGCTGAATTTCGGCTGCCCCCACGGCATGTGCGAGCGGGGCATGGGCTCGGCCGTGGGCCAGGAGCCCCGGGTGAACGAGCGCATCACCTCCTGGGTCAAGGAATACGCCACCGTGCCCGTTCTGGTGAAGCTCACCCCCAATGTGGGCGACATCCTGCCCCATGGGCTGGCGGCCCAGGCCGGCGGCGCCGACGGGGTCAGCCTGATCAACACGATCAAGAGCATCATCGGCGTTGATATTGATAAATTCGTCCCCTACCCCTCGGTGGGCGAGCGCTCCAGCAACGGCGGCTACTGCGGTGCGGCCGTGCGCCCCATCGCCCTGCACATGGCCGCGGCCCTGGCCCGGGACCCCCGCTTCCACATCCCCATCAGCGGCATCGGCGGCATCACCAACTGGCGGGACGCCGTGGAATTCCTGCTGCTGGGCTCCTCCAGCGTGCAGGTCTGCACCGAGGTGATGCTGCGCGGCTACCGCATCGTCGACGATATGATCGAGGGGTTGGAGACCTATATGGTCGAGCGCGGCTTTGAGCGTCTCGACGACTTCGTCGGCAAGGCGGTGCCCGCCTATAGCGACTGGGGCGAGCTGGATCTCAACTACGAGATCGTGGCCAAGATCGACGCCCAGACCTGCATCGGCTGCCAGGCCTGCCTGGTGGCCTGCCACGACGGCGCCCACCAGTGCATCCACCCCTCCCCCGACGGCAGCATCCGCGTGCCCATCGTGGACGAGAGCGAGTGCGTGGGCTGCAACCTCTGCCAGATCGTCTGCCCGGTGGAGGGCTGCATCACCATGGAGCCGGTGGACAACGGCTTTGCCCCGGCCTCCTGGAATGATCACCTGGGACAGGGTGCTGCGCTGCGCCACAAGAAGGGCAGCCACTGAGGGCCGCCACGGGGCGGCTCAGGCCGACAGCAGGGGCAACAAGGCGGCGCGGGCGAGGGTCCGGGCCTCTTCCAGCTGCCCCTCGAAGTCGCCCAGATTCCAGAAGCGCGCGCCGGAACGCGGCGTGCGCACGAGGGTGACGCCGGCTGGATCGAAGTCCACATCCTTGCCGGCGGTGCGGTCTACCCAATGCACCACCGTGGGGCGCGGGCCGCGCAGGGCCTTCCAGGCCGAGAGCCCCACTCGGTCCACCGCGCCGCCGTCCTGGCAGCGCCCGACGGGCAGATCGATGGGGGCAAAGACCCCGGGCATGGCGCAGGAAGCCGCGACCGCAGCCGCCAACGGACCCTCGGAAATGAGCGCGTGCTGCCCATTTTCAAGGCGGACCCCCACCGCGAAGGGGCGCTGCAGATCCGCGAATTCCGCCGGAAGCAGCGCGTCCAGCAGGTCGAGGATCACGCCCATGGTGAAGGCGCCGCGCCAGGGCGCCGGGTTGAGGCGCATCAGCTGCCAGGGCGCCCGCTGGGACAGCTCGGCCCCCACCTCGGCCGCGCTCCGGCCCGAGGCCCACAGCGCCCCCGCCAGCGCCCCCGACGAGGTCCCGCAGAGGCCGCCCACGGGCAGCCCGACATCTTCGACGGCGGCCAGAAAACCCGCCTGCCGTGCGAAGGCGAGGAAGCCGCTGGACAGCACCAGGTCGTGGTCGGGGGGGCCAGGCATCGCGGGGGAGCCTATGCTGCGGCGGTGATGGACGCCTCCCCTGCCCTGCCCGAGCGGGTCCCCCTCTGGGAGCCCGCCCTGCTGGCCCTGCTCTGGGGCCTGGGCCTGGCCCTGCCCGCCCTGTCCCGGGGAGAGCTGCTGGGCCATGGGGCCACGGACCTCTACCCCTCGGTGTGGGGCCTGTGGGCATTTGCGCAGGCCCAACCCGGCCTGCCCGCCCACACGCCGCTGCTCGGCTTTCCAGAGGGCATGGGCTTCTACTATTCCGCGCCCATCAAGGGCTGGCTGGCCACGCCGCTGCTGCCCCTGCTGGGCCTGACGGCCACCTGGAACCTGCTCACCGTGGCGGCGCGGGTGGCCACCGTGATGGCCGCCTGGCTGGCGGGGCGGGCCTGGGGCCTGGGCCGATCCGGCGCCTTGGTGGCCGCAGCCGCCTTTGGATGCGCGCCCTTCTTCCATGGCTATGCGGTAGAGGGCATCGCCGAGGGCACCGACGGCTGGACCCTGGCCTTGCTGGTCTGGGCCTTGGGCCGGCGGCGGCACCTGCTCGGCGCCGGGCTGCTGGCCCTCACCCTGCTGTCCTCCTGGTACCTGGGCGCGGTGGGCTGCCTGCTGAGCCTGATGGCGGGCTTGCGCGACCGCCGCGCCCTGCTCAGCCTGGTGGGGGGCATCGCCCTGGTGAGCCCCGCCTTGTCGCGTTTCGCCGAGGCCTTTCCCGCCGGCCAGCCCCTGCCCGACGACATCCGCGCCGCCATGGGGGCGCCCCTGCGCCTGCCCCGCCCCGGACTGCTGCCCGGCCTCAACCCCTTCGCCCTGAATGCCTACCTGGGCTTCCTCCTCGGCCTGTCCGCCCTTGTCGCCGCCTGGCAGGCGCGCCGGTCCCGCTGGCTGCTGCTGCTGGCCCTGGTGCCGGCGCTGCTGTCGCTGGGCGAGGGCCCCTGGTACGACCTGCCGCCCTTCAGCGCCCTGCGCTTTCCCTACCGCTGGCATGCCGCCACCCTGGCCTTGCTGGCCCTGGCCGTGGGGCAGCTGGCCGACCGCAAGGGCTGGCCGCTGCTGGGCCCCCTCATCGCGCTGGAGGGCCTGCTGCTCTCGCCGGTGGAGCCGCTGATTCCAGGGGCAGACCCCCGCATTCCCGCCCTCTATGCCGCGGTGCAGGGGCCCCTGCTGGAGCTGCCGGGCCCGGTGGCCCTGCCGCCCGGACAGATCAACCCCGCCCGATTGCGCAGCCGCTA
The DNA here is from genome assembly GCA_018401435.1 of Deltaproteobacteria bacterium. Taxonomy (GTDB): domain Bacteria; phylum Myxococcota_A; class UBA796; order UBA796; family UBA2385; genus M30B51. The sequence goes on along the minus strand of JAGYJW010000016.1, from coordinate 84,822 downwards.
CCTGCTCTATTTCCAGACGGGCCACGGGGGAGCGAGCCCTTGGGTGCCGGATTTCAACGGGGTGGGCGCCGAGGGTGACCATTCCCTGGTGGCGCCCTTCCGCGGCTGGGATCGGCTGGAGGTGGCGGCCCATGGCCTGGACCCCGAACCCGCGCTCACGGCCGCCCACCTCGACGCGCTGCGGGCGGCGGGCATCCACCAGATCCTGCTCCAGGAGCGAGAGCTGGGCGATGGACCCGCCCGCCGCCTGGCCGCGGCCTTGGTGGCCCTGGGGGCCGAAGAGCGAGGGCGCGAGGCGGGGCGCCGGCTGCTCCGGCTGCCGCCCGGGACGACGCAGCCGCCGCGCTGAAGGGCTGGCGAGTCGCGGATCCCCCGCGTTAGCCGCGCCCATGCACCCGCATCTCATGCCCCGGGACATCGGCTGGATCGAGGTCATCACCGGCTGCATGTTCAGCGGGAAGACCGAAGAGCTCATCCGCCGCCTGCGCCGCGCCCAATATGGACGGCAGCCCGTCGTGGTCTTCAAGCCGCGCATCGACGGCCGCTACGCCGAGGACAGCGTGGGCAGCCACTCGGGCATGCGCATGCGCTCGGTGCAGATCGACCACGCCGACGAGATCCCCCTGCATGTGGGCGACGCCATGGTGGTGGGCATCGACGAGGCCCAGTTCTTTGACGAAGCCCTGGTGCAGATCGCTGAAAACCTCGCCAACGAGGGGCGTCGTGTGGTCATCGCCGGCCTGGACCTGGACTACCTGGGCAAGCCCTTCGAACCCATCCCCCACCTGCTGGCTGTCGCCGAATATATTCAGAAGAACCTGGCCATTTGCGTGATTTGCGGCAACCCGGCCGACCGCTCCCAGCGCCTCGTCCGGGGCGGTGACCGGGTGCTGGTCGGAGAGTCCGAGGCCTATGAGGCCCGCTGCCGCCTGCATTGGAACCCCAAGGACTTCGCCCCGCTGCAAGAGAGCCTGCCCCTGGGTCCCAACCTCGCAGAGGGCCACTGAATGGCCATTCAGCGGGCGGGCGCCCCGGCCACCACCCGGTAGGCCGCGCCCAGGGCCTCGGGGTCCAGCGGCGCCACGAAGAGGGCGTCCAGGCCCAGGACCTCGGGGCGGGGCGCGCGCTGCCGGTCCCGCAACACGCCGATGATGCGGCAGCCAGCCGGGGCGAGGGCGCCGCGCAAGGCCGCCACCTGGGCCCGATCTCCCCCGTCGCCGCGCAAGACCAGAAAGAGCAGGTCGGGGCGGTAGCCCAGGGCCCGAATCAGCCCGCGCTCGCCCAGCGGGCCCCAGCAGGCATCCAGGCCCACCGCGCGAAGCCCATCGATGATTATGGACGCCAGGGCTTCATTGTCATCCATCAGCATCACCCGGGACACCGGCGGGACCGCGAAAGGGTCGGGCCTCAACCGGGCCGCCGCAGGATGGGGCGCAGGGGGCCCAGGGCGCCGACCAGGGCCTGCTGCGCGGAGCGGGTGAGGGCGGGGGCTGCGGCATCGGCAAAGACCACCGCCCAGTGGGCAAAGGCCGCGTCCGGCCGGAAGGAGAGCGCCTCCAGCGGGCGCTGCGCGCCGCAGGCCGGACAGACCAGGTCGCGATCGCCGCCCGCGCGCCAGGCGGTCATCGCCGCGTTGAAGGCCGGCACCACCGATGCGCCACATTCCGGGCAGGCCACCGCAAAGCCCCCAACCTGGTTGGCATAGAAGGCCAGGCGCCCAGGGGCGTCCAGGCGCAGCAGCCCAAAGCCGCCCTCCACCAGGCCGCTGGCGCGGGGTCCGGGGCGTCCATCGGGATCCAGTAGCCCTGCTCGGGTCCAGGCGGCGAAGAGGCCGTCCAGCGCCGCGCCATTCAACGGTCGGAGCGGATCCTCCGGCAGCAGAAGCAGGTCGAGGCGATGTCCGGGCCGCGGCATGGGCTCCCCCTGGGCGCCCCGCCCTCGTAGCCCGGCGGATGCTGAATTACAGGCAGCTCCGACCCAGCCCGGAGCCCCCATGAGCAAGTCCACGAGCCCGAAACCCGACGTCGCCGCCCTGCTGGGCGCCGAGGCCGCCTTCCTCCTCGAGCACCGCGCCACGGCCATCCCCCAGGCCCGCCTGCACCTGCCCGGCCCGGACTTCGTGGACCGCATCATGGCCCAGAGTGACCGACCGGTGCGCGTTCTGGGTGCGATGCAGACCCTCTTTGACCACGGCCGCCTGGGCGGCACCGGCTATGTCTCCATTCTCCCCGTGGACCAGGGCATCGAGCATTCCGCCGGGGCCAGCTTCGCCAAGAACCCCGACTACTTCGACCCTTCCAACATCATCGAGCTGGCCATCGAGGGTGGATGCAACGCGGTCGCCACCACCTACGGCGCCCTGGGGGCTGTGGCCCGCCGCTACGCCCACAAGATCCCCTTCGTGCTCAAGCTCAACCACAACGAGCTGCTCACGGTGCCCAACCGCTTCGATCAGGTGATGTTTGCCCAGGTCGAGCGCGCCTTTGACATGGGCTGTGTCGCGGTTGGCGCCACCATCTACTTCGGCAGTGAGGAGTCCACGCGCCAGATCCAGGAGGTCAGCGACGCCTTCGCCCAAGCCCACGAGCTGGGCATGGCCACCATCCTGTGGTGCTACCTGCGCAACAACGCCTTCAAGGTCGGCGGCAAGGACCACCACGAGAGCGCCGACCTCACCGGCCAGGCCAACCACATCGGCGTCACCCTTCAGGCCGACATCATCAAGCAGAAGCAGCCCACCCTCAATGGCGGCTACGCGGCGCTGAATATGGGCGACTCCAGCTACGGCAAGTTCGACAAGCGCATCTACACCGAGCTGAGCACCGACCACCCCATCGACCTCACCCGCTACCAGCTGGCCAACTGCTTCATGGGCCGGGCCGGGCTGATCAACAGCGGCGGCGGCTCCGGCGAGAACGACCTGCAGCAGGCGGTGCGCACGGCGGTCATCAACAAGCGGGCCGGCGGCATGGGCCTGATCAGCGGGCGCAAGGCCTTCCAGAAGCCCCGGGCAGAGGGCGTGGCCCTGCTGCACGCCATCCAGGACGTCTACCTGGACCCGTCGATCACCATCGCCTGATCCCCGGCGATTCCAGGTGTAAGGAACCGACCGCGCCCCGCGTTGTCCGGTCCGAAACACCCGGAGTTTCCCATGCAGCGCTGGCAGATCACCACCGGTCTCGCCGCAGCCACCGTGCTTGCGGCCCTCATCGTCCCCAGCCTTCGTGGAGGGGAGGCCGGGCCCGGCCCCCAGGCGCCGCTCAGCCCGCCCCAGCCGCTCAGCCCGCCCCAGCCGCCGGTGGTGGGCGTCGGCACCGGCCTGCTCAGCCTCAGCGGAGACCTGGACCAGCAGGCGCTGCTGTTGGGCTCGGGAGAGGACCGCTACCTGGTCTTTGATGTGCAGGCCCAGGCCCTGCCGGGCGATGTGCGCCGGCCGGTCAACCTCGCCGTGGTGGTGGACACCTCCGGGTCCATGGCCGGCCGCGGCAAGATCGACAACGCCCGCATGGCCGCCCGCGAGCTGGTGGGCCTGCTCAACCCCGAGGACAGCTTCTCCCTGGTCACCTTTGACGACCGCGGCCAGGTGCGGGTCGCCTCCGGGCCGGTGACCGATCGCGCCCGCCTGGACCGGGCGGTGATGGCCATGGCCCCCGACGGCGGCACCAACCTCTACGATGGGCTGGAGCTGGGCCTCAAGGAGCTGCAGCGGGCCGACCAGGGTGGTGTCAAGCGCGTGATCCTGCTGTCGGACGGCATGGCCAATGTGGGCGTCACCGACCCCGCCAGCCTGGTGCGCCTGTCGGGCTCCCTGGTGCAGCAGGGCATCACGGTGAGCGGCCTGGGTCTGGGCCTGGACTACAACGAGGACCTGCTGGCGGCCATGTCCGATGCAGGCGGTGGAAGCTACCGTTTCGTCGATCGCCCCGGGCAGCTCGCCAGCCTCTTCACCCAGGAGCTGCACCAGATGACCGCCGTGGCCGGCCGCGAGGTCAGCCTGGACGTGAAGCTGCCCCCCGGCGTGGTCCTGCAAGAGGTCTACGGCTGGGACTCCGCCGTCACCCGCGACGGCTACCGCGTCTTCATGGGCGATGTGCACGGCGGTGAGACCCGAAAGATCGTCGCCCGGGTCAAGGTGCTCAGCCAGGAGGAGGGGGCGCTGCACGTGGCGACCGGGGCGCTGGCCTATACCGACCCCGACAGCGGAGAGGCGGCCCAGGCCACGGCGACCGTCTCGGCCGAGATCACCCGGCAGCGCGAGATCGCCATGCGTTCGGTCAACGCGCCGGCCGCCGACAAGGCCGCCCAGGCGGTGAGCGCCACGCTGATGGATCGGGCGGTGCGCGCCTATGAAGAGGGCGATGTGGCAGAGCAAAAGTCCAATATGGCGGCGGCCTCTGGCATTCTGCGCAGCACGGGTGCGCGCACCGGCAACGCCGGCCTCAGCTCGGCGGCGGCGGACTTCGACGAGCTCTCCCTGGGTTGGGAGAAGACCGCCAATACCAGCGACGATGGCATCTACCAGGTGAAGAAGGCCAAGGAGAGCGCCCGTGTCCTCAGCCGCTGAACCCCGGGTGCCCGTGGCCACGCGGGCCCTGATCCCGCCGGCCGCGCGCCGGGCCCTGCCGCGGCAGCAGCTGGCCTGGGCCCTCGGCCAGGGCCTCTGCCTGACTGCCTTGCTGGCCTGGCCCACCACGGCGGCCTGGGCCGACCTGGTGTGGGCATCGGCCCTGGGCCTGGGGGTGGCGATGAGCCTGCTTCGCCGCCCCCTGCGGGCCCTGTCCGCCTTCGCCCTGGTGCTGGGCGGCAGCGCCGTGGCGGGGGCCTTTGGCGATGGCAGCGCCAGCGTGAGCCTGCTGCTTCAACCCGAGCTGGCTGCGGGCTTCTCCAGCCGCGGCCTCGCTGGCGCCCAGGTGCTGGCTGCGGGGGCAGCGGCCGGCCTGGCCCTGGGCTTGCTCGATGGCCAGGGCCGCGAGGGGCTGCGCCTGCTCCAGCTCACCCTGGCGGGCGCCGCCACGGCGGGCCTGGGCTGGTGGGCGGCCGAGGCCCTGGTGCCCCCAAGCTGGCGGCCCCTGGTGGCCTTGCCAGTCGGCGCCGCCATCTCCGCCCTGCTCGCCAGCCAGGTGCTACTGGTGGCCGCCTTGCGATTCCGCTCCGCCGACCGCATCCCCTCCCCGCGGCGCATCAAGGCCACCCTCAGCGCGGCCTACCAGGAGCCCAGCCTGCGGGCCTGGCGCTTGGACCAGCGCCTGGCCGGGCAGAGCCCCGACCCCGAGACCCGCGATGGCCTGGGCGAGGTGGCCGCCTGGGTCTACCGCCTGGAGTGGACCTTGCAGCGCCTGGACCGGGAGCTGGAGGAGATCGACCAGCAGCCCCTGGCCGAACGCATCGCCGCCCTGGAGGCCGAGGCCGCGGCCCTGACCGACCCCTTCACCAAGGAGCGCAAGCTGGCCACCGCCGACCACCTGCGCCAGCTCGAAGGCCACCGCGACGCCCTGGCCGCCGAGCGCGCCCGCACCGCCGCCCTGTCGGGCTATGCCGGCGCCTTCTTGGAAGAGGCTCGGGCCGGGCTGGTCCTGGCGCGGGTGCAGCCCGGCGAGCACGCCCCCACCGCCCTGGACGATGTGTTGGAGCGGCTGCGCGCCCATGGGGCCGAGGGCGAGGCCCGTCGGCGCAGCGCCCGCGAGATCAACGCCCTGAGCTGATCTCGGGGAGGATCTCCGCCAGCGCGGCCGAAAGCTGGCCCGCATCCGCCACGAAGGGCAGGCGCTGGCGCCGGCCGCCCACCTCCAGCACGGTGCGGGGTCCGCCGATGCCCCCCACCCAGCTCAGGCGGGCGGCCTGGCCGCCCAGCTGGCCGCGGACTTCAACCCGGGGCCCATAGCCGGGGCGTTGGCGCTGCAGGCCCAGGGCCTCGGCGGCGGCGATGGCGGACCGGGCCTCCTCCCCCAGGCTCTGCTGCCACAGGCGTTGAAAGGCGATGAAGGCCCACAAGGCGCCCACCAGGATCAGCAGCCCCGCGAGGATGCTGTTGAGCACGGTGACGTCGATATAGGTGGAGTAGGCGGCGGTCAGGCCACCCGCCTCCTCAAAGGGCACGATGCGTGGGGACATGAAGGCTCCGCCCGCCCCCTAATCCGTCCAGGGACGCCCGAAAGGGCCAGCCGAAACCGGAGAAGCCGGACCCGAGGGCCCGGCTTCAGAGGTGGCGCGCGGTGCAGGATTCGAACCTGCGGCCTTTGGCTCCGGAGGCCAACGCTCTATCCAGCTGAGCTAACCGCGCAGAGGAGCCACGAGCATCAAGCGGCTCGCAGCACTTCATCCAAGCTATTGAGCCCGCCGCCATCGGTCAAGGCCCGGCGGCGGAGCCCGCTCACTCCTCGTCGGCGTCTTGGGCGGTGTTGGCGGGGGTCCCGCCCACCCAGGCGCGCATGGCCGGAAGGACGCGGCTGTGCCAGTCCTCGGCGGTGCGCTCGGCGGCAAAGCGCCGGTAGAGGGCGGTCACGATGAACCACAGGTCCTCGTAGAGGTACATGCGCTCATAGAGCAGCTCGCCCTCGCCGTCCGTGGCGTGGGGGGGCAGCTTGGCCCCGGCGAGGTCGAGGTGGGGGCCGCGCAGGGTGACGGTGTACTCGCGCTCTTCGCGCCGCAGGTGCAGCTGCAGATCCTTGACCACCTTGCCGCTGGCCATCGCGGCACGCGCTTCGAGGGAGCTGGAGGCGTTCTCGCCGGTGAGCACCGCGCGGGCGCGATCCTCGTCCTGGGGGCGGAAGCTCAGGCGCTCCTCCACCCACACGTCGCAGATGCCGGCCTCTTCGCCCAGGTTCATCGTGCCGCCGTCGCGCTCCGAGGCGTACCAGAGCCAGACGTAGAACTCGATGGTGAGGTGCGGGAGCACCGGGGGTGCGTTTTCGCTCATTGGCCCATCCCCTGCCAGCCGGCGTGGTCGCCTGCATCATCGCTGCGCGGCCGATAGTCACTGATGCCGGCCACCTCCAGAATACCCGCCATCTGTGGGTTGTCGGCGACCAGGTCCAGGGGGGACACCGGGGTGGTGACCAGCCCGAAGGTGCCGCGGAAGAGCTTGCGGAAGTCGTCGTTGACCTTGTCGGAGGTGCTGTGCACGACCACCCAGCGGTCCACGATATTCCAACAGAATTCCGTGGTGGCCACCCGGGGCAGGGTCTTGTTCAGCATCTCGATCTCCAGGGCCTCCTTGATCTCCTCCTTGATGGACTTGGGCGCCTTGGTCCGGGAGTTGGCCTCACACCAGGCCTGGATGCGCTTCTCGAGGTGGGCCTTGAAGAGCTTGGCGGGCAGCATCTTCTTGTCCACCCGCAAGGCCGCGAGCACATAGTGGTTGTAGAGCCACCGGTTGAGGTCGGAGAAGTCGGTGTCCAGCAGGTTGTGCACCTGGCACCACCCGATGGCCTCTTCGCCGATCATGGCCTGGGGCCGCTCGCGAAAGGCGTGGTCCTGAAAGGCGTCCCGGTAGACGTCGCGGAAGTCGTCGGGCACGTCGCCCTCGACATGGTAGCGGCGCACGGTGAGCGCGCCCTTGAGGATGCCCATGGGGATGGAACTCCAGCGGGGGGGGATGGGCCGCGCCGGCACGCTGCGCGCGGGGCCCGGAGGTGCACAGCCGGCTTCAGGCCGGTCGGAGATCGGCCAGGGCGTGGCGGAAGACCGTGATGTGGCCGCCCTTCTTGAGCCGCATGCCGAATTCCCAGCGCCCCAACCAGGAGACCTCACCGACCAGGACATCGCCCTCGAGGGTGGTGAGCTTCACCGGGGTGCTCTCGTCCTGGTAGCCAAAGAGGCGCTTGTCGGAGCAGCCGTAGCGGTCCTGGGGCTTCCAGACCGGTTCGGCCACGGCGTCGCGGTCCCGATCACGCTTGATCGCCTTGCGAAGCTCTTTTTCGCCCTCTGCCTCAACCGCGAGCTTGGCCTGCAGCTTGTGTTCGGTCTGGGGCGCGCCCTCGACCTCGATCACGAAGTCGTACTGGCCAACCTCGAGGATGCGGCCGGTGGCCCAGCGCTTGCCGTGCAGGGCGACGGTCATGGGCCGCCCGTGTTCGGCGGCGAGGGCCAGCACGCTGTGGTCGGTCCACCGGGCGAGGTGGGCCTCCATGCGGCGCCTGGCGAGGACCTGCTCGAGATCGGCCTGGCCCATGGCCACCTGGGTGGCGAGGCTCTTGGGCAGATCGTGGCGGTTGATGAGGCTCTCGACCCGGTCCTTGAGCGCGAGCTTCTGCAGCACCTCGTTGAGGGTGAGGTCGCCGCGGGCCACCTGCCAGGCGAGCTGACCGGGGATTCCCGCGTCGCGCACCAGCTTGTCGGCCTTCTGCTTGATGTCGGTGCGGGGGCGCTGCTGCCCTGCGCCGGGCTTCCGCGGCCTCGCCGGAGCGGGACGGTCAGAGTCGGATCCCATAAAGAACCTGCCTTGAAGGTGAGGCTTGGAGCACGTCGCCCAACCGGGCGGCCCCGCAGCGGGCGGGGCGGGGCTCCATCAGCCGGTAAAGACGCCCCATAACCGACCGCCCCCGACGGCGCCCCGGCTGGCGGGCCCTGCAGCCGCCTTTACAGCGGCCACCCCAGGGATAGCGCCGCTATAGCCTCCAAGGCCCCCGTGCACGCACCCCCAGGAGCCCCCATGCCCGCCATGCCCACGCCCGGCAATCCCGCGCCGCCCCTGGTCGGCCCCACCGACGATGGCAGCTTCAACCTGGCCGATCACCTCGGCAATCCCGTCGTGGTCTACTTCTACCCCAAGGATATGACCCCGGGCTGCACCACCGAGGCCCAGGACTTCCGCGACCGCATGGCGGATTTCGCGGCCCTCGGCGCCACGGTGGTCGGCGTCAGCCGCGATGCCCTCGACCGGCACGCCCGCTTTCGCGAAAAGGAGTGCCTGCCCTTCCCCCTGGTGTCCGACGCCGAGGGCGTCATCACCGAGGCCTGGGGCGTCTGGCAAGAGAAGAAGCTCTATGGGCGCGTCTTCATGGGCATCGTGCGGTCCACCTTCTTGGTGGGGGCCGATGGCCGCATCCGGCAGGCCTGGCCCAAGGTCAAGGTCAAGGGCCACGCAGCGGCGGTGCTCGACGCGCTCCGGGGGACCTGATCCCGGCCGCCCTGCCCCGGTGGCGCCCCCGACTGGATTCGAACCAGTGGCCCTCAGTTTAGGAAACTGATGCTCTATCCAACTGAGCTACGGGAGCGGAACACCGAAGACGGCGCTGCCCGCGCTTAAGCGGTGGGTGGGCCACCTTGCAAGGGCGCCCTCCCAGCACGCGCAGGGCCAGCAGGTCGCCCCCGCGGCTGCTATGATCCCGCCCGAGTCGGGCCGCCCCGATCCCAGGCTCGCGAGCCTGTCCTTTCCGTCGATTCGCGCATCTGCCCGGAACCGCCTCTCGGAGGAGACCCATGCTCCGCGCCCCCCGCCCCCGTGCCCTGGTCCGTGGGCTTCCCCCCGGTCTCCTCGCCCTCAGCACGCTGATCCCGCAGCTGCAGGCCTGCAATGGCTGCAGCGAGCAGAATATCGTGTCCCGAGAGCCCGTCGCCTATGACGACAGCAGCTACGAAGAGCTGGACCACGACTGGGGCTCCTGGCTGTCGATGGCGGTAAACCTCGACAATGCGCCGGTGGTCTCCTACTATGACAAGACCAAGGGCGCGCTGGGCTTTGCAACGGCCACCTGGACCGCCGACAACGAGCTTCGCTGGATCCACGAGCAGGTGGACGGCTACGCCGACGACGCGGGCTTCGACAATGGCGACCGCGGCAAGTACACCAGCCTCGCCGTAGCAGCCGATGGCCAGATCTGGATCGCCTACCAGGACGTCCAGAACAAGGCCCTGCGCTATGCCACGCGCACGGCGGCCGACACCGTGTGGACCAGCAACGTGGCCGATGTGGGCGGCGGCCCCACACCGGTCGCCGGCCTCTACGCCTCCCTCGCCCTCGATGGCAACGGCTACCCGATCGTGGCCCACTACGACGAGGGTGCCGGCACCCTGCGGGTCGCCCGCTGGAATGGCAGCGCCTTTGCCGGCGCCGTCGTCGATGAGGGTGAGGAGTCCATCAGCGACACCGGCGCACCGGTAGACGCCGACACCGGCCGCTACCCCAGCCTCGCCATCGTCGAAGGCATCGAGTACATCGCCTATTACGACGTGGCCAACGGCGACCTCAAGCTCGCTTGGGGCACCGGCGGCAACTACAGCATCGAGACCATCGACAGCGAAGGCGACGTCGGCCAGTGGCCCAACCTCGTCATCAGCGAGGGCCGCCTGCACATCGCCTACCACGACGCAGGCAATGGCGATCTCAAGTACGCCGTCGGCGCGCCGGGCAGCTTCGAGATCCAGGTGGTGGACGACGGCGACCACGTCGGCGCCGACACCAAGCTCTGGATATCGGGCGACACGCCCAACATCGCCTACTTCGATGGGCGCAACAACGACATGAAGCAGGCCTGGCCCTCGGGCGATGGCTGGCAGAGCCGCACGGTCACCGAAGACCCCGGCGCGCTGGGCTTCCACAACGAGGTGGTGATCGCGGGCGGCCAGACCTGGGCGGGCTGCTACGATTACACCAACCGCACCCTCTGGTTCCGTAGCCTCGATTGATGTCAGGCGGGCCCATGACCCTGCTGCTGCTGCTGCTGGCCTGGTCCCAGGCCTTCGCGGGCACCCTCACGGTAGAGGTGCTCGACGTGGGCCAGGGCGACGCGATCCTGATTCGCACGCCCGCGGGCAAGAGCATCCTCATCGACGCCGGCACAGGCCGTCCCGATGTGGTGCCCATGTTGGAGGCCCGGGGCCTGACCGCGCTGGACCTGGTCGTCGCCACCCACGCCCACGCCGACCACATCGGTGGCATGGACGAGGTCCTGGAGGCCCTGCCCGTGCGGGTCTATGGTGACCAGGGCCTGCCCCACACCACCACCACCTATAGCCACGTCATGGGGCTGGTGGAGCAGAAGGGCATCCAGTACCTCACCCTGCGCCAGGGCCGGGTCTTCAAGCTCGACGATGGCATCCGCCTGGAGGTCCTGGGCCCCCAGGAGCCCCTGCTGCTCAACACCCGCTCGGATCTCAACGCCAACTCGGTGGTCACCCGGCTGGTGCACGGCAAGAACTGCTTCCTGTTCACTGGCGACAGCGAAGAGCCCACCGAGCACCGCCTGATCGCCGACCAGATCGGCAGCTGCGCGGTGCTCAAGGTGGCCCACCACGGCAGCGACCACAGCACGACGGTGCCCTGGCTTGCCGAGGTCAAGCCGCAGATCGCGCTGATCAGCGTGGGCGCCCGCAACCGCTATGGCCACCCCGACGACGCGGCCCTGGCCCGTCTCGAGACCGCCGGCGCCGACATCTACCGCACCGACCGCATGGGCACCTTGCGGGTGCTCAGCGACGGCAAGACCGTGCGGGTAGAAGAGGTGGACGAGCGCGCCCTCTCCGGCGCCGGAGGCGGCCTGGCTGCGGTCGGTGTGCGGGCCAGCGTGCCCAGCGGCGCTGTCGCCAGCGGCATCGTCGCCCCCCTGCCCGAACGCCCGGTCGCCTTGCGGGCCGTGGCCCCCGAAGCCGTGCCTGCGCCCTTGGCCCGCGCAGTCGAAGACGCCGGGGGCAGCCTGTCTGGGGCGGGCTTCATCGCCATCAACCGCGCCACCATCGAAGAGCTGCAGGTGCTGCCCGGCATCGGGCCCGCCAAGGCCGCCGCCATCGTCCGGCACCGCGAGACGCATGGCGCCTTCGGATCCCTGGCGGATCTGGACGCCGTGGCGGGTATCGGTCCCGCGACCATCGAGAAGCTCGATGGCCAGGTCAGCTTTGCACCTTGAACCGCCGTCGCGCGGCCGCAACCCCCGGAGCGCCCATGATCACCGTTGATCGCATCGAAGGAAATCGCGCCATCCTCGTCGTGGGGGCAGAGCTGGTCGAAGTGCCCGTGGCACTGCTTCCGGCAGGCGCGGGCGAAGGCAGCGTGCTCGCGCTGGTTCTGGACGGCGACGCCGAGCGGAGCGCCCGCCAGGCTGCAGCCGATCGCCTCAAGCGCCTGCAAGGGCGCGACGACCTCCCCGAAGAAATCGAACTCTAGCCCCGGGTGGCCCATGGTCCGCGCCTTCTTCGCTCTCGTGCTCGGCCTCGTCCTGCTCATGGGGCAGGCCTTCGCCGCGGTCAACGTCAACACGGCCAGCCAGAAGGAGCTTGAGTCCTTGCCTGGCATCGGCCCCACCAAGGCCCTGGCGATCATCGACTACCGGGACGCCAACGGGCCCTTCCGGTCGCTGGCCCAGCTCGATGCCGTCCCCGGAATCGGCCCCTCCACGCTGGAGAATATCGCGCCCCTGGTGAGCTTTGACGGCACCACGGCCGCGGCACCTGCAGCCACCAGCAGCTCGGCCAGCAGCAGCGCAAGCAGCAGCAGCAGCGCGTCCTCGGGCGCCAAGGTCAACATCAACAGCGCCAGCCAGAAGCAGCTGGAGAGCCTGCCCGGCATCGGGCCCAGCAAGGCGGCGGCTATCATCGGCGATCGCGACGCCAACGGCCCCTTCTCGTCCTGTGACGCGCTCACCCGGGTGACGGGCATCGGACGTGCCACGGTGGACAGCCTGCGCGACAGCTGCACCGCAGAGTAGGGCCTGGCCTCCCGCGAGGCGGCGGCGGGCTGGTTACAGCAGCGCCGTCTCTTGTCGATGGAGCCCCCCATGCCCGCATTCCGGCCCCGCCTCGCCCTCCTCCCGCTGCTGCTGGGCCTGTCGGCCGGCCTGTCCGCCTGCAACGCCTGCTCGGACGACGCCGCCCCGGATGAGGCCCAAGCCAAGAGCAGCCAGAAGGTCCTCGAGAAGAAGAGCAAGGGCAAGGGCAAGAAGGACGGCAAGCGCCTGCGAAACAAGCTGGGAAAGGACGGCAAGCTGGCCAAGGGCGGCAAGGGTGGAAAGGGCGGCAAAGGCGGGGGTGTGCTGGCCAATGGCGCGCGCAGCGCCACGGACACGCCGCCGGCTTCGGGCGTCTCCGCGGTGGTGCTGAGCGGCGAAGACGCCATGCTGTGGACGGAAGGCACCTCCGGCAAGCTCACCCGGCCCGCGGCCAAGGTGCGCTGGTCCAGCCGCGGCTTCGAGTGGGATGACGACGGCGGCGTGCAGGTCCTCGCCCCCGGTGGCGCGCGCTACTGGATCGCGGGCCCCCCCGAGGGCCGCCCCCTCAGCGAGGTGGTGACCGCAGACAGCGCCACGGCGCCCGAGGGCTATGCCATCGAGACCTTCCCGGGTGCGCGGGGCATGGTGCGCCTGTCCCTGAAGGCCCCGGGGGACCGCATCGTGCGCATCGGCATGCTGCGCGAGCAGCCCAAAGGCACCGCCTGGCTGAGCGCGGCGCTGCCCGCCGGCACCCTTGCGGCGCCGCCCTTGACCGATACCACGCCCCTCGTCCGGTCGGCCTCGGGCTTGCCCACCACCGCGGCCCCAACCGGCTGGACCGCCGTGGCCGCAACCCCGGTCCCCGACGACCAGCTGGCCACCTGGAAGAAGGACCTGGCCACCCTGGAGCGCGGCAACAGCGCGATCACCGTCGTGGGCAGCTGGGATCTCGACGGCGACCCCGATCTCGAGGCCCTGGTCTGCGTCGCCAAGGGGCCCGACTCGGGCTCCTGCTATGTGGTGGACAACGGGGCGGGCGGCGCCCGCTACCACCCGGTGGCCTTGCCCTGGAATGACCTTGCCGCGGCCAATCCCCCGGCCGCCTTCACCGACGGCAGCCACCCCTATGTGCTGTGGGCCGTGGCCCATGGCGGGCCGGGTCGCGAGGGCGATCCCGAGCTTCACAGCCTGTTCTTTGACGGTGGCGCCTTCGAGGTCAACCGGATGAACTGAGGGCGGCCTCAGCCCCCCAGATCGCGCAGCGCCGAGGCCACCGCCGCCCGCAGATCGGGGCGCTCACCGGGGCCCTCCGCGGCCGCGCCGACCCCGGCCCAGCGGTTGGGGCTCGGGCGCTCTGGGGCCGGGCCGAAGCCTGGGCGAAGAGGCCGGCCGGCCCTTCGCGGCGAGGCTGCGCAGCTGCTCTGCGGGCAGCGACCGCAACCCGCCCAAGGCCCGGGCCTGGGCCGAGATGCGCGCGAGGTGCTCGACAAGCTCCATGCGAAGCCAGGCCTGCTCCAGGTTGCCGCCCACGCTCAGCAGCCCGTGGCGGTCGAGGACCACCACGTCGGCCTTGCCCAGCGCATGCCCCAAGGCGGCCTCCAGCGCGGGATCTCCGGGGAGGTGAAAGGGCACCACCGGCAGCTCGGGCCCCAGGGTGACCACGGCCTCGGCCAGGAAGGGGTGGCCGATCTCGACGCCGGCCACCGCGAAGGCGGTGCTGGCTGGGGGGTGCGCGTGCAGCACGACGCCGATGTCGGGGCGGGCGGCATAGGCCGCCATATGCAGCTTGAGCTCGGAGAAGGCGCGGCGGCTGCCAGAGACGACCTCGCAAGCCGCATTGACGACGATCAGGGACTCCGCCGTCACATCGCCCTTGCTGACCGCCGTGGGGGTGCACAGAAAGCGCCCATCGCCCAGGCGCGCCGACAGGTTGCCGTCGTGGTTGGCCACCCAGCCGCGCTCCCAGCACAGCCGCGCGTAGCGCAGCATGTCGCGGCGCAGGGCCTCCTCGTCGGGGCGGTGGGCCTCAGACACGGGGCGCCTCGTCGCGGTGGGCACCAGAGGCCACCACCTGCCCCGCCTCGACCAGCTCGTCTACGATGCCCAGGATGACGGAGTGAAAGGGCCCCTTGCCCAGGGCCTGCTGGGCGGCGTTGCCTTCGCGGGCCACCAGCACGAGGTCGCCCACCCCCGCTTGCACCGCGTCCACCGACAGAAACTCGCCGCCCAGAGGGCTGCAGCCATCGGTTTGCACAGGCAGGCAGACCAGCACCGTGCGGCCGTCGTAAACGGGGTGCTGCACGGTGGACACGCAGTTGCCGATGACGCGGGCGAGGATCATGGGCGGCTCCCGGCCTTGGTCGCGGCGGGCACATGCGCCCCGCGGTCGGACCAGGCGTGGTCCACGATGCTGGTGATGGCGGCATCGACCGGAGCGAATTCGCGGGGGAGGGTCATGGCGGCCTCGCGCCCGCCCACCCAGCTCACCCGATCTCCCGGACCGGCCTGCAAGGCGTCCGCGGCGATCAAGGGATCGCCCTGGGGGGCGCCATTGGCGTCCTCGGGCTGAATCACGAGCAGCTTGACCCCCTGCAGGGTCTCGTATTTCACGGTGGCCACCACCCGGCCGAGGACGCGCGCGAGCTCCATCAGGGGCCTCCTGGACCGCCAAGGCGGAAGGGCGCCCGGCGCAACAGCCAGGGCACCATCTCTTCGTGGGGACGGGGGATCAGCTCGATGGCGTGGGCGGCGTCGCCCAGGCTGCCGCGGGCCACGTCCAGCCCCGCTTCGACGTCGTGCTGGGCGCCGCAGAGCGCAAACCAGCCGCGGCCGCCCAGCCCGCCGGCCACCCGCAGGCCCACCAGCTTGACGTCGGCGTCCTTGAGGCAGCGGTCGCAGGCCCCCAGGGTCGCAGCCACGGTGCGGGCCTCCACCAGGCCCAGGGTGTCCAGGCTGTCGGCGTCGGCGGGGGTCTCGGCGCCTTGCAGCCCGGCGAGCAGATCCGGGTGGGCAAAGGGCAGCAGCAAGCTGTCCAGCACCGCCCCCTCGGACACGGCGAGGGCCTCGGCGAAGCTCTCCTGCACCGCGGCCACCTCGCCCACAAAGAGCAACAGGTAGTGCCCCGGCTCGACCAGGTTGGCCTCGAGCAGGGTGACCGGCGCCTTCTTCACCAGGGCGTCCAGGGCCTTGAGCCCGCGGGCGACCGAGCCCAGCTCGACGAGGGCCAGCGCGTCATTGGCCATGGCGGCGGCTCCGTCTCAGGTGATCCGGAAGTAGCCGGCCAAGGTGCACCGCCGCTCCCGCGTGAAGGTGCGGGCGGTGGTCAACCCGTCGCCGGTGGGCGAGGCGATGGTGAAGCTGGTGTAGCCCTCGCCGCCGTAGCCCAGCCCCGCCACATTGGGCGCGTTCTTGACGAAGATGGAGGTGTCGACCGCGCGGGCCATGCGGTGCAGGGCGTCCAGATCGCGGCTGTACATGCTGGCCGTGTGGCCAAAGCCGTGCTCGGCCTGCACCGCGAGATCGATGCCCTCGTGCACATCCTTGACCCGGGTGAAGGGCAGGACGGGCATGAGCAGCTCGTGCTGCACGAAGGGGTGGTCGAAGTCGACCTCGCAGAAGACCAGGCGCGGGTCACCCTTGAAGGGAATGTCGGCCTCGCGCAGGATCTCGCTTGCGTCCTTGCCCACCCATTTGCGGTTGACATGCTGGCGATCGGCCGTGAGCACGACCTTTTCCAGCCGGGTTATCTGGTGGTTGCGCACCCGCACACAGCCCGTCGCCTCGACGCGATCCAGCAGCTCGTCGAAGATGCCATCCACCGCGAAGACCTCTTTTTCGTCCACGCAGATGATGTTGTTGTCCAGGCTGGCGCCGGCGACGATGCCCCGGGCGGCCCGGTCGAGATCCGCCGTGGCGTCCACCACCACGGGGGGGTTGCCCGGACCGCCGGCCACGCAGCGCTTGCCCGATGCCATGGCCGCCTGCACCACCGCGCCGCCACCGGTCACCACCACCATGCGAATTCCCTTGTGGGTCATCACCTGGTTGGCGGACTCAATGGTGGGGCTGCCCACGCAGGTCATCAGGTGTTCGGGGCCACCCACCTCGACGCTGGCGCGGTTGATGAGGTCGATGCACCAGGCGCTGACGTTGCGGGCGCCCGGATGCACATTGAAGACCACCCCGTTGCCACCCGACACCATGCCGATGCCATTGTTGAGGATGGTCTCGGTGGGGTTGGTGGAGGGCGTGATGGCGCCGATGACGCCGTAGGGGGCCCGCTCCATCAAGGCCAGGCCGTCGTCGCCGGTCCAGGCCGTGGGCTCGAGGATCTCGGGCCCGGGCGTGCGGTGGATGACCAGCAGGTTCTTCTTGATCTTGTCTTCGACGCGCCCCAGGCCGGTCTCTTCCCGGGCCATGCGGGCCATCGTGTGCACCTCGGCGGCAGCACGGCGGCGCACATTGGCGATGATCTCGCGGCGCTTTTCCAAGGGGATGGCGACGAGGATCTGGTGGGCGCGGGTGGCTGCCTCCACCGCCTCGTCCACCGAGGCGAAGACGCCCAGGGGCTGCGCCGGCAGGTCGGGACCGCGCGTCGGCAGATCACCGGAGCGGATGCGGGCGAGCACGCGTTCGACCACCAGGCCGATATCGGCATTGCCCGACATCAGGAGTCACCCTTGGCGCGGGCAGCGATCTCGGCGACCGCCTCGCCATATTTGTCGTAGACCACGGCATCATTGATGTCGATGGTGTCCACGATGGCCATCACCGTGGCGTCCACCGGCCGCTTGTCGGTCATGCGGGTCTGGCGGGCCGAAGAGCCCGACGCATAGAGCACGACCTCGCCAACCCCGGCCCCCACGGCGTCCGCCGCCACCACGAAGCTGTCCTTGTCTTCCAGCTTCAAGGAGAGGTCGCGGACGATGTAGAGGCGAAGGCTCTGCAGCGTCTCTTCCTTGCGGGTCGAGACGACCGTGCCGACGATGCGCCCGAGCTTCATGGCGACCTACGAGTTGGAGGCGTCGGCCTTGGCCTGCCGGCCGAGGGGCAGGACCGCGTCTACATTGCCGTGGGGGCGCGGGATCACGTGCACGCTCACGACCTCGCCCAGCTCGCGCGCCTTGCGCTCGCCGGCCTCGGTGGCGGCCTTGACCGCGGCGACATCGCCCCGGACGATGGCGGTGACATAGCCACCCCCGATCTTTTCGAAGCCGATCAGCTCGACGCGCGCGGCCTTGACCATCGCGTCAGCGGCCTCGACCATGGCCACGAGGCCCCGGGTCTCGATCATGCCGAGTGCATCAGACATCTTGGATTCTCCGAGTGGAGGTTTGGGGCCCGCGGGTGCGCGGCGCCCACCAGAAGGATTCAGCGGTTGGCCAGCGCGTCGATGGCGGCGATGGCCGCGTCCCGGGCGCTGTCGATCTCGCTCTCGCTGCCGCCCATCCACAGCCGCCCGAAGGCGCCGAAGGGGGTCAGGTTGATGAGGTTCACGTTGGCGGCCTTCTCAGCCTCATTCGCCGCGATCACCGCCCAGGCGGCGGGTTCGGTCTCGAGGATGAAGAGGCTCTGACCGGGGATGAGCATCATGCCCTTCCGGTTCCGGTTGATGATCTGCGCCTGGTAGGATTCCACGGCCCGGATGATCTGATTGGACACGACCTTGGGCCGCACACAATCGGACTCTTTCAGGCCGAGATATTCGAGGATCGCGTCCCCGGCGCTGAGCACCTCGCCCTTGTCGTCGTGGTGGATCTCGAGCAGCCCGAAGGCGCGTTCGACCACCTGCACGGCGGGCACCGAACGCGTGGCCTTCAGGGCGACATCGGTCACGCGGTTGATGATCATGCCCGGAGCGGTCTCCACCCAAAGGGAGGCCTGACCGGCGAGGGGCAAGAAGCCCTTGCAGGTGGTTCCGGTGAAGGCAGCGAGCTGCGGCTGCATGCTGTCGAGGAAGACATAGCCTCGGAGGGTCACTGACACCGCGCACCTCCCAGGTCTGGCGGCCCATCTTGCTACCGCGCGGCGGGCCCTGGCGTCAAGGGGGAGCGCTCCCCCCCCTCGGCATGGGCCGGCTCGTTGACATGCTGCGGTATAACCGGTAACGACACCGCTCAGATGCGGGAGGAACCGCCGTGCATCGTCCATCCATCCAGCGCCTCATCACCCCCGTCGGTCTGCTGCTCCCAGCCCTGTTGCTGGGCTGCCCGGATCCCAACCCGGTCAGCTCCTATGACGAGCTGACCCCATCGGGCCCCGGCACGGGCGCCACCGTGTCCGAAGCGCCCCCCGACGTGGGGGCCACCCAGCCCAACGAGGCCCGCTTCCGCGTGAACCCCGGCGAAGGCGTGAAGCTCGAAGGCAGCTTCGTCTACGCCGGCACCATCACAGGGCAGCGCCGCCTGGATTTTCGTACCATTCCGGTGGGCGAGGGCGCGCCCCGGCTGGTCCACACCCTCGAGATCCGCTCGGGCGACACCTGGGATGTCGAGGTGCCCAAGGATCTCGGCCAGCTCCAGATTCACGCCTTTATCGACCGCGACGGCGACGGCCCCACCAAGGGCGACCCCGGCTACGTCACCGATCCCCCGATCCAGATCGGGCAAGAGGCGGTCGCGCCGGTGGTCCTCACCCTCACCGACGATTTCGATCCTTCGGTGCTGGCGCCGGGTGGCGCGCCGGGCGGGCTGCGGCCGGTCCAGGGCGATCCCACCGGCGAGATGCCCGCGGGTGACCTGCAGGCCAATCCCAGCGAGCCGGCGCCCGGCCCCGCCCCCGTCCCGACGCCCGAGGGCAACTGAGGCCCCATGCCCGACCCCGCCGACGCTCCGCCGGTTGAGGCCGCAGCCCCCGGCGGTGCTCCGGCGGTCAGCATCGTGGTGCCCATCTACGACGAGGCGGGCAATATCGAGCCCCTGCACGCGGCCATCTGCGCCGCGGTGGGCCACCTCGACTTCGAGGTGCTCTACGTCAATGACGGCAGCAAGGACGGCTCGGCCGCCGAGCTGGACGCCATCGCAGCGCGGGATCCCCGGGCTGCGGTCATCCACTTCGTGCGCAACTACGGCCAGACTGCGGCATTGACCGCAGGCATCCGCCACGCCCGCGCGCCGGTGATGGTCACCATCGATGGCGACCTGCAGAACGACCCCGCCGACATCCCCGACATGCTGCAGCACCTCGACGAATACGACGTGGTCTGCGGGTGGCGCAAGGACCGCCAGGACGCGGCGATGACGCGGGTGCTGCCCAGCAAGGCCGCAAACGCCTTGATCTCGTGGCTCTCCAAGGTGCCGCTGCACGACTATGGCTGCACGCTGCGGGTCTACAAGCGCGAATATATCCAGAACATCCCGCTTTATGGCGAGATGCACCGCTTCATCCCCATCTATGTGACCTGGGCCGGCGCGCGGCTGGTGGAGGTGCCCGTGCGGCACCACCCGCGCACCCGCGGCACCAGCAAATACGGCCTCAGCCGCATCCCCAAGGTGCTGCTGGACCTGACCACCGTGAAGTTCCTGCGGGACTTCTACGTCACCCCCATCTACTTCTTCGGGTGGCTGGGCTTCATCCTGGTCTTTCTGGGCGGGCTCAGCGGCCTCGCGGCCCTGCTCACCTGGCTGCTGACCGACCAGGTGGTGCTGGCGGCCTGTCTCACCGTGATCAGCCCCATGCTGGCGATCTTCGGGGTGGTGGAGATCACCCTGGGCATCATCGCCGAGGTGCTCATCCGGATGCACTACGAGGTGCAGAACAAGGCCCCCTACCGGGTGGCCCGGGTGCACAACCTGCCCGACGCCTTGACCATCCACGACGAGGTCGTGCAGCTGCGCCCCCGTCGCGCGGGGGCCTGAGCATGTGCGGCATCGCCGGCCTCTTCCGACCGGCCGGGCTGCCGCGCGAGGCAGGGGCCACCGCGGCCCACATGACCCGGCTGCTGGCCCACCGCGGCCCCGACGACGAGGGTGTGGAGGCGCTGTCGGGACCCCAAGGCACCTGGGCGGTGACCGGCGCCCGGCGGCTGGCCATCCTCGACCTGGAGCAGGGCCACCAGCCCATGACCGACGCCAGCGGGCGGGTCATGGTCGCGCTCAACGGCGAGATCTACAACCACCGGCGCCTGCGACAAGAGCTGAGCGGCGCCGGCATCCCCTTTCGGGGCCACTCCGACACCGAGGTGGTCGCCAACCTGGTGGCCACCTGCGGCCTGCGCCCGGCCCTGGAGCGCCTGCGCGGCATGTTCGCGGTGGCGGTGCTGGACCGCGCGGACCAGAGCCTGTCGCTGGCGCGGGACCGAATGGGCCAGAAGCCGCTCTACTACGCCACGCTGTCGGATGGGACCGTGGCCTGGGGCAGCGAGCTGCGGGCCCTGATGGCGGTGCCGGGCATCGGCCGCAAGCCCGACGTCGCGGCCCTGCGCGCCCTGCTGCTGTGGGAGTACCTGCCCACGCCCCATACGCCCTGGTTGGGCATCCACAAGCTGGAGGCCGGCACCAGCCGCATCTTTTCGGGTGGGGAGCCCCGGGTGGACCGCTTCTGGACCCCTCCCCTGCCCCAGCCCGGTCAGGGTGGCAGCCGCAAGCGCTGGGCCCGCAGCCTGCGGGGGGCCCTCGAGGTCGCGGTCCAGCAGCGGCTGGTCGAGGCCGACGTCGAGGTCGGCGTGCTGCTGAGTGGCGGCCTGGACTCCACCACCGTGGCCGCCCTGGCACAAGCCCGCCGCAGCCGGCCCCTGCGCAGCTTCTCCATTGCGGTGGGGGCCGAGGGCTTCGACGAGGGGCCCTGGGCGCGCAAGGCCGCCGCCGCCATCGGCACCGAGCACCGGCAAGCCCGCCTGGAGAGCGGCGACCTGCCCCGCCTGCTGGACGCCATCAGCGCCCATATGGACGAGCCCCTGGCCGACAGCTCCCTGGTGGCCACCTGGCGGCTGATGGAGTTGGTTCAGGAGGCCGGAATCACCTGCGTGCTGTCGGGGGACGGGGCAGACGAGAGCTTTGGCGGCTACCCCACCTTGATGGCCCACCGCCTCGCCGGCCCCCTGGGCCCCTTCGCGCCCGCCCTGGCGCGGATCGCGGGACGCCTGCCCACCCGCCATGGTGGGGTCACCCGCGACTATATGGCCCGCCGCTTCGTGGACGGCCTGGGACATCCCTGGGCCCACCGCCACCAGCGCTGGATGGGCGCCTGGCTGCCCGAGGAGCTTCTGCCCGACCCCGAGGCCGACGCCACCCTCTGGGCGGGGGTGGACGCCCACGCGCAGGCTTGTGCAGGCACCGACGTGGCCTCGCGGGCCCTCTACCTGGACCAGCGCTTGTACCTGGGCGATGGCGTGCTGGTGAAGGTCGACCGGGCCAGCATGGCCCACGGGGTCGAGGTGCGCTCGCCCTTCCTGGACCACCACATCGTCGAGCTCGCAGCCGATATTCCCATCGGCCACAAGCTCCGGCGCGGGCTGGGCAAGGCCATCCTGCGGGACGCGGTGGCCGACGTGGTGCCCGCCGAGATCCTCAACCGGCCCAAGAAGGGCTTTGGCACACCCGTGGGGCCCTGGCTGCGGGGGCCCTGTCAGCACCTGCTCAAGGCGCTGCCCGAGGCGCTGGCGGACCTGGTGCCCCCCCTGCGCCTGCGACAGGTGATGGCGGAGCACCAGGATGGCCGCGCAGACCACCGCCGCAGGCTTTGGAGCGCCCTCGTCCTGGCCCGCTGGCGCGAGCGCCACGGATGAGGGCCCGGGCCGCCCTGGGGGCGCTGGTGGCCGGGCTCGGCGCCTGTGACAGCCGCCGGGGCCCTGGTCCGTGGCGCACCCGCGGAGGGGCGTGATTCAGCGCATGACTTCCAGTGTGGACCGAGCGCACGGGGCAGCCGGTCCAGCCGGTTATAATTCGGCAGCGGCGGTGCGGCTGATCGACACCGGACGCGGCCGCAGCCTGTTGATCCTGCCTCGCCCGGACATGCAGCGCCTCGAAGACAGCGGTCACCTCAGCCCGGGCACCCGCTGCGCGGTCGCGGCCGACCGCGTGGTGCTCGCCCGCCGACAAGACGCCCAGGTGCCGGCGCTGGGCCGCCTGGAGGACCTGCTGGAGGAGGGCCGCAGCCTGCTGATTCCGCGGGAGGGCCCCGCGGCCGACCTCGCCCGCCTGCACTTCGAGGAGCGGGGCCTGATGCCCGCCCTCGCTCCCCGCCTGGTCGAGGTGGCCGACGCCCGGGACCTGCTGGCGGGCTTGCGGACCCGCAGCGGCGCCTTCGCCCTGATGGAGGGCTCCGCGGCATCGGCCGAGCCGGATCTGCAGATCTCCTTGGTGCTGAGCGGCTTGCAGAGCCCAGCACCCATCGTCTGGGAGGCCTCGGTCACGGCCCACCGCCGCAGCCCCGAGGCCGCCGCGGCGCTGGTGGCCCAGCTCTGCGAGGAGCGCAGCCGGGCCAGCTTCTTGCGCCTGGGCTTCGCCAGCCTGGGACCCGAACGACAGCCCGCCCCTCCGCCCGGACCGGGAAAACAGCCCCAGCCCGACGGCGAGGCCGCCCCGGATCAGCGCCCCGAAAAGTAGGCGCGCGCGTTCGAGAAAGCAGCCAGCAGGTTGCCTTCTCCACTCTCGATGTCCAGGTCGATCCACACCAGGAAGTCGCTGGCGTCGGTGAGCATATGGGCGGCGACCAGGCGCCCGGCGTCCACCGTGGCCAAGGCGTGCAGCACGGCCGCGGCGCCCACCGCGCGCTCCAGCTCGCCATCGCGCAAGAAGCGAGCCCGATGGCCGCGCCACAAGGCGGTGAGGGTCTCGCGCTCGTCGGCGATCATCGCCTGTTCGACCAGCACCCGGCCCGCATTGGGAAGCCAGCGCGGGATCATGGCCCGCACGCGATGGGTGAGCTGGGATCGCAGGGCGAGGGCGCGCCTCGGCGGTCTCGACCGCGGTGGGGCGGCCTCGGCGGCGGCGCGCCGGGCGGCCTCGAGAGCGTTGCGGGGGCGCACGGCCCGGCGGGCCATGCTGTCCAGCCGCGAGGCCGGTCGGGCCAGGGCCGTCTTGGGGGCGGGCGCCGGGGCCGCCGCCTTGGGGCGACCTGGCGGCTGCGCCCAGGCGCGCGGTGCGGCTGCGGCGACGGCCTTGGCGATGGCCTCCTGCCATCCGTACTGGCGCGGCCGGGGCGGCGCGGGGGGCGGGCGACGCCCAGGCGCGCGGTGGCCGCCGCGGCGACAGCACTGGCGATGGCCTCCTTGTCCACCGCCGGGGCAGCGGGGAGCGCCACCGCAGCGGGATCGGGGGGGGGCTCCTGCGCGGCTGCGGGCAGAGCGGCCGCGGGGTCGGGGACCTCGTCGGGAATGGGCTCGGCCACCTCATCCTCGTCCAGCAAAGCAGCGACGGGACGGGCGGGGTCCGGGGCCTCGAAGAGGCTCGCCAGGGGATCGAAGCCTCGGTTGCGTTCAGCCATGATCTGCAGCCACTCCGGGGCGGTCAAGGGGACTGGGCGCAGGCACCACGCCCGCAACCACCAGGGCGGGCGGCACCCAGGGCACAGGGCCTATCCCAGCGGGGCGCGGATCACCCGGTGCCGCAGCCGCCTTCTGGGATGCGCGGGGTGTCGGTCCGCGAATCAGCTGCTCGCAGCGTCCAGCGCCTCGACCACGGACTGGGGCGTAATCACCTCGCCCAGGGGGATGGGCGCCTTGCTGCGGTCTGCCGGCACCACCAGGTAGAAGGGCACGCCAGCGCGGCCATAGCGCTCCAGCCAGGTGGTGATCTCGGCGTCTTTGCGGGTCCAATCCGCCTTCAGGGGCACGATGCCGCGGCTGGCCATGGCCTGCCTTACGGTATCGGTGCTCAGCACGGTCTTCTCGTTGACCTTGCAGGTCAAGCACCAGTCCGCGGTGAAGTCCACAAAGACCGTGTGGCCATCGAGGGCGGCCAGCTGGTCGTTGGAGAAGGGCTGCCAGGGGATGTGCTCGTCAAAGGACAGGTCGGCCACATCCACGGGACCGCTCGCGGCGGCCTCGGCCTCGGCAAAATCGAGCTTCAAGAAGCGCCAACCCACCGCGACGGACAGGATCACCGCACCAACAAAGGTGGCGGCCTGCCGGGACCGGGGCTGCGTGGGCCCGCCAAAGCGCCCGAAGAACCAGCCTCCCAGACCCACCGCGGTCAGGAAGACCAGGAAGCCGGTCACCCCGTCGCGCCCCACCTGGGCCCCCAGCACGTCCACCAACCAGACGGTGGTGGCCATCAAGGTGAAGCCCATCAGCTGCTTGAAGGTCTCCATCCAGGCGCCCGGCCGGGGCAGGAAGCGCATGAGGCCCGGCAGGAAGGCGATGACCAGAAAGGGCGAGGCCAGGCCCAGGCCCGCCGCCGCAAAGAAGAGGGCGATGCCCCAGGCCGGCAGCGAAAATGCAAAGCCCATGCCTGTTCCCAGGAAGGGCGCGCTGCAGGGGGTGGCCAGCAGGGTGGTGAAGACGCCGGTGAGGAAGTAGCCGGCCATGCCCTCACGGGAGGAGGCCTGGGCGGCCTGGTTGGCCCCCAAGGCGGGCAGCTCGAAGACGCCAAAGAGGCTCAGCCCGAAGGCAAAGACCAGGGTGGCCAGGGCCGCCACATAGCCGGGATACTGGAACTGAAAGCCCCAGCCCACGCTGCTGCCAAAGCTGAATTTGAGCGCGACCACCAGCCCCGCCAGCACCAGGAAGCTGGCCACGATGCCGGCGCTATAGGCCACCCCCGCCGACTTTCGGTGCGAAGCGCCGCTGTCCTGCTGGGCCACCAGGCTGTAGAGCTTGAGGGTGAGCACCGGCAGCACACAGGGCATGATGTTGAGGATGCCGCCGCCCACGAAGGCCAGCAGCAACATGCCCAGGAAGCTGCGCTCATCGGCTGCAGGGGGCGGCGGGCTGCCCGTCGGCCGGCCTCCGCCACGGCTTCCCCCTGCGCCAGCGCAAAGAGGGGCGAGGTCGAAGCGGTGACGGCCGCGCCGGGCGCCGCCCAGGCCAGGTCCAGGCTCAGCTCGGTCGCAACCGGGCGCCCATCGACCTCAAACTGAAAGAGCCCGCCCACGTGGTCTTTCTCCGGCAGTGGGTCAGCCGAGAAGGTCTCCCCGGACAGCAGGACCAGCATGCCGCCGCCCGGCGCCGGCTGGACCCGGGCGCCCGTGACCATCCAATTATTGCTGGTGATGGGGGTGAAAGCCGGCCAGGAACCTTGCCCTTCGCGGGTAGCCCAGGACAGCTTGCCGCCCTCGGTGGGGCTGACCAGAAAGGCGACCTGAAAGGGCTCTTCCGGCCGCACCGCGCTGGCCGAGATCGCCGATTCCAAGCCGACACCCTTGAGGCTGACCGGCGAGGACGGGTGCTGGGAGGCGAAGTGATCGAAGAAGGGAGCCGCCGCGCTGGGCTGTGGGGCCGCGGCGTCGCGCGCCAGAATCTCCACCGGCAGGCTGAGCTCGGCGCTGCCCGGGATGCACATGACCTCGCAGACCAGCCAGCTCACCGAGGCCTGAAGGCTGTGGGGGCCCGGGGCGAGCTCCGGCGGCAGGGTCACATCGGTGAAATAGAGGACCTGATCGTCATAGCCGTACGAGATGATGCCCTGCACATCATAGCGATGGGGCACCGGGAACTGGAAGTCCGTGTGGGTCGCAGCTTCGGGCAAGGTCCACCGGATCTCGGTGGGCAGGCCGATATCCCCAGGGCTGTGCCAATAGGTGTGCCAGCCCTCGTCCTGGCTGAGGTGCACGCCCAGGCGGAAGCGGTCGCCCGCCCGCAAGCCGTCCTGATCCACCACCAGCCGCGCCCGCACCGGATGCTGCCGATCTTCCATGCCGGGGGGCCGGACGTCGGCGCTGGCCGGCAGGGCGGGCAGGAGGCTCTGGTGCGGGGCCGATGCGAGCGACCGCGCGTCAACGACGCCACCTGCCTGGGCGGAAGGTCCGGCGGCGCCCGCGCTCACCCACTGGCTGTCCCCGCCGAAGGGCCCATAGCGGGTGCCGCCCTCGGTCTTGGGCGCGGCCACATCCACGCGAATCTGGACGTCTTCGGTGTTGGGCATATAGCAGAGGCCGCCCTTGCAGCCCTGGTAGCCCACGCGGAGCCCGAGCACCTGGGGGCCAGCCGTTGCGGGCGCCTGCACCGGAATGTCGATGATGACGTCAAGGTCGAAGACCTCCCGGGGCTGGGCCGGGTTGGCCGGGTCCGGCTTGAGCAGCCCCGGAGGCAGGCTGGCAGCACCGGGCTTCAGGCCGGCGGCATCGGTGATCTCCACCTGAATCATGTCGGCGTAGACGTGGTGGCCCGGCGGCACGATCAGGCGCACCTGCACGGTGCCTTTTGCGCCGGGGGCCAGGCGGGTGGCGCTGCCCTCCACCCGGAAGGGGTTGGCGGGCGCGGCCCGGGCGACGCCGCCAACGGCGTCGCCCAAGGGCAGCACGGGGGCAAAAGCAAGGCCCGCAGCCAACAAGGCGAAAGGGAGCAGGACGGTGGGAGGCCGCGTCATCGAAGCACCTGGGCTGCGGGGCGGGATGCCAACAGGGTCCCGTGGTAACGCAGCCCCAACACCCGCGGCGTGTCCGACCGCCCTTCCCCGGGCGGCGTGGGACGAGGCCCGCCCCCCCCCTTCACCCGGCGCTCCCCTGACCACGCCCGACAGCAAGCCCCCGAATGCCCGCTACGGGCGTGTTGTCGTGGTGATCCCCGCCTTGGACGAGGAGCAGAGCCTGCCCCAGGTGCTGGCCGAGCTGCCCCCCGTGGGCGCGGTCATCGTGGCGGACAACGGCAGCAAGGACCGCACCGCAGCGGTCGCCCGAGCGGGCGGGGCCGAGGTCGTCTTTGCGCCGCGGCGGGGCTACGGCACCGCCTGCCTGGCCGGAATCGCCCACGCCCGCGCGCTGGAGCCCGAGGTGCTGGTGATCCTGGATGGCGACCACAGCGACCACGCCGAGGACCTCCCCCTGCTGGTGGACCCCATCCTGGCGGGGCAGGCCGACCTGGTCCTGGGCGATCGGACCCGCCTGGCCCTGCCCGGCGCCCTGACCCCGCAGCAGCGCTGGGGAAACCGGCTGGCCACCCGCCTGATCGCGGGGGCCACCGGGCACCGATTCGCCGATATGGGGCCCTTTCGGGCCATTCGCTTCTCGTCCCTGCTGCAGCTGGACATGTCCGACCCCACCTGGGGCTGGAATGTCGAGATGCAGATGAAGGCCGTACAGCGCGGGCTGCGGATTCAGGAGGTGCCGGTGCGCTACCGCAGCCGCATTGGCAGCTCGAAGATCTCGGGCACGGTGACCGGGGTGATCCGGGCGGGGGTCAAGATCCTCTGGGCCGTGCAGCGGTACGGCGAATGAGCGGGCCGCGGGTGGTGCTGCTCACCAAGGACCCCGTGCCCGGCCAGGTGAAGACCCGCCTGGCACCGATGCTGGGCGAGGTCGGGGCCGCGCGCCTGCACCGGGCCTTTGTGCACGCGACCCTGGACCGCCTCGCCCCGACCGGCCTGCCCATCACCCTCAGCCTCGCAGGCGATCTGGCGGGCAGCTTTGCCGGAGGGCTGCGGGCGCGGGGGATCCTGGTGGAGCCCCAGGCCGAGGGCGACCTGGGGGCCCGGCTGTGCCATGCCTTGCGGGGGCCCGGACGCCGTGTCGCGCTGGGAACGGACTGCCTGCTCTTTGATCCGGCCTGGGTGGTGGCGGCCGCATCCGCCGCCGACACCTGCATCGGTCCGGCCGAAGATGGGGGCTACTGGTGCATTGCCATCGAGGGCACCGGTGGGCTCAGCCAGACCGGGCAGCTCTTTGAGGCCATTGACTGGTCCACGGAGCGGGTGCTGGCCCAGACCCTGGCGGCGGCCAGGCGCGCGGGCCTGCCCCACCGGCTGCTGCCGCGCTGCTTTGATGTGGACAGCCCCGCCGACCTCGCCCGGCTGCTGCGAGACCCCGCCTGTCCGCCCGCCGTTCATGCGGCGGCTATGCGCCCATCGCCCGAATCAAGGGGATAGAGGGCCCGCCCGCTCCTTTGCCCCGGTGCGCCATGCCCCACGTCCACGCCCTGCCCGACCCCCTTCAGCACATCCACATCCTGGGCATCGGAGGGACGGCGATGGCCGCGCTGGCCGGCATGCTGGTGGATGCCGGACATCGGGTGACCGGATCGGATGGAAACAAGGTCTATCCGCCCATGTCGGACTACCTGGCCAGCCTGGGCATCCACCCCATGGAGGGATTCGTCGCCAGCAACCTGCGTGAGCGGCCCGATCTCGTCGTCATTGGCAATGTGGTGCGCGAGGCCTACGAGGAGGCCCAGGCCGTCCTCCAGGGTGACCTCCCCTACCTCAGCTTCCCCGAGCTGCTGGGCCTGCGTTTCCTCGAAGACCGGCGCTCCATCGTGGTTGCCGGCACCCACGGCAAGACCACCACCACCGCGCTGGCCGCATGGCTGTTGGAGTCTGCGGGCCGCGATCCCGGCTTTCTGGTGGGCGGCGTGGCGGCCAACTTCACCCGTACTGCCCGGGCTGGAACCGGCGACTGCTTTGTGATCGAAGGAGATGAGTACGACACGGCCTTCTTCGACAAGGGGCCGAAGTTCCTGCACTATCGGCCGCGAACCGCCATCATCACCAGCGTGGAATTCGACCACGCCGACATCTACACCGACCTGGCCCACATCCAGGGCAGCTTCAGGCGGCTGGTGGAGCTGCTGCCCGAAGATGGGCTGCTGGTGGCCCGTTGGGACCACCCCTCGGTGGAGGAGGTCTGCCAGGAGGCCCGCTGCGAGCTGCGCCGCTACGGCCCAGGCCAGCAGTGGGATGGCCGAATCGAGCGGGTGGACACGGATCGGGGCTTGATGCGCTTCACCGTGCTGGAGGCCGGCAGGTCGGTGGGCAGCTTCGACAGCCCCCTGGTCGGCGAACACAACCTGATGAACCAGGTCGCCGCCGTGGCCGCCTTGATGCGCGAAGGCCTGGACGCCGAGGCGCTGGCCAAGGGATTCGCCAGCTTCAAAGGCATCAAGCGCCGCCAGGAAATCCGGGGCGAGATCGGGGGCGTCACGGTCGTGGACGACTTCGCCCACCACCCCACCGCCGTGGGGGTCACCTTGGACGCCTTGCGGCTGCGCTTTGGGGGGCGGCGGCTCTGGGCCATCTTCGAGGCCCGCAGCAATACCAGCCGGCGGAGCTTCTTTCAGCAGGACTATGTCTCGGCCTTTGACGCCTGCGATCTCGCGGTGATCTCGCCACCCCAGGGCCTGGACAGCATCCCCGAGGCCGAGCGCTTCGACCCGGCCCGCCTGGTCGATGATCTGCGCGCCCGCGGCAAAGAGGCCTTCTTGTGGGGGGTGGGGCCCAAGGGTCCGCTGGCGCCAGCCGAAGGCGCCGACGCCATCGCCGCGCAGGTCGCGGCCAATGTGCTGCCGGGCGATGTCGTGGCCGTGCTGTCCAACGGCGGCTTTGGCGGCATCCACGGCAAGCTGCTGGCCGCCCTCACCGATCGCTTCGACTGAGTCGGTCGAATTTCGTCCGCTTGTTGACGGATTCTGCGTTGCCCGCAGCGGGCGCGGGAGGTACTGTACAGGCGTTCATGGGGTGCCTCCCCCGGCCCCCTCCCCTCCCCCGCTGCACCTGCCCACCGGAGCCACCATGCCCATCGACCCCTCCCGCGCCAAGGCCATCGACGACACCATCCGCGCCATCGAACGCCAGTTCGGCAAGGGCGCCATCATGAAGATGAACGCCGACGAGCGCCCCAAGGTCGAGGTCTATTCCACGGGCAGCCTCGCCCTGGATGCCGCCCTGGGCATCGGGGGCCTGCCCAAGGGCCGCATCATCGAGATCTACGGGCCCGAGGCCTCCGGCAAGACCACCATCGCGCTGCAGACCATCGCCGAATGCCAGAAGGCGGGTGGGGTGGCCGCCTTCATCGACGCCGAGCACGCGCTGGACACCACCTATGCCGGCAACCTGGGCGTGCAGGTGGACGACCTGCTCATCTCCCAGCCCGACTCCGGTGAACAAGCGCTGGAAATCGCTGAGACCCTGGTGCGCTCCGGCGTCATCGATCTGGTGGTGGTGGACTCCGTCGCCGCGCTGGTGCCCAAGTCCGAGCTCGAAGGCGACATGGGCGACTCCATCCCCGGCGCCCAGGCCCGCCTGATGAGCCAGGCCATGCGCAAGCTGACGGCCGCCATCCACAAGTCCAACGCCGTGATGATCTTCATCAACCAGATCCGCTACAAGATCGGCGTCATGTTCGGCAGCCCCGAGACCACCAGCGGCGGCAACGCGCTCAAGTTCTACGCCTCGGTGCGCCTGGACATCCGCCGCATCGGCGGCATCAAGATCAAGGAAGAGGTCGTGGGCAACCGCACCCGGGTCAAGGTGGTCAAGAACAAGATGGCCCCCCCCTTCCGCAAGGCCGAATTCGACATCCTCTACGGAAAGGGCGTGTCCCAGGAGGGTGAGCTCATCGACATGGGCCTCGAGCTCGAGCTCGTGCGGCGCTCGGGCTCCTGGTACTCGGTGGGCGACGAGCGCGTCGGGCAGGGCCGCGAGAACGCCATGCAGTACCTGGTGGACCATCCCGAGCTTCGCGAGCGCCTGCGCACCGACATCATGTCCAGCCAGAACCTGGGCCAGTTCCTGGGCGGTGACGACTCCGACGGCGAATGAGCCTCCGCGCTCCAGCTTCGGGTGCTCGCCGCGCGTCGCCCGCGCTGCCCCCGCGCTGGCCCCCTGCCCTGTTGTAGGCTGCCGGCCCAGGAACCCGACGCTGGAGCCGCCATGGATCTCACCGAAGTCTGCCGGATCGCCGTCCGGAAGGGCGCGTCCGATCTTCACTTCAAGGTGGATCTCCCCCCGATGCTGCGCATCCGGGGGGAGCTGGTGCCCCTGGCCCAGGCCCCGGCCCTCAGCAAAGAGGATCTGGGGAAGGCCGCCTGGAGCCTGATGACGCCGACCCAGCGGGAACGTTTCAAAGTGGAACAAGATCTCGACATAGCCTGGCAGGTGCCGGGGGTCGGGCGCTTCCGGGTCAACGTCTTTCGGCAGCGGCAGGCCATCGGCATGGTGATGCGGACCATCCCCACCGAGGTCAGGACCATCGAAGAGCTGGGGCTGCCCACCGTGCTCAAGCAGGTGGCCCTGGAGCCCCGGGGGCTCATCCTGGTCACCGGCACCACCGGATCGGGCAAGAGCACCACCATGGCGGCCCTGATCGAGGAGGTGAACCGCTCCTTGTCGCACCACATCCTCACCATCGAAGACCCCATCGAGTTCACCTTTCACGACCGCAAGAGCGTGATCAACCAGCGCGAGATCGGCGTGGACTCGATCTCCTTTGCCAGCGCCCTGCGGGCGGCCTTGCGCCAGGACCCCGATGTCATCCTGGTGGGCGAGCTGCGGGACCGCGAGACGGTGGAGATCGCGCTGCAGGCCGCAGAGACCGGCCACCTGGTGATGGCCACCCTGCACACCCTGGACGCGCCCGAGACCATCAACCGCATGATCGGCTTCTTCGAGCCCCACCACCAGCAGCACATTCGCTGGCAGCTGGCCAGCACCCTGCGGGCCGTACTCAGCCAGCGGCTGATCCCCACCCTGGCCGGCGGCCGGGCGGCGGCCGTCGAGATCCTGCTCAACAAGGGTGCGGTGAGCGAGTGCATCAGCGACCCGGCGCGGGTGCGCGAGATCCCCGACCACATCGCCCGGGGCCACAAGGTCTACGGCACCCAGACCTTTGACCAGGCGGTCTTCTCCTTGCTCAAGCGCGGCCTCATCGACGAGGAGTCCGCCTTGCGCTCGGTCAACAACCCCGACGAGCTGTCCTTGCGCCTGCGCGGAATCGGCGAGCAGGACTGGTAGCGGGTCCCGGCCCCGCCGGCGCCTTGCCCGGCCCGCAGCGCGCGTTTAGCAGACGGCTCCTCCTCGCACGCTGATCTGGGGTCCCCCGTGAAGTCCAACGAAATCCGCCGCCGCTTCCAGGGCTTCTTCGAAGCCCGCGGCCACCAGGTCCTTCCCAGCTCGTCCATCGTGCCCGCCAACGACCCGACCCTCTACTTCACCAACGCAGGCATGGTGCAGTTCAAGGATGTCTTCACGGGGCGGGAACAGCGCGACAACCCACGCGCCACCACGGTTCAGAAGTGCCTGCGGGTGAGCGGCAAGCACAACGACCTCGAGAATGTGGGCCGCACCCCCCGGCACCACACCCTCTTCGAGATGATGGGGAATTTCAGCTTCGGCGACTACTTCAAGGCCGACGCCATCCGCTGGGCCTGGGAGCTGCTCACCGGTGACCTGGGCATCGACATCGACAAGCTCTGGATCACGGTCTTCGAAGAGGATGACGAGGCCGAGGCCCTGTGGCGGCAGCTGCCCGGCGTGCGCCCCGAGCGCATCCAGCGCCTGGGGGCCAAGGACAACTTCTGGTCCATGGGTGACACCGGCCCCTGCGGGCCCTGCAGCGAGATCTTCTACGACCATGGCCCCAGCCGCGGTCCCGAAGGCGGCCCCGCCACCGAGAGCGACCGCTATGTCGAGATCTGGAACCTGGTCTTCATGCAGTTCGAGCGCAGCGCCGACGGCAGCATGACCCCGCTGCCCCGGCCCAGCATCGACACCGGCGCCGGCCTCGAGCGCGTGGCCGCCGCCTTGCAGGGGGTCTACTCCAACTACGACACCGACTGCTTCACGCCCCTCATCGCCAAGGTGGCCGAGCTGGCCGGGCGCCCCTACGGCCGCAGCGACGACGAGCAGGACGTGGCCATGCGGGTCATCGCCGACCACGCGCGGGCGACGGCCTTTGCCATCGCCGACGGCGTGATGCCCGGCAACAGCGAGCGCGACTATGTGTTGCGCCGCATCATGCGCCGCGCCATCCGCTTCGGGGTCAAGCTCCAGCTCAACGAGCCCTTCTTCCACCGGGTCACCGACGCCGTGGTGGCCCACCTGGGCGAGGCCTACCCCGAGCTGGTCGAGCGCAGGGACTTCATCGCCGAGGTGGTCAAAGGCGAAGAAGAGCGCTTCGCCCGCACCCTGGGGCGGGGCTTGGAGCTGCTCGAAGAGGCGGTGGCCGCAGCGGGCCCCGGCGGCATCCTGCCCGGCGACACCGTGTTCCGGCTCTACGACACCTTTGGCTTCCCCCTCGACCTCACGGGGCTCATCGCCGAAGAACGCGGCGTCACCGTCGATCTCGCCGGCTACGAGGCCGCGATGGCCAGCCAGCGGCAGGCCGGTCGGGCCCATTGGAAGGGCTCGGGCGAGGAGCGCGTGAGCGACGCCCTGCTCACCATCCGCGCCGAGGCCGGGGCCACCCGCTTCACCGGCTATGAGCAGGACGACGGCGAAGGCGCAGTCATCGCGCTGGTGGCCGAAGGCGCCGCCGTGCAGCGCCTGGCAGCCGGGCAGCGGGGCCAGGTGGTCACCGACAGCAGCCCCTTCTACGCCGAGAGCGGCGGGCAGGTGGGCGATCAAGGCACCTTGTCGGGCGAGGGCCTGCAAGCCCGCGTGCTGGACACCCGCAAGGTGGGCGGCGACCTCATCGTTCACGACGTGACGGTCGAAGAAGGCAGCATCAACCTGGGGGATCGGCTGCTGCTGGCGGTGGATGCGGCCCGGCGCGACCGGGTGCGCCTCAACCACACCGCCACCCACCTGCTGCACGCCGCCCTGCGCGATGTGCTCGGCGACCATGTGACCCAGAAGGGCTCGCTGGTGACCCCGGACCGCCTGCGCTTCGACTTTGCCCACCACAAGCCCGTCTCGGACGAGGAGCTGACCAGGGTCGAGGACCTTGTGTGCACCTGGATCCTCCGCAACCAGGCCGTAGACGCCCAGGAGCGCTCCTTGGACGAGGCCCGGGCCGCCGGCGCCATGGCCCTCTTTGGCGAGAAGTACGGCGATCGCGTGCGCACCATCGAGGTCAGCGGCTTCTCCTTGGAGCTGTGCGGCGGCACCCACGCCCGGCGCACCGGCGACATCGGCGTCTTCCGGGTGAGCACCGAGACCGGCGTGGCCGCGGGCGTGCGCCGCATCGAAGGCCTGACCGGGCCGGGCGCGCTGGCCTACCTGCGCAGCCGGGACGAGGCCCTGAAGGCCGCCGCGGCCGCCCTGCGCGCCCAGCCCGAACTCCTCGCCGAGAGCATCGACCGGGTGCTGGAAGACCGCAAGCGCCTCGAAAAGGAGCTCGACGCCGCCAAGCGCGAGCTGGCCCGCAGCGCCGCCGGCGACCTGCTCAGCCAGGCTCGGGATGTGGGCGGCATCGCCGTGATCAGCGCCGAGCTGACCGCCGACGCCTCCGCCTTGCGCGACGAGGCCGACCGCCTGCGCGACCAGCTGGGCAGCGGCGTGGTGGTGCTGGCCAGCCGCGACGCCGACTCGGTCAAGATCGTCGTGACCGTGTCCAAGGACCTCGCCGGCAAGCGCGTGCACGCCGGCAAGCTCATCAAGGAGGTCGCGGGGATGGTGGGCGGCGGCGGCGGCGGCCGCCCCGACATGGCGCAGGCCGGCGGCAAGGACCCCGACGCGCTGCCCCAGGCCCTGGAGGCCGTCTTCGCCCTGGTCGCCGGCTGAGCCGCACAAGCCAGGGCCCGCGCCCCGGCCTGCTATAGTGTGGGGACGGCCCGGCCGCGCAGCCCACGAGGAAGAATGGAGCCCCAGGAGCCGCGCCCCACCGTCCCCGACGACAACTTCGCGGTCATCGTCAATGCCAACGCCGGCCGGGTCACTCCGCGGGTGGCCCGCAGCCTGCAAGCCCTGGTTCCGGCCGACAAGCTCCACCTCACCCGCTCGCCGGAGCAGGCCGACGCGGTGCTCCGCTCGCTGGCCGCCACCCGGGTGGGCACCGTCTTTGCCGGGGGCGGCGACGGCACCATCGTCGGCATCATCAACGGCCTGGTGCGCCATGCAACCGAAGAAGGGGCCGACCTGCCCCGGATTGGCGTGCTCTCGATGGGCACCGGCAACGCCCTGGCCAGATGGCTGGGCTGCGGCCCACCCCTGGACGACCTGCAGGCCTGGTTGCGGCGGGAGCCCCACGGCACGGTGCCGATGTCGATGATCGAGACCGAAGGCAGCCGCTTCCCCTTTGGCGGCCTGGGGCAGGACGCGGCGGTGCTCAATGACTACAACCACCTCAAGTCCCGCTATGGCGGGCGCCCATGGTGGCGGTTCTTCAAGGGTGTACCTGGATATTTCGCTGCCGCCCTGCTGCGGACCGTGCCCACCTGGCTGGGCCGCCCCACGCCGGTTGTGACCATCACCAACCTCGGGCAGTCGGCCCACCGCATCGGCCCCGATGGCGCCCCGGTCGGCCCGCCCCTGCCCACTGGGGCCACCCTCTACCGGGGCCCCTGCAGCATGGTGGGCGTCGGCACCACGCCCCTCTATGGCTACGGGCTGCGCATGTTCCCCCACGCCACGCGGCTGCCGGGCCGCTGCCAGCTGCGGGTCATCAACCTGGGCCCCATCGAGGCCCTGCTGCAGCTCAAGGCCTGCTGGGACGGCACCCTGGTCCACCCCCGCGTGCACGACCTCTATGTGGAGCGGGTGCGGGTGGTCTTTGACACCGCCATGCCCTGGCAGCTGGGGGGAGAGGCCCAGGGCTACCGCCGCGAGCTCACCCTCGCGGTCACCCGCGCGCCGGTGCAGATGCTCACCCGCCGCAGGACCGCGCCCCCCACAGACTGACCGGCTGGACAGTTTTTGGGCCCAACCGCGCAGAGGCTGGGTTAAAATCCACCGGTTCCTTGTCGGGTGGAGCCCCCCATGCACCGTCTGCTCCGGCTTGGGCCGGGCCTGCTGGCTCTCGGCGCCTGCAAGCCGCCCCCCCAAGCCCCTGCCGCCCTCGAAGACCTCTGCGGCTACATCTTCCTGCACATGGGCGATGACCTCGAAGACGACGAGGCCCTCATCGCCGGCGTGCAGAATCTGGACCGCTGGCTGGGTCAAGGCGACCACCTCGCCGCCACCGTCGAAGGCTACCAGATCACCAACCTCGACCAGGAGGCTGTCAGGGCGCTCAACCTGCGGAATTCACGCTCGGTGGACGCCCTGATCGGCGCGGCCGTGGCCACCGAGCACCCTTATGGCATGCGGCCGGTGGTACACACCACCGTGGTGGCGGACTGGTCCGAGGTGGTACCGGCCAACTATGTCGAGTACGACCGCGACTTCGAGCGAGACCCCAGCTGCTTCCCCGGTCGAGACTGCCTGGCGCTCGAAGCCAGCAGCTATGGCCTCGCCAAGTTCGCCGGGCTGATCGACGTCGAGACCTGGAATGACATCGAGTACCGCTGGGTGGACACCGAGATCGGCTGGGCCATGGTGCACCGCAGCTGGCTCACCCGCCCCGCCGAGGTCTCCCTCAACGGCATGGACGTCTTCGCCCAGTACTTCCTGTCCGTGTCCTTGCCGGCCGGCAGCGGCAGGACCACCCGCGTGCAGGCCACCTGGATCGACGCCGACTATGGCGTGCTGCCCGTCAGCGAAGACTTCGCCAAGAGCCAGATCGTGACCTCCATGCAGAAGCAGGGCGAGGCCGTCAACGACTACCTGGAGAACTGACCGCCCGATCAGGCCCGGGGGTGGGCCCAGCGGGGGTCCGGTACGCCGAGGGCGCGACTGGCCGCCGGCGATGCCTGGGGTGGGCTGCCCCCGACCTGCGGCAGGCGCCGCCGCTCGGAGCGCACGGCCAGGAGCAGGAAGCCACCGATCAGCGAGAGGTTGAAGCCAAAGCGGAGCCCGGCGAGGACCAGCCCCCAGGCGAGCACCTGGGACAGGTCCAGCGCCATGCGGGTGGCGGCGAGGCGGCCCATCCGGCCGGTCAAGGCGGCCCGCAACACCCGCCCGCCGTCCATGGGCCAGGCCGGGAGCAGGTTGAAGACCGCCATGCCCAGGTTCATCGCCACGAACCAGCCAGCCAGAGGCAGCGCGGCGCCATAGGCCAAGGCGCCCAAGCCCGCCAGGGCCAGGTTGACCGCAGGCCCGGCCAGCGCGATGGCGGCTTCCGCGCCGGGGCTGCGCGGCTCTGCCGACAAGGCCGCGACCCCACCCAGGGGGT
This sequence comes from Deltaproteobacteria bacterium, assembly GCA_018401435.1. Taxonomy (GTDB): domain Bacteria; phylum Myxococcota_A; class UBA796; order UBA796; family UBA2385; genus M30B51. Next base: position 47,167 of record JAGYJW010000016.1, on the reverse strand, counting down.
GCAGGGTGATCGAGCGGGTCTCGATGCCATGGCGGCGGGCGACCAGGGCGTGGCCCAGCTCGTGCAGCAGCACGGAACCAAAGAGCAGGCCCAAGAAGCCAGCCAGCTCGACCGCGGCCATGCCCCCCTCGGAAAGCGCCCGCCAGGCCAGCAGGCCGCCCCCGAGCACCAGGAAGCTGGCGTGCAGCCGCAGGGGGATGCCAAAGGCGGTGGTCAGGGTCATCGGCGCTCCCTGCCGACGGGGAGGGCGCCGCCGGCCCCAGAAGCTGCACACCAGCCTGGCGCCCGCAAGGCCCCGGGACCGGAATCGGGTAGAAGCACCGCGACCCGTCGCTCCCCGGCAGCCGCCCATGGGCCTTCGCTCTCGACTCAAAGACCAGCTTCGTCGCAGCCTGGGGCGGGATGCCCCAGCCCCGGCTCCGGTGCCCCCTCCCGCGTCGGCACCCAGATCCGCGCCGCCACCCGCGCTCGCTCCCGCATTGGCCCCACCGCCGCCCGCGCCGGCCGCAGCGCCGCGCCAGCCCCGCCCGCCGCGCATCCACCCTGAACGCGCTGCTGGTGGCCGGGCAGCCCGACGGATGCGCCACCCGCACGGCCCACCACGCCCGCATCGTCGAGGCACCGACGCCGGGCCTTCGAGTGCGGGTCTACTCCAACAGCCTCGACATCCGTTTCCCGGTCGAAGCCGGGGGAGCGGTGCTGGACGCCGCCGAACGTGCCGGCCATGTCATAACCCCTACTCCTGCCGCAGCGGCGGCTGCGCCGTCATATGCCGCCCACCTCGACGCGGGAGAGACGGAGATGGAGGAGCAATATGTGCTGGAGCCGAAACCGCTCTGACGGAAACTGCCACCTTCTGCTGTCACCACCGATCAGGGCCCCGCCTGCCTTCGAGATCGAGGTGGAGGAGCGCTTGGAGGCCTGAATCCCCGGAGGGCTCTCAGGCTTCGAGGAGGATGCGCTCCGGCGCCTCGATGCACTCCTTGATGCGCTGGGGACACCGCGCCGCGCCCGTCAATGATGCGGTGGTCGCGAAGCTGAGGGCGAAGGTACATCATGGGCCGAAGCTCGATGCTGCGTCGATACCGACCGGCCGATCCTGAATGCTGTGCATACCCAGGATGCCCACCTGGGGCGGAGTTCAGGATGGGCGTGGACATCAAACTGCCAAAGAGACACCGCCATTGGAGATGGTGAAGGTGCCGTCCTGGAAGTCCTCCGTATGGCTTGCCGTCTGCGACCGCGATCAAAGGAAGCGCGATCAACCTTCAATCCCAGCGAAGCTGAGCTGGTCGGCATCCGCACCACCGGCACCATCAGGCCCCGATCCGTCAGAGACCGCCACGCCGATATTTGTAGTAGTGCTTGTAGACCACCGCAGGACGCTCGGGATCGCTCTCGTCGATCTCGGCGTTGACCATCGGGAACTCCTTGAGGAGCCTCGATGGTGGCCTTCACAAAGAAGCTCATGAAGCCGACCTTGCGACCGTGGCGCTTGACGAAGGCGTCCTGGTGCCTTGCGAAGCTCCATGACCGCGCTCATGTCCACCTCGTTGAAGGTGGTGAGCATAGCGGCGGTGTGCTGGGCCTCCACCAATCGACGGGCGATGGTGCCGCAGCGGGGTCATCGGGATGCGCTCAGTGCGCCCGACATTGGAGGCCGGAGCTGAGGCAAGAGTGCCGCGAGGGCCGGCGCGGTGCTGCTGGCGCTGCGCCGCGCATCCCTGCGTGGTCACCCGGCCCCGCACGCCACGTGCCTTCTACGCCGCGCAGGTCACGCCGCTGCCCGCGGCGATCTGGCGTACGCAGCCGGACGGACTGGGGCCCCTTGTCGGGCGTCGCAGCGCAGCTGCCCCGCGTCTTCGGCGGGGGCCGGGTCTGCGGCCGGGTCTGCGGCCGGGGCCAGCGGCTGCAGCGGCAGGGCCGCGACCGACGCGTCGATCCAGGCGATCACCGAGCCCACCAGCACCTCGTCGCCCTCGGCGGCGACCTGCTCCAGCAGCTTGCCGGAGACCGGCGACGGCACCTCCAGGGAGGCCTTGTCCGAGTCCACCTCCATCAGGGGCTCGCCCTCCAGGATGGTCTCCCCCACCTGCTTGAACCAGCGCGCGACAAAGGCCGACGTCACCGATTCACCGATCTGGGGCACCTTCACCTCGGTCCGCTGCTCGCCTGCCATCTCTGTCTCCTCTGAAGATTCGCTCACCCCAACCGGCGGTCGGGAGGAAGAAGGGGGTGGCCACGCGGAGCCTGGCCCGCGTGGCAGGGACTCAATCGCGCGGGATGGCCGTGCCGTCCAGGCTGAAGGCCTCGGCGATCAACGCCTCGCTCTCGGCGCGGTGTTGGCTGCTGAAGCCGGTGGCGGTCGATCCCGCCGCCCGCCGGCCGATGTAGCGGGGCACGCGGCCCTCCATCACGCCGCTGAACCACTCGTCCATCATGGGCCAGGCGCCCATGTTCCGGGGCTCCTCCTGGCACCAGGCGACCTCGACGCCGGCGGGGAAGCGGGCGATCTCGGCGCGCACCTCGTCGGCGGGGAAGGGGTAGAGCTGCTCCAGGCGCACCAGGGCCACATCGGTGCGGCCTCGCTCATTTCGGGCCGCCAGCAGATCGTAGAAGATCTTGCCAGAGCAGAAGATGACGCGGCGCACGCCCTCGGCCTTCACTCCAGGGTCGGCTTCGGGCAAGACCGGGGCAAAGGCGCCCTCTGCCAGCTCTTCGAGGCTGGACGCGCAGTCGGGGTGGCGCAGCAGGCTCTTGGGCGACATCACCACCAGGGGCTTGCGCACGCTCTGGTGGATCTGCCGGCGCAGCAGGTGGAAGAAGCTCGCCGGGGTCGTGCAATTGGCCACGATGATGTTGTCTTCTGCGCAGGCCTGCAGGTAGCGTTCCAGGCGCGCCGAGCTGTGTTCGGGGCCCTGGCCCTCGTAGCCATGGGGCAGCAGCATCACCACGCCCGCCATGCGGTCCCACTTCTGCTCGCCCGAAGTGATGAAGTTGTCGATGATGACCTGGGCGCCGTTGGCGAAGTCGCCGAACTGGGCCTCCCAGATGACCAGGGCGTCGGGAGCTTCGAGGCAATAGCCATATTCAAAGCCCAGGACCGCGGCCTCGGACAGCATCGAGTCAAAGACCTGGAAGGTGCCCTGGCCCTCCCGCAGGTGCTGCAGCGGGATGAAGTCCTCTCCGGTCTGGATGTCGGTGAGCACCGCGTGGCGGTGGCTGAAGGTGCCCCGGCCCGAGTCCTGGCCGCTGAGCCGCACCCGGAAACCCTCGTCCACCAGGCTGGCATAGGCGGCCTGTTCGGCCACCGCCCAATCCACCGGGCGCTCTCCCCGCGCGATCTCCAGCCGCTGCTGCAGCAAGCGGGTGATCTTGCGGTGGGGCTTGAAGCTGTCCGGGGGCGAATTGGCCGCCTCCAGCAGGGCCTTGAGCCGGGCCACCGGCACGCGGGTGTCGGAGGGCGCATGCACGCTGCCCCGGCGGTAGGGGGCCCAGAGCGCCACCATCTCGCGGCGGGGGCTCCAGTCCATGGGGTGCCGCTCTTCCACCTCGTCGCGGAGGTGGGCCTCCAGCCGGTCCATGCTCTCGCCGTTGATGCGATCGACGTCGGCCTCGGTGAGGTCGCCGCGCTCCTGCACCATCTTGCGGGCATAGATCACCCGCGGTGTCGGCTTGTTGCGGATGGTCTCATAGAGCAGGGGCTGGGTGAAGCTGGGCTCGTCGCCTTCATTGTGACCGTGCTGCCGGTAGCAGTACATGTCGATGATGACGTCCTGGTGGAAGGTCTGGCGCCACTCCGCCGCGATGCGCGCGACCGCAGCCACCGCCTCGACATCTTCGCCGTTGACATGGAAGATGGGCACCGCCAACATGCGGGCGACATCGGTGCAATAGGGCGTCGACCGGCTGTCCTGCGGCGAGGTCGTGAAGCCGATCTGGTTGTTCACGATGATGTGGATGGTGCCGCCGGTGCGGTAGCCCTCCAGATCCGACAGGTTGAGGGTCTCTGCCACCACGCCCTGGCCGGCAAAGGCCGCGTCGCCGTGGATGAGCACCGGCATCACCTTGTGGTGACTGCCTTCGCCGCGCCGATCCTGGCGGGCGCGGGTGCGGCCCTCCACCACCGGATTGACCGCCTCGAGGTGGGAGGGGTTGAAGGCCAGCGAGACCAGGATGTCGTTGCCCCGGGCCGTCTTGTAATCGGCGCTATAGCCCATATGGTACTTGACATCGCCCGAGCCGGGCAGGTTCTGGGGCCGCTCCCCCGCGAACTCGTCCACCATGCGCTTGATGGGCTTCATCAAGATGTTGGCCAGCACATTGAGCCGCCCGCGGTGGGCCATGCCCAGAATGACCTCGTCCACCCCGCGCGCGCCGGTGTCGGTGAGCAGGGCGTCCAGCAGGGGGATCAACGTCTCGGCGCCTTCGACGCTGAAGCGCTTGGTGCCCGGGAAGCGGTTGTGCAGCATGCGCTCGAAGTTTTCGGCGTCGGTGAGCATGCGCAGGGCGTGCAGCTCGCCATCGCGATCCAGCACGTCCTCGTCCTGAAGGGTCTCGATGCGGCGCTGCAGCCAGCGCTTCTTTTCGATGTCACCGATATTCATGAACTCGATGCCGAATCCCGAGCAGTAGGCCTTGCGGCAACGCTCGATCACATGGCGCAGGGTCGTGATCTCCTCCACCCCGAACAGGGGCCGACTGGAGACCTGCGCATCCAGATCCGCCTGGTTCAACCCGTAGAATTCCAGCGTGAGTTCGGGGTGGGGTTCGATGTGACGCTTGCCGAGGGGGTCGATGTCGGCCTCGACATGACCGCGCACCCGGTAGGCGTTGATCAGCTGCACCACCGCGGTCTGGCGGCGTACGGCCGCGAGCAGGTCGGCGGCGCTGGTGGCCCCGGCGGCCTGGGGGGCGGCGACGGGCGCAAAGATGGACGCGGGACGCCGGGTGGGGCTGGAACCGGGGCGCACGGCCGCCCCAGCGGGCGGGCTGCCCCAGGACGCAAAGAGCCGCTGCCAGTCCGCATCCACCGCCCCCGGATCATCCAGCCAGGCCGCATAGAGGCCGTCGATATAGGGCGCGTTCTCGCCGGTGAGGAGGCTGGCGGGCGCTGCGTCGGTGGGGGAGGGCTCGGCCATCGTGTCGCGTCTCCGTGGGATCCAGGCGGATTGCAGGGGACCGCCTCGCCTGTCCCGCGGGTTCAGCACCGCGCGGGGCCTTCGAACCGACCCGCAGGACCTGCGACCTATCGCGTCCGCCGCCCCTCGGCCGCCGGGATACACGGTCCTGCAGCGGGCGCGGCTGTCGGGCCTTCGGGGCCCCCGCGTCCCCCATCCGAACTCGGAGGAGCCATGTTTCGGTTCGCACTCGCCCTGCTGATGACCGCCCTGTCGGCGCCGGCCCTCGCCGGACCCCTTCGCCCACAGGTCGAGGCCCAGCTCGACGGCATCGAATCCCCCCCCGACGCCATCTCGCTGCGGGCCCTCGGCGACGGCGTGAGCGCCGAACTCATCGAGATCGCCCAGGACGCGGAGGCCTCCCGCACGCGGCGGGCCAAGGCCCTGCACGCCCTGGGCTGGTTCCCCAGCGCCGCCACCCGCGCGGTGCTCGAAGGCGCCTTGGACGGCGGCGACCCCAAGATGGCCCGCCGCGCGGTCTACGCCCTCGGCAATGGCTGGGGAGATCAGGCCGTGCCCGCCATCGAGCGCGCACTCGCCGACAACGACGTCCAGCTGCGCATTGCCGCAGCAGCCTCTCTGGGCAATATCGGCACCCCGCTGGCCCGCACCGCCCTCGACGCGCGGCTCAAGGTCGAAGTGGAGCCCACGGTCCGCCACACCCTGCAGGCCTCGCTCGGCGGCCGCGTCACCACGCCCGGCCACGCGGAGTGATGCCCATGTCCCCCCCCCGCATCCTCCTGGCCCTGACGGCCGCGCTCGCCCTGGGCGCCTGCAAGAAGGACGAGGTCCCCGAACAGGAGGAGCTCGGCACCTTCACCACCGACACCGGCGGCCTCACCGAGGACATCCCGGTAGACGTCTCCCCCGACGCCCAGTCCGTCTTCATCGGCTGCGAATGGAATGACCAGTCCGGCGACGTGGCCACGGTGTGGGAGATCAAGAAGCCCGACAGCTCCTACTTCTACGTCAACCAGGAGTGGCACCCCGACGCCGCCAGCGCCGGCAACAAGCCCATGCGCGTCGGCAACCACGAGGAGTACCTGCCCATCCTGATGCCGGTCTCCCCCCAGGCCACCCTCAGCCAGGGCGCCTGGTCCATGCGGGTGTGGGTGGCGACGGGCGGCAAGAAGCGCGAGGTCAGCTGCACCAAGGTCGAGCGCACAGCCGAGGTCCCCAGCACCGCGCTCATCGACGTCGCCTTCGTCTTCGTGGGCATCGACGGCATCAACGCCGGCAACGCAGAGGGCAACGACGCGGTGCAAGGCCTGATCACCAGCATGGGCAATATCTGGGCCGACGCCGGACTTGGCGTGGGCGATGTCAGCTACAGCGACTTTGGCGGGGACGTGAACCGCTTCGCCGTCATCGACAACGACAGCACCGAGCCCTACGACCTCTACAAGACCGTGCCAGACGATGTGGGCCGCACGATCACGATCTTCCTGGTGCAGGAGATCACCAGCGGCGACGGCGCCATCATCGAAGGTGTGGCCGCGGGCCCCCCCGGGGCGGCCACCATCGGCGGCACCGCCAAGTCCGGCATGATCGTCGCGGCCGACTCGCTGGCCGATGACGCCAGCCGCGTGGCCCAGGTCGCAGCCCACGAAGGCGCCCACTTCCTCGGCCTCTTCCACACCACCGAGAAGGACGGGCGGGCCAACGATCCCCTCAGCGACACGCCGGCCTGCTCGGGCTCCGACGACGCCAATGGCGACGGACGCCTCGCTCCCAGTGAGTGCGGGGACGGCAGCAACCTCATGTTCTGGGCGCCGCCGGCCGACTCAGCCAACAGCTTGTCGGATGACCAGGGCTGGGTGCTGCGCCGCAATCCTGCCGCGCGATAGCCTCCGGGCTTCGGCGCCCCTCCGGCGATGATGGCCCCCGCGTCCCCCGCGGCCCGGGGCCCCGGTGACCCCCATGCTGTTGCACGCCTTGCTCGTCCTCATCAGCGTCCTTGTGGGCACGGCCGCTGGCGTCGACGGGGAGGGCGGTCCCCTGCCCTCGAGCGAGCGCCCGATCACGGTCAGCAGCCTCGCAGAGGCCGAAGGCATCGAAGACCCCCGGGCCCTCAACCGGGCCGGCGCCCACTGGCTGGCCCAGGGCGACGCCGTCTTGGCCCGGGCCCTCTTTGAGCGCGCCTTCGCGCAAGAGGAGCTGCTCAAATACACAAGCCTCCGTGACTATGTCCACGAAGCGCTCATTCTCGAACGAATGGGGGATTTTGACGGCGCCGCGGCCGCATGGCGCAAGGGCTGGGACGACGACGTGCAGTCCACCCTGGTGGCCCTGCGCATCGCCAGCGATCACCCCGACCGCCAGGCCCTCTTCGACGAGGGGGTGGGCAAGCTGCGGGCCTTTGTCGAGGCCGCCCGCCAGGGCCAGGAGAACCCCTTCTTTGTGACCGGCAAGGGCACCATCCGGTCCTTGGAGGTGATGGACAACGCGCAAGTGCTGGCCCAGCTGCGCAAAGGCGATGGCTACTTCCGCTACACCTACGTCGAGCACCTCGATCTCACCGAGCTGGCCACCGAGGACTTCCCCGACAGCATCACCTTCTACCGCTGCGTCTTCGGCAAGATCACCATCCCCGACAAGGACGTGCCCGACCTCACCCTCAAGGGCATCGTGCTGGGGGACACCGATCTGGGCAAGACCTGGGATGGCGAGGTCAACCAGTCCGCCGCCCGCCCAGGCAGCCGTTTTGGGTCCTTGATGATTCGCGACAGCCTCTTTCTGGGCCGAGCGGGCTTTCAAGAGATCAAGGTGCACGGGCGCATCGCCTACTTCGTGCTCTCCAGCTTCGAAGAGCTGGCCGACTTTCGAGACACGGTCTTTGAGGGCCTGACCGACTTCCGCTACACCATCTTCGGGGGGGGCGCGAACTTCAAGGAGGCTCGGCTGACCGAAGACGTGTACTTCGGCCACACGCGCTACCTCGACGACACCACCTTCCGGGGCATGTTCAGCGCCAACGACGTCTTCTTCGACTCCACCCGCTTCGAGAAGGGCGCCCACTTCGACAAGTGCGAGTGGACCCGAAACGTCACCTTCGAAAATAGCCGCTTTGACGGGCCGGTCACCTTTCAGGGCAGCGAGGTCGGCGGGCGGCTGAATATGAGCCGCACCGTGGTCGAAGACAGCCTGCAGATGAAGGAGATGCAGGTTGGCGGCATGGACTTCATCGGCGCCTGGCTCCGGGGCGACGCCAGCTTCGTGGACGTGCGCTTTGACGGCAAGGTGCGCTTCAGCCTCGATGACATCACCCGCGCCCAGTACCTCCACGACGCCACGCCCCTGCTGCCGCTCTACCGCGACTACCAGGGCGACAAGGACGCCGAGGTCCCCCTCACCGCCCGCAGCAGCTACGGCGTCGAACACATCGACGACCTCATCGCCCGCATCGACGGCAACCTGTCCTTTGCCAACTCGGTCTTCCATGGCTTCGTGATCTTTGAGCGCGTGCGCTTCGGTCGGCCCGGAATCAGCACCACGGCGGAGTTCTACAATACCCAGTTCAAGGGTGAGTCCCACTTCGAGCGCACCCACTGGCACTCGGTGGCCGACTTCACCACGATCTTTGGCAACGAGATCTCCTTCTATGAGGCCAACTTCGAACGCAGCCTCATCCTGGACGACGCCAACATCGCCGGTCGCATCAACCTCACCGACGCCGTCTTTGGTCCCGACGCCGACCTCAGCCTCTATGCCGCCGAGATCGACAGCCTTCAGGTGGAGATGGAGCATGTGGTCGACGACGATGACCGCATGCGCCTCTTCTATGAGCGCTGCGCCAGCGGCGACCCCATCGACGAGGGCGACATCCGTATCCTGCGCATGCGCCGGGATCACAGCAAGTCCGAAGCCGAGCTGCGCGATGACTGCCACGACCGGGTGACCGACGAATTCATCACCCTCAAGAGCAGCTTTGGCGACCGCGCCATGACCTCGGACGAGGACTGGGCCTACTGGTGGATCAAACACACCGAGATGATGCGCGGGCTGCGCCACGGCGACATCGGAGACCGCATCTGGAACGGCCTCGTGGTCTGGCCCGTCTTCGAGCTGAGCTTCGGCTGGGGCGTGCGCCTGGGCAACCTCGCCTTCACCCTGGCATTCATCACCTTGCTCTTTGCCTGGATCTACCGGCGCTTCTGCCCCAATACGGTGGTGCAGTTCAACGGGGACGATGTGCCGATTCGCGACATGCCCTGGTACGGCCTGGTCTACATCTCCTTGCAGACGATCGGGGCCTTCAACACCGGCTGGGACTTTGGCGAAGACGACAGCCGCTTCCAGTACCTGAACACCCTGGAGACCTTCCTCGGCATCATCATCCTGACCTTCTTCGTCGGCGCCTACACCCGGATGATCCTGGCCTGAACCGCGGGCCGGGCCCGGAAAGCAGCGGGCCCGCGCTCCCTGAAGGAGGCGGGCCCGGAAGGCGGCGGGGACCGGAGGCTGCGGCGAGGGGCCCGCGCTCCGATCCGACGCGTCAATTGTTGTCTTCGTTCAGTGATTCCATGTGGTTGTCGGTCGAGGGCTGCAGCTTGCTGCCCTTCTGGACCGGAGCCGCGGCAGCGGCGGCCTGATCGGCCTCGCACTTGGCCTTGGCGTCGGCTTCGAGCTTGCTGCAGTCTTCGGCGACGGGCTTGTCGGCGGCCGGGGCCGGAGGGGCCTCGTCGTCGGCAAAGGCGAGGCCGGTGCTGAGGCCGAGGACAGCGAAAACGCCGATGAGCTTCTTCATGGCAGACTCCACGGAGAGGGGCCGGGCGCGTGGCCGCGGCGGGGAGAAGCGGGAGACCGGCCGCCAAGGCCGGAGACCCTTCAACTGTAGTGCCGCCCGAGGGCGCCTGCAATGCGGGCGTAAGAGCCCGGTGGGATGCAAGCGGGGGCGGGGCGTGTCGGAGATGCGGCAGGAAGGCGGTGCGGGGCCGCAACCTGCCCGCCTCGACGCCCACCGGACAATCCGCTAGGTGGCCGGCGCCGTCGGGCGACCGCCTGACCCCCCGCATCGCATCCCGATTCTCGGCACCCACTGAGGAGTCTCATGCTCACTTCCCTCGCCTTCGGCCTCCTTTTCCAGGCCAGCCCCGCCGAGGCTGCCAGCTGTGACAGCCTGCTCAAGAAGGTCGACAGCGCCCAGGGCGAGGCCATCGCGACTGCGTTTTCGGCCCTCGCCAAGTGCGACAAGACCGTCGCCGAGGACAACTACGGCAAGTTCATGGCCAAGGCGACCGACGCCGACAGCCTGGTTGCCCTGTCCTCGGCTTCGATCGAAGCCGACGTCTGGAACCCGGTGTGGCAGCAGCTCAGCAAGATCAAGGACTACGACGCCCGGGACGAGGTCGCCCAGCGCGTCGGTGAGTCCTGCGGCGGCTCCGAAAAGGTCGTCAGCTTCCTGCAGGGCGCCTATTTCGGCCTGCGGGACATCGACTTCCAGCAGTGGGACGACGCATATGTGGCCTGCGACGCGCCCGCCATGCTCGAATGGATGGAGAAGCAGGTCGCCACGCCGCCCAACCGGGTCTTTGACGACAAGTTCAACGCCCTGCTGGCCGTCTACGTCCAGAAGAAGCGCTCCGCGGCCCTGCCCACCCTGGCCAAGGCCGCGGCGCTTGCCGCCGAGAACGGTCCCTACGACGCCATCCTCATCAAGATGGACGAGGCGGTCGCCCCCAGCCTCGGCGAGGCCCTCAGCACCGAGGACCAGGCCGCCCTCGAATCCGCCCTCATCGAGGTCGCCCGGGCGGTGGCACCGGACAAGGCCCGCGCCGTGGCCGATCGCCTCGCCAACTCGGGCTCGCAGGCCGCGGCCGCCAAGCTGCTGCCGGCCATCTACCCGGACCGCGTGCAGAGCGGCGGCGGCTTCCTCTATGGCGGCGCCGCGATGGAGATGGCCGACTGCAAGGGCACCAAGACCGCCATCATCCACGTGGCCGAGGTGATCGAGCCCGGCCGCCGCTGGCTGATCTTCCAGGATGCCAGCGGCCCCATGCGCACCTTCAAGCCCAAGCTGGGCAAGTGCACCGCCGAGGGCGGCGAGTGGGCGGTGTCCTTCACCTCCGAGCCGGTCAAGTCCAGCAAGGAGATCGACCCCTGGGTCGAGAGCATCAGCCAGGGCCTGGTCGAGAAGGGCTACGAGGTGAAGACCCAGAGCGAGAAGGGCCTGCGCCTGCCCTGAGCGTGGCCGCCCGGTCCAGCACCCCGATGCGGGTTCAGGACCCCGAGCGCCGGCCCCGCCGGCCCACCTGAGCCAACAGCTGGCGCACGGCCGCGCGCCGTCCGCCAGTTTGCGTCGAGAGGCGCGATCCTTCGCCCAGGTCGGCCAGGATCTGCCGCGCCGCCTCCAGTCTGGCATCCAGGAGCAGCGCCTCTTTGAAGTGGCGCACGGCCACGTCCAAGCGGCCGTCTCGCAGGGCGATGCGCCCCAGCTCCAGATGGATGCGCGCGCGTTCGGTCGAGTCGGTGGACTCCATCAAGCGGGCATGCAGGGTTGCGACTCGACCGTCTTCGTGCGCCGTCATGGGCGGCCTCTAAGATCGGGGCCCCCGTCCGGCCAGCCCTGCTGCGATACGGCGCATCGCCGCATCAAGCTGCGGTGAATCGACTCAGAACAAAGACGGACAGCACCCGGCAAGGGTGGGACTTACACAGGTGTAAAGCATATTTTCGCTGGACTCTGCCACATGGGCCGGGCTGGCATGCCCTTTGCTACGTCTCTGGGGGTCGAGAGGACTTCGAAGACAGGTGAAAGTTACTCTTGACGTGTCCACGGACATGTCCTACCTTCGCCCCGCTGCCCCTCCTCCTCTGCCGCTGTCTCCTGGAGTTCCCATGGCCCGCTCGCTCACCGTCAAGCACGAGGAGACCCCCTCCACCTCGCCGCTGCTCAACGCCTTCCTGCTGCTGGCCTTTGGCTGGCTGGCCGTCACCGCCATCTTCGCCGCCACGGCCGATGCCGGGGCCGCGCCGCTGGACCTGGGCACCCTGCAGGCCGAGTAGCCCCAGCGGGCAAGGTCAGGCGCCACCCGCGCCGGCCCCAGCTGTGCCTCAGGGGCCCCCGTCCGGGGGCCTCTTGGCGTCTGGGGCGGCCAAGGCCGGCAGGGGCCAGGCCCAATCGCCCCCGGCCAGCTCCCGGCCGGGCCCCAAGGCGGCGTCCAGCAGCTGAATGGTGGGTGCCGCCGCCGGGCACCGCCCCCGGTGCAGGACCACCCAGCCATAGCCCCAGCCGCGCAGCAGGCGCAGCTCTCCGTCCAGGGCCGCCCCCGAGGGCGGCGGCGGGTTCCGCATGTCGGGCGGGGGCTGGTAGTAGGGCGGCAGGGTGTCGCGCAGCCGGCAGCGCGCCTGCGCAGCGGCGATCAGCCGGGACCGGAACAGCACAGCATCTGGACCCTCGTAGTTCTCGGACACCGGCCGGTTGAGGGCCACCTGCCAGCGGTTGTAGGTGCGGGCGGGATCGGTGGAGAAGGGCTCGCGGTTATTGTCGAAAGGCAGCTGTATCAGGCCGTCCTGGCCGGGCAGGGTCTCCAGCCCGGCCGGCAGATCCACGCGATAGACCCCGCGCGGCCAGGAGGCGCCTGAGAAGGCCAGGCCATCGGCCAGCACCAGGGCCGCGACCAGCCACCAGCCCCGCGCCAGCCGGGGCCAGGCCTCCACCGCCACCGCCGCCGCCACCGCAAGAAAGGGCAGCGCCCCCGCCATGGCGCGCTCCCAGTGGCTGAGCCCCAACAAGGAGGGGACCAGCTTCACCAGGTAGAAGGGCGGGCCGGGGATGCCCACCGTGTGGCCCGCGACGGTGGGCCAGTAGCCCATCGCCAACACCAGAAAGGGCGCCGCAGCCAGCAGCAGGGCCCCCACCTGCCGGCGGCGCCGCAGCAGCCCCAGACCCACCAGCGCCAACAGCACCAGGCCGAGGTAGCTGGACTTGCCCGGGTGCAGGACCTCGGGGTGGGGCAGGATCATCTTGAACAGATCGGTGCCGCGAACCGTGATGTCCATCCAGCCTTCGCGGTAGCCCGGCGGGTTGGCCGCCGGCGGATACCAGCGGTGCGCCCACTGCCCCTGCACCGCCCGAAAGGCCAGGAAGCGCGGCAGCACCATGGCGAGGGCCAGCAGCCCCTGCAAGAGCAGGCCGGGCCGGCGGTGGCGCCACAGCAGGGCCGGCACCACCAGGGCGTCAGTCAGCAGGCCAAAGAGCGCGAAATACCAGCCGCAGAGCCCGATCAGGCCCAGGCTGAGGCCGGCGGCCACCGCGGTCCAGGCCCGCCCCTGGCGCCCATGCTGCACCAGCGCTGCGAGGTGCAGCGCGAAGAGGCCCAGCGGCCAGCCCTCGGTGATGCCGAAGTCGAAGAGGCCCGCCAGCAGCGGCGCGCTGCCCAGGGCCACCATGCCCACCCGGGCCCCGCGCTCCCCCGCGAAGAGGCGGCAGAGCACCAGGCCGCCCCACAGGGCCAGCGCCTCGTTGAAGATCCGCAGGCTCCACCAGCCCAGCACCGGATCCAACCAGCCGCCCACCGCATAGAAAGGAAGGTTGAAGGGGTCCATCAGCGGGATGGGCACACCGTCGGGCAGGTTGGCGACCGGCTCGGGCAGCCGGCTGAGGGCCCGCCAGAACATCCACAGGTGGTTGTCGGTCTCCCCCAAGGGGTCGCCCACGATCACCCGCGGGCCCAGCCCCGCCGGCAGCAGGAAGAGGACCAGGGTGACCAGCCCCGTGAGGGCTGTGATCCAGCGCTCGCGGGGGGAGAGGGGCGGAGTGGGAGCCACAGGTGCGCCACGATAACGGATTGCCCACCCCTCGCCCGAGGTCCTCAGGATGTCCCCCCTGCTCGACCCGGCCCCCCCGCGCAGCCCCGAGCTGGTGCTGCTCCTCGATGCCGATCTGCAGGCCGCGCAGATCATGCGCGAGGCCATCCAGCTCGACCCCGACGGCGGCGCCCGGCAGGTGCTGCATTGCAGCACGGCCCGCGAGGCGCTGTCCGCCCTGGCCGATCGGCAGCCCGACCTGATCATCACCAATCTGGACCTGCCCGACCTCTCTGGCGCTCGGCTGCTGCGCCTGCTCAAGGAGCGCGCCCGCGCCGCGCCGATCATCGCCACGGTGGACCACCCCAGCCTGGAGATCGGGGTGGCGGCGGTGCGCGGCGGCGCGGCGGATGGCTGCGCCGGCCGGTCCATCCGCGCCGCCTCGCCGAAGCGGCCCACGCGGCCCTGCACGAGGCCCGCACCACCCGGCAGCTGGCCCGGGCCCGGGCCGCCCAGGAGGACCGCGAGGGCTTCTCGCATATGCTCACCCAGAGCCCGCGCATGCTGCGGGTCTTCGACCAGGTGCGGGCGGTCGCTGCCACCGACGCCACGGTGCTCATCCGCGGCGAGACCGGCACCGGCAAGGAGCTGGTCACCCGGGCCATCCACAAGCGCAGCCGCCGGGTCGATCAACCCCTGATCAGCGTCAATTGCGGCGCCTTCACCGAGACCCTGCTCGAGAGCGAGCTCTTCGGGCACGAGAAGGGCTCCTTCACCGGCGCGGCGGGCCGGCGGCAGGGCGTCTTCGAGATGGCCGATGGGGGCACCCTCTTCCTCGATGAGCTGGGCGAGACCTCCCTCAATGTGCAGGTCACCTTGCTGCGGGTGCTCGAAGAGATGCAGTTCCGGCGGGTGGGCGGCCAAGAGCCCGTGCCCGTAGACGTCCGCATCATCGCCGCCACCAATGTGCAGCTCGAAAACGCGGTTGAAGAAGGCCGGTTCCGGCGCGATCTCTACTATCGGCTCAACGTCTTCCCCATCCTGTTGCCCCCGCTGCGGGAGCGCCGCGAGGACATCCCGCTGCTGGTCCGGCACTTCCTGACCGATGTGGCCGAGGACTACGATCTGCCCCCGCCCACGGTCACGCCCCCCGCCATGGAGCGCATCCTGGCCTACGGATGGCCCGGGAATGTGCGCCAGCTGCGCTCTTTGTGCGAGCGATGGGTGATCACCGCCCATGGGGCACCCATCGGCCTGGAGCACCTGCCCCAAGAGATGCGGGGCGATCGGCCCGGCGAGGAGGCGATGCCCGCAGCCCTGGCCGTGGACGAGCGCGCGCCGCTCAAGGAGGTGCTGGATCGCGCCACCGCGCAGATCGAGCGGTCCTATCTGCAGCGCATCCTGCACCGCCATGCCGGCCACCTGGGCCAGACCGCAGCCTCGGCAGGCATCACGCGGCGCACCCTCTACACCAAGATGAAAGAGTACGAGCTCGACGCCGCCGACTACCGGCGCTGAGCGCGGCCAGGGGCCCCCGTGAAGAAGTTCATCGCAGTCGCTGGAAATATGGGCGTGGGCAAGTCCTCCCTCGTGGACTTCCTGCATCGCCGCTACGGCTTTCAGCCGGTCTACGAGCCCTTCGCGGACAACCCCTACCTGGACGACTTCTACCAGGACATGGACCGCTGGGCCTTTCACAGCCAGCTCTACTTCCTGACCCACAAATTCCGCCTGCACATGGGCCTCTCGGGCATCGAGGGCACCATCGTCCAGGACCGCACCATCTACGAAGACGCCGAGATCTTCTGCACGAATCTGCGCCGGGGCGGCCACATCAGCGAGCGCGACTACGCGACCTATATGGAGCTCTACCAGACCATGCGCTCGGCCCTGCAGCCGCCCGATCTGCTGATCTACCTGCGGTGCTCGGTGCGGGCGATCCGGCGCCGCATCCGTCGGCGGGGTCGGGCCAGCGAACAGGAGATCCCGGCGAAGTACCTCAAGAACCTCAACGGGCTCTACGAGGGCTGGGTGGAGCGCTACGACAGCAGCCCCGTGATGATCTGGGACAGCGAGAATATGGACTACCTGTCCGATCTCGCCGATCGACTGGAATTCCAACGCACCATCGAGCGGCTGCTCTGAAGGGCTTCAGCGCAGCCAGAGCACGCCGCGGCTGCCATCGACGGTCACCATGCGCCCGTCCTCCACCCGCCGGGTGACATCGGGCACGCCCACGATGGCAGGCAGCCCATATTCGCGCGCCACCACCGCCCCGTGGCTGAGCATGCCACCCAGCTCCATCACCAGGCCCCCGGCCACATGGAAGAGCGGCGTCCAGCCCGGGTCGGTGGCCCGGGCGATGAGGATGTCGCCGGGCCGCAGGCGGGCCGCGTCGCCGAGATCCCGCAGGATGCGCGCCGGGCCGGTCACCACCCCCGCCGAGATGCCCTGGCCGCTCAGCCGATGGCCCGGCGGCGCCTCGGCGTCGGCGGCCTCCCCCAGCAAGAAGGTCGGCGGCTCGTCCCCGGCCGCCCAGCGCCGCTCCTCAGCGGCGAAGGCCGCCTGCCGTGGCCCGATGAGGCCCGCCGCCGCATCATGCGACAGGCTGCCATCCAGGACGGCCTCCAGCTCGTCCTTCTCCAGAAAGCGCAGGGCCAGCCCCAGGTCGGCCTCCAGCCACAGCAGCGCCTGCTTCCAGGCCCACAGCAGGCGATCGAATTGGAAGCGCTGGTCTTCGCGCAGCTGCAGGTAGCGCCGGGTGAGGCGGACCAGGGCGGCGGTGGGCGCGGGCAAGGTGGCCAGCCGAAGCGCCACCGCGGCATGGCGCTGGGCCGCCGCAGGCCGAGGATCCTCGGCCTGGGCGGCCGACTGGGCCAGCTCCAGCGCGAGGGCGGGGCGCTCCCGCCAGCGGGGGGAGAAGAGCTCCCAGGAGCTGCTGGCGCGGTGGCCGAAGTCGGCCAGGAAGGGCTCCAAGTCCAACCGGCCCCGACCCAGCTCCCACAAGGCGGCGTTGGTGCGCGCGGTCGCGGTATCGGCGGGCGGCTGCAGCAGCAGGGCGGCATCGCTGGCCGCCACCCGGCCCTCGAGCCAGGCGCTGCTGGCCTCGTAGAAGATGTTGGCAAAGAGCAGGCTGCAGATGTGGATCTTGATGTAATCCCGCGCCAGCAGCCGACAGGTGGCCACCCGCTGCCGCGCGGTGCGGCGGTCGGCCACCGGCCCCATGGCCCCGATCTCGGCGTCCAGCCGCGCCGCAAAGGCCTGCCAGGCTCTCCAGTTGGTCAGCGGATTCCAGCGGAAGCGCCGCCAGCGGCGCTCGGCGAAGGTCTCGTCGAGAATGGAGCGGTAGACGGCAAGATCTGGGGGAGCCGCCCGCCGGCGCAGCCAGGCGGCGGTCTCGGCGGGGGGCAGCAATTCGAGCATGAAGCGCGGCGGCGCGGCGCCGGGCGCCTTGAAGGCCAGGTGCCGGAAGACCGTCGCGTTGATGTAGGGCGCGTTGCGCACCAGGCGCGTGGGCTCCTCGCCCCCCAGCAGCCGACGGCTGGTCTCTGGGTAGGCGATGAAGCTGTGCAGCAGCTCGCGCATCTCGGACCAGCCCAGGGGGGTGGCCGGCTCGGTCCAGCGCTCTCCCACAAAGCGCCGGGTCCACACCACGGGGCCCGCCCGGGCCACCGCGCCCGCAGCCGTCACCGGGCGGCTCTGCAGCAGGAAGAGGGTGCCGCCCTCGTCCAGCGCCCACTCGACGTCCTGGGGCCCGCCCAGCAGGGACTCGGCCCGCAGCCCCAGGCGGCAGAGGCGCAGCAGGGTGGGCTCGTCCAGGCAGGGGCGCCCCAGGCGACTGGCGGGCAAGGGGGCCTCCGTCGCGCCGTCGGGACCGGCCACCCACCAGCGATCCTGGCTGCCGGTCACCTGCTCCTCCACCCCGAGGCGCACGCGGGCCAGCACCCGCTGCACCGGCCGGGGGGTCCGGCGCGGACGGCGCACCCGGTAGAAGTCCGGCACCACGCGGCCCCCCACCACCGCCTCGCCCAGGCCCCAGGCGGCCTCGACGGTCATCTCGCGCCAGGACCCGTTGGCGGGGTTGATGGTGAAGAGCACCCCGGCGGCCCGGGGCCGCACCAGGGTCTGCACCACCACGGCCATGCGGGGCAGGCCCGCCCTGTGGCCCCGGTAGGCCGCGACCCGGGGCGCAAAGGCGCTGGCCCAGCACAGCCGCAGGGCGCGCTCCAGCCCATCCCCGGGCGCCACCCCGATCTCAGAGTGAAACTGCCCGGCGTGGCTGTGTTGTCCGCCATCCTCCTCCAAGCCGCTGGAGCGCACCGCGAGCAGCGCGCCCAAGCGGGCCGACCCCTCACGCAAGGCCCCGGCGATCGTCGGCGGCAGGGGGGCGTCCCGCAGCTCAGCAGAGAGGTTTACCCCGGCCTTTGCGCGCTCCCACAGCCCATTGTGGCGCAGGTGTTGCTCCAGCGCAGCGGCTGGCACCACAAAGCCCGGGGGCACCGGCAGCCCCTTCTGGGCCAGCCGCGCCAGCGACGCCCCCTTGCCGCCCACTGCGGCGAGATCGTCGGGGTCAAGCTGCTCCAGCCACAGGATCCGCATGCCCCCTGCCTACTCCGACCGCCGCAGCCATGCCCCCCCGGCCGTCGGGCGTTAGGGACGACCCCGGCCCGGGGCCACGGCCCCGCTCCGCCGGCAGGAGTCCCATGCGCGCTTCCGACGGCCTCTTCCAGGTCCCCTTCCCCGTCAATGAGCCCGTACAGCCCTATGCACCCGGCAGCGCGGATCGCGCCCGGTTGCAGGCAGAGCTCGCCCGCCAGGCCGCCGAGGTGGTCGAGATCCCCTGCGTGATTGGCGGTGAGCGCCACTACACCGGCGACACCGTCGATGTCACCATGCCGGCCGACCACGGCCACGTCCTGGCCCGGGCCCACCTGCCCACGCCCGCCCTGATTCAGGCCGCCATGGACGCCGCCGTGCAGGCCCAGGCCGGCTGGTCCGACCTGGCCTGGGAGGACCGCGCCGCCGTCCTGCTGCGCGCCGCCGAGCTGCTAGCCGGCCCCTGGCGCGATCGCCTCAACGCCGCGACCATGTTGGGACAGGGCAAGAATTGCCACCAGGCCGACATCGACGCCGCCTGTGAACTCATCGACTTCTGGCGCTTCAACGTCTATTTTGGCCGACAGATGCTGGAGTCCCAGCCCCCGGCCAACAGCCCCGGCGTCTGGAACCGCACGGACCTGCGCCCCCTCGAAGGCTTCGTCTTTGCCGTCACGCCCTTCAACTTCACCAGCATCGCCCTGAACCTGCCCACCGCACCCGCCCTGATGGGCAATGTCGCCCTGTGGAAGCCCTCCACCACCCAGCTGCACAGCGCCTGGGTCGGCATGCAGCTGCTCGAAGAGGCGGGCTTTCCGGCGGGGGTGATCAACTTCTTGCCCGGCCACGGCGCCGATGTGGGGGATCCGGTCCTGGCCAGCCCCCACCTCGCGGGCCTGCATTTCACCGGCAGCACCCCCACCTTCCAGCACATGTGGCGGCAGATCGGCGCCAACATCCAAGGCTACCGCACCTACCCGCGCATCGTCGGCGAGACTGGCGGCAAGGACTTCATCCTCGCCCATGCCTCTGCTGATCCCGAAGCCCTTGCCGTGGCCATCTTGCGGGGCGCCTTCGAATTCCAGGGCCAGAAGTGCAGCGCCGCCAGCCGCCTCTATGTGCCCGACAGCCTGTGGCCCCAGGTCCGCGACCAGGTCGTTGCCGGCATGGCCGCCATGAAGATGGGCGACCCCCGCGACTTCAGCAACTTCATCGGACCGGTGATCGACCAGCGGGCCTTCAACAAGCACCGCGCCTTCATTCAGCACGGGCGTGACAGCGCCCGGTTGCTGGCCGGCGGCAGCACCGACGACCGCACCGGCTGGTTCGTCCAGCCCACCCTCTTTGAGACCGACGACCCCCACCATCGGCTGATGGAAGAGGAGATCTTCGGCCCCGTCATGACCACCTTCGTCTACCCCGAAGGCGCCTGGGACTCGGTGCTCAAGACCGTGGATCGCACCAGCCCCTACGCCCTCACCGGGGCTGTCTTCGCCCGCGACCGCGCCGCGATCCGACAGGCGGCCGCCACGCTCCGCCAGGCCGCCGGCAACTTCTACATCAACGACAAGCCCACCGGCGCCGTGGTGGGCCAGCAGCCCTTTGGCGGCGCCCGGGGCAGCGGCACCAACGACAAGGCGGGCAGCACCTTGAACCTGCAGCGCTGGGTCAGCCCGCGCACCATCAAGGAGAACCTGAGCCCGCCCACCGACTGGACCTACCCCTTCCATCGCTGAGACCCGCCGGTGCACCTTGACAGATCGGTGACGGTGGATAGATGCTTCGTCCAGGAGTGGTGACCCAACGCGGGACGCCGCTCCGCCGAACCTGAGGCCACTCACCGGCCCCCAAGGCTCGGAGCCAACAGTGGCTCAGGCCGGCGGGTCATCGCCCCATTCTGGCGGCGCATCGTCGAGTTGACCGGCAGTTCGGACCCTCCCCTTCGGGGCCCGGTCCGTCTCTTGCCCTCCGCCCCCGCGTCCACGCCTTGCCCCTGGCTGCCGTGGACCCCCGTGTGTTCGTGTGTTGCGAAACCAAACCTGGCACTGCCCCCGGGACCGGGCTCCACGCGCGAGCTCTCCCGTCAGGAGGCGCGTAAAGATGATCGATGCAGATCCGACCTGACAACCCCCTCATCGTGCAGGGGGACGGCAAGGTTCTCCTCGAAACCCGCCACCCTCGCTACGAGGCAGCACGGGATTTCCTGGGGCGCTTCGCCGAACTCGAGGCCTCGCCCGAGCTGCTGCACACCTACCGGATCAACCCGCTCTCCTTGTGGAATGCGGCGTCTGCCGGGATGGGGACCGACGAGATCATCGACGGTCTCCGTGCCATATCCAAATTCGACGTGCCGGCCGACGTGCTGCAGACGGTCAAAGAGACCATCGAACGCTACGGCCTGGTCAAGCTGGTGGTCCACCCCGACCAGCCCGACGAGCTGCTGCGCATCGAATTCGGCAGCGGCTACATCGCCAAGGTCGTGGCCCAGGAGCCCGCCCTGCGCGAGATCATGGTGGAGGACGGCCGTCGCCATTGGGCAGTGACCCAGGGCCACCGCGGCATCTTCAAGCAGCGGGCCTTGCAGGCGGGCTGGCCGGTGCAGGACATGGCGGGCTTCCGCGAGGGCGAGCACCTCGAGATCTCGCTGCGCGACCACATGGTCGGCAATGGCAAACCCTTCGCGCCCCGGGCCTACCAGTGGGAGGCCGCCCTTCAGCTCGGCCAAAGCCATGATCTGGCCGATGTCATCGTGCAGGCGCAGCACCAGCTTGCCGCCTTCGACCTGCGGGCCCAGGACCTGGCCTCGGCGCGGAAGCGTCTGGACGACGCCCTGATCCTCGCCCGCGGCCTGGGTGAAGACGCCCCCCTCGCGGCGGTGGCCGCCCGGCTGGGCCAGGTGCTCATCTTCCTGGGGGAGCCCCACAATGGCGTCGCCGTCTTGCGCGAGGCCAGGGGCGCCTGGGAGCGGGTGGGTCAGCCGCAGCCAGTGCGCGAGCTGGACCTGGCCATCCAGGCCACCTGCGCCAAGGTGGACGCCGCTGTCGATGCGGCCGGCGCCGACGCCGACGCCCGCCTGGCCGCCTTGTGGACCCGCGCCCGGGTGCAGCTCGCCGTGGAGGATGGCGACGCCGCGCTGCGGGATCTCGGGGCGGCCCTGCCCCTGGCCCGGGGAATCGGGCGCATGGACGGGGTGGCCCTGGTGGGCTCCTTGATGGGCCAGCTGCTGCATGCCCGCGGGAATGGGGATGCTGTGGATGTTCTGAATGAGGCCGCCGGCGCGTGGCGGGCCATCGGCGAGCCGGATGAGGCCGAGGGCCTGCTGGCCCTGTTGCGCGCTCCCGGCGAGGCCTGAGCGATCCGCCGACGAAGTCCCGGCCTCCTCCGGTGCGTGCTACGATCGGGGTGACCTCAGTCGACCAGGCGCATGGACTTCTTCGATCTCCTCGGGTACGTGCTCCTTCTCAGCGTCGTCGGCCCGGCGACGCTGCTCTTCATGTTGAAGGTGCAACCCAAAGACGAGCTGGAGCCCGCCTCCGAAGAGGAGCCCAAGACCGGCGCCGACACGGAAGAGGAGCTGGAAGAGGCGCTGTTGCTGCCCGCCGAGCGGCGGCGCCGCCGGCGCGAAAATTTGCGATGAAACGCCAGCTCTTCCTCACCGAGCAGGGCTACCGCTACCACATCGACGACCGCGCGGCCGGCTGACCGACCGCCATCCCCCTCAATTGGGGTTGCCCCTCCGGCGGCCGCCCCACCGACGCCCCTCCAGCCCCGGCTGGGAGCCCAGAGAGTACCGATGTCCTTGGACGAGATGGAGCAGGACGGCCCCGATGGCGCGAACTCCAGCCGCAGGAAGCGCCGTCGGCGTCGTCGGAGCCGCCGCAAGGACGGCAGCGAAGGCCACGCCGAGACCCCGCCAGCCAGCCCAGCAGCCACAGCGCCCCCAAGGCCCGCAAGCCCCGCCCCGCGCGGGGCCGCGAGGACCGCTCGCCCGCGGTGAGCCTGCCCCGTACGGGCATGGTGCCCCGCCACCGGCTGGCCATCCACCCCAACCGGGGCAAGGTCGCCAGCGGCACGGCACGGCGGCGGCGGATGACCCGCCCCGAGATGGACGCGCTGGCCGATTACCTCAACCGGCTCAGCGATGCGCTGGTGGGCAATGTATACGCCGGCATGGGCGGGCAGCCCAGCCGGGTGCCCAGCAAGGACCGCATGATCCAGCTGGCCGTGCGGGCCATCGCCCAGGGCAGCCGCCTGGGCACGCTGATCCGGTCGCTGCACCAGCGCGACCGGCAGGCGCTCGGCATCCTCGTTCAGTGCGGCGGCATCGCCCACCACGAGGAGTTCAAGCAGGAGCTGATCCTCTCCTTGGGAGGCCACGAGCGCGAGTGGACCAAGGTGATGATCAACCTCAGCACCAAGGGCCTGGTCGCCGCCTCCGATGAGCGCGACGGCGACTTCTTCTACATGGTGCCCGATCCGCTGATCGACCACCTGATCGACCACCTGCACGAAGACCTGGTCCTGCCCAGCTTCGACCACGAGGACGTCCGGGTCTTGGGCGAGCACGCCTTCTGCCCGCCCTTCGACTTCAGCGCGGTCACGCTGGCCACCTATATCGACCAGCACCCGCCCCGACTCACCCAGCGGCAGGACATCTTCAAGGTCCACAAAGACGAGATGGACCAGTTCTTTGGCCAGCTGTGGGGGCCCGACAGCGAGCTGTTCAACTTCCACATCGAATTCCTCATGCTGCACGGCATGGTCGAGCTGAAAGGCGACCGCCTCAGCGTGAACCGGGCCGTGGTGGACGAGTGGCTGCAGCTGGACGCGGGCGAGCAGAGCGATCTGGCATTCTCGGCCTTGTCCAAGCGTTTTCCCATGGCCGAGTGGGTCATGTGGGCCATTCACGACGTGGGTGGGGCCTGGGTTCCCGAGCGGCCCTTGCAGGCGGTCTACCGCCGCTGGCGCCGGGGCGAGGACTGGCGCGACCGCTACCACAAGGGCACCTGGGCCACCCCGCGCACCGCCCAGCGCGAAGGCTATGGCTTCACCGCCCTGGTCGACACCGGCATGCTCGAGCTGGGCCAGTGGGGCCAGGAGAAGTTCTACCGCCTGAGCCCCCGGGGCAAGCGCCTGCTGCAAGAGTCCGAAGAGGACGGCTTCGCCCAGTTCTACCTGACGCCCAGCTTCGAGATCATGGCGCCGGCGGGCATGGCGCCGGTGCTCTTCTTCCGCATCGGCGAGCTGGCCGAACTCACCGCTTGTGACCGCGCCAACACCTATAAGATCACCGAGGTCACCATCGAGCAGGCCCTGGAGAAGGGCTGGCGGCGCGATGACATCCTCGAATTCCTCCGGGAGAACAGCCAGATCGGCCTCCCCGAGAATGTCGAGCAGACCCTGCGCGGCTGGATGGGCCACCACGGCGACGTCGAATACCACGACGTCATGCTGCTGACGGTGCACCGCTCCCAGATCCGCCGGCTGGAGAGCAACCGCCACGTCAAGCCCTACCTGCTGCACCGCTTCGTGCCCGGCATGTATGGCGTGGACCGCAGCCGCCTGCCCCAGCTCAACGCCGTGCTCATCGAAAATGGCTTCTCGCCCGCCCCACGGGTGCGCCAGTACCCCGACGATCCCCACCAGGTGGAGGCCCGGGGCCGGCTGCTCGAGCTGGTCAACCAGGCGCGGGACGCGCGGCAGCAGCTCATCGAGCGCACGCACGCTGCCGACACGCTGCCCGAACACCTCTGTCCGGTGCCCGGCGCCGGTGGGGCCCGGCAGCGCAAGCGCAAGCGCGACGAGCTTCCGCCCCGCCGCAGCCCGCGCGAGGTGCGTGAACTCTGCGAGAAGGCGATCGCCACCCAGCAGAATCTCGAGATGCTCTATGTGTCTCGGGACGACACCCGCAAGCTGGTCAAGGTCGAACCCGAGCGCATCGCCGTGAACCACCAGGGCCAGCAGGTGCTGGTGGCCAAGGACATCAGCAAGGGCGACCGCCTGAGCTACCAGGTCATCCAGATCGAGCGCGTGGCGCTCATCTCCCGCTGAGGACGCCATGCCCGCCAAGAAGAAGGCCCCCCCCGAACCGACGCGCAGCTTCGAAGAGGCCCTGGCCGAGCTCGAAGCGCGCGTGCGCCGCCTCGATCAGGGCGATCTCGCCCTTGAGGACGCGCTGACCCTCTTTGAAGAGGGGGTGGCCCTGCAGCGCGAGTGCCAGGAGCTGCTCGACAGCACCGAGCGGCGCGTCATCGAGCTCAGCGCCACGGCCGGCGCCATCTCTGAGCGGCCCGTCAGCGGCGAGCCGGGTTAGGCACCCCCGTCGCAACTCCTCCTCACTCTTCGATCGGGTGCAAGCGTCTGGCAAGAAGAGACGTTTACGAGTGGACCGTCCGCCGCACAGCTGTCACAAGCTACCGCTCAGGCGGTAGGATGCAGCCCCGCGGTGGGCCCCGCTCCACCCCCAGCAGACCCCAGGCATTGCCATGTTCGACACCGTCGGCCGCTCTCGGAAGCAGGACCGGAAGCGACAGGCCGGATCCCTCGTCGTCTCCGTCGCCGTCAACGGCGGCCTCCTGGCTGCTCTCGCCTGGGCCGGCGCCCAGGTGGCCGAAGAGATGACCGATGACGAGCCGGTCGAGGTCACCTTCTTCGAGGCCATGGCCCCGCCGCCGCCCCCGCCGCCGCCCCCGCCGGCCGGCGGCAGCAAGCCCAAAGAGACCAAGCCCAAAGACCCCGATCCCGAACCCGATCCCGACCCCGACCCCGAACCCGAGGAGCTCCCCGAAGAGCCCGAAGAGGAGGAGCCCGAGGTCGCCAGCGAGGTTGCCGGCGTCGAAGGCGGCGTCGAAGGCGGCGTCGAAGGCGGCGTGGTGGGTGGTGTGGTCGGCGGCGTGGTCGGTGGCGTGATCGGCGGGCAGCTGGGCGGCACCGGCGTCAAGGCCGTGCACTGGTCCCAGGTGCAGGCCAAGAAGCGGGTGGAGCCCAAGTACCCCGACGCTGCCAAGGACCTCAACCTGGGCGATGTGCGCTGCCAGGTGAAGTTCTTCATCGACGAGAAAGGCGACCCCTACGAGGTCCAGGTGGACAAGTGCCCGTCGGTCTTCCACGACTCCGTCAAGGAGGCCGCGTGGAAGTGGCGCTTCTACCCCATGAAGGACCAGGGCAAGGCCATCCGCTCGCAATTCGTCCTCAGCATCCTGTTCAAGCTCAGGTGAGCCCCCGCTCCGCCTGAGGCCCGTCTCAGCCCTCCGTGTGGGCGCGCGCCCCGAGGAAGACATGGAAATCAATCTCGTTGAAATCTGGCATCAGGCCACTCCGGGCGTGAAGGTCGTCATTGCGACGATGATGCTCATGGGCTTTGGCTCGGTCTACGTCGCCATCGAGCGGCTGATCGCCCTCACCCGGGCCCGCGGCCAGTCCCGCCGCCTGGCCGAGGCCCTCGGCGAGGCCCTGAAGGCCGGCCCGGCCAAGGCCATCGAGGTCGCCAAGGCCCCCGAGTACAAGGACGCCTACCTGGGCCGCCTGCTGCTCTCCGGCCTGACCGAGTTCGAGGCCCGCCCGGACAAGTATGGCATCGAGGCCGCCGAGCGCGCCCTCAGCCGCCAGACCACCGATGAAGAGGCCGACCTGCGCAAGGGCTTCGGCATCCTGGCCACCACCGGCGCCACCTGCCCCTTCGTGGGCCTGGTCGGCACCATCTTCGGCATCATCGGCGCCTTCCAGGCCATGGCCGATGGCGGCGGCGACCTCGACAAGCTGCTGGTGCCCATCGCCGAGGCCCTCGTGGCCACGGCCATCGGCATCACCGTGGCCATCCTCGGCGTGTGGCTGTTCAACTTCTTCAACGCCAAGGTCGAGGCCATCTCCAAGGACATGAGCAACAGCGCCTTGGAGCTGCTGGACTGGTGCGAGAAGCGCATCCTCCCCCCCATGGAGCAGGCCGCCAAGTGACGGTGGCCCGCCTGTCCCCTGCCCCCGCCGCCCCTGGCGGGGGTCCCCGCGAAGCAGAGAGGATTTCACCATGGGAATGAGCGCCGGGGGCAACAAAGGCGGCCCCATGGCCGAGATCAACGTGACGCCCCTTGTGGACGTCATGCTGGTGCTCATCATCATCTTCATGGTGGTGACGCCCCTGCTGACCTCCGGGGTGGATGTCGCGCTGCCGCCGGCCAAGTCCGGTGACACCTCGCAGGATCTCGGCAAGCACCTCGTCGTGGCCATCAAGCAGGACAAGACGGTCTATGTCGATGTCACCGAGGTCCAGGTCGAAGACCAGTCCTTGATCGACGAGATCAACGCCGCCTACCGGCTGGTCCCCGACCGCCCCTTGCTGATCAAGGGCGACAAGCGCCTGACCTGGGCCGACGTGCGCAAGGTGATGGACGCCATCAACGACAGCGGCATGTCCACCATGCTGCTCGCCGTCGAAAAGGAAGAGTGACATGGGCATGAGCGCTCCCAAGAAGGCCAAGGGCGGCATGAGCGAGATCAACGTGACGCCGCTCATCGACGTCATGCTCGTTCTGCTCATCATCTTCATGGTGATCACGCCCGCCAAGGTCACCGAGATGGCCGCCAACCTCCCCCAGAAGACCGAGAGCGTCGAACAAGACGATGTGCCCCAGGACCAGCTGGTGGCCGCGGTCTGCCTGGATGGCACGGTGTCCTTGAACAAGGTGGTCATGCCGCTCGAAGACCTCCACGAGCAGGTGCGCAAGCGCCTGCGGGTGAAGGCCAAGAAGGTGATCTTTGTGGACGCCCACCCCGACGCCTCCTACGACAAGGTTGTGGGGCTGATGGACACGGTGCGCGACGCCGGCGCCGACCGGGTGGGCCTGGCCTCCCTCAAGACCGCCGAGGAATTCCGCTCCTGCACCGGCGTGGACGCCGCCCCCGCCGAAGGCGCACCGCCGGCCGACGCCAACCCGGGCTGAGCGGCCGCCGACCGCAGGAGCGAGCATGGACAAGGCTGCAAAGGCGCTGGGGCCCTGGGCACAGGCGGGTCGGGAGCGGGTGGACGCGCTGCTGGCGGCCCGCTTCGAAGACGCCTGGCCGCCCCGTTTTCAAGCGGCCTGCCGCTACCCCATCGCCACGGGCGGCAAGCGCATGCGCCCCCTGCTGGTGCTCGCTGCGGCCGAGGCCCTGGGCTGCTGCGACGACGCCACGGTGCAGCACGCGGCGGCGGCCGTGGAGCTGGTCCACACCTACTCCCTGGTCCACGACGACCTGCCGGCCATGGACGACGACGCCGAGCGGCGCGGCCGGCCCACCGTGCACATCGCCTATGACGAAGCGACGGCCATACTGGTCGGAGACGCGCTTCTGACCGAGGCTTTCGCCGTGATCGCAGATTGCCCTGCATCGGCCGAGACCCGCATGGCCATGACCCGCTGCCTGGCGCGCGCCGCCGGCCACCGGGGCATGGTGGGCGGCCAGGCGGCCGATGTGGGCCTGGGCGGGCCGGTGGGCGACCTGGACGCCTTGCTGGCCCTGCACCGGGGCAAGACCGGGGCCCTCATCCAAGCCGCGGTCCAGCTGGGCGGGCTGGCGGCGGGCGCCGATGCGGCCCCCCTGGAGCGCCTGGGCGCCTATGGCGCAGCCGTGGGGCTCGCCTTCCAGCTGGCCGACGATGTGCTGGATTCGGACCAGGACGCCGGCGAGCGCGGCCCCCCCAGCTTCGTCAAGCTGATGGGCGCAGAAGCGACCCAGGCCCGGGCCCGGGCCTTGATTGAGGAGGCCATCGCCGCCATCGCCCCGCTCCCCCAGCCCCAGCGCCTGATCACCCTCGCCCGCTTCACCATCGACCGCTCGTCCTGATGGGCCGCCCATGAGCCCCCGCGAGCGCATCGACAGCCTGCTGGTGGCGCGTGGCCTCGCCGATAGCCGCCAGCGCGCCCAGGGCCTCATCCGCGCTGGGCAGGTGCTGGTGGATGATCGGCCGGTGGACAAGCCGGGCACACGGGTGGACTGCGAGGCCGGGCTGCGCCTGCGCGGCGAGGTGCTGCCCTATGTGGGGCGGGGTGGCTTGAAGCTGGAGGCGGGGCTGGACGGCTTCGGTGTGGACCCCGCCGGGCGCCTCTGCGTGGACCTGGGCGCAAGCACCGGGGGATTCACCGACTGCCTGCTGCAGCGGGGTGCGCGCAGGGTCTACGCCATTGACGTCGGCTATGGGCAGCTGGCCTGGAAGCTGCGCCAGGACGAGCGGGTGGTGGTGATGGAGCGCACCAACGCCCGCCACCTGGAGTCCTTGCCCGAGCCCTGCGACCTGGTGGTGGGCGACCTCTCCTTCATCTCCTTGACCCTCATCCTGCCCGCGATTCAGCGCATCGCGGCACCCGGCGCGACCTGCGTGCTGCTGATCAAGCCGCAATTCGAAGCCGGCCGCGCGGGCATTGGCAGTGGCGGCGTAGTGCGCGATCCCGAGGTGCGCGCGCAGGCCATCGAGCGGGTGCTGGACGCCGCCATCGCCCAGGGCTTCACCGCCCTGGGCACCCTGCCCTCGCCCATCGCGGGCGCCAAGAAGGGCAATGTTGAGGAGCTGATTCACCTGCGCACCCCCGTGCTGGGGCCGCTGGCAGCGCCTTCGGCAGCGGCCCCCACCGAGCCACCGCCTTGAGCCGCCGCAAGGCCGCCCGGGGGGCCCTGCGCTTTGCCTGGGGCCTGAGCAAAGGCATTCAGCGGGGCGACCTCTTCCCCGCCGCCGGTCGGTGGCGCCCGCCGGCTGCACCCGGCGGCAGCACCGAAGCATTCCAGGGCCGGCGGCCCTGGCGGAGGGCCCGCGACGAGGCGGGGTGGTTCAGCGAGAGCCATCACCAGGTGGACATTCCCGGCTTGGGGGCCCCCCTGACGCTGCTGCACCTGACCGATGTTCACCTGCGCGGCGAGGGCCCCTGGCTGGACGCCCTCTGCGCGGCCCTCCAAGCGCTAGAACCCGCCGATCTCATCGTTCTCACCGGCGATCTCGTCACCCGAGGCTGGACGCCCGCCGCCGTGGGCCGCTTCCTGGGCGCCCTGCCGCCGGCCCGGCTGGGGCGCTTCGCTGTCATGGGCAACTGGGAGCACTGGTCGGGCGCGGCACCGGGGCCCTGGCGTCGCCAACTCGATGAGAATGGAGTCAGGCTGCTCATCAACGAGGAGGTGGACCTGGGCGCCTTTCGCCTTTTTGGCACCGATGACGCCCTGGCGGGCCAGCCCGAGCTGCCGCCTTCTCGCCCCGGTGATCCGCGGCCCCGGGTGGTGCTCACCCACAGCCCGGCCTTCTTTGACCGGCTGGCCGGGCCCGACGCCGACCTGGCATTGGCCGGCCACAGCCACGCCGGCCAGGTGCGCCTGCCGGGCCTGGGCGCGGCCTGGGTGCCCATGGGCACGGGCCCCTATGTGGGGGGCTGGTATGCCCGCGCCGGCAGCCAGCTCTATGTGGGCCGCGGAATCGGCTGGTCCATCGCCCCCCTGCGCATGTGGTGTGCGCCAGAGCTGGCCCGCATCGGCCTGGATCCCGCCCCTGGCGCTCAGAAGCGCCACCGGTAGTAGAGGTCTGCCGAGGTCTGCGCGGCGTCGCCGGTCACCAGGGCGGCCGACCACCGGCGGCTGAGCAGCCACTCCAAGGTCAGCTCGACCTGGTTCTCGTCCTCATCTGCCGCGCTGCGCAGCTCCATCATCGCAAAGACGCTCTTCCACAGCGGCATGCCCACCTTGAAGCTGTCGCCGTCGAATTCGATCTGGCCCAGGAAGGCCGTCGAGACGGTACGCGACAGGGTGTTGCGGGCCACCGTGCCCAGGGCCGCGCTCAACAGGGCGCCGCCGGTCTGTCCTTCGGCGTCGGATAGCTCGGCGGGGGGCTTGCCCAGCACCAGGATGCTCATGACGTCGGTCTGGTCGGGGTAGAGATCGGACTTGAAGTCCAGCACCAGGTCGCTGACCGACCCGCCCACATCCACCTGGATGTCGCCGTAGCGGCCCGAGCGGTAGACCGCGCCCACCTTGAGGATGGGATCCGCAGGATCCCCCACAAAGCTGACGGATCCGCCGCTCACATCGAAGCTGCGCCCCAGGATGTCCAGGCTCCCCCGGGTCATCTCCAGCGTGCCGTTCACCGCCGGGTTCATGCCCGTCAGGCCCACCTTGAGCTGCGGGGAGCTGAGCTCGACATCGGCGTTGACGGTGCTGAGGTCCGCGAGCTGCTCGCCATAGTCCGAGGCCAGGGGGATGCCCGCCACCAGCTTGAGCCCCCGGTGCAGATCCAGATCGAGGTCCATCGTGAGGGCGGAGAGCAGTTCGTTGGCCACCGGCTGCTTGCGCTCGGCCAGGGCCTGCTTTCTGTGAACGGCGATCATGGGGGCGAGGTCCAAGGAGCTGCCCTCCTTGAAGAGATCCTCGGATAGCGCGATCCGCCCCTGCTGAATCTCGGCGGCGGCGACCACATTCAGCTTGGGCCAGCGCCCCGTGATGTCCCCCCGCAGATCCGTCTGCAACAGGGTGGCGTCGGTCGCCGACAGCCAGAGGTCCTCGCCCGAGACGTGAACGTTGATCTGATCGGGGGCGTAATCGACCATGCCCATCGACCCCGCGACACTCAGCCGGCCGCTGCCCTGGGTGCCGGTGAGCAGCTTTGCGTAGAGGGGGCTGTTCTCGAAGCGCAGGCGGTTGAGGTCGACTCGGCGGGGATCCGCCCGCAGGTCGATGTCGAGGTCCTTGAACTCCAGGCCCAGATCCTCCGAGACCAGGCGTCCACCCGCCAGCTGCACGCGCATCTCATATTCGGGGGCCAGCAGGCTCCCCGTCAGCTCGCCGCTCAAGCCCAGGCGGCCTTCCGCCTCGGGCACCCCCGGAAGAAGCCCTACGAGGAGGTCGAGGGGGATGCCGGCGCCGGTAATCTCGAGGTCGAGGCCGGCGCGATCCAGGGCCTGGTCGCCCCCCCGGTCCAGGTCGAGGCTCACCGGCACGAAGCCCGTCAGGGCCAGGTCGCCCAGCGCGTTGCCTCGCCCAAAGCCCAGCTGCGTCTCCAGCCGGTAGCCCGGCCCGCCATCAAGGTCAGAAACCGCCGGATAGAGCAGGATCTGCGCCTGTTCTACTGGGATTCCCCCCACGCTGCCCCCCACCAGCACCAAGGCTCCGGACAGGGTGGGAGCGAGCACATCGCCCGCGATGTTGATGCCGCCGCCAACCAGGCCGTCCAGACCTGGGGGCAGCTGCACGAAGGTGGACAAGGCATTCAGGGGCATGGCCAGGGGCACCAGGCTGATGTCCAAGGCCTCCACCCAGACCGAGGGCCGGGTGAGATCGGGCGGGGGGTCGACCGTCTGGCCCCCCAGCAGCCCACCCAGGACCTTGTCGACGTGGGTGTCGGCGCTGCCGTGAAGCTCCAGGCGCCGCTCCAGGCTCTCGGCCACCAGGCCGTCGAGGACCAGGCGGTTGCCCCGCCGTTCGACCTGCAGGTCCACGCGCACCCGCTCGCCGCGGCGCCCCGCGTCCAAGGCGGCGGCCGCCGTGAGCATCAGCTGGGGATCGCAGGGGTCACCTTCCACCCGAAGCTCAGCACTCGCGGCCCCTTCAGGCAGCGACAGATCAGGTATAACCTTTGCAAAGCGCGACAGATCACCCGGCGTGAGCAGCGCCCGCAGGTCGATGTCATCCCCGCAGGCCACGCCTTCGGGAATGCCCCCCACCAGGCGCAGGGGCACGGCCCCTTGGGCCAGCACCAGCTTCCCGCCGGGCTCGGAGAGGGCCAAGGTCAGGCTGGGGTGGTCGATGGGACCGGCCACATCCAGCGCCACGCCCAGCTTCATGGCCACGCCGGGGTAGGCGAGGTCGGCGATGCGCAGGCCCACCGTCACCTCGGCCACCCCCGGCTGCTCCCCGTCGGCCAGGCCCGCCTGCAGATCCAAGGCGCCGCTGAGGCCCTCCAAGAGGCCGGGCTCGCCAGGGGCCGGGGGCAGGTAGACCGCGAGGATCTCGGCCACATGCGCCAGCTGCAGCTGGGTGAGCGCGAGCTGAAGGGTGTTGCCCGCCGCCCCGGCGCCCACCCAGTCCCCGCTGGCCTTCAGGCTGCTCGAGCCCCCAACCAGAGCCAGATCGAGCTCTCGGAAGCCGCCTTCGGTGAGCCGAAAGTGCACGGGGCCGGTGGCCCGCCAGGAGCGGCCGGCGATGGGGGCCAGCACCAGCTCCTCCACCGTCCAGGTGCTGCTGTGCAGATCGCCCAGCACCCTCCCCCCAAAGAAAGGCTGCTCGGAGCGCGCGAGGTCAAAGCCCACCACCAGCCGCTGGTCTTGAAAGCTCAACTCGACGGGGCCGCCCTCGGCGCGCACGGCGGACTGGCCCAGCAGCAGATCCGTCATCACCACCGCAGCCGAGGCATAGGGCTGGTTGTCGGGCCCCGCGCCCCCGCCGATGGGCCCGGTGATCAGCTCGACCCGCACGGCGTCGTCACCCACCGACACGCCCCTGGCGGTCAGGTCACCAGTCAGATCGGCGCCTTCGGCCTTGGACCAGCGCAGGCTCCAGCCCGCGAGGTCCAGGTCCTCCACCCCGGCACCCGCGGCAGCCAGGCCCGAAGCCCGCAGGTCGCCGCTGGCTTGAACGCGCTCCCCCAGGACGTCGGCCACCAGGGGCACCACGAGCTTCGCCAGCTGGAGATCCGCGTCGGCATAGGACAAGGCGCGGCCTTGCAGCTGCCCCTGGAGGTGTACGACCACCGGGTCTTGGGCCCAGCCCGCCGACACCGTGCCCAAGAAGCGGGCGTCACCGCCCACCCCGGCCACGTCGAAGCGGGAGAGGCGCCGCAGGTCGGGCAGAACCGCCTCCACCTGCACCAGCGCCTCGCTCCCGACGAGGTCGATGCTGCCGTCCAGCGTCACCCGGCCCACCGGGTGGCTCGCCTCAGCGCCGTCAACCCGAATCACCCCCTCGGCGAGGGACCCGGTGAGGCGCAGCGCCTGAAGCGGCTCGCCCCAGATCACAGGCGCGGCGCTCACCACCTCGAAGCGGGCGGCGATGCCTTCGGGCCAGGCCGTGCCGGTGCCCTCCACCGTCCAGTGACCATCCACCGTCACCGGCTCGGTCAGGTCCACCAGCAGCGGATCGAGGGACAAAGCAGCGCTGTCGAAGGCGGCCGACCAGACCAGCGGGTCCGCCTCGAGGTTGACCTGTGCCGACAGCGCCGCCTGGCCCTGGGCGCCCGCATCCACCTGCAGGGCTGCGACCAGGGCCGACAGCGGCCCCTCCAGCCGCCCGCTGAGTCCCAGATCCTGCGCGAGCACGGGCTGGCCAGCGAGGCGCTCCACATCGGCCGCAGAGACACGAGGAAGCGACAGGTCCAAGGCCAGCACGGGGGCGGTCTCGACCTGGGCCACGCGCCCGACCACAGTCAGGCGGCTATCCGCGAGACCAAGCTCCAGTCCTTCAATTTCGAGGTTTCCGTCCTGGAGCTTGAGGCCGCCATCCAGCGAGAGGGGCGTGTCCACCGGCTGGTGGAGAGCCGCCAGCAAGAAGACCCGCGACAGCGCCACCGTGGACCCCGACACGCTGCCCTCGGCGGAGAGGGAGATGCCATCGGCCGACAGCGCGATCGGGGCCTCGGTGTCCCGCTTGTCCGCGTAGGCGACGCGCCCATCCTTGAGGTTGAGGGCCTCCAGATCGACAGTCCAGGCGCCAATTCCGGCCCAGGCCACCGCCGGCTCGGGCGGAGCGTCGGGGTCTGCGGGCGCGACCCCCAAGGCGGCGAGCAGGCCCAGCTGCCCGTCGGGAAGGACCTCCAGGCGGAGGTCCAGCCCGTCCAGGTCCACCGACCGGATGCGCAGCTTTCGGGCAAAGAGGCCCCGGGCGTCCACGCGCACCGCGGCCCGCTCTGCGCGCAGCACGGGCTGCCCGTTGAGATCGCGCAGCTCAACCTGTTCCAGCTCGACCCTGCCGACAAAGAGGTTGGCCTTGACCCGTGCGACGGTCAGGCTGCCAGGCACCGCCTCGTCGGCGGCGCTGAGCACCTGCTGGGTCAGCCAGGCGCTCCCTGCGGGGCTGGTGAGCCACCCGGCAGCGCCGGCAAGGCCCAGGCCCACCGCCCCCACCCCCAGGCCCAGAAGGCCCAGGGCGCGCAGAATCCGCCGGCGGCGGGGGTTCAATAGGCCTCCGACAGGCCGAAGTGCACATTCCAGAGGGGCTCGCCCACGAAGATGTCGGGCTGGGTCATGCGCCGGGCCACATCCAGGCGGATCACGCCAAAGGGCATGCGGTAGCGCAGACCCGCGCCCGTGCTGGGCAATACCAGGGGGGGGATGGCGTCCTCCACCTGCTCCCACACCATGCCCGCGTCGGTGAAGATCGCAAAGCCCAGGTCGAGCGCGGTGTAGAGCCGCAGCTCGACGCTGCCAAAGAGGCTCACCAGGCCGCCGATGGGGATGACATCGGCGTAGGTGGCCGTGGTGCCGGTGGGGCCAGCGACAGTCGGGCGCACCTGGCCCGAGCTGCTCGCGCAGCTCACGCCCGATTCGGGGTTGCAGATATAGGGGCCCAGGCGGTTGCTCTGCCAGCCGCGCACATCGCTCGCCCCCCCCAGGTACAGGCGCTCGGCATAGGGCACCCGCGCCCGCGCCTCGTCGCCATAGGGCAGGATCCCGCCGCCGCCCACCCGAAAGGCCAGGGCCCCCGAAGGCCGCCATCCGCCAATCCGGATGATCGGAATATAGGCGCGCTGGTCGGCGGTGAGCCGCAAGAAGTTGAATTGCCCCCCCACGGGCCCGCCGGCCTCGGCCAGCTCGTATTCCGCATAGAGCCCCCGCCGCGGAAAGAGCAGGTCGTCCCGGCTGCTATAGGTGAGCTTCTGCCGCAGATAGGACAGCAGGTAGGGGTCCGAGAAGTCCAGGCCCAGCGGCGTGCGACCAAAGTCGGACTCTTCCAGCTGCAGATCGATATAGTCAAAGAAGCGCAGCTGGTAGCCCAGCTCTACCGAGATGCGGTCGGTGGCCCGCCACTGAAGCGTGGGCGAGGTCGATGGCGACGAGAAGCGGTAGCCTTGTTCGACGCCGAGTTCGTAGCGGATATCGGTGGTCAGCCGCCAGCTCCGCCCTGGGAAGTGCGGGAAGGCGAGCAGCACCTGGCTGTCCACCACCGGGCCCCGGGTGTCGGGCAGCTGGCTGAGGCCGGTGCTCAGCAGGTCGGCCTGGCTCAACCAGATGGCGTAGCCGACGCGGTTATTCCAGTTGAGGTTGATGAGGCGCCCAAAGAGGTTGCTGTGGGAGAAGTCCGCCGAGACGTGGCCCTCCTGCAAGCCTCCTTCCAGCTGCACGCCGCCGCCCAGCCGCATCTGCCGGAAGGCCGACTCCGACAAGGAGATGCGGACGGGCACCACCGAGGTCGGGCCCGTGGGGGGGCCAGGGGCGCGCACCACATCGGCCAAGGGGTCGAGAGGGCCGTCTTCTTCGGGGGCGGGCGCATCCTGAAGCTCTGGCACCACGTTCACGACGCTGAAGACCCCCAAGCCGAAGAGTCGGCGACGCGTGCTGGAGAGCGTGCTGCTGCTGAAAGGCTGCGGCTTGTCGCCCTGGGCGACCGGCTGGATGGGCAGCTCGGCGCGGACCAGCCGCTCGGGCACATCCTTGAGGCCCGACACCGTGACCTCGCCAAAGGTGCAGGCCGGTCCCAGGGTGACGTCCAGCACGACATCCACCGTGCCCCCGCGCCGAGGAAAGACATCCACTTTGGGCACCACCTCGGCGTAGGCGTAGCTCTGGTCCTGCAAGAAGCTCAGCGTCAGGTCCTGTGTGGCGGTGAGGGCCGCCAGGGTGAAGACATCGCCCTCGGCCAGGTCGGCGTCATTGCGCAGCCGCGCCGCCGCGGGCCCCCCCAAGGGCTTGACGCCCTCCCAGCTGAGGCTGGCGACGGTATAGGGCCGCCCCTCGTCCACATGGCCCACCACGCGGACGGCTTCGGGCAGATCCCAAAAGAGGAACTTGCGCTTCTTGCGGACACGCTGGATGTCCCAGCTGCTGACCTGGGCGTCGAAGTAGCCGTGGTGGGCGTACCAGACCTCCAGGCGCCAGGCGTCGAGGGCCAGCGCATCCATGTCCAAGAAGACCCGGCGGCGCCGCGGGCGGATCAGCCCCACCAGCGCCGGGTTCTGGCTCTGCTCCATGCCTCCCCGCAGGCTGAAGTCGCTGCGGCTGCTGAACAGGCCCCCGTTGCCCTCGAATTGGATCTTGCGCACCGTCGGCCCCGCCGCTGCGGGTGCGGGGGGCCGGCGACCCGCGCAGCCCACCAGCAGGCCGAGGCCCAGAGCCGCAAACAGCATGCGTGGCAGGGTTCCGCGGAGGGGTCGGGTCATCGGTCTCGGCTATTGGGGCGGGCAGGGGGCGCCGCAGTCGCTCTATCGCCCCTCGGCGGCCCCGTGCAGCCGCCAGCAGGCTTGACAGCGCCCGCGGAGACTCATAATCGCACCGGGTCGACCGCCCCTTGGGGCGGATGGTCTGGTCGGAGCGAGCCGCACCGACACCGTCGCGCCGGCAGAAGGCGCGCCCGCCCGGCCACCCCAACGCCCAACGCATCGCCGAGAACCGGAGTCTGTCATGGCCAAGAAGAAGAATGTCGCCCGCATGGTGATCCACCTCGAGTGCACCGAGAGCCGCAGCTCCGGCGTGCCCGGCGTCAGCCGCTACACCACCATGAAGAACAAGAAGAACACGCCCGGACGCATGGAGCTGATGAAGTACAACAAGTACCTTCGTCGGAAGACCCTGCACCGCGAGGTCAAGTAGCCGCCCCACCGCAGCTGCTGAAGACATAGAGCCCCCGGTCCGCCGGGGGCTTTTCTCGTCGACCGCCACCCACGCCCGAGTTGCGCCCCTGAACAGGGGATCCACAAGAGGCGGATCCACGAAGAAGCCCCCACCGGCGAACCGGCGGGGGCGACCTCGGGGACCCAGGACTACAGCTTCTGGCTGTAGTACTCGATCACGGCCTGGGGGTTGACGTCGAAGGGCACGTCGTCGCGGGTGGGGGGGTTCACCATGCGGCCGGCGGCCTTGGCCGGGTCGAATTCCAGGAAGGCGGGCAGCACGCGGGAGGTGCTGGCAGCCAGGGCGTCCTGGATGAAGCCCTTGGTGCGGCTCTTCTCGCGGACGGAGACGGCCTGGCCGGGGCTCAGGGAGAAGCTGGGGCGGTCCACGCGCTTGCCATCCACCAGGATGTGGCCGTGAACGACCAGCTGGCGGGCGGCGGGCATGGTGGCCGCGAGGCCCATGCGCCAGACGATGTTGTCCAGGCGGGACTCAAGGGCCAGCAGCAGGTTCTGACCGGTCGGGCCCCGACGGCGGGCGGCCTGGGACACGTAGCGGGTGAACTGCTTTTCGAGGATGCCGTAGTGGAAGCGCAGCTTCTGCTTCTCGACCAGGCGGAGCTTGTAGTCCGAGTCCTTCCGCCGACGCCGCATCCCGTGCTGGCCGGGGGGGTAGGGCCGCGCCAGGGTGGAGACCGTGGTGAGGCCGGGCAGCACAGTGCCGAGGGAGCGGCAGACCTTGATCCGGGGGCCGGTGTAACGGGCCATCGAGCCATCCTTTTCGAGCGATTCAGGTTCGAGAATTCGAAGATTTCGGGAACGTGCAGAGAGGTGCCGAGGTGGGCAATGCGGGGTCCGGAGACCACCGAGGCGTCACCTGCGTCTTCTCGCAGTTGGCCTCGGCGGATATCCAGTCCCTGAAGTGGCGTCAAACCCCACCAGGGCCGCGGATGGGAGCGGATCCCGCCCGGACCGGCACATTGCTTGAAGCCGGGAGATGCCGTGGGCTATCATGAAGCATCGCCCCGGACCAGCCATGCCCCGCCAAAGCAGCCCGCGCCGCCCCCCGCACTTCCGCCGCTCTGCCTGGCGGGCCGGTTTCACGATGCTCGAGATCGTGGTGGTGCTCGCGATCGTCCTGATCCTCACGGCCATGGGCATCATCATGTCCACCGATCAGGTGCCGCGCTACCGCACCCGCAAGGCCGCCATGACCTTTGCGTCCATGGCCCAGGAGTGCCGATCCCTGGCGGTTCGCAGCGGGCACGAATGCTCGATCTGGCTGATCTCCTCGGACACCGCCCTGGCCACGCCCGGCAGCAATATCGGCGAATACTGGGTGGGCCTGGGCGACGCCACCCGCAACAGCGCCAGCTGGGACTACCTGCCGGTGGATGTGGGCACCAGCGACGTGGATGGCTCCGAGGGCATCGTCGACCTCTCGGACGAAGACGGCAATTACTATGCCCGAAACGTCAGTATCGCGGACTGGGGCAGCAATATCAACGGTCCGGGCACCGGCAATTCCAATCGCCTGGTCTTCGGCCCGGAGGGCTTCTTGACCAACCCGCCGGGCGACTTCGGTGCCAACGGCTTCATCGAGATCACCTTCGTCAACAAGATCGCGCGGTCCAAGGGTGTCACCGAGGACTGGGTCGCTCGGGTGACCCGCTCGGGCATGGTGCGCCTGGATCCCACGGCAAATGACGAGACCGCCACCCTGACCGCAGGCACCCCGATGTCTTCGAGCGCCCCCTGATCCTGCCGGCGCCTGAGCCAGGATGAGGCGATCCCGCCTTGCCCTTCGGAGCGCGGCCCGGTACAACAGCGGTGCGTCGTCGGGGTGGCACCGCCTTGACGATGGTCGCATAGAAGCACCACTTCTGGCCGGTGTTGGCGCCCCGGCCCCTGCCTTGCCGCCCCCCCCCGGGGTGCTCATTGTCTTCGCACGCCCTGGCCAGACCGGACCCAGACCCCATGATCGATCCGTGTGTCCAACCCCGCTGCGAGCCACGGCCGCATCGGGGGAGGGCCCATCCCGCCGGGGCGATCCCCGCCCGCCCCGCCCGCACCCACCTCCCCATCCTGGGGATGGCACCTCGGGTCCAACCCGAACCTGCCTCCTGGCCCCGCGCCAGATGACGCACCCCCCTTGAGACATGGAGGGGCGGCCTCGGCATATGCCGCCGCTGACCCTTGCTCCCGCTCTTCGCCGGGCCGCTCCTCCATCCCACCCTCGCCCGCGGCCCTGCGCCGCTCAGGCGGCGCAGCGCGCTGCCATGGCTGCCACAAGAGCCGGATCGAGGGCCTGCCGCAGATCCCCGCTGCCATGCAGGGCGGTGCCCACGATTGCGGCGTCGGCCAGGCCGACGAGGGCGGGCGCAGAGGCCGACGTGACGCCGCTGCCCACCCAAAGCTCGGCGTCGGGCAACAAGGCCCGCAGGCGGCGAAGCTCTGCGGTGGAGGCGGGGGCGCCGGTCGCGACGCCGGTGAGGATGAGGGCGTCTGCGCCCCCTCGCCCGGCCGTGTCGAGGGCCACGCGCTCGAGGTCGGCGCTGCCCGCAGGAACGCCGTGTTTGACCAGCAGATCGGCGCAACCCGCAGGCCGGGCCGATCGGTCAGGTGGATCGAGCCCCAGCTCTCGGCGGTAGCGCAGGGTCTGGTGGGCCTGGCCCTGAATCAGGCCCTGGTCCGTCCACGTGGCGCCATTGTGGACGTTGACCCTAATAAAATCGGCGTCACAGGCGGCGGCTGCCCCCAAGGCCGCCCGCGCATCGTTGCGCAGAATATTGATGCCCAGGGCCAGGCGACGCCCGTATCGGGCCCGCAAGCGGTCCCCCAGCACGGCGAGCATGGCCGGCACATGGGGGTCGACCGCCCCGGCCGCAAAGGGCGCATCCCCCAGGTTCTCGACGATACAACCCCAAGCCCCCCCGCTGACCAGGGCGTCGGCGTCGGAGAGGGCCCGCGCAAGCACCGTGGCAAAGCCTGGAGAGGCGGTGGGGCTGCCGGCAGGGGCAGCAGGTGGAGGACACCGATCAGGCGGCAAGGACGGTCAGGATCCATGGTGCCGGCGGCTATCGCTGAACAAGGAGAGCTGCACCCGACCGAGGCGGGCAGCCGATCCACCGCGCCAGCGGGCGGGGCGCCCAAGGCCATCTGCCAGGGGCCCCGGATGAGCTGGCCCTGGGCGCGCTCGGGCTGTTCGGCCTCGAAGGGCTCGATGCGCACGGTGCCAGGGCTGGCCAATGCCGCGAGGCTGTCGGCGGCTTCGAAGTCCTCGGCCGCACCCACCGAGATTTCGACCCCAGATCGTCGGCGGCCAGGCAGCTTCTGCGCGGTGAAGGCGTCGAGCTGGGCGCCATCCATCCAGCGCCCCGGAAAAAGCGCAGCTCGGCGTCGCGAAGCTGGGCCCACGGTGGCCGCCTGCGTGGGCGTTATTCACTGAGACCGCCCATCGCCCGCCGCCGACCACCGCGCAGCCCAAGTCGCGTTCGATGGCCACGATGCGCCCGGCGACCTGCCAGCGGGGCCGCGGCCGGGCACACCACCGGCCTGCGTGATGAGGGTGGCCTTCGCTGGCGCCCCAGCATGGGGGCTGCCCCAGCCCCGGGGCACCAGGAGCAAGGCGGCGCCGGGCGTGGGCTCGGCGAGGACCAGGCGGTCGCCGGTCTGAAGCACGAAGGCTTCCGGCACGTCCCACTGGGTGACACGGGCGCTGTGCAGGATTCTTGGCGGATGCGGTGAATTCCGACGGCGAGGGCGGGCATCGGTGGCCTCCTGAACGGGTATCCAGAGGATATCGCAACCTCGCCAATGGTCGGACAAAAACGTCCCCTGCCTGTCCGATCGGGAACTCCCCATCCAGGGTCTGCAGCCTGCGCGGGTGCGAGGGGGCGACCTCTCCGGTGGCCTCGACGCTCATGCCCTTGAGCGTGGCCGTCCCCCGCCCCACCCCACAGCAGGCCCCATACTTCGCTTACAGGCACGGGCCCCTGAGCCGAAGGAGGCATGTGCCAACTCCCAAGCGGCTTGAGGGGTCAGAAGATGTCGAATGTGCTGCTGCTGCCGCTTGTCGCGGCCTGTCGGCGCTGGCCTCCGAGGCGGCGAGCATGCGCTGGAGATCTCGCCCCTGTGGGGTGATCCTTCGCGGGCATGCTGTTGTCCATCGCGGTCTCCTTGATGGTCGCGCACCACTGGTGGGAGCACCGGCAACCAGCTGTTGGTGGCCTTAATGGGCGTGACGCCCATCCTGGGCTACCGGCTACCTGATCGTCTGGGCGATCCCGGCCATGTGGCCCCGCACGGCCTGAGCTTACGCCATCGAGGAGTATATCCTTCATCGCGCTGCTCGGCCTGCCTTCATCATCTCGGGCGGCATCCTGCTTGAAGGGCGACCTGAAGGAAAGTCGGCGATCAACACCATTTCTGGCCGTGGGCGCCAAGATCGCCACCAGGGATCGGTACCACTGGCGCGTCGATGCTGCCCATCCGGCCGATGCTGTGAACTAAATAGCCAGCGGAATATGGCTGGCACACATCCCGCTCTTCTTCATCTTCCCAGTCCAATATCGGCGGCGCGCTGACGCCCATCGGCGACCCGCCCCTCTTCCTTGGCTACCTGCGCGGCGTGCCCTCTTCTGGACCCTG
Organism: Deltaproteobacteria bacterium; assembly: GCA_018401435.1. GTDB lineage: Bacteria > Myxococcota_A > UBA796 > UBA796 > UBA2385 > M30B51. The sequence continues at coordinate 5,230 of JAGYJW010000016.1, read as the reverse complement.
AGCACCTCTGGCACATCTGGCTGGTGCCATGATCAAAGAAGTTTGGTGATGTCTCTATGCGTGGACGTCACTTCTATCGAAGGAGGATGGCACCAGCCGAGATGAGTCCGAACGCCAGCCGCTGGGCGGGAGGGCGCTGAATTTCCGCCCCCATGGGCGGCAGTGGATAGTGGAAGCGCGTTGCCGCTGGTGCGCAGGGCGTGGCCACTCTGCAATCACGGTGCGCGATCGCCGGGCGCTCGCCCTGGTCGGCCTTCTCGATCTGGCATCGACAAGAGCATCCGGAAGCGTCTGGTCGGCTTGCACCGGCGGGGGCCCATCCTGAGGTGGCGGTACCTTTCCTCTGCGGCATCTTCTACCACGGCGATCCCGGCCAATCGCCAGCGTGATACGGCTCCGCCCGGCCTGTCCGAGGCCCGGCAGTACTGGCCACGGCGTGCTGTCGAGCTTCGGCCAACGCGCTGACCTATTGCTCACCTTCTGCGTTGCGGCGCCGGCCTGTGCAGCATCGCTATGCATCACCTGAGAATTTGCCGCCGACCGAAGGTGCTGTGGCAACCCGATGACGCTGTGACTCTTTGCGTGCGTTATCTTCATGGCGTCGAACATACATCGGCACGGCTCCAATCGCGGTTCGTTAATGCCGGAAGAGAATGGGCTGAAGATGCCCATTTGAAGGCGTCGGCTGGGGCTGGCAGCAGAAGGTCGCTGGTCTTCTTTTGCTACTACCTTCCTCTTGCCTGATTTGCTGCAGCCCTCGCCACAGCCCCAGTGGTCCAAGGTCGTTGGTCTGGCCTCCTGGCGCTGTGCTGGGTCACTTGGGCGCAGCCTGCCCTCCCATTGGGCGGAGCATCCCGCCTCGCTCCCCGCCCCGCTCCTGCCCGACTTCCGAGGCCGGACGGCAGCGGCTTCAGGCAGGCTTGCAGCGATGAACTAGGCCCTGTCGGATGGGCCTCATGTCTTTGAAGCCCTGGTGTAGCCCGCCCGGCGCCTGCTCCGATGACCCACTGCGGAGGGGCATCTCCCACTGGCAGAGGCCTCCAGCCAGGATAGCTGGGCCTTTCGGGCCGTGGCTGACTGGCTTTATTGCTCCAAGATCGACAGTTATGCCTTCCGGGCCAGAGCCGGGCGCAGACCGACTACCAGCCGCCCGGTCATTGAAGTGGTGACTGCCTGATCGCCAGAGCGCGTCCAGAAGCGTCTCGGTGAAGCGCCCTCTCCGAGGTAGAAAGCTGGCTTGGAGCCCCAGCCGCCCTGAAGAGGCAGGTAGGTAGATCAAGGCGCCCAGGTTCAGAGGGCAAGAAGCTGCCAGAGGGGAATGCTGTGTTGGCCAGCGACCTGGGACCCGGCTCCAGCACCTGCCAGATCCCGGGGCAGGCTGCTGACGCTCCAGCTGATGGATTCCAGGGGCACCAGCCTCCGGCGTCCACAGTTCCCGACCAGTCGTCACGATCAGTCGCCACGCCAGCTTTGCAGATTCCGGCCTCAGCGGCCGGAGGCGGTGACCACTGGATCACTGGCGGCGGCGGTAGCAAAATTACGCGCCGGAGAGCGTCCAGCCACCATCGGCAGAGGAGGTTCATTGGAGGGCCGGGCCTGCCCTCCACCACTCATGCGGCCGCAGCGGCGCCACCACACGGCAGGGTCAGGTTGACCGCTGCTGGCGGCGTCGCACCCTGGCTATCGCCGCTGCCACGGGCGCCAGGCTGTCACACTTCGAAGTTTGCTGGTGGGGCTTCACGTCTCCAGAGCTAGCCCTGCTTGCTGCAGCTGGTCGCGGCTGAGCTGGCGCCAGTGAGGGCGGAGGCCCACTCGGCAGCCCCCGGATCCACGTGGACGCCTTCTCACCGTGCCGGGAGTCACCCCAGACACCGGTGCCGACAGGCGGCGTCACTCCATGACGGAGGCCACATCCTAGGCGGCAGGCGCCAGAAGACGAAGGTTCATCCGCACAGGCTCCGAGCGTGGCGGGTCGCCACTCATCCAGGCCATCTGCTAGCTTCCAGTAGCCCGGCGCCATCGAAGCTGGTATCATAAGCCCAATTGCCGCCCCGGATAGGCTCCGCCTCGAGTTTATCGCCAGCGGCCCAGCGCGAAGGGTAAGTCAGCTAGTCGATTCCAGAGCCTGGCGGCGCGCTGCACAGCCGCCTCTGAGGGCCCAGTCCAGTCGGGCAGGGTCACCGTGCAGCCCGAAAACAGCTGGTCCAGGATCGCTGTCTTCTGCGCCTCTGCAGGGTCTGGACATGTGGCAGATATGCTGCTTGGCTTGAGCGCCAAGCTTTAGCTCTGGTAAGACCTCCTAGACCTGGTGAGCCTGGCAGATGCATCTAAGATGAGGTCCACTGTGCTGTGCTGCATCAACCAGGCTGGGCATCGCTCTCGGGCAGCTGATCTCTGCAAGAGAGGCCGCAGCGTGGCCCCCAAGCGGCCCCGCCGCCGGGGCGTGCGGAGACGCCTCGCGCGTGAGCGCCGCAAGGCCTAGGGCGGTTGATCCGTTGGCACCCGCTCTGCCTGGGGCCGCTGGGGCCCAGGGTCGAGTGAAGCGGCGCCAGGGCTGCCGAGAGGGCTGCGTGCAGCCCGTGCTCGTCGGGCTAGAAGAGGCTTCGCGGCGGCAGTGGGGCTGGGGCGCTCTCAGTCCCAGCTCGGCTGCCTGTCCAGCTGCAGACAAGGGTCTCAGTCCCCCATAGCCTGAAATGCACCCATGTGATCAGCAGCTGCACCTGATGACGGGCCGATGGTCCTGTGGCCATCGAGGCCAAAGCCCAGGGCGCCTGGCGAGAGCGGCCGCGCCGGTGAATCCCGGCCCCTTTCGGACTGCCTCCTCCCAGGGCTCCAGTGCATGGGGTCCAGCTGGTCATGAGTCGGCGCTTTTGCCCGCCAGGCCACAGCTGCCTGGCCTCCCCTGATCGGAGTCGCCTTTTCTGCCTGCTGCCATGTCTGATATATTGTATACTAGGCCTGGGGGCGCTGCGCTGGGCTCGCCAGGTGGGAGGTAAACGTTCGCCAAATGTGGCGCCACCAGAAGCGGGCCTGCGGCGGAACGTCTCGCACCAGGCCCAGCCATCCGGCACGGTGGCCGTCCAGCCCACGCCTTCCAGGCGTCCACTGCGCTGCGGGCCTGTTTGCGTTGATCGATTTGAGCTGCGCCTGACCCGGCCGCTGAGCTGGCATGGCCGCGCCGACCCGGCTGAGGCAGTGGGCATGGCCTCTCGGCGCCCAGGGTGCCCTGCCAACCAGGGAGAGGGCGGCGGCTCCCAGAGGCTGTCGGGACCAGCCAGTCGCCTTCGGCTCACTGGTCCCTGGCCACTGCGGCTTCCTGTGGCGGTGAGTCTGCGCTGCGCAGCAAGCCTACCTGTACCTGCAGGGCCCGGGGGCAAGGCCGGCATGGGAGGCCAGGCTGCCTCCTGAGGAGCAGGCTGTCAACCTGTCTGAGGTGACCATGGCATCCGTCCAACCAGCCAGACTCCAAGGCTGCCAGGAGACTGGCGGCTGTGGGAAAGCGCCGCTGGCGTCCATGGCAGATGCGCACCATTACAGCTCGCCGGGCCGCAGCAGATAATGGCACTGGTAATACAATAAAAGGCGTCATGCGGGCTGGCGCTGGGTCCAGGGGTCACAGGCGCTCGCGGGGTGGTCCAGCTGACCAGGGCCAGCGCGGGCGGCTGCAGCGGCTGACCTCCGCCGCAGGTGCGGAGAGAGGCGCCAGCCGCCCGCGCGCGTGGCAGTAAGCCCTCTCCCAGGGCGAGGGTGGCCTCGGCCAGGGCGACCTCGTCATCGGCGCCCCCTGCGGCGCGGGCAGCGGCGATGCCTGCCGCAGCGTCGGCGTGGTCGCTGGGGTCGCCGCTGTGTTCCGCCCAGATCTGGGCGTCCACCAGCGCGAGGCCGGCCATGGCGAGGCCAAGCGGCTGGGTTCCCGCGTCAATGCGCGCATTCAAACTGGCATCCTGCGCGGACAGCGCAGCGAGGTCGCCCTGTGCGATGGCCTGGTGGGTGGCGCCCACCACGTCATCCCGGGCCACGGATTGCCGGGCTTGCAAGGCGAACCAGGCCAGGGCACCGGCCAGCAGCACCAACAACACCAGCCCCGGGAGAATGAGCCCCCAGCGCACCTCGATCTGGCGGGTGCGGCGGCCCTCTTCGGCCGCCTCGGGGGCAGCGGGGCGGCGGATCGGGGTCGGGGCACGCAGGGGGTCATCGGGCACGATCGGCGTGATCGAGGGCGTGTCTTCGTCCTGCCCGGGCAGCCCCTCGGGCAGCGGCGGCGGCTCGGGCACCTTCTCGATGACCTCGATGGGGGCCCGCCGGGGCGAGGGCGTGGCGGCGGGCTCCACCGCAGGCTCGCTGCGGCGGGTCATCACCACCAGGTCCTGGTCCTCCTCCTCCAAGAAGCCGCCGGTGGAGGCGTCGTCTCGGGTGCCCTCGGGGCTGGGATCGACGCCCATGCTGTGCTGCCAGGCGCGCAGGTCCAGGGTCTGGCGAAGGGCGGCCCCGTCCCCGCCATCGTCTCGGCGGATGTGCGCGGGCCCATCCACCGGCGCCAGCCGACGCTCCCCGTTGGACGAGATCACCTGCATGATCTGGGTGTCCCCCCGATCCATGCCCGGGGCCACCCCGAAGCCCGCGTCGGTGTCTTCGGCCGTGGGCGGATCCTGCAGCTCCTCGTTCCCGGCCATGACCGTCGCGACCGTGACCTCCTCGTCCTCGACCTCGCTGCTGTCCGTGACCCCCTCGTCGCGGAAGAGGCTGGGGAAGGAGCGTTCGGAGCGCGACAGGCCGGCGAGCTGCGCGCCGAGGGCGGACTTGCTGATCTCGGCGGTCTCGGGGTCGGTCATGATGGTGGCCGGGTTGCTGTTGACAAGCACCACCCTGTAGCCCTCTTGCTTTAAGGCCTTGCAGGCCTGAGCCCCTGAATAGTCGAACTCGCAGGCCTGGCCAATAACAATGGGGCCGGCACCAATAATGAGTATGGTTTTTATATCGGTGCGCTTAGGCATGTTGACCTTGCGTGTGAGCCTTCATGCTCGAGAAGAAACGGTCGAACAAACCTACGATGTCGTGCGGCCCTGGGCTTGCCTCGGGGTGGCCTTGAAAGCAGTAAGCGGGTGCGCTTGTGTGCTCTAGACCCTGAATAGAGCCATCGAACAAAGACACATGCGTAATACGAAGCTGCGCGGGCAGGCTTTCTGGGTCTACGGCAAAACCATGGTTCTGCGAGGTAATAAAGACGCGC
>JAGYJW010000159.1 GCA_018401435.1 Deltaproteobacteria bacterium | reverse complement strand
GGCCTCGCTACTCGGCCCAGGTCCCAATATAGGGGCCTTGTGTCCGCTATCCCCCTGCAGAAGGACGCGGATGGCACGCCCATCGCTCCCGGCAACGGGTCCCACCCCGCGATGGCGCAGATGAACTCCTGGCTCCGGGCCAACGGTCTATTCACGTTCATGCGGTGGGGCAGCTTCATGTGCAACCCGCCCCTGCGCGTCACCGAGGAGCAGCTCGCGGAGAGCTTCGAGATCATCGGCCGGGCGCAGGAGATCACCGACCGGGTCGTCACGGGCTGAGTTCCCACGCGGCGGAGGCCCACGCGGGTCTCAGCCGCAGGCCCGCAGCAGCAGCGCATCGCAGGCCCGCTCGAGGGCCTCCCGGTGCCCGGCCTCACCCAGGCATCTCAGCTGGAAGCGCCCGCCCGCGGCCTCCCGCCCGGCCGTGACCTGGGTGAGGCCCATGCCCGTCCCAGGCCGCGTCGGGGGCAGGGTGCCCACGTGCGGCTGCGGAGACCGCGACCGGAACACCAGGACCTGGTTGAACACCGGGAACGTCAACGTCTCGACCTGAACCCATCCCGCGTGCGGATTTAGCACCGCGTAGGGGTCCGAGACCCCCACCCGCTGCGCCGCGCCGAGCATCAGGGGCAGATCCACGCGCAGCCGCGCGGGGTCGCCCGTGTCCGGTCCGCCGGGCGTCGCCACCAGCACTTGGTCCCGCAGGGCCGCGAGCTCGTCGATCGGGGCGGCCTCGAGCACGTCGGGCACCACCGCGGCGGAGACGCTGGCGCGATGGCCACAACCAGTGAGACAGAGCACGAGCAGCGGACGCATGGCCTGCCCGCAATCGCTCCGCCCTTGTGTCCGCTATCCCCTCTTGCCATCCGGGGTGCGCCCCACATCGTGCAAGGCGATGAGGTTGGGGTGCACCACCTTGCTGGAGAGCACCGCCTCGCGCTCCAGCCGGGCGTGGAAGCGGCGGCCTTCGGACTTGAGCACCTTCATCGCGACAAGCAGCCCCAGCGCTTCATCTTGGACGCGCCAGACCGCGCTGGCGCCGCCGGTGTGCCATGGCGCTGGATCTCGCGAGCTTCTGGGCGACCATCCAAGCAGGGCCGTGGGCGCGACCGACTCAACCCCCCCCGTCGCAGCGGGGCCGCAGGTCCACCGCCGCCAAGGCGAGCGGGTCACCGCCTGGGCTGCGGGCCACCAGGCCCAGCTCCGTCTCGCCCGCGTCCAGGCGGGTGGGCAGGCGCTCCAGGCGAAGATCTGCCAGGATCGGCCCTGGACCGGTACTTTGGCCCAGGGATGCAAAGCGCGGGCTGCGGCCGGGTCG
>JAGYJW010000158.1 GCA_018401435.1 Deltaproteobacteria bacterium | reverse complement strand
GCCCGGCCCACGCGGCGGGCGAGGAGCTCGGCGTGGCGAAGCGCGCGCTTCAGCAAGGGCGCCCCCTCAACGGCTGAGGGTGCCTTGGCAGAGCTGCCCGGAGATGGTGAAGGTGTCGCCACCGTCCCAGCGCATATCGCCCGAGGGCGGGCTGATGGGAACGGCCTCGCAGCCCTCGTCCTGCAAGGCGCTGTCCACATAGAGGGCGGCGTCCTGGCAGTCGGCGTCGCGGATCACGACGGGCTGGTCGCCGGCCGAGCGACTCTGCACCACGGTCACGGCGAAGACGCCGTCCTGCTGCACCTCTCGGCCCTGCCAGATGTAGCTGGAGCTGGTGTCCATCTGGCCGGTGTAGACCTTGACGTCTTGTTCGGTGAGGTCGATGGAGACCGCCGTCACATAGTCCAGGGTGACCGTCTGCCCGTCGTCGTCCACCTCGGCCGAACAGTCCAAGGCGCCGGACCAGAAGCCCAGCAGGCTGTCGACGTCTCCAGACCCACGGCAACCCGTCAGGGCCAGGAGCAGGACGGCAGAGCGGAACATGGGGAACTCCGGGACTCAGCGCTCGAGGGTCAGATCGCAGTCGAGGTCGAGGCTTAGAAAATTGCTGATGCTGGCAGAGATCGTGTCTGCGCCATCCCAGCCCAGCTCGTCAAAATCCGAGCAATCCATGATCGTGGTGCTGCCGTTGGCCCGCACGGCCTGGCAGACCGGCTCGTGGATCTCGAGCACCTGCTTGCCGTTGGCCTTGGTCTGCTCGATCTCGAGGAAAAGCTCGATGGTGGTCTCGGCGCCATCCAGGGTGAGCTTCTGGAGCAGCCCGACGGCGTCGTAGTAGGCGGTGCCATTCTCCTCGATCTCCATGTCGAGGTCCAAGGAGCCGTCGCTGCCGCAGTCGACCTCGCCGCTCCAGTCGTCTTCGAGGCTGGTGTAGCCGCAGCCCGAGGCCAGCAACACCGATAGGGCTGCGGTGGCCAGCGACAGGATGGATGGGGCGGAAGTTGGCAGTCGCTTGCGCATGGGACCCTCTATCTCTGAAGGCGGAGTCGCGAAGGTAACCGCCCCCTTCGGGACTTCATGTAGCGCGTCTGTGAAGCCGCGACGCCTGGACCCGCAGCGCAGGGGCCATGTTAGCCCTGCGCCATGACCCCGACCGACGCCTCCGCCTTCCACCCCGACCACTTTCCCACCCTCAAGGTGGCCTACGACGCCGACCGCCATCAGGTCACCGTCGAATTCGATCACGGCCGCGCCAACGAGATGGGCAGCGACCAGCTGCGCGAGTGGGAGCAGCTCTGCGCGGCCCTGGAGACCGGGCCCGCCCGCTCC
>JAGYJW010000157.1 GCA_018401435.1 Deltaproteobacteria bacterium | reverse complement strand
TTGCATGCCCCCCGCAGGGGCCGAGGGGATTGAAACTTGAAGGCCGTGAACTGCAGGGCCACAGGACCGTACTGGGTCATCTTGCATGCCCCCCGCAGGGGCCGAGGGGATTGAAACGGGCAGGTGTCGTTGGTCATGTCGATCTCCTGTCAGGCGGGGCTTGCATGCCCCCCGCAGGGGCCGAGGGGATTGAAACCCACTGCGGTGCCGCGCGGGGGAGAGGGTCGACCAGCTGGCCTTGCATGCCCCCCGCAGGGGCCGAGGGGATTGAAACGCGCGCGGCGCATGCGCCACGCTCAATGCTCCGCCCGGTCTTGATCTTGCATGCCCCCCGCAGGGGCCGAGGGGATTGAAACGCGCAGGCGGAAATCAGGCCGGGCCGATGGATCGCGACCATCGGGCTTGCATGCCCCCCGCAGGGGCCGAGGGGATTGAAACGACGGACGGGCGAGCAGAGCAGTAGTGGCCGCGTCCATCGCGGCTTGCATGCCCCCCGCAGGGGCCGAGGGGATTGAAACGGCCGCGCCGTCGTCGGCGTCGGGGGTGGAGCTGCTGCCGCTTGCATGCCCCCCGCAGGGGCCGAGGGGATTGAAACGCGAGGGTCTTCTCGCCCGGGTAGGCGGAGCTGTTGACAAGGGCTTGCATGCCCCCCGCAGGGGCCGAGGGGATTGAAACCTGGCTGCCGTCCACGGTCCACTCACTGCCGTCCTCGCCCTTCTTGCATGCCCCCCGCAGGGGCCGAGGGGATTGAAACGAAACCGCCGCAAGGCTGAAGAGGGCACGCGCTGCCCTTACTGTCCTTGCATGCCCCCCGCAGGGGCCGAGGGGATTGAAACGACGGTGTAGTTGTTCTCGGGCATGATGATGTAGGTGTCTCTTGCATGCCCCCCGCAGGGGCCGAGGGGATTGAAACATCTCCGGCAGCGCCCGTAGGGCGGCTGCGTGCGGGGCCAGCGACTTGCATGCCCCCCGCAGGGGCCGAGGGGATTGAAACCAGGCGGTGGCGTGGGCCTCGACTGCGGCGCGGAGATTGTCGGCTTGCATGCCCCCCGCAGGGGCCGAGGGGATTGAAACTCTCCTGCCAGGCAGGAGGCGTAGGACCGTCGGCCGGCGGCCTCTTGCATGCCCCCCGCAGGGGCCGAGGGGATTGAAACATGAGTCGGAACTCATCGGTGGGGTGACGCCGCAAGTCATCTTGCATGCCCCCCGCAGGGGCCGAGGGGATTGAAACCCCATTGATGGCGGCCGTCAGGGCCTTGAAGCTACCCATCTTGCATGCCCCCCGCAGGGGCCGAGGGGATTGAAACCTGCTCGGGCGACAGGTGCCGCGTGTCACGGCACCACATGTATCTTGCATGCC
>JAGYJW010000156.1 GCA_018401435.1 Deltaproteobacteria bacterium | reverse complement strand
GCCCCGCCACCTTGGCCGCCTGGGAGCGCGCCCGCAGCCAGTCGGCGGCGCCCCATGGCGCAGGCGCCTGGGCACAGCGAAACCTGCTCAGCAAGGGGCTCTTGATCGTGGCCTGGGGCTGGCTCCTCTTCCTGGGCCTCGTCGCCCTCGGGCGCCTGCTCTTCGTCGTGCCCCACCCCTTGGGCGGCTGAATCCGCCACGGATCTGTCCTGGGACGGCAGCGCACATCCTGTTCATGGCCCGGTCAGCAGCGGTGCCGAGGCTTCCCACAGCCCTCAGGTGGGCGCGAGCCTGGAATCCGGGCGCGCATTGTCGCAGGGGCGCCGCAGAGAACGATGTCGAGCCTGGGACCCTGCCTTGACGGAGGGCCCAGCCGCCCGCCATGCTGCGCCCCGGAGGATGGCTCGCGATGCCCCGCTACATGACCAAAGAAGGCGCCACCCGCATTCAAGCGGAGCTGGACCACCTGTGGAAGGTGGAACGTCCCGATGTGGTGGACCAGGTGCGCGAGGCCGCCGACCTGGGCGACCGCTCCGAAAATGCCGCCTACATCTACGGAAAGAAGCGGCTTCGCGAGATCGACAGCCGCCTGCGCTACCTGCGCCACAAGATCGAAGGCGTGGTGGTGGTGGACGTGACCGAGCAGGTCAACCCCGGCTTCGTGCAGTTTGGCGCCGTGGTCACCGTCGTGGACGAGGACGAGCAGGAGAGCACCTGGCGCCTGGTGGACAAGGACGAGAGCGACCCCAAGGCGGGCCGGATCAGCGTGCAATCCCCCATCGGCCGGGCCTTGCTGGGCAAGCGGGAGGGCGACTTCGTCGAGATCGAGCTGCCCCGCGGGCCTGTGGGCTACGAGCTGACCCGCATCCGCTATGGTGGCGGCAGCCCCTGAGCGCCGCAGGCCGGCCATGCGCGGCCATCGGGGAAGCCGGCGGAAGGACCTGGGAGGGCGCGCAGATCGCGCACCTAGCGCTTCCGCATCGACGCGACCCCCGCGCGCGGATCGCCCCCCCGCGGCCGGCTCTCGGCGACAAAGGACTGGACGTGGGCCTCGATGAAGGCGCGCAGGTCCAGCGGGCGCAGCCCGACCCCACCCAACAGATCCTGGTGGACCAGGGCGATCATCAAGGGTGAAAACAATCGCAGCGCGCCCGTTCTTGCATCCGGCAGGTAGAGCTCGCCCGCCTGGTTCATCGCGCCCAGGCGGGCCTCCAGGCTGGCCAGGGTGGGCTCCAGGATGTGCTCCAGGTAGACCCGCCCCAGCCGCCCGGGCTCCAGCCCACAAGACAGGCCCAGGCGGTGCAGCCGGGCCAGGGGTCCCCGTGCCCAGCCCTCGGCCAGCAGCCCCAGGATCTCGAGC
>JAGYJW010000155.1 GCA_018401435.1 Deltaproteobacteria bacterium | reverse complement strand
ACAATGCTGGTTTGTTGTCGCTGTATTCCCGAGAAGGCGACGTGGAGATCGCCTCAGGAATTGTCGAGTTTCTTCGAACCACACTCCTGGTGGAGGGTGGCTTTGGTTCGGCCCAAGATAGCGAGAGCATCATCCAGCGCCAAGGTGAGGCGACTATTCTGCTCGCGCAGAGCTTGATTCTGCTCTTCGACCACAAGGAGACCGTATGAGCCGTCGGAGCGCGAACTTCTGGACGCTGCTCGGGCCACTCGAGCAGGACGTCATGGACGTCGTGTGGGAGCTCGAGGACGCGACCGTCCGTGACGTGCACGAACAGCTCGCTGCGGCGCGTGCGATCGCGTACACGACGGTGATGACGACGATGTCGCGCCTCGCGCGCAAGGGCCTGCTCGTGCGAGACACGGCGGACCTCGCCCACCGCTATCGCCCAGGCATCACACGCGACGAATATGCGCACGGCGCCGTCGGTGACGTGCTGTCGTGGGTGCTCGAGCGATATCCGGAACCGGCCATCGCGTATCTCGCGGACGTCGTCGGTGACATCGATGACGTCACCCTCGACGAGCTTCGCCGGGCCGTCGCGCGCCGGCGCCAGCTCGAGAGCTGAGGTCTCGCCATGGGTAGTGGCGTGCTGCTCGCGTTCCCGATCCAGTCGGTAGCGCTGCGTCTCGTGCTCGCGCTCGCGCTCGCGCTGCTCGTGCTGCGCGTGCTCGCTGGACGCCAGCTGCGCTCGCCCCGTGCTCGCGTCCTGCTCGCCGTGTCCCCGTTCGTCGTCGCGGGTGCGGTCATCGTGCTCTCCGCACGCGACCTCGGGCTTCCCGCGCTGTTGCGTCCGACGTCCGTGGACGCCGGATCGATCGCACTCCCTGTCGCCGATCGTTACCTGGATTTCGCCCCGACGGCACCGATCCTGCTGGGTTTCTGGGCTGCAGCGACGCTCCTGCTGACGGCAGGTCGCATCCTGCGCTCGATGCGTTTCCGTCGGGATGTGCTGCGCCGCGCCGTGCCGGCACCGCCGCGTGTCGCGGTCACGGTCGTCCGACTCGCTCGCGACTTCGGTGTGACGCCGCCGCGGGCACTCCTCATCGAGGATCGCATCGCGGGCGCGGCCGTCGTCGGCGTACGTGATCCGATCCTGTTGCTCGAGTTGGCGTCACTCGAGGTCCTCGACGACGCCGAACTCGAAGGCGTCATTGCCCACGAGCTCGCGCACGTCGCTCGACGCGACAACCTCGTTGCATGGCTCGTCGCGGGCGTCCGTGACGTCGTCTGCTTCGTCCCTGGTGCCGGCTCCGCGCTCGAGGCGCTGCATCGCGAACGTGAGGCGGCGGCCGATCAGGATGCCGTCGCCGTCACGAACCGACCCGGAGCACTTGCGAGCGGTCTGTTGGCCGTCGTCGGGCTCGGCGCACACCGTC
>JAGYJW010000154.1 GCA_018401435.1 Deltaproteobacteria bacterium | reverse complement strand
CTTGATCTGCTCGAACTTGAGCAGGCGCAGGGCCATGGGCAGACCGAAGGGGTTGAAGGCCTTGGCCACCACCGCGAGGCGGGGCTTGTGGGCGCCGGCCTTCACGATGCGCTCGAGCTCGCCCAGGGCGCGGCCGTCCACGCCCGCGTCGGGTTCAACGAGAACAAGCACGCCGCCCTCACTCCCAAGCACGGCATCCAGGGATTCGGCGCTGGGGGCGACGGCCGGAGCCAGCGGCTCCGAGCCCAGGGAGACGACGACAAGGTTGCGGCGGCGGAGCTCGGCGAGCACCTCGGGCTGGGGCAGGGCCCGCCCGCCGATGGCCAGCACGCAACGTCCTTCCTCGATGGCAGCTTCAACGCGGTTCATGATGGGCTTCTCAGGGAATCTGACCGACCGCGCCGATGAATGGCGAAGCCAGCGGGGGGTTTCGGACCCGACCAGCCAGAAAGCGGTGCCTTCCGGGGAGCACGGAGTGCGGCGGGAGGGCGGCCCGGGGTTGACGGGAGGTCGTGATGAGATGGGCCACAGGGCCGGAAGCAGGCCGAGGCCGCCAAGAGCGCGCCAGCTAACCCCGGTCGGGACGCGCAACAAGGGCAGACCGGGCGCGGCGCCCCTCAGCTGGATAGCTTGCAGGCGCAATGTCCGACGAATCAAACTACGCCGGCTACTCCCTCCGAAGCCGACAGGCTGCGGCCTCTGCCGCCGTGGAGCTGTGGAGCGCCCACGGCCCCGATGGGGACGCCGAGGTCTTCCTGGGCCCCGAGATGCTGGTGCGCCGGGCCCGCGCCCTGCCCGCCTGGGGCCCCTTCCCCCGCGTGCTCACCGGATCGCGCCAGGGGCGGTGGTTCGTGGTGGTCCCCGGCCGCATCCACCAGGATCTCGAGGCGCTGCGCGACCGGCTCACCGGCGGCACCTGCCTGGCCTTTGCCTGGCACATCGCCGCGGCCCTGGCCGAAGTGCACGAGCAGGGGCGCGCGCATGGCGCCTTGCACGGCAGCCATGTCGGCCTGGACAGCCGGGGCCTGCTCACGATCCGGCCGGCCCTGGCCTCGGCCGTCCGCAGCGACCCCGACGCCGACGCCACCGCACAGGCCACCGACTGCCTGCAGCTGGGCGGCCTGCTGGACCTGCTGGACCTGGAGCGGGCCGAGGATCGCAGCGTCGAGCTGCTGATGGCCGGGCTGCGCCGAGAGCGCGCCCGCCTGCGCATGCAGCCGGGGCGGGCCGTGCGCCAGGCCATCGCCGCCATCCTCGCCCGCCACCCCGAATGGGTGGAGCGCCTGAAAGAGGAGCTGGGGCCCAGCTGGACCACCGACCAGGCGCCGCGCGCTCCTTATGTCCCCGGCGCGGCCGCTCCGGCCCACAGCCCGCCCTGGAGCACCGCAGCGACCGTGGCCGCACCCACGGGCAGCCTGGCGGCAGACCGACACCACACCGGTGAGATTGAGCCTGCAGTGGTCCATCTGGGCGCG
>JAGYJW010000153.1 GCA_018401435.1 Deltaproteobacteria bacterium | reverse complement strand
GCGCCCCAAGCCAGTGGAAAAGGTAGACAGCGACGGGCGGATCCGTGATGAGGGGATTGCAAAGTCAACCCACCCCGGAGGCGCCCGTGCGCTGTGCATCTGCGGTAGCCGGTCTGATCGCCCTGATCGAGGTGTTCCGCCCAGCTTTTACCCGTCCGTCCTTCGAGAAGTGCCGGCAGCTGTGGCTGGGCTGGCTCCTGACCCAGGGGCGGCGAACGGTCACGGGCGCCATCGTGGCTTCGGGCCAGGCTGGGCGAGGGCACCATGCGGCGTGGCACCGCTTCTTCTCGACGGCGCGGTGGTCTGCCGATGAACTCGGCCGCCTCGTGCTGCAGCAGATCCTGGCGCACTTCGTAGCGGAGGGCGAGCTGGTGGTCGTCTCTCTCGACGATACGTTGGCGCCGAAGAAAGGGCCGCGGGTGTGGGGCATCGGCAACCACATCGACGCGGTGCGTTCGTCCCGCGGCACCAAGGTGTTCTGCTTCGGCCACGTCTGGGTGGTCCTGTGCGTGGTCGTGCAGCCTTCGTTCAGCCACCGGCCGTGGGCACTCCCGGTGCTCTTCCGGCTGTACCGGAGCAAGAAGACGGCCAAGGCCGACGGCGTGGCCCGCCTCAAGAAGACCGAACTGGCCCGCGAGTTGGTCCAACTTGTCGCCTCCTGGGTCGGAGCGCGACGGATCAGGGTGCTCGGCGACAGCGCCTACTGCTGCGCCGAAGTCGGGCAGAACCTGCCCTGCAACTCGGTACTGGTCGGTGCAATGCGGCACGACGCAGCCCTTACGACGCTGCCGGATCCGGCGCCTGCGACGGGCCGAGGTCGCCCCCGTCTCCGGGGGCCGCGCCTCCCCACGCCCGCCCAGATGGCTCAGGACGAGGGCATCCCGTGGAAGCCTGCGACGGTCCGCATCTACGGCCGCGACCAAATCGTAGAGTACAAGACGGTCGTCGCGCAATGGTACCGCGTCTGCCACGCCTTGCCGCTCCGGGTGGTCATTGTCCGCGTGACGACGGGCGAAATCGCCTGTCGAGTCTACTTCTCCAGCGACGCCACCATGAGCCCTGAGGAGATCCTGCAGGCCTACGCTCTCCGGTGGCCCATCGAGGTCACCTTCCGCGACCTCAAGCAGCACCTCGGCTTCGCCGACCCCCCGAACCGGAAGAGGGCCGCAGTCGAGCGCACCGCCCCCTGGGTGGGCCTCCTCTTCTCCATCACCGTCCTCTGGTACGACAGGGTTGGCCACGGGTCCGCCTTCGACTGGGCCCCGCTGCGCCCCTGGTACCGCCAGCGCCGAAGCCCCTCTTTCCAGGAGGTCCTCGCGACGGCCAGGCGAGCGGCAGCCGCATCGGCATTTGTTGATCCAATCGTGCTGGTGCACTTCGGCAACAAATCCGGAGGGTCACCGCTTGCGGAAGACAGAGCACCCCCGCCCACGGCATCCTCGTCACGATGCGCTGCGTGATGGAGAGTCGAAGACTCCGAAACACGAG
>JAGYJW010000152.1 GCA_018401435.1 Deltaproteobacteria bacterium | reverse complement strand
ATCGCCGATGGGGAAGATCACGGGCGGCGGCGGACCCACAAGCCAAGGCCCAGAAGCAGCGCCAACAGCGCGCTGTCGGGTCTGGCCCCCAGGCCGGAGCAGCCACAGCCGCCCTTGGGGTCCTCGGCGGCGGGATCTACCGAGGTCGGCTGGCCCGAATCGGCGGGTACCAGCGCAGAAAGCAGCGCGGCCGGGTCCACCTCACCATAGCCATAGTAGGGGTGGTGCCCATTCTCGTCGGCGGTCACCAGGGGGGAGGGCACGGCGCTGTCCACCAGCAAGGCGTGCAGCTCGGCCGCAGACAGGGTGGGATCGACCGAGAGGGCCCAGGCTGCAAGGCCCGCAACCACCGGCGCCGCCGCGCTGGTGCCGCCGAAATTGGTGGTGCGCCCGCCTTCGGGCGCGATGCTGACCGTGGCGCTGGGGGCGGCGATGTCCACCGCGTCGCCATAGTTGGTGTAGTTGGTGTAACGGCCATAGCTGTCGGTGGCGGTCACGCAGAGCACGTCGGGCAAGGCCTGAAGCTCGTTGTCGTTGATCTCGCGGTCGTCGTTGCCGGCGGCAAAGACCACGAGCGCGCCCAGCCCGTCCCGGGGCTCGCGGCTGGCCCGGCCGATGACCTCCTCCAGCACCTGGGGCACGGGGATGGCCCGCGTATATCCCCAGGAATTGTTGATCACGCCGACGTCCTGGGCGATGGCATGTTCAAAGGCGGCGATGTCTGCGCCAACCGTACCCGACGTCTCCCCCAATAGCTTGATGGGCACCAGGGTGCAGGCCGGGCAGAGGCCCACGATGCCCACGCCATTGTTGGCCCGCGACGCCACGATCCCACTGACCGCGGTGCCATGTTCGTCGCAGATGCCGCTGCCGCTGCCGCAGAACTCGCCCGCTTCGGGCGAGGGATCGTCATCGTCGTCATGGGCGTCATAGGGCGCATAGACGGCGTCGGCGAGGTCGGGGTGGGCGATGTCGATGCCCGAGTCGATGACCGCCACCCGCACCGCCGGATCGCCCAGACTGACGGCATAGAGCGCGTCCATGCCGAGCTGTTCCAGGTACCACTGGCCGGGGTAGTCCGGGTCGTCGAAGTCGGCGGCCACATGGTCGATGCGCACATCGGGAAAGGCCAGCATGCCGGGCTGGCCATCCAGGAGCTGGGCCAGCGCGATCGCCGCCGCGGCGTCCACCACCGGCACCCGCCAGGACCGCCCGCCCAGCCAGCGCGCGCCATCCGGCGGCGCGACATCGGGGTCCAGATGCACGAGAACACCGGGCAACACGTCAAAGGCGAAGCCACCGATGTCGTAGCGATCCGCCACGGCCGAGATTGGCGTGGGCGGGTGCTGGGGGTCCAGGCGCAGGCCGGCAAAAGCCGCGGAGATGACCAACCACAGGATCGAGATCTGCATGACCGCTCTGGTAACGCTTAGACTGCCGCACCGACTGGAGGAAACCATGCGCCTGATCCACTCCCTGCCCCTGCTGCTC
>JAGYJW010000151.1 GCA_018401435.1 Deltaproteobacteria bacterium | reverse complement strand
CCTCTCCTCAGCCATTGCGGAAGACCAGATTCCCGCCGCGGCCTCCACGCCGGCGGAGGTTGACCGCAGCTGGATCGAGCCCGTGGCCACGCCATCGGCCATCAGCGCCAGCCGCCCGCCCAGACCGTCGCCGGTGGCCAGGCCGGGCAGAAAGGCCGACGCGCCGGTGGGCAGGGTCACCGTGTCGTCGATGGGGCCGAAGAAGAAGGCCAGGGCCCCGGCGTCTGCGGCGCCGCCGTTATCGGCCCCGGGCACGCCCACGATGAAGTCGTCGCGCCCATCTTCGTTGAGGTCGACGCCGCCGGCCAGGGCCGCGCCCGCCCGCTCCCCCGAGGCCCCCGACACCGTCGCGTCGGCGCCACTCACCGACAGGATGCCCCCCGGCGCGCAGCGGGCGTCCAGGCCATCGCAGTCCTGGTCGATGCCATCTCCGCAGGCCTCATTCGCGCCGGGGTGCACCGTGGGCTTGCTGTCGTCGCAGTCGCTGGCGTCGTCCACGCTGCCCTCGGGCTGGCCGCAGGCGTTCAGGGGCGCGTCGGGGTCCCCGAAGCCATCGCCATCGACGTCGGCATACCAGGTGCCGCTGCCGCCGCCGGCAAAGTCGGGGTCGGCGCCATCGATCAGGCCGTCGCAGTCATTGTCCAGGCCGTCGCAGATCTCCGGGGCGCCAGGATAGGCCGACCCGTCGGCATCGTCGCAGTCCTCGAACTCCAGGAAGCCGTCGCCGTCGGCGTCCTGGGCTGTGGATGCCACGTCGGGATCGGCGTCTCCGCCGCTGCAGGCCGCCAGCAGGAGGGCGAGGAGGACAAGACGCATGGGGACCTCGGGGCGGGTGCCGGGGGAGCAGCCTATCCGGCTGGGGGCGGCATCGGCGTGGGGCAGCCCGCAGGCTGAACCGAATCGTCTTGCGCCGAGGAGCAGAGGACCCTACGTTGCGGGATTGACGGTGAGACGGAGCCCCTATCATGGCCATCTTGTCCTGGCGTGACAGAGTCGATGCCTGGCTGCCGGCCGGTATATTGGCCGGGCGGCCCTTCTGGGCGCCCTTGCGACTGCCGGACCCAAGCCTGGGGCACCTGACCTCCCCTCCGTTGGCCACCCGCTTTCACCTGGGGCCCCGGGGGCGTGGTTTTCCAGCAGGCATTGGCGCCCGGGCCCACGCCGCCCACTTCTCGGGCCAGCCCCCCTTTGTGGTAAAGGTGCGCTTTGCTTGTATTGGCGCCGATCTGTTGCGCCGCAGCCCCTACGCCGACCCCCGATCACCCTGGCACAACGTCTTCTATGGGGCCTACGAGGTGCGGGTGCACCAGGACGAGTGGTCCCGGCCCTTCGCCTATGAGAGCCCAGAGGCCGACGCGCTCCCCAAGGGCGAAGACGTCGTGCGGCTGGGCAAGGCCGACTGGAATGACCTGTCCAATGGGCTCTATGGCGTGCCCCGGTCGGTGGCCGCCCCCCACGACGCCCTGGGCGATAGCCGCTGCGCGATCGAAGGCCAGGAGACCCATGGAAGCGCCGTCTG
>JAGYJW010000150.1 GCA_018401435.1 Deltaproteobacteria bacterium | reverse complement strand
GAGGGGCGTCAGCGAGAAGTTGCTGCTGCCGTGAACGTCGTTGAGGAAGAGCGGCGAGTCGGGGGCCTCGGAGCCCTTCAGGCCCTGGTACAGGGGCTCCTTGTAGGAGGCCAGCTCGGCGCGCATATAGAGCGAGCCGAGGTCCTGGTCGCCCGAGGTCCACAGGCCGTTGGGCAGGTAGTAGTCGAGCAGCCCGTCGTGGTTGTAGTCGATCCACTCGCCTGCCGCGGCGGCCTCGCCCGCCCAGTCCAGGCCGGCCTCGTGGGTCATGTCCACAAAGCGCCCGTCGCCCATGTTCTGGTAGAGGATGAGCGACCGGTAGCCGTCGGCGATGCGCTGGAAGTTGGCCTGCAGGCCCTCCAGCTGGTGGTCCAGCGCGGCCCCCGACGCGGCGAGCCGCTGGCCGGCCGTGAGCGTGACGTTGGTGGCCATGATGTCGAGCTGGCCGTCGCCGTTGAAGTCGCCCGTGCTGATGCCCATGCTCATGCCGGGCTGGGTGAGGCCCAGATCGGTGGCGATCTCCTGCCAGCCGCCGGTGTCGCCTTGCAGCCGGTAGATCGGGTTCACGCGGCCCGAGTCGTCCACCACGATGATCTCGGGCTTGCCGTCGCCGTCGATGTCGGAGGACAGCGCGGCGTGCGCGTAGACCTGATTCTGCTGCACCACCAGGTGGTCGTCCTCGGCCTCGGCGAAGTCCCAGCCGCCCTGGTTGTACCAGATGCCCTGGCTGGCCAGGCCGGACTCCCGCTCGCGGCTGGCGATGCCGCTCGTGAAGTCGCGCACGCCGGGGAAGCCGACGTAGATGTCGAGTCTGCCATCGCCGTTGTAGTCGCCCAACGCCAGGGGCATGGCCCGGTCGTAGGTGCGGCTGCGGGGCAGCACGTCGCGCTTCTCGGTGAAGGTGCCGTCGCCGTTGTTCTCGAAGGCCACAAAGTCGCCGATGGGGTCGCCGTCGTCTTCGACGAAGCGCAGCAGCACGAGGTCGCGGTCGCCGTCCTGATCGAGGTCGGCGAAGGCGGCCGACTTGACCACGCCGATCGCCGACAGGCCGGCCTGCCGGGTGACGTCTTGCCATTCGGCGCCGGTGTTGCGGAAGAGCTGCACGGGGCCGTAGTTGCCCACGAGGACGTCGGGCTTGGCATCGTTGTCGTAGTCTACGACCGCGAGGGCGTAGCCGCCGCGGCGGATGGCCTCCTTGCGGGAGTTGACCGGCACCTGGTCCATGCCCCACTGGGCGGTGGCGTCGGCGAAGGCCGGCGCGCGGGTGGCCACGAGGCGGGTGGCGTGGAGCACCTGGCCGCCGGTGAGCGCCCAGCCGTCGTCGTCCTCGACCGCCTGCAGCTCAAGGGTGGCGCGGTCGTTGCGGCGCATGCCGTCGGTGGCGACGCCCCGCAGGTCGAGGTGGACGGTGAGCAGGACGCCGTCGGCCGTGCGCGCGGCCTTGACCACGTCGAGCATGAGGTCGTCCACCTGGGAGAAGGCGGCCAGCCAGGCGGCCGAGGCGGCCTCGCCCGAGGCCAGCGCCCAGCGCTGCTCGAGGATGC
>JAGYJW010000015.1 GCA_018401435.1 Deltaproteobacteria bacterium | reverse complement strand
CAGAGACGGGGGGCGAGGCCGAGATCCTGGCCGCCGCAGAGGCCTTGGTGGCCGACCGCTACGCCGGCCTGGCGCCGGGGGCGGCCCTGGCCCCGGGCCTGCTGCGCCTGAACCGGCGGGCCCCCAAGCTGGCCTTGGACCTCGCCCGCCGACTGGCCACCGAGCCGGATCTGGATGGGCCGGCGCGTATTGCCCTGGCCCGGGTGCTGGTGGCCCAGGGGGAGGGCCCCGAGGCCCTGGCGGCCTTGACCGCCGCGGTGGCCGCCCGGCCGCCCGATCTGGTGCTGCCCGATGGCCGGGTGGTGGACCTGGGCGGCGATGGGGCCTTGCGGGGAATGCAGGCCGAGCGACTGCACGCGTCGGGGGATGTGGCCGGCGGCCTGGCCCAGGCCCGGGCCCTGCTCGCCCTGCGCGACCTGCCGCCCCTGTCCTTCAAGCTGGGGGTGGCGCCCCGGCTGCCGGGCGAGGCCTGGGTGGCGCAGGTGCCGCCGCTGACCCCGCTGCCGGTGCAGATGCTGGGGGCGGAAGCCCGGCTGCTGGAGGCCGATGGCACGGTGCGCGTCCTGGCCTTCTGGGCGACCTGGTGTGGGCCCTGCCGCAAAGAGCTGCCCGAGATCGCCGAGCTGGCGGCGGCCCGCGCGGGTGCGCCCCTGGAGGTGCTGGCCATCAGCGTCGACACCACCTCCGAGGCGGCCATCCAAGCCGGAGCAAAGGAGCTGGGCATCACCGACCTCAGCCTGGGCCACGACCTGGAGCTGAGTCGCCGCATGGGGGTGCAAGGCATCCCCGCCATCCGGGTGCTGGGCAAGGACGGCGGCCTGCACTACGCGGCCCGGGGCTATGGCCCCGATTCGACGCGGCGCCTGGCGGCTGCGGTGGATGCCGCCTTGAAGGCCGAGGAGGGCGGTGGGGCGCCCATCGCGCGGGCCCGAGGGCCGCTGCGCCTGCTGGACTTCTTGCCCGTGGCCGGGGCCCAGGGCCTGGCGGGCGGCACCCAGGATCGCTTTGCGGTAGGGGCCAAAGGCACCTTGCCGCTGGTGCACCGCCTGGGCCAGGCCGATCCAGCCGACCCCGAGATCGGCTCCTCGCCCGCCCAGCGCCTGGCCTGGCTGGACGGCGGCCCGGTGGCCGGGGACCGCGACCGCCCGCTGCTGCGGGCCTTTGATGGCGAGGCGGCGCCCGGTGGATGTGCACCCTGCCCGCCGCGCTGCGCGACCCGGACGCCGGCGCAGAGGGCCTCTGGGTGGCCACCGATGGGGGCCCCACCCTGCTGCTGGGTCCATCGGGCGACCGCCTGGCCCAGGCGCCGCTCCCGCTGCGGGATGTGGCGGCGGATCCGGCGGGGGCGCCTGGGGCGTGGATGGTCGCCGCCGCTGGCACCTGCGCGT
Organism: Deltaproteobacteria bacterium; assembly: GCA_018401435.1. Taxonomy (GTDB): domain Bacteria; phylum Myxococcota_A; class UBA796; order UBA796; family UBA2385; genus M30B51. Next base: position 124,695 of record JAGYJW010000015.1, on the reverse strand, counting down.
GGACGGCGCGACCCTGATGGCCGAGGACCGCGGACCCGCGCCGGGATCCGCCCAGGTGGCCGGCGATGGCAGCTGGGCTGGGGGCGTGGTCGAAGAGCTGCTGATGGGCCGCTTTGGCCCCGATGGCGCCTTGCGCCGGGTGCTCAGCCGCGACGATGCATCGGTGTTTGCCCTGGATGAGAATGGGCATCTGGTGGGTGATCTCAGCCTGCGTGACCTGCCTGTCATCGCGGTGCTGCGGCGCCCCGATGAAGCGCGGGATCTGCTGCTGGTGGGGGTTGTGGACCAGGGTGTGGCGGTGGTGGAGCTGGAGTTGCCTTGAGCGGGCGAGGCTGCCAGGGCGGCCCCGGGGGAGGATAGGGGAGGGCTCAGGTGTCCCTGCTTTGCCCCGGAGCCCGCCTTGGAACTCGAGACCGCCGACCCCATCGCCGCCCTGAAGGCCAAGAGCATCCACGAGCGCTGCTCGGGCTGCCGGGACCTCTCCAAGATGGGCGACCTGGACGCCTTGCCCGTGCTGGCCGACCGCGCCGCCAACGACAAGAGCCCGGCGGTGCGGCTGTGCTCGGCGGGGGCGGCCTCGGATATCCTCAGCCGCTACCGGTTGGCCCCCCACCGCGACGGCCTGGACAATGCCGCCCGCATGCGCATCCTCGATCTGTTCAAGGTCATCGATCCCGCCGTCAACGCCGGCCTCTTCAGCATGTTGGCCTGCTTGGATCTGCCCCTCAGCTTCTCGCGCATCGCCACGGGCCTGCGCGACCCCCGGGGCGATGTGCGGGTGGGCGCGGGCGTGGGCCTGATGCGCCTGTGCATCTCGGTGGCGCGCCTGGGCGACGTGGACCTGGAGAAGTCCGTGGTGGAGCTGCTCAACGACAAGCGCATCAAGCCCGACGCCCTGGGCGAGATCGCGCGGGTCTGCGCGGCGGCGGGCTACCGCAGCGCCGCATCCCTGCTGCGAGACCTGGATATGGGCGAGAGCGGCCAGGCCGGGCTGGTCATCGAGATGGCCGACGTGCTCGATACCCTGGCCGAGCCCATCTCGGGCCTGTGGGCATCCGATGGCCTGGACGCCGGCGAGGTGCGGGGACAAGGCGCCCTGCCGCCGGCCGTGCTGGCGGCCTTGGGCGATGGCGCGGCCCTCACCCACAGCCAGGGCGACGCCGGCTGGAAGAGCGCCGACCTGCTGCGCGGGGTCGGTCCCGGCGCAGGTGGCCGCCGCATGTACTTCCGCCGGGTGGGGGAGGCCACGCCCACCCATGCCCTGCAAACCCGCGGGCGAACCTGGTATCCGGTCGATATGGCCGAGCCCTTCGACCTGCTGGACGAGCCTGGCGCCTTGGATGTGCAGGCCATCGCCTGGGGGGCGGAGGCGCCCGCGCAGCAGGCCGATGTGGACCTGGCCGAGGGCCTGCTGCCCGCCCTGGGTGAGGGTGCCGGCGAGGCCCGCCTGGCCGCCCTGGTGCTGGCCCGGGCCGGGCGGCCCGCCGAGGCCCTGGCCGCCCTGGAGGCCGCCGCGGCCCAAAAGAAGGCGGCCGCAGACCTGTGGTTCTTTCTGGGCGAGGCCCGCGCGGCCGCGGGGGACGCCGCCGGTGCGACCGCTGCTTACGAGGCTGCCAACCGCAAGGCCAAGCGCAAGAAGGACTGGTTTGCGGTGGCCGCCCGGGCGCGCCTGGGCCTCTGAGCGGCGCGGCCGGGGCTGCGTCGGGCCGGGCCGTCGGGCCTACTCGTAGAGGACCTCGATGGCCCAGGCCTGCAGGCGCAGCCGCAGCACGAAGTCCGACCCGGTGATGGGCACCAGGGCGTGAATCTGGGTGCGGTCCTCGTCCCAGGTGCCGCCGGTGGGGCCGGCCTCCATGGGAAAGACCAGAGGGGGGGCGGGCAACTCGAGGGGGGCGGTGCCGATGTTGCCGCCGCGGTCCACCTCGTTGATGCGCAGCACGCCGTCGTCGGTGCTGAACTCGAAGCGGTCGCCTTCGGAGCTGGGCTGGGGGCCGCTGAGCACGATGAAGCTCATGCCGCCGTCATCGGTGACATAGCGCTTGTTCTCGCGGGCGCGGGTGGCCTGCTCGCCCGAGCGGCTGCCCTCGACCCGCCAGTCGCCTTGGGCCTCGTCATAGGTCAAGGTCCAGGTCTCGTCCTTGACCACGCCGCCGCAGCGGGCCGGGGAGATGGCCGACCGGGTGGCCGGATCCGCATAGAGCACCGGGTCGCTGGTGGGGCTCTGGTCGGTGAGTTCGACGGCGTCGTCGGTGGCGGTGCTGCCCGAGATGCGGGGCCCCAGCACATTGATGGCCATGCAGCCGCTCTGCCCTTCGAGCATGCGGATGGAGCCGTCAAAGGTGGTGACCACCACCACATTGTCGTCGTAGCGGGCGCCCTCGTTGCTGGTATTCTGCAGGCGCACGGGTTCGGGGGAGGCCGAGAGGCCCACCACGGGGCTGGACAGGGGCAGGCCGCCCACCACGGCGTCGAGGGGGTTCACATCGACCCAGTCGCCCACCAGCAGGTCATAGACATCCACCCGCTGCAGGCCGGCGGGGGCCACGAAGAGGTTGGCATAGGGCAGCTCGCCAAAGAGGGGCTCTCCGGGGGAGCCCACCCAGGCCAGATCCGCCACCGGCGCGGCGGTGGGCAGGACCTCGACGGCGGAGGCGCTGGCAATGTCCACGTCGAGGTCGATGGCGTAGACCTGGGGCAGGCGCGCGTCGCCCACATAGAGCAGGCCCGTCTCGCCGTCTTCGGCGAAGCGCCAGGGCTGGCTGCCCGCACCCAGCTCAAGGCGCCCGCGGCTGACCCGGGCGGCCATATCCCACACCACCAGCGACCCGACATCGCTGTCCTCGTCCCAAAGGCCGACCACCAGCAGGTTGCTGCCTTCCAGGCGGTGCAGGCCCAGGGGCCGGGCGCCCAGGGGGTGCTCCACCAGGCCGCTGTCGGTGCGGAATTCCACCCGGTCGCCCGGCGTCGCCGTGCCCTTCAGGGTGATGTCCAGCTCGCGCCGATCCGTCGAAAAGGGAACGCCAAACTGGAAGGTGCGGGCCTGTACGCCGGAGCGGCTGCCCGTGGCCGACCAGGACGTGCCGTCGTATTCCAGGACCCAGCTCTCGGTCGTGGTGTAGCCATGGCGCAAGAGCAGGCCGCTGACGGCGACGCTGTCCCCGCTCTCGTCCACATCGACGAAGACGGGCTCGCTGGCGGCCAGATCCGGGGGGATGGGTTCTCCGCTCTCTTTCAGGGCGGAGACATAGGGGGCCTGGAACAGCGCGGAGTAGGCATAGTCCACGCCAAAGACCCACACGCGGTCGCCCTCTCCCCAGGCGGCCACATCGCCCAGCTGGCGCGTATCGCCGGTCGCGACGATGCGCGGCGGCAGGTAGGGGGACGCGGCCTGGTCGCCCAGCAAGGTGGCGTGCTTGAGGTCCAGGGGCACGATGGTGCCCTCGCGGCTATTGGACACAAAGGCGATGGGCTCGGTGAAGGGGCTGCCATCCCAGGGCTGCAGCACGGTGGCCCCGATGGGCCCGCTGAACCAGTTGGAGGTGAGCTGCTGGGTGTTGCAGGCCGAAAGGGCCACCAGCAGGGGCAAGAAGAGGCGGGTCATCGGTTCACCACCCAGGTCACCATCTGCAGGTAGCTGGGGCTGTCCGGGTCGATGTCCAGCACCCCCAGCGTGCTCTCGGTCAGTCCCGCAGCGGTCGTTCCGCCGGTGTAGTTGGCGATGACCGCCTGCCTGCCATCGGGGCTGATGGCGATGGCGTAGGGGTTCTCGCCTACCAGGTTGACCTCGGCGATCTCCTGGCCGAAGTTGCCCAGGGCCAGGTCATAGACCGACACGCTGTTGGCGTTGAAGTTGGTCACGAAGAGGCGGCGCCCGTCGGGGTGCAGGGCCATCTGGCCGGGGCCGATGCTCATCTGGGTGTCGTTGCCCGCGTCGCGCTCGCGCCCCCGGGGGGAGGGCAAGAAGCCGATGGTGCTGTCGTAGAGCACATCCGCCCGGGCATCGTCCACCAGGCCGCTGATGTCGCTGATCCAGACGGCCTCGGGGGAGTCGTTGAGGCCATAGAGCAGGTTGGTGCCCGCGACCGGCAGCACCTGGCGGAAGCCGTCGGCCCCGCCGGCCGAGCTGTAGAGGATCAGGGCCTCGACATCCAGGTAGTTCAGGTCCTGGAAGCTGTCGGTGCTATCGTCGCGAATGTCCACCACCACCACAAAGGGGGCGAGCTTGCTGACGGCGTAGAGGAAGCCCCGCTCGCTGTCCAGGGACAAGGCCGCCAGACCCACGCCATAGATGTCGGCGTCGGGCAGGCTGGTATCGAGGGGGATGGCCGTCGCGTCGGCGTCGCCCCGCTGGGTGGTGAAGCTCAGGCTGTCGCCCACCGTTGGGGGGTGACCGGCCCGGTTGATGCGGTCTGGCAGCAGGCCATGCATGCCGCCCACCCGGCCCGACCCGTTGGCGTCGCCGGTATACCAGCCGGTCAGGCTGTCGCCGTCGGCCAGGAGCACCGGCCGACCGACCCCGGTGGGCTCGAAGGTGCCCAGGGCGGGGTCCAGGATCGGGCGGGACAGGCCGTCGAGGTTCTGGGCCCGCTCGAACTCGCTGGTGCTGTTGGGACGGAAGGCGTAGCCCAGGCGCCAGGTGCTGCCGTCAAAGCCGGAGTACCAGATGTGCTGCCCCTCGGCGTCGCGGATCACGAAGGGGTGGCGCACGCCCGAATCGTCCCAGTCGCCGGGGGTGCCGGTGCCCAGCTGGTAGGCGCGGCTGGGACCGGTCTCGCGCACGAAGCGCTGGCCCGGGCCGGCGGCGATGGCGCTGCCGATGCGCCAGATCTCGCCATCAAAGCCGGAATACCACAGGCGCACCCGGCCGTCGTCCAGGAGGATGGCGCTGCCGGGCTCCACCGCGACCGCGTCAAAGCTGCCATCGGCGCCCAGGCCCAGCAGGCGGTCGCCGCGGGTCCAGGTGAGGCCGTCGCTGCTGGTGGCCGAGCCCACGGTGCGGGTGCTGCCGCGGTGGGCCGCGTAGAACATGGTGTAGCTGCTGCCGCTCTGCAGCACGACGGGGCTGGAGGCGCCGTCGCGATCGTGGGCCTCGCTGCCCTCGAAGATCGCGCCGTCCAGGGGGCCGTCGATGGGGCTGAGCTGGCCGTCGTCGTCCAGGGTGGCGGCGCCGATGCGGGGGGTGCCGCCGGCGCTGGTCAGGCCCAGCCAGGCCAGGCCGGCCTCGGCCGAGACTGATCCCAAGGACACGCCGCCCCAGGAGGCGCTGCCAAAGTCGCCGGGGCCCAGGGCGTATCCGGCCAGGGCGACGCCGCGCCAGCCAAAGCCGCCCGCGACGAAACCGAAGCCAGGGAGCATATTCCCATCGAGTTGGCCATAGGCTTCGCCCCGCACCCGGAAGGCGGGGTTGGGGGCAGCCTCGAGGGCGATGCCCGGGGGGTCGTCGCCGGTCCAGGACCAGTCCGCGAAGTCGGCCACCACGCCGCCATCCACCCAGTGGGCGCATCGGCGCTGCGGGCCTGGCCCACCTGCCACTCGGCCCCAGCGCGGCGGGGCGTACCACAGCCGCCAGTCGCCCGGAGCGCCCGAGATGACCGGGGCGGCCACATCCACGCCGTCCAGGGCAAAGAGGGCTTCGGTGGAGGGGGTCCAGCTGCGCAGGTCCTCGCTCCAGGCCTGCCCCAGCGTCCAGCGCGCGCCATCCCAGGCCCCATAGACCATGCGCCAGAGCCGGGTCTCGGTGTCAAAGAAGAGGTCGGGGTCGGCGATGGCCACGGCGTCGTGGGCCGAGGCCCCCGGCAGCAGCAGGGGCAGGTCGTCGGCGGCCTGAAAGACCACGCCATCGGCGGACCAGGCCGCGCCGATGCCGGGGCTGTTGCGGCCATCGGTGCCGCCGCCATCGTAGAAGATCCACTCCAGGCCCTGGCTGTCCACCACCGAGGCGGGACCGCCGGGATCTTCGTCCCAGCGGCCGTCGGGTGGGGCGATGAGCGGGGCCGTCTCGAAGCCCCAGTCGCCCAGGAAGACCCCGCTGCTGGCGGCGCGCACCCGACCCTCGCTCACAAAGAACATGCGCGAGCTGCCCGCTCTCAGCGAGGGGTCGTGGATGGTGTCCACCAGGCCGCTGCTGTCTTCGGGGTCGAGTTCGACGCCCAGGGGGCTCTCGCTGTAGCGGCTGTCGCCCTGGTGGTCGTAGCGCTGCAGGCCGCCGGTGGGAGCGTCGCTGCCTTCCAAGGGCAACCACAGGCGCCAGGTGCCCGCCACCCAGCTGAGCGTCCAGGTGTCGTCCACCAGGTTGTCGGTGGAGAAGACGGCAAGCTCGGCCAATTCGGCCCGCGAGCCCGAGCCGTCGGCATCGACGAAGCGGGCGCTGCTCAGCCCATAGGTGGGCCAGGGCTTCACCACCGTGATCTCGTCCCCGGTGGTGTCCAGCACGCTGATGCTGTGGCTGGTGCGGTTGGCCACGAAGGCGTAGCCCGAGGCGGGGTCCACCACGACATCAATCGGGTCGGACTGCACGGTGAGGGTGCTGGCGCCGCCGGGGCCGCGGTTGGCGGGGGCGGGGGCCATGGGATCGGTGAGGTCCACCAGGTGCACTTCGTCAAAGACCTGCCGCACCCGCGCGTTTTCGCTCAGTCGCACGGTGATCAGGGCGAGGTCGCCGGCCAGGTCGAAGCCGCCGGCAAAGTTGGGGAGGTCCAACGCGGTCGCGCCCAGATCGCTCACCCGCTGCCGCACCACCGTCGGGTCCACCGCATCCCAGGGGATGGCCAGCAGCGAGCCCCCGTCGAAGAGCTGGTAGGGGTTGGCGTTGCTGACCATGAGAATGGGTTCGCCATCTTCATTGTCAACGAAGTGAATCTCGGTCGGGCCCGCAAGGCAGGTGCCAATCCCGATCTGGCCGTACTCGTAGACGCCGGCCGGATAATCGGCGCAGGGCCCGAGATCCGGGAGGGGGTGGTCCTGGATGCAGGCGGCGAGCAGCGCGAGGAAGATCAAGGTGCTTCGCTTCCCTTTGGTGGCACCCACCGAAGAGCGGCGCCGGAACGCGGCCCCGTAGCCCGGGCCAGGAGGCGGTACAACACCGGTCCGGGCCCGGCCTTCCCCGGAGGAGGGCTCAGTCCAACAGGCCCAGGGCCGCGTGGGCGGCGGCCAGGCGGGCCACGGGCACCCGGAAGGGCGAGCAGCTCACATAGTCCAGGCCGGTGCGGTGGAAGAATCCGACGCCGCGCGGATCGCCGCCGTGCTCGCCGCAGATGCCGACCTTGAGCCGGGCGTTGGCGTGGCGGCCGCGCTCGGTGCCGATCTTGACCAGCTGGCCCACCCCTTCGATGTCGAAGTGGGTCAGGGGCGACTCGTTGACCACGCCTTCGGCCAGGTAGCTGGGCAAGAAGCTGCCCATGTCATCCCGCGAGAAGCCATAGGTCATCTGGGTGAGGTCGTTGGTGCCAAAGCTGAAGAAGTCGGCGTGGGCCGCGATCTCCTTGCCCAGCAGGGCGGCCCGCGGCAGCTCGATCATGGTGCCCACGGTGTAGCGCAGGTCCTGACCCTGCTCGGCGATGACGGCCTCGGCCACCTCGACGATGTGCTTGCGGCAGATCTCCAGCTCGCTGGGAAGGGCCACCAGGGGCACCATGACCTCGACCAGCACCGTGATGCCCTCGCGCTCCATGGCGCAGGCGGCCTCGAAGATGGCGCGGGTCTGGGTTCGGTAGATCTCGGGCGAGGTCACGCCGATGCGGCAGCCGCGGTGGCCCAGCATGGGGTTGACCTCGTGGAGCTGGCGCAGCCGCTCTTGCAGCACCTCCGTGCGCACGCCCAGATCCTGGGCCACAGCAGCGACATCCTGGGGGCGCTCGGGCAGGAACTCGTGCAGGGGCGGATCCAGCAGCCGGATGGTGACCGGCAGGCCGTCCATGGCCCGGAAGATCTCCTCGAATTCTGTGCGCTGGATGGGCAGGACCTTGGCCAGGGCCCGCTGGCGGGCGCGGGGGTCCTCCGCAACGATCATCTGCCGCATGGCCCGCAGGGCCTCGGGCTGGAAGAACATGTGTTCGGTGCGGCAGAGGCCGATGCCCTTGGCGCCCAGCTGCCGGGCGCGGGTGGCGTCGGGGCCGTTGTCGGCGTTGGCGCGCACCACCAGGCGGGCGCGGTCGTCTGCCCACTGCAGCAGCTCGGCCATGGCGCCGGCGTCGGTGGGCGGGGCCAGGGTGGGCACCTTGCCCTCCATGACCTCGCCGGTGGCGCCGTCGATGGTGATCCAGTCCAGGTGCTTCACCACCACGTCGCCGGCGTAGAACATCTGGCGGGCGTAGTCCACGGTGATGCTGCTGCAGCCCACCACGCAGGGCTTGCCCATGCCTCGGGCCACCACGGCGGCGTGGCTGGTCTGGCCGCCGCGGCTGGTGAGGATGCCCTGGGCCACGGTCATGCCCTGGATGTCCTCCGGCGAGGTCTCCTGGCGGACGAGGATGACGTCTTCGCCGCGCTCGCTCAGCTCTTGGGCCTCGTCCGAGCTGAAGACCACCTTGCCCGAGGCGGCGCCGGGGGCGGCGTCCAGACCGCGGGCGATGACCTTCTTGGGGGCGTCGGGGTCGATGACCGGGCGCAGCACGAGCTCCAGGCTCTCGGGCTTGATCCGCCCCAGGGCCTCATCCTTGCTGATCAGGCCCTCGTGCACCATGTCCACGGCGATCTGCACGGCGGCGCTGGGGGTGCGCTTGCCCGTGCGGGTCTGCAGCATCCACAGGCGGCCGGCCTCGATGGTGAACTCGATGTCCTGCATGTCCCGGAAGTGGGTCTCCAGGGTGCGTTCGGCGGCCAGCAGCTCGGCATAGACCGTGGGCATGGCCTCTTCGAGGCTGTTGCCGCCCACCGCCTCGTCCCGGGCCTCTTTTCGCAGGCGGCCCTGGCGGGTGATGGGCAGGGGCGTGTGGGTGCCGGCCACCACATCTTCGCCTTGGGCGTTGGGCAGCCACTCGCCGAAGAAGATCTTTTCGCCGGTCTTGGGGTCGCGGGTGAAGCAGACGCCGGTGGCGCTGCCCTCTCCCATATTGCCAAAGACCATGGCCTGGACGTTGACGCCGGTGCCGCGAATGGCGTGCAGCTGGTTGCTCTTGCGGTAGTAGATGGACCGCGGGGTGTTGAAGCTCTTGAAGACCGCGTTGATGGACAGGCGGAGCTGCTCGTGGGGGTCGTCGGGGAAGCGGCCCCAGCTGTCGGCCACCACGGCCTTGAGTTCGGCCACCAGGGTCTTCAGCTCGTCGGCCGTGAGCTCGGATTCTTCGCGGCTGCCGCGCACGCGGTCCGTCGCTCGGGCGAAGCGCGAGTAGTGGATGCCCAGCACCACATCGCCGAACATGCCCACAAAGCGGCGGTAGCTGTCCCAGGCAAAGCGGGGGTCGGCGCCCAGGCGCGCCAGGCCCTCGACCGTGTCGTCGTTGAGGCCGAGGTTGAGCACGGTGTCCATCATGCCGGGCATGGACACGGCGGCGCCGGAGCGCACGCTGAAGAGCAGGGGGCGTTCGGGGTCACCGAAGCGCTTGCCGGTCTGGTCTTCGACCATGGCCACGCCTTCGAGCACCTGCTCCCAGAGCCCGTCCGGCCAGCTCTCTCCGTTATCGAAGAAGTGCTCGCAGGCGGTGGTGGTGAGGGTGAAGCCGGGGGGCACGGGCAACCCGATGGACACCATCTCGGCCAGTCCGGCGCCCTTTCCGCCCAGCAGGGCCTTCATCTTGCCGTTGCCATCTGCGATGTCGCCGCCGAAGCGGTAGACCCAGCGGGACTTGTCCATGGGGGCTCCCAAAAGAAGGGGGAGTGCCCTCTAACGCCAGACCAGGGGCCGGCGCCTGCGGCGGCGCAGGGGATCGTCGCTAGCTGGACATGGCCTTGAAGTCGGCGATGCGGCCGAATTCGTCGGCCACCGCCCGCAGCAGGCCCAGGCGGTTGGCCCGGATGTCGGGGTCGTCGGCCATCACCATCACCTCGTCAAAGAGGCGGTCCACCGGGGCCTTCAGCGTGCTCAGGCGCCGCAGGGCGAGGGGGAAGTCGCCCGCCAGCGAGGCCGCACGGGCGTCGCTGGCCACCGCCGAAAAGGCGCCGTGCAGCGCTTGTTCGGCCGATTCGACCAGGGCGGTGGGGTCGTAGGCCGTGCTGGCGTGGTCGCCGGTGATATTCATGAGGCGCTTGAAGGTGGACTTGAGGGGGTCGAAGTCCGGGGTGCCCGCCAAGGCCTCCAGGGCCTGGATGCGGGCGGCGAGGCCCACCACATCGGTGACGCCGGTGGCCAGCACCGCGTCGATCAGCTCGACGGAGCTGGCCTCGGCCTGGCGGGCCTTGAAGCGGGCCAGGGTGAAGTCCACGAGGTCGGCGGTGGCCTCTCCGGCGCCGGCGTCGGTGAACAGCTCGGGCAAGGGGATCTGCACGCCGGTGTGCAGCAGCAGGTCCACCCAGGCCCGGCGGCCGCCGCAGGCCCAGGGTCGGCCGAGGCCTTGGGGCGCAGGCCGCGGCTGAAGCAGCCCACGAGGCTGTCCAGGCGGTCGGTGATGGCCACCGTGCTGCCTTCGGGGCAGGCGGGCAGGGCATCCCCCGAGAAGCGCGGCAGGTAGTGCTCTTCGATGGCCTGGGCGACCGTGGCGTCTTCGCCGTCGTGGGCGGCCAGCAGGCGGCCCACATGGCCCTGAAGCTCGGGGAATTCCCCCACCATCTGGCTGGTGAGATCGGATTTGCAGAGGGCGCCCGCGCGGGCGGCCCGGGCGGGGTCGGCGCCAAAGCGTGGGGCCAGGGCCGAGGCGAGCTGCCGCACCCGGTCCTGCTTGTCGGCCATGGTGCCGCCATCGCGGATCCATCGCATCTTGTGCAGGCCCTGGCCGTGCTCGGCCAGGGTCTTCTTGCGGTCTTCGGCGTAGAAGAAGCGGGCGTCGTAGAAGCGCGATGCCAGGACCTTGGTATTGCCCCGGGCCACGATGTCGGCCGCTTCGGCGTCTTCGGCCACAAAGGGGTGGTTGGTGACCACCAGGAAGCGGTTGAGCAGCACCCCGCCGGCAAAGAGCGGGAAGACGCGCTGGTGCACGCTCATGGACTCGACCAGCAGGCGGCTGGGCAGCTTGAGCAGGTCGGCGTCAAAGACGGCGGGGATGACGCTGGGCCACTCCACCAGGTCCACGACCTCGTCCACCAGGGACAAGGCGCCGACGGTGGCGCCCAGGTTGGCGGCGGCCTGGTGAAGCTGGGCGAGGATCTCGGCCCGGCGGGCCTCCCGGTTGGCCAGCACGAAGTGGGCGTGCAGGGCAGCCTCGTAGGCGTCGCCGCCGGTGACCGGGATGGGCGAGGGCGCCAGGCGGTGGCCCTGGGTCTCGCGGCTGCTAGCCACCCCGGCGATGCTGCATTGCACAACTCCCCGCCGAGCAGGGCGACCACGCCATGAATGGGGCGGGCCCAGCGGGCCTCTCCATCGGCCCAGCGCATATAGCGGTCCACCTCGATGCCCAGCACCAGCGCGGCGAGGTTGTCGGCCACCAATTGCCCGGTGGATTCGCCGCCGGTCTGGATGCGGGCGCCCACGACCTGGCCCTTGGGGCCCTCCACCAGCTCGAGCTGGTCGGCGCTCACGCCGCGACCGCGGAGCCAAAGCCCCAGGGCGGCCGGGTCAGGCGCCATCGCGCCAGGCGGCGGCGGCAGGCGGCGGTGACCAGCTGGGTCTCTGACCGGGCGGGTGGCGGCCCACATCGGCGATGGCCACGGCCACGCGGGGGGTGGCCCAGACCCGCACCGCGCCATGGTCCACCGCCTTGAGCAGCTTGACCAGGCCGTCGCGCAGGCCCTCGGCGATGGGGGCGACGAAGCGCGCGGGCAGCTCCTCGCAGCGGATCTCGACGAAGAGTTCGGCGGTTGCGGGCTTCACTTTCCGGCTCCTTCGTCGCTGAGGCCTTGCCAGGCGCGGGCGCAGCCCACGGCCAGCTCTCGGATGCGGCGGATGTAGTTGGCCCGTTCGGCGACGGAGATGGCGCCCCGGGCATCCAGCAGGTTGAAGCTGTGGGAGCACTTCATGCAGTGGTCATAGGCCGGCAGGGCCAGGCCCTTGGCCGCCAGGCGCTGGCACTCGTCGAAGCTGCCCTGGAACATCTTGAAGAGGAGGTCCACATCGGCCTCCTTGAAGTTGTAGTGGGACTGCTCCACCTCGTTGCGGTGGTAGACGTCCCGGTAGGTCATGCCCTCGACCCAGGTGAGATCGAAGAGGTTGTCCACCCCTTGCAGGTACATGGCCAGGCGCTCGAGCCCATAGGTCAGCTCGACGCTGATGGGGTTGAGATCAAAGCCGCCCACCTGCTGGAAGTAGGTGAACTGCGTGACCTCCATGCCGTCCAGCCAGACCTCCCAACCCAGGCCCCAGGCGCCCAGGGTGGGGGACTCCCAGTTGTCCTCGACAAAGCGCAGATCGTGCTTGCTGAGGTCAATCCCGATGGCCTGGAGGCTGCCGATATAGCGCTCCTGGATGTCCTTGGGGCTGGGCTTGATGATGACCTGGAACTGGTAGTAGTGGCCCAGCCGGTTGGGGTTGTCGCCATAGCGGGCGTCCCCCGGGCGGCGGCAGGGCTGCACATAGGCGGCGCGCCAGGGCTCGGGGCCCAGCGCCCGCAAGAAGGTGGCCGGGTGGAAGGTGCCCGCGCCCATCTCGGCGTCCAGGGGCTGCAGGATGGCGCAGCCCTGTTCACCCCAGTAGCGCTGGAGGGTCAGGATGAGGTCCTGGAAGTTGAGGGCCATGGCCGCCTCGGTCCGGGGGAGTGCAGGCGTCGGTATGACGAGGACCGGGCGCGGGCAATGCCGCCGCGCTCAGCCCGGACCGCCCTTGACCGCCTGGCGCACCATGGGGTCCCGCCAGGTCAGCGCGGCCCAGACGGCCACCGGCACGCCCACCACGCAGCAGATGGGCACGATCGCGGCATAGCCGATGGCCACCAGGGGCAAGGGGCCCTTGCGCAGCTTGCGGTAGTGAAAGCCACCCAACATGGCGACGGCGCCGCCCATCAGCAGCATCACCGACGCAAAGAGGCTGAAGGCCAGCGCGAACAGGCTGTCTTCCAGGTAGAAGGCCACCACCGACAGGGCGTTGATGAACCACAGCAGGGCCTGGAAGATGCCCAGGCCCGCCAGGGCCATCAGGGCGGCGCCGGGCTTGCCGACCCGGGCGAGGGCCTGGAGGTTGCCCACGCTGGCGATGCTCTCGCCGCGGGCCGCGGCATCTCGGGCGGCGGCGCTGAGGTAGGTCGGGTCGCCCCCGCCCTTGCCCACGCTGGCGACGGGGCCGCCGGGGGGCACGACGAGGCCGGGGGCGCCACCCTGCCCCAGCCACCAGCCCTGGGCAGGGCCGCCATCCAGGCGCTGGTTTGCCGCGACCCGGTCGCCCACAAAGCGGGCCAGCAGGTAGGAGCAGGGGTCGCCCGACACCGCGGGGATGCCCGCCCGCTGGGCCCAGGACACCTCGCCGCCTTGCAGCCGCCAGCGTACGAATTGGGGCACATAGGTGGTCAGCGCCTGGTGCACATAGCCCGCGGCCCAGAGCGGGTTCTGGGGGTCGTAGGGGAATTCCTGGAAGAAATTGGCTTCCGGGCAGCGCACCGTGACGGCGACCCCTTGGGCGCCCTGGGTCACATAGACCGAGAAGCGGTAGCTGGCGTCCTCTTCGCAGCGCAGGCCGTCGGCCAGGGCGGGCATCTCCAGCACCAGGCCCTCGCGGCCCTCGCTCTCGCCCACGCGGGACAGGTCCATGCCGCCGGGGGCGCCGGGCTGGATGAAGCCGTGGGCCCGGCTGCTGTCGGGCCAGCCATACTCGACCAGGCCGCGGATCAGCCAGGCGTGGGGCTCGTCGAACTGGGCAAAGGCTGGGGGCACGAAGGGTCTTCGGGCACAGGGCCCGTCCATGGCGGAGGGGGATCAGCGCGGGATCAGCGCGGGATCAGCGCGGAATCAGCGCGGGGCCGGAAATTGGAAACGGCCACGGCAGGGGGACCCGCCGCGGCCGTGCTGGGTCCCGAAGGACTCAGTCCTTGAAGATGGCGTTCAGGAAGTCGAGGCCATTCTCGTTCATCCCGATCGATTCGCCGCTCTGCAGCTTCTGGCCGAGCAGGTAGGCATCGTAGGCGGTGATGATCGGGATGATGAACCCGATACCGCACGAGCCCAGCACGATGGTGCCGACGATGCTGATGATGCCCTTCTTCGACTGTCCCATCATGAAGTAGCCTGCGCCACCCAGAAGGAAGAAGTTGAGCAGCGCGACGATGACAGGGTTGGTGTCCGGCTTCTGGATCATCTCGCCCATAGCGGTGGCCTCCGATGGTCTGGATCTGAAAGGTGTCGATTCAAGGGGAGCAGCGCGGAATGCCTGGGCCCCCGAAGCGTTGCAACCCTACGACGGCGGCCAGCGCTTGGCAAGATGTCCGGCAGATGGGGCGACGAATCCCTACAGTGGAAGTTCGGCCCACAGGGGGTAGAGCGGCGCGGCGCCGCCTTCGGGCAGGCGCACCGGCAGGGTGGGGTTGGTGAACTCCGTCTCTTCGACGGTGAGCACCATCTGCACCAGGGCCACCCCGGGGGGGAGCCCGAAGACCGCGAAGCGGCCGGTATCGCCGGTGACGGTGGCGTCGGGGGCCGACCCGCCCTGGTCATCGAGGTAGCAGGCCGCATGGGCCACGCCGTCGGCGTCTTCGACTGTCACCGTGGCGGTCTTGACCAGCGGCGTCTCGTCCAGGTCGTCCACCGGCAGCAGCACGCGGATCTCGCCTTCGACGATGGCGCCGTCGAGGTCGGCGCTGGCGCAGCCGGCGAACTCGGCGCGCAGGCTGTCCAGGGCGGTGGCGGTGCGGGTCCAGGTGTCGCCGGGGCCGCCCTCCACCGCGCCGGAATAGGCGACGGCCGAGAAGCTGGTGGGCACGGCGCCCTCGGCGTCCAGCTCGACAAAGAAGCCACCGGTCCAGGGGATCGTGGCCTGAAAGCTGCCGTCCTGGGCCGTCTGCACCGCGTCCATCTCGGTGTCGGTATTGTCGAAGGTGCGCACCGTCGCGCCGGCCTCGCGGGGGGCGTCGGTGCCGGGCCCGCGGGTGACGATGCCGGTCAGCACGCCATCGCGGGGCTCGGGGGCGCAAGCGGCCAGCACGAGCAGGGACAGGGGGAGAACACGCGGCATGGGGGGCCTCAATTCGCCGGCAGGGCGAGGAAGTTTCCAGCGAGCAGGTCGCCCGCCCGGGCGGGCCAGGTCTCGGTCATCTGCCGCCCATCAGGGGTCTGCACAGTCAGGACCACGACGCCCGGCGCGAGGTCAAAGGCGAGGAAGAGGTCGATGGGGCCGTCAGTGCGGGGGCGCAAGGCGCCGGACTCGTCCACCGAATAGGCCAGAAGGTCGGCTGGTTGCCCATCTCCACCAAGCAGATCCAGGGTGGCGCCCGCCCAATCCGCGGGGTCGAGGGGGGCGCCCCAGAGCCAGGCTCCGTCGGCCGTGGCCAGGGAGGTCGGGCTGCCGCCGGGCGGGTCGAGCTCCAGGGCGAAGGCGTCCAGCGACGCGAGGTCGCGGGCAAAGAGGGCGCCGCTCTGCCATTGGGCGCTGCGGCCAGGCGCGTCGCTGCGCCAGACCGTCGGCGCCAGGCCGGCGCCGGACACCCGCAGGGCCAGCGGGCGATCCTTTTCCACGACAAAGGACCAGTAGCCTTCGGTGCTGGTGGATGCCTCGGCCAGCATGCAGGCGCCATCGTCGTCTTCGATGCAGGCGCCATCGGGGTCGAGCAGCTCGATCGGCCCGTCCACCAGCAGATCCGAGCTGATGTAGACGTCCTGGTAGACATAGCCGCCCCAGCGGATGAGGTCCGAGGCGGGCGTCTCTGCCGCGCAGCCCACCGGGGCGGCGCAGAGCAGGAGCAGGCGGGCGGGGGAGCAAGCGGCCATGGCGCCAGCTTATCGACCCGGCGGCGGGCCTGCAGGCGACCGAGGCTGGCCAGCACCGCCCGGCCGCGCAGCGGGCGCCCGAGCTGCCAGCAGATGTGGTCGGACAGGGCCCAGACGGGTCCCTGGGCGGCGCGGCGTCCACCAGCTGAAGCAGGGGCAGGCGGCGGGCGGCTTTGATGGCCGGGGCCCAGCCGGGCGGCAGGGGCTCACCGCCGGCATGGCAGGCGGCGGGCCACGCCCCGGACGGCGGGGTCAAAGACCAGGGGGTCCTCACCCAGGGGCTCCCCACAGGCGGCGCAGCGGTCCAGGGTGGGCAGCAGGCCGGCAAAGGTCAGGGCCTTGGCCTCGAGCGCGATGCGGAAGAGGGCGCTGGGGGGCTCACTCACGCCGTCGATCAAGGTGAGCGCCATGTCCAGCAGGCCGTAGAGCCGGGCCTCTGGGTGCTGTTCACGGGACAGGCCGCCGCAGAGCTCGCAGGCATAGAGCAGCAGGGCGATGCGCTCCAGGTGGTCGCGGGCGTGCAGCCGGCCATCGAGCAGGGTGGCGCCGTCCAGGTGCCACAGCTCGCCCCGACCGGGCCGCAGCACGGCCGCAATGCGGTTGCCTGGCTCCAGGGCGCCGGCGAAGCGCCGCTTGCTGCGGCGGGCCCCCCGAGCCAGCACCGACAGGCGGCCGTGGCTGGGGCTGAGCAGCCTCACAATGCGGTCAGCCTCTGCATAGTCGACCGATCCCACCACGATCGCCTGGGTGCTTTCTGCTGCCGGCACTCAGAGGCCCAGGACCAGGATGCAGGTCAAGAAGTAGATGAGGATGGCCAGCATGTCGATGGCGGTGGTGACGAAGGGGCCGGTGGCCACCGCTGGATCGATCTTGAAGCGGTTGAGGGTGAGGGGCACCAGGCTGCCCACCCCTGCGGCCACGATCACGGTCATGAGGATGGAGGCGCTGATGGCCGCGCCGAGCTGGGGCTGATCCCACCAGCGCGCCAGGGCATAGCCCCCCAGGCAGGTGGCGAAGCCCAGGCCCAGCAGCATGCCCACGCGAAGCTCGCGGAAGAGGGCAGCGGCCAGGCTGGTGTGGTCCTGGTGGCCCGTGGCGATGTTGCGCACGGTCACAGTGGCGGCCTGGATGCCCACATTGCCGCCCATGCCCAGCATCACGGGGATGAAGCCCGCCAGGACGGCCTGCTTGGCCAGGTGGTGCTCAAAGACGCCGATGAGTTCGGCCATGGCGATGCCGCCGGCCAGGGTGACCCCCAGCCAGGCGAAGCGCTGCCGGGCCGCACCAAAGACGCCGCTGGCCGTGGGGTCGGGCTCGTCGCCGACACCAGCCATCAGCATCATGTCTTCGAGGGCCTCCTCCTTGATGACGTCCAGCACGTCGTCGATGGTCACGATGCCCAGCAGCTTGCGCTCGCTGTCCACCACCGGCACCGCCAGCAGATCGTAGCGGGACACCAGCCGGGCCACCTCCTCCTGGTCCTCGTCGGGCTGCACGGTGATCATGTCCGTGGTCATGATGTCGCGCAGGGTGGTGGAGGGGTTGTGGGTGAGCAGGGCCCGCAGGCTGGTCACCCCCACCAGCTGGTCGGAGTCGTTCTTGACGTAGAGGTAGAAGACGGTCTCGAGCTCTTCGTGCTGTTCGTGCAGGGCGGCGATGGCGTCCCGGCAAGTGAGGGTGTCCCCCAGCTGAAAGGCCAGGGGCTGCATGATGCCGCCGGCCGAGTCTTCGGGCCAGGCGAGGATCTCCTCGACCAGCACCTTGTCGCGCGACTGGATGGCGGCCAGCACCCGGTCGTGCAGATCGTCGGGCAGCCGGTCGATGACGTCGGCCTCGTCGTCGACGTCCATGGCGTCCAGAAGCTCGACCAGCCGGTCAAAGGCGAGCACCCGCACCAGGTTGTCCAGGTCGGACTGTTCCACCCGGGCGAGCACCTCGCCGGCCACCTCGTCGTCGGTGACATGGGCCATGACCAGGCGCTGTTCTGCGGGCGCGAGGCCGCGAATCGCGCTGGCGATGTCCACGGCGCGGCTCTTGTCCAGCGCCTTTTGAAGGGGCACTTCGGTTTTGCGCCGGGCCAGCCGGCGGATGACTTCGACACGGGCGTCCATGGGGGCCCCGTAATCGATCGCCCGGTGCCCCGTGATCCGCGCCACGAGAGGGGGCCCCCATGCGGCCTCAGTCCGGGACGAAGACCAGGCGGCGCGGGGCGGACAGATTGTGCAGGGGCTCGATGCGGTCGCCGTTGTGGTGAATCACCACCCGCGTGAGGTCCTCGACCTCCACCACGATGGGCAAGGCGCTCTCGACATCCACCGTGCCGCCGGCGCTCAGGGTGCCGTTGTGGTGGGTGCTGTTGTCGGTCTCGACCTGCACCCGGGTGTCTTCGATGGCGCGCACCCGCACGCTCTGGGGCACGGCGGCCGATACGGGGGCCGACACGATCTCGGCGTCGCGGTCGGCAAAGCGGCTGCTCACCCGCAGGCCCAAGACCACCGACAAGGTGAGCAAGAAGGCCAGGAAGACGAGGCGGCCCACCGGCAGATCGTCGCTGCGGGGGATGGTGGCCGTGGGGTCGGGGTCGGGCTCCAGATCGTCGGGGGCGAGATCGCCGTGGGGGCGCGCCGACAGGGGCACGCCGGCCTCGAAGGCGACTGGATCGATGCCCAACCAGCCCAGGTACTGGTTGCGGTAGCTGCGCAAGAAGGGGCCCGGCGGCAGCGTGGCCGTGTCGTCCTCTTCCATGGCCACCAGGTAGCGGCGGGGAATGCGCGCGCCTTCGGCCACATCATCCAGGGTGAGACCGCGCTTCTCGCGTTCGCGGCGCAGCGCATCGCCGCTCATGTCGCCGCCCCTCCGGTCACAGGCAGATGCGCGCGTGCAGATCCGACGCGGCGTCGCCGAGATCGGTGCGGGGCACATCGGTCATCACGGTGCGCAGATAGGTGCAGGCGCCGGAGCGGTCGTCCTTTTCGGCCAGCAGGCGGGCGGCCTGGTAATAAGCGCCGCTCGCGCCATCCTCGCCGCAGAGGCTGATGACCGTCTCGAAGTCGTCCAGCGCCTTCTCGTGCTGGTTGAGGGCGGCCTCGGCCAGCCCCCGGTTGAAGCGGGCCTGGCACAGGTTGGGCGCCCGCTGCACGGCCTCGTTCAGGCGCAGGATGGCCTCCTCGTTGCGCCCGTCCAGAAAGAGCGCATGGCCCAGGTTGTTGAGCACGAGGGCGGGCTTTCGGTAGGTGAGGTCGGTGAGCGCCAGCTCGAATTGGTGGATGGCCGCCGGCATGTCGCCCTTGACCATCAGCATATAGCCGTAGTTGTTGCGCACCTCGGCCGAGGGGTTGAGGCGCGTGGCCTTCTTCAGGGCCCTCTCGCTCTCTGCCAGGGCGCCCTGGGCGAGGTAGGCCAGCCCCAGCTTGTTCCAGGCATTCCAGTTGCCGGAGTCCAGCTCGGCGGCCTCGCGCAGCACCCCGACCGCGCCTGGGGCGTTGCCCTCGCGCAGATAGGCCGAGCCCAGGTCCACCCGGGCCTCGGCCCGGTCCTTGTGCGCCGCAGACACGCAGGCGCCTTGGCCCAGGATCAGGGCCAGGGTGACGAGACGGGCGAAGGGAGGGGGGCGCGGCATGGTCGCTCCGGGCTTGGGTGCGGGTTCAGCCCAGCAGGTCGCCGAGCAGGGGGGCAAGATCGCGCTTGAGCTGGGCGGGGATGGCCTCGGGCGCGGTCATGATGGCGCCGGCCAGGGCGCGGTGGTGGGGTGCGGGGCCGTCGTGGGCAGCGATCTTGGGGATGGCCTGCCGGATGATGCGCCGGGCCAGGGCCACATTGGCCTGGACCACCGCCACCACCTGCTCGACCGTGACATCGTCATGCCCTTCATACCAGCAGTCGTAGTCGGTTGACATGGCAAGTGTAGCGTAGGAGATGCCGGCTTCGCGGGCGAGCTTGGCCTCGGGGAGGTTGGTCATGCCGATGACCGAGGCCCCCCAGGACCGGTAGAGGTTGGATTCGGCGCGGGTGGAGAAGGCGGGGCCCTCCATGCACACATAGGTGCCGCCATCGTGCACGGTGGCGCCGGCCTGCCGGGCGGCGTCCAGCAAGTAGCCGCGCAAGGCGCGGCAGACCGGGTCGCCAAAGGCCACATGGGCCACGATGCCGCCCTCGAAGAAGGTGGAGGGCCGGCCCTTGGTGCGGTCGATGAACTGGTCCACCACCACGACGTGGCCGGGCACGATCTCCGCCTTGAGCGAGCCCACCGCGGACACGCTGAGGATCCAGGACACGCCCAGGGCCTTCATTCCAAACAGGTTGGCCCGGTAGGGCACCTCGGAGGGGTTGAGCCGGTGGCCCACCCCATGGCGTGGCAGAAAGACCAGCTCGACCCCAGGCAGGTCCACGAGGCGGCCGATGACATAGGCGCCGCTGGGGTCGCCAAAGGGGGTGCTGAGGACCTGCTCGCGCACATCGACGAGGCCGTCCATGCTGTAGAGGCCGCTGCCGCCGATGATGCCGATGCGCAAGGGGGCCCCGCTGTCGCGGGCCACGCCTGCTCCGTCCTGCTGTCCAGCCATCTGTTCCGCCTCCGGTGGGCGCGCGGTCATGCGCGCGCGCGGGCGCAGTCTAACGCGCGCGGGGCGCGGGCTGGGGGTCGGCGGAGGCCGAAGGGCGCAGGCGGGCCGCCATGAGGTCGGCGGCCTTGCCCAGCTGACCGCAGGCAGCGGAGATGTCGCGGCCCTTGGTGGTGCGTATCGAGCAGTTGACCCCGTTGCGCACGAGGTGGTCTTGGAAGGCCTTCACCGCCGCGTCGCTGGGGCGCCGGATGTCCCGATCGGGGTTCTCGTTGTAGGGGATGAGGTTGACCTTGGCGGGCACCCCCCGCATGAGAACCTCGACCCGTTGGGCGTCTTCGATGGAGGCGTTGAAGCCCTCCATCATCACATATTCAAAGGTGATGCGCTTGCCGGCGGGCAGGGGCAGGTCGCGGCAGGCCTGCATCAGCTCGGCCATGCTGTATTTGAGGGTCACGGGCATCACCTGCCGGCGCTGCGCCTCGGTGCTGGCGTTGAGGCTGACGGCGATATTCACCGGCAAGGTCTCGGCCAGGCGCTTGAGCCGGGGCACCAGGCCCACCGTGCTGACCGTGACGCGGCGGTGGCTGAAATTGAGGGCCTGCTCGTCCAGCAGGATGTTCAGCGCCGTCACGACATGGTCGAAATTGTGCAGGGGTTCGCCCATGCCCATCATCACGATGTTGGTGATGCGGGGGGCGCAGGCGGGGTCGGCGTCGATGTCGGCCTGCACCTTGAGCGGCTGCAGCGCGATCTCTGCCGGCGTGAGGTTGCGCTTGAGGCCGAGGTCCCCGGTCAGGCAGAAGCTGCAGGCCATCGCGCAGCCGACCTGGGTGCTGATGCAGAGGGTGAGCCGGGGTGGGCGGCCATTCGTGCGGTCCACATCGGGGATCAGCACGCTCTCGATATTGTGGCCATCGTGGAGCTTCCACAGGTATTTTCGCGTGCCATCCGCGCTGTCGATGCGGCGGTGCAAGGCCAGATCGCTGATGCGCGCGTGCTGGCCGAGCAGGGCGCGGGCGTCCTTGTTCACGGTGGTCATGGCGCCGAAGTCCATGGCCCGCCGCTGCCAGAGCTGCTTGTAGACCCGCAGGGCGCGGCCGTCGGGGGCGGGGTCGCCGGCGTCCCGCAGCAAGGCGGCGATGCCCGCCACCGGCAAGCAGCGCAGATCGATGCGGCCCTGGGGGTCGAAGAAGGCGCGAGAATGGTCCATCACCCCGCCTTAATACCAGGGCGTCCAGGCGTCGGGATCTGCGACACGACCTGCAAAGAAGAAGTTGGGGTCGATGGAGGAGCCCGAGGACCCGAAGTACTCGTCGTTGTAGTCGATGCCGGCCGTGCTGCCCTGGGTGCTCCAATAGGTGAGCCCGATGATGGCCCCGCTGGAATTGCGCTCCCAGTCGATGAAGATGGCGTTGTGCCCCGTCCCGGAGTGCCGCCAGAACTGCACGATGTCGCCGGGCTGCACCGCGTCCCAGTCGGTCACGCGCTCGCCGATGCCGTAGTTCTCCATCGCGTCCACGATGCCCATGCCGTAGAGCTCGCGCACGAACCAGTCCACGCGGAAGTCGTAGAGGTCGTCAAAGCCGATGCCATTGACCGAGCCGTCGCCGCCCCAGTCGCGATCCACATCCTGGAAGCTGCGCATGAAGACCTCAAAGGTGAGGCCGACGCAGAAGCTGCGCTGTTGGGGGTCTCCGGCCGAGAACAGCTCGCCCAGGTAGTAGATGTCGTGGGGATTGCCGCCCCAGTCCACATCCGAGGGCCACCAGTAGGCATAGCTGCCATCGCGGGGGTAGCTCTCGACATGGCCCATGACGTGGTCGTTGAAGCTGCTGCTGCCCGGGTCGGTGCCATCGTCGATGGTGAGCGTGATGTCGTGGGTGGCCACCAGCGCGCCGTCGTCGAAGGCGCGGGCCTGGATGTGGCGCTCGAAGCCGGTTCCGGTGAAACGGTAGGCGAGGACTTCGCCGGGGGCCACCGTGCCAAGGGACCAGTCGTCGGCGAGGATCTCGACCTCGTCAACATCTTCGGAGGCCGCCACCGCAAAGTAGGCGGGGTTGGGCACGGTGTCGCCATCGGCTGGGCTGGTGATGGTGACCCAGGGGTCTCCTGTGCTCACCCGGATGACGATCTGGTGGTCGCTGACCTCGTTTCCGTCGGCGTCCACCCCCACCAGGCGCAGATCGTGGGCGCCCGTCTCGAGGTCGATGCGGACATAGCCAGGCCCGGCTTCGATGCGGGTGAACTGGCGCACCAGGCCGCCGTCGACCTCGAGGCGCAGATCCTGCACGTCTTCGCCGGCATCCCAGCGCAGGACGAATTCGGGGGGCACGGTGGCGCCGTTGGCCGGCGCGGTGATGCGCACCTGGTCGTCGAACTGGAAGTCTTCGCCCGGGGCCTTCTGGATCTTCTTGCCGCTGGCGTCGTCGCAGGCGGCGAGGGGGGCCAGCAACAGCGGCAGGATGAGCAGGTGCAGGCGAGGACGCATGGCGGGGCTCCCGAGGGTGGACAAGGCCATAGCCACCTTGCCCGACCTGCCCAAGCCCCGCGGTCGCCCCAGACATTCCGAGACGGGGATTCACCTGGCCGTCACCGGGGGGGGCGCCTGCTACTGGCAGCAGGCCACGACCAGCTCGGTGCCCCAGGAGATGTGGGAGAGGCCATCGGAGTCGGACCAGTCCACCCGCGGGGCTGCGCCGATGCTGCGGCCACCGCAGTCGGCGGCCTCCCAGGTCAGGGTGTAGGTGATGTCGAGGCGGTCATAGATGGTGGGCTGGCTGAGGTCGCCGTTGTCTTCGGCCCCGCCCATCTTCCAGGCCCAGGTATAGGTGCGTGACCCGTCGGCGTTGTCGGTGATGATGCCCGGCTCCAGGCTGAAGTCGCTGGCGCTGGCCCCGGCGGGGATGGTCTCGGACACGATGGCGGAGCCCGCGCCGCGCCCCAGGTTGACCACCTGCACGGTCAGGTCGGTGCTCTCCCCCACCTGCAGCTCGACATAGTTGGGCTGCGGCCCACCACGAAGATGGCCCCCGCATCCAGCGTGTCCCAGAGGTTGTGTTGGGCCTGGGACGCCAGTCCCCCCTCATCGGGGAACTCGTCGTGGTCCTCGATCTCGTTGCCATTCTCGTCTGTGTCGTAAAAGACATATTGCAGCAGCTTGGGTGGGGCCTCGGCCCCATTGAAGCGGTGGTCCATGCTGATCTGGGTGATCTGGGACTCTTCGATGCACCACCAGGCCGGGCCCGTCTCGGCGGCGTAGTCCATGGCCCACTCGCCGCCGGGGGGAATGGACAGGCCCTGCGCGCCCTGGTCGTCGTGGCCAAAGGCGTAGTCGCCGGATCCGCCGATGGCGTCCTGGCTGGCCTCCGAGAAAAAGACGAACCACCCGTCCATGGAAATAGAGACGGGGCCTTCATTGTCGATGAACATGCCGCCGTCGTATCCAAGGCGGGCCCAGCCGCGATCCACCGCTTCGGCCAGGCTGACCTCGCCGATGGGCTGAGGACAGACCACGCCGGAGTCCCCCGCGTCGTCGTCGTTGTCGTCCTCGGCCAGCAAGGAGCCCGGGCTGAGGTTGGTGGCGCCGGGCAGGGCGCCGTCTTTGCTACTGGCCGACGAGAAGCAGCCGGCGGACAGGCTGAGGCTGGACAGGGCGACAAGGTGGCGGATCATGAAGGCTCCCGGCGCGATCTTATCGGCGTTTTCGTCCTCGGCTCTGCCCTCCTGAAGGGGAAGCGACGGGCCGGCCCGGATAGGGGGCGGCGATGCGGGTGGTCGTCACAGAGAAGCCGAGCGTCGCCCGGGACCTGGCCCAGGTCCTGGGGGCCAACCGGCGCAGCGAAGGCTGCTATGAAGGCGAGGGCCTGCAGATCACCTGGTGCTTTGGCCATATGGCCGAGCTGGTGGACCCCGCCAGCTACGATCCCGCCTGGAAGACCTGGAGCGCCGAGACCCTGCCCATGGTGCCCGAGCGCTTCGCCCTGCGCCTGCGGGAGGGCGTGGCCGATCACTGGAAGCTGCTGCGCGCCCTGCTGCGCAAGGCCGACGATGTGGTCAACGCCTGCGATGCGGGCCGCGAAGGCGAGCTGATCTTCCGCTATGTGATGGAGCTGGCCGAGGCGCGCAAGCCCGTGCAGCGGCTGTGGGTCTCGTCCATGACCGACAGCGCGATTCGCCAGGCCTGGTCCCAGCTGCGGCCGGGCGAGCGCTACGACAACCTGGCCGATGCCGCCCGCTGCCGCTCCGAGGCGGACTGGCTGGTGGGCCTGAACGCCACCCGGGCCATGACCTGCCAGGTGCGCAAGGTGGGGGGCAGCCAGCTGCTGAGCGTGGGGCGGGTGCAGACCCCCACCCTGGCCATGATCGTGCGCCGCGACCGCGAGATCGAGGGCTTTGTGCCCGAGACCTATTGGCGGGTGACCGCGCGTTTTCAGGCCACCGCGGGGGAGTTCGGGGCCACCTTCTTTCGCCCGGCCCCAAGCCCCGCACCCAAGGGCCCTCCAGGCCGGGAATCCGACGACGAGCGCCTCTGCCCGAAGCGCCTGCCCAGCCAGGAGCTGGCTCAGGCCGTGCCGCCGCCGCCGCCGATCAGCAGGGCCACATCGAGTCCTCCGCGGCGGCGCAGCACCCGGAAAAGCCGCCGCTGCTCTACGATCTCACCGCGCTTCAGCGCCGGGCCAACCAACGCTACGGGCTGTCGGCCGCCCGCACCCTGGAGCTGGCCCAGGCCCTCTACGAGCGCCACAAGCTGCTCACCTACCCCGAACCGACGCCCGCCACATCACGCCGGACCAGGTGCCCGAGCTGCCTGCGGTGGTGGAGGCCGTGGGCCAGGTGCCCGTCTATGCGCCCTTTGCCGCGCCGCTGCTCGCGGCCCCCATCCGGCCGGGTCGGCGGGTGGTGGATGCGGCCGAGGTGGGCGACCACCACGCCATCCTGCCCACCGCCAAGGACCCGCGCGACGCCCGCCTGAACCCGGATGAGAAGCGCATCTACGACCTGGTCGCCCGGCGGCTGCTGGCCGCGCTCTCTGCCGACGCCCTCTTCGATCTCGCCGAGATCGTGGTGGCCGTGCCCCCCAGGGGTGCCCTGCCCCCCGAGATCACGGCGCCGCTGCGCTTTCGCGCCAAGGGCCGGGTGCGGGTGCAAGCGGGCTGGCAGGCGGTGGACCCGCCCCCCAAGCGCAAGGAGGTGGACCTGCCGGCGGTGGTCGATGGAGATGAGGCCTGGGCGCGCGATCCCGAGGTGGTGGAGGGCCAGACCCGACCGCCGTCCCCCCACAGCGACGCCAGCATCCTGGGCGCCATGGAGAACGCCGGCAAGGACCTGGAAGACGCGGAGCTGAAGCGGGCGATGCGCAGCGCGGGCCTGGGCACGCCGGCCACCCGGGCCGCCATCCTCGACACCTTGATCAAGCGGCAGTTCATCGAGCGCGCCGGCAAGGTGCTGCGGGCCACCGATCGCGGCCGCAGCTTGATTGACGCGGTGCCGGTGGAGGAGCTGAAGAGCGCGGAGCTGACCGGCCGCTGGGAGGCCGCCTGACCCGGGTTGCCGGGGCCAGGACAGCCGAGCGCTTCATGGCCGACGTCGTGGCCAGCTGCACGAGCTGATCGCCGAGATCCTGGCTTCCGAGCCCGCCACCCCCGAGATCGCCGCCGCCGACAGCAGCCCCCCCTTGGGGGACTGCCCGGTCTGCGGCAAGCCGGTTCGCGAAAAAGGCAGGGTTTACGCCTGTGATACGGATCGGGCCTGCAGCTTTGTCATCTTCAAGAGCGTGGCCAAACGCGATGTCTCCCGGCGCTCGGCCACCCAGCTCATCAAGAGCGGACGCACGCCGGTGCTCAAGGGCTTCAAGAGCCGCCAGGGCAAGCCCTTTGACGCCGCCCTGGTGCTGAAGGAGGACGGCACGGTGGGATTCGAGTTCCCGCCTCGGGATTGGGAGAAGGGGCCGCCCCGGGAGGGGCCGCCCCGGGAAGGGGAGAAGGCCGCGCCGGCCCCCAAGGCCGCGCTGCCGGCGGCTCCCCGCCGATCTCACTGGACAACCTTGTCCTCAATGCGGCCAGGGCCGCATCCTGCGGGGGCACCACGCATTCGGGTGCAGCCGCTGGCGACAGGGCTGCGGCTGGCGACAGCCCTTGCCGGCTGAGCCGCCGCCTCAGGCGTAGGCAGGCCCTCCGTCTCGTCGGGGGCGGCAAAGACGCGCTGTCCTGGAAGCCGGCGGCCAGCGATGCCCGCCAGTCGGCCTCGGCCTGATCCAGAGCGCTGCCGGCTGCTGGCCACGAAATTCCAGCGCAGCAGGCGGGGCCATCCAGCGGGTCGCCGCCCACCAGCAAGGCGCGGGCCCCGGCCGCCAGCCTCAGCCGCGCTGGACCGGGTTGCAGCACGCCCAGCGCTTGGGCGGGCAAGGGCGCGCCATTGACGAAGACGCCGTCGCTGACCGCATAGACGCCGCGCTCGGCCACCTTCGTGTCCAGCTCCAGCTCGCCACCGGTGGCCGGACCCGCTTGCACCGCGGCCATCCAGATCTCCCCCGGAAAGTCCACCGGGCTTCGGGCGCCCAGCACCTCGCCGGCCAGGACCGTGACTGCCAGGCCGCCTCGCGCCAGCTGCGGGAGGCTGTGGGCGGGGTGGTGGGCGAAGCTGGGGGCCCTCTCGGCCTGAGCCTGGGGCAGGGCCACCCAGACCTGGATGGCGTGAAGCCGCCCCCGCCGGCGCCTTCGGGGCTGCGCGCTCGCTGTGGGTGATGCCGCGGCCAGCCGTCATCCAATTCACGGCGCCGGGCTGCACGATGCAGCGGCTGCCCACCGAGTCGCGGTGTTCAATCGCGCCCTCGTAGAGCCAGGTGAGGGTGGCCAGGCCGATGTGGGGGTGCGGGCCCACATCCAGCCCGCCGGGGGGCAGCGGGGCCGGACCGACATGGTCCAGGAAGACGAAGGGGCCCACCGCCCGCTGGCGGGCCCAGGGCAGCAGGCGGAGGATGGGCAGGCCGCCCAGCACCAGGCCCCTTGGTGGAACGATCACCGAAAATGGAGTCATGGTGCAGATCCAGGGCGAGGCGTCAGTTGGCCATGCGCCCGCGGGCCCGGTCAAAGAGCGCGGCGAAGCGATCGGGGTGGGCCTCCCAGTCTGCGGGCTTGTCGGCCTCCTGCCGGGCGAGGTCCAGGGCCAGGCCCGGCTCGATGCCGGCCTCCACCAGCAGCTCGGCGAGCTGCTCGCTGCGGGCGCGCTCTTCGAGCACCGTCGCGGGGATGATGCGCGCCTCCAGGCTGCTCAGCGCCTGGGACAGCTCGTCCAGGCGATGGCTGGGCGCCAGGCGGGCCAGGCGCAGCAGCTGGGACTCGATCACGGCCCGCTCCAGGCTGTCGGGGTCCCCCGCGGGCCAGGGCGGGGTGTCCTTCTCCACCAGGGACAGCTCCAGCCGCAGATCCAGGGCGTCGGCGATGCGCTCGAGGGTCTGGATGGTGGGGTTGGACAGGGCGCGCTCGACCTTGTGCACATTCTGCCGGGTGCAGCCCGCCGAGCGGCCCACATCGGCCAGGGTCTTGTCCAGCTCTTGTCGGCGAAGGCGGAGGGTGGAGCCGAAGGATTCAAGGTCCATGGGGCAACTCTAGGGGAGAGGGCAGGGGCGTGCTCACTGAAGGATCCAGGCCAGGACCCGCTTTCGCAGGGGACGGGGCAGCACCCGGCGCGCAAGGACCCGCAGCTGATCCGGCGCCAGGTCGGGCAGGGGCTGGGGGGCCTGCTTGCCGCCGGCGAGGCTGGGGTCGATGCGACCGGCCAGGGCCTGCAGGTTGTCGCGGTAGACGCCCACATTGCAGAGGTGGCGGTAGCGGTCGGTCAGCTCGCCGGTTGCGCGGCCGGCCACCTGCAGTAGGGCGCAGGCGCGGGGCGGCGGGAACGGCGTCCGTGAAGGCCTCGCGCAAGGCGAAGGCGGCAGCGGGGGGCAGGCGCAGTCTGGTCCAGGCTGCGCACCTGCTCGTGGGCTTGTATGGGCGGCGTCCACATCCAGGCGGTAGCGTCTGAGCAGCTTCGGCCATGGCGGCGTCTTCAGCGCTGTTGGTGTTGAGGACAGGCCGCTGCCGGATTACAGGGCTGCTGCATCAGTCCATGATTGCTGCAGGGCCAAAGCGGGGCAGGCGGCGCAGCGCCCCGTAGGCTGATCTGGATGGGCCTTCCACTGGCGGCGGGCGCGCCGGGCCCGGGCTGTTGCGCGCAGCGCCGCTCACGGCTGGGCGTCGATCTGGCGGGCCCACGTTCGACCCCTCGGCTGCCAGGCGACCACGGCGCTCAGGGTGGTGGCCTCTGACCTGCATGCCCAGGCCCGCGGCCAGGCGCTGGCTCCCCGTCGTCCCCGGGCGGCAGGCGGTCCAGGCGGCTGCGCACCTGCTCCACCAGGAGCAGCCAGACAGGTATTATGCGGCCCGTTGCGCCAGCGGGTGGCTCCGCGTTCCTTCACTTTAGCGGGCGGCCCGGGGGCCTGTCACCTGCCAGTTGTCCGGCTCAGGCATCCCCCTGCGGCCGCCGTGCGAGACGCTCGCCCAGGCGCGCCCACCGCCTGTCGCCGCCCCGCGTCTCCACCGCCGTCTTCAGCGCCCAGGGGTCGGCCACGATGCAGCAGAAGCGGCGCGCGCGGGTCATCGCCGTATAGAGCAGGTTGCGCCGCAACATCATGCGGTGGCTGCGGGTGTGTAAAGCAGCATCGATGGACGTTGGTGGTACTCTGCCCTGGTTTCCAGTGGGATGGAGATGGCCCAGGCCAGCTCCAGATCGCCCAGGCTGTCCCCCTGGACCAGCACCTCGCGGCCTTCGAAGTCCACCCGCAAGGCGCCGCCCACGACCTCCAGCACCCGCCCGACATCGCCGTTGAAGATGTCGTTGTCATAGTCGTTGCGCACCTGGATGACGCGGTCGCCGGGCGAGAAGCGCCGCTGGCCGCGCACCAGCACCTGGTCGCTGGGGTTGAGCAGGGCCTGCAGCCGCTCGTTCATGGCCACGGTGCCCAGGGGCCCGGCGTGCATGGGCGTGAGCACCTGGACATCGGTGCGGGGGTCGAGTCCCAGGCGCTCCACCCGCCGGGTGAGGATCTCGAGGGCGGTGGCCTGGGCGCCCAGCACATCCTCTCGCTCGATGACGAAGAGGTCGGGCTTGCGGCCGTCCACCGAGGGCTCCAGCTCGCCGCTGATGGGCAGCTCGCCCCCATTCACGCGCCATGCGTTGCGCACGATGCCCGACCCGGCGGCCTGGCGGTAGACCTCGGACAGGGTGGCCACGGGCACCGCACCGCTCTGCACCAGCTCCCCCAGCACCCGGCCCGCGCCCACGCTGGGCAGCTGATCGGCGTCGCCCACCAGCACCAGGCGGCAGCCATCGGGCAGGGCGGCCAGCAGGCTGGCCATCAGGCGCAGGTCCACCATGCTGGCCTCGTCCACCAGCACGCCGTCGGCCTCCAGGGGCATCAGCGGGCCCCGGGTGAAGCCGGCGGTGCGGGGCGCTGAACTCCAGCAGCCGGTGGATGGTCTTGGCCTCGCGGCCGGTGGTCCTGGCCAGGCGGCGGGCGGCTCGGCCGGTGGGGGCGCATGGCAGCCACCGCTCTGCTGGCTGTTGGCGGCGGGAGAGCAGCACCCGGACGATGGTGGTCTTGCCGGTGCCCGGACCGCCAGTGACCACGGTGACCCCGCCGGACAGCGCCGTGCCCACGGCCCGGCGCTGGTCGCCATTCAGGCTGAGGTCCATGCGGGTCTCGGCCGCGGCGATGTCGGGGGGGCGTCGCGTGGGGCGGGCCCCGGTCAGCTCGGCGAGGCGCTCGGCGACAAAGGCCTCGGCGCGCTCCAGCTCGGGCAGGTAGACCGGCCGCCCCGATGCCGACGGCACCCCGGGGCGGGCGATGCGGCCTTGCAGCTGCAGGCGGTCCAGGGCGGCCACCGCGCCGTCGGCGGGGATGTCCAGGGCCGCGCAACGGCGGGTCAGCTCATCCTCAGGAACAAAGCAGTGGCCCTGGTTCTCGGCCTCACGAAGCAGGTGGGTGGCCGCGGCTTCGGCCCGGGCCGGATCCTCCTTGCTGATGCCCATCTCCAGGGCGATGCGGTCGGCGGTGCGAAAGCCCACCCCGCGCACCTCCGCGGCCAGGCGGTAGGGCTCGCGGCTGAGCACGGCCAAGGAGTCCTTGCCATAGGTCTCGACGATGCGGTTGGCCAGGGCCTGGCCGATGCCATGGCCCCGAAGCGCAGCTTGTACCTCGCGGTTGGCGCGGTCTCGCTCCCAGTGGGCGACGATCTGCTCCACCCGCTTCTCGCCGATGCCGGGCACCTCCATCAAGCGCTCGGGCTGGTTTTCGATGATGGCCAGGGTGTCCAGCCCGAAGTGCTCCACCACCCGCCGGGCAAAGGTGGGGCCCAGGCCCTTGACCGCGCCGCTGGCGAGGTAGCGCTCGAGGCCGCTCATCGTGCGGGGGTCCTCGATCAGCACCCGGTCTGCCTTGAATTGCCGGCCAAAGGTGGCGTGTTCGGCCCAGCGTCCGCCCAATACGATGTGCTGGCCGGCGGTCACATGGGCGATGGGGCCGACCGCCAGCACCTCGCGCCCGTCGGTGCCGCGCACCCGCGCCACGCCAAAGCCGCCGTCGGGCGCCTGGAAGGTGAAGCCGACCAGCTCCCCTTCGAAGCGCTCGTCATAGGCGGACATGGGCCTCCAACGGGCGCGCCGACCCCCGCGGGGCGGGGGCCGCGGCCGCCCTCAGCGAGAGTAGACCTCGAAGCGTTCAAGGTGGTAGTGGCCCATGGCCCGCACCACCACGCGGCGGCTGAGGCGCGCTTCGAGGGCCTCGACGCTGGGCAGCTCATCGCCATACATCAGGTCGGCCACCAGGGGGTGGGCGTTGACGAAGATGGTGGGCTGGCGGCCGCGGTTGGACTCGCGCAGGATCTCGCGCAGGATGTCGTAGACCACGGTGGTGCGGCTGCGGGTGTAGCCCCGGCCTTCACAGTAGTGGCAGGGCTCCGAGATGGAGCGCACCAGGTCGTCCTGGGTGCGCTTGCGGGTCATCTCGACCAGCCCCAGCTCGCTGATCTTGAGCACATTGGTGCGGGCGCGGTCCTTCTTGCACTCGTCTTCGACCGCCCGGTAGACCCGCTCGCGGTTGGCGGCCTTCTCCATGTCAATGAGGTCCAGCACGATGATGCCGCCGATGTTGCGCAGGCGGAGCTGGTAGATGATCTCGGTGACAGCTTCGAGGTTGATCTGCAGGGTGGTGTCTTCCAAGGAGCTGCTGCCGACGAACTTGCCCGAGTTGACGTCGATGGCCGTCAGGGCCTCGGTCTGGTCGATGATCAGGTAGCCGCCGCTCTTCAGCCAGACCTTGCGGCCCAGGCTGCGGGTGATGTCCACCTCGACGCCGAAGGTGTCGAAGATGGGGTCCGCACCGCGGTAGAGCTGCACCCGGTCCTTGGCCTGGGGCATGAAGTCCGACATGAAGGCCTGGACCTCGGCGAAGGCGTCGCGGTCGTCGAGCACCATGCGGTCCACGCTGTCGTTGAAGGCGTCCCGCACCACCCGCAGCACCAGGCCGTGGTCGGCGTGGATGCAGGCCGGCGCCTTGGCCTTGGTCTGCCCGTCCTGGATGCGCGCCCAGGTGGCCGACAGGTAGTCGATGTCTTGCTTGAGCGCGCTCATGGGCTGGCCGTCGGAGACGGTGCGCACGATGAAGCCGCAGCCGGGGGGGCGGTGCTTCTCGACGAAGTCGCGCAGCTTGCGGCGCTCCTTGTCCTTGTCGATGCGCCGGGAGATGCCCACATGGTCCACGGTGGGCATGAAGACCATGTAGCGGCCCGGCAGGGTGATGTGGGTGGTGATGCGCGCGCCCTTGGTGCCCAGCGGGTCCTTGGCGATCTGCACCAGGACCTCCTGGCCCTCCTTGATCAGGTCCTGGATGGGGGGCTGACCGGCCCGGGCCTTGGACCGAGGCGTGGCCTCGGCCACCGTGGCCTCTGGGTCGTCGATGCCCTCCTCGCCCGCGTTCTCGACGAATTCGGGGTAGATGTCGCCGGCATAGAGGAAGGCCGCCCGCTCCAAGCCGATGTCGACAAAGGCCGCCTGCATGCCGGGCAGCACCCGGACCACACGGCCCAGGTAGACATTCCCGACATGACTGCGCTTGTCTCCACGGTCTACATGAAGCTCGGCCAGACGGCCGTTCTCGATCAGGGCGACCCGGGTCTCCCTCCCGGTCTTATTGACGATGATCTCGTGACCCACGGTGTTCTCCGTGTGGCCGGCAGGTCGCTGCCGCGCGGGCAGTGCGCCACGGCCCGCCCTGCGGGGAGCAGGGGGCCTGTGGTGTTGCACGGCGCGGCACACCCGCGCATGGGGCGACCTGCAGCCGATAGGGGTGGAAAGGAGGAGTGCATCAGCAGGTGGGGCCGTCGTGCACAGAAGCGGGTCCTGAGCCGGGGGTCGCCGACTGCAGGAAGAGGCGCGAGAAGGGGATGGGGGGCCAGCGGCCGGCCCCAGGCGGCGCCAAGGGGCGCGGCGAAGAATAGAAAGCGGGGAGTGGCGCGTCCGGTGGGAAGCGCCCGAGCAGGGGCTTCATGCCACGTCCGCAGGCCTGCGTCAACGCGCTGCCGGGGCGCGGCCCCAGGGGGCGCGCCTTTGGGCGAGGGGCGGCGACAGGGGGTCAACCGTCCTTGCGGCGGGCGTAGCGCGCCCGCGCGTTCTTGTTCGAGCAGTTGCGCGAGCAGTACTTGGAATTGGGCCGGGCGTAGCGGGCGCAGGGCGGCCAGGTGCAAGCCAGCAGCGGGCGTCCCTTCTTGTCGAGGGGGGCGTCGAAGGAGGGCACGACGATCTCGAGCCCGGTCTCGGGGTCGATGGTGCCCGTCGCGCGTCCGGGGGCCACATCGGACTGGTCGTCGTCGTCGTCGTCGTCGTCAGCGGCGACTGCGGTGGCCCCTCCTGGGGACGACAATGCCCAGGAGGAGAGCAAGATGGAGAGGGGGGAGGAGGACGCGCCGCTGGAGCAGGAGCAGCACGGGTGCCGGACCCAATGACAGAGGTGGGTCGCCCATGGCGTCTCTCGCTGGCGTCTTCGCTGGCGTCTTCGCTGGCGTCTTCGCTGGCGTCGCTGTCTTCATCCTCGTCTGACGGGTCGTCGGCCGGTGGGCGGGCGCGGGTGGCCGGGGCCGGAGCGGGCGCAGGCGGACGGGCAGGCGCAGGGGCGCTCTCGGCGGGGGCGTGCTTTCGGCCGCGCCACTGTCCTTTGGCGGCACGCTCCCAGGCGGCGTACTGCTTGTCGCATTCGGCCTGGATGCGTTTCTCGCCGTAGATGATGTGACCACAGGTGTAGCAGTGGAGCTGGACCTGGTGGCGGCCACCACCCAGGTAGGCCCGCTGGTCCTCTTCAAGGTCGACATTGGTGGAGGCACACTTGGGGCACTCCATCCGGAAGGAATTGTCGCTGCTCACGGATCTTCTGCCAGGGTCGATGGGTGGAGCCGGAGGCGTCCCGCCGGGACCAACCGAGGGGGGCGGACGGGGCGGGCGAAGCCGCGGCAGCATAGCGCAACACCCTGAAGCTGTCCCGCACCAGCCCAGGGGGCATCTGGCGGCTGATTTTACCAAATCAGGCGTTTGACCTGCGAACGGCGGCACCGAACTTCAGGTATCTGCCCTCTGCGTGTTCGATGGAGACCGGGTGGTCCGGCGGTTCTCCGGCGCGCCAGAGCCAGCTCCACCGACCGGCGCGGCGCAGCCCGTCCCGCACGGACTGCTCCCAGCGCTCGAAGCTCAGACGGGCGGTGCAGGAGGCCGTGGCCAGGATTCCGCCCGGCTCCAGCAGGCGCCCGGTGCGGGTGGCCAGGTCCCGGTAGACCGTGCTGGCGTTGCGGTCGGAGTCCTTGCCGTGGCTGAGGCTGGGCGGGTCGCAGACCACGAGGTCCACGCCCTCCTTGGCATCGGGCTCCCACTGGAAGACATCGACGCAGAGGAAGCCGTGCCGGTCAGGGTCCAGGCCGTTGAGGCGGAAGTTCTCTCGCGCGTCGGCCAGGGCAGGGGCGCTGTTGTCCACCGTCAGCACCCGACGGCGCCGGCGGCGGCGGCGTGAACGCTGAAGCCGCCGGTATAGGCGAAGAGGTTGAGCACGGTGCGGTCCTGGGCGAGGCCCGCCACGAAGCGCCGGTGTTCGCGCTGGTCCAGGAAGAGCCCTGTCTTCTGGCCCTCGGCCGGGCGCACCAGGAAGCGCAGGCCGCACTCCTGCACCACCAGGCAGTCCGGGGCGTCGGGGCCCGACAGGGTCACCAGGCCGTCCTCCCCCCCGTCCACCCGGCGCACGCCCAGGCGGCGCACCACCGTCGGGGCGAGGTCCAGCGCGGCCAGGGCGCGGGTGAGCAGCGGCAGGTGGGGCAGCCAGCCGGCGCTGTAGACCCGCAGCACCAGCAAGGGCCCATAGCGGTCCACCACGATGCCCGGAAGCCCATCTCCGCCGGCATTGACCAGGCGCCAGGCGTCGGTCTGGGCGGGCACCACGGACTTGCGCAGGCGCAAGGCGGCCTCCAGGCGGTCCGCCAGCAGGCGATCCAAGGGCACGGGGTGGCGCCCCAGCACCCGCACGGCGATGGGCCCCTCGTCGCAGAGCCCAAAGGCAGCCACCCGCCCCTTGTCGTCGAGCAGCTGCACCAGCTCGCCCACGGGGCCCCGCTCGCGGACCCCATCGGCATAGACCCAGGGGTGGCCACGGGACACGGGGCCCAGGGCGTCAGCGGTCAAGGTCAATCGGTGCACGGGCCCCTCCTGGGCGGCCGATGCTCTATCGAGGTCACCGGCTTGTCGCTTACAACTCGGGATCCGGCGGTTACCGTGCGCCTCTTTCCCGGAGGCCCCATGCTTTCCCGTCTCAGCGCCCTCTCCCTGATCCTCGGCCTCGGTGTGGCCTGCAGCACCAAGTACGGAGTGGAGGGCGAGGACCCCGAAGGCGTGGATGGCAGCGACGGCGTGGATGGGGCCGACGGGCTCGACGGCAGCGATGGCGCGGACGGGACCGACGGCAGCGACGGGGCCGACGGCACCGATGGTACGGACGGCAGCGACGGCGGCGCCGTGGACGCCGACGACGACGGCTGGCCCGCCGACGAGGACTGCGATGACGGGGACCCCGACCGCTACCCGGGCGCCATCGAGACCTGCAATGACATCGACGACAACTGCGATGGCGAGGTGGACGAGGGCCTGACCGACACCTTCTACCGCGACGGCGACGGCGACGGCTATGGGGTGGACGACAGCACCCTGAGCGCCTGCAGCCAGCCCGATGGCTATGCCACCTTGGGGGGCGACTGCGTGGACACTGACAGCAGCATCCACCCGGGCCTGGCCGAGGTCTGCGACGGGGTGGACAACGACTGCGACGGCAGCGTGGATGAGGGCGTGCTGGCCACCTTCTATGTGGACAGCGACAACGATGGCTATGGTTCCACGGCCAGCGCCGTGCAGGCCTGTACCCAGCCCTCTGGCTATGTGATCAGCGATGGCGACTGCGATGACAGCCAGCCTTCGGCTTTCCCGGGTGGGGTCGAGGTCTGCGATTCTGTGGACAATGACTGCGACGGGTCGGTGGACGAAGGCGTGCTGACCACCTGGTATGCCGACGCCGACAGCGACGGCTATGGCAGCGCATCCTCGTCGATGGGCGCCTGCGCCGCCCCCAGCGGCCATGTCGCATCCAATACAGACTGCAACGACGCCGACGCCGACGTGAACCCCGGCGCCACCGAGATCTGCAATGGGGTGGACGACGACTGCAACGGCGCCACCTCGGAGAATGGCACGGTGACCTTCACCTCGGCCTCGGGCGCTCAGTCCTCGGCCACCGCGACCTTCAGCGGCAGCAGCAGCAGCCCCGCCGCCGCCACCCTGACCACGGCCGGCACCTACACCTTCTGCGATGGCACCTACTACGCCAATATCGCCGTGGCGGCGAATATCCGCCTGGAGAGCGCGACCGGCTCCTCCTACACCACGCTGGATGGCGGGTCGGCGGGCTCGGTGCTGCACATTGACACCGATGGCATCACCGTCGAGATCGAGGGCTTCGAGGTCACCCACGGCGCGGGAGACGGCACGGCCTTCTCCTTTACCGGCACCGGCGGTGGGCTGAACTGCCAATCCAACGCAAGCCTGACGGTTCGCGACAGCGTCTTTACCGGCAACAGCGCCACCGATGGCGGCGGCCTCGCGGTGGACGGCTGCGCCCTGACCCTGGATGATGTGCTGGTCACCCTCAACACGGCCACCTATGGGGCTGGCCTGGACGTGGGCAATGGCAGCGCGACCTTCACGGATGTGGACGTGGCCGCCAACACGGCCTCCTCGACGGGTGGCGGGCTCTACCTGTCTGGGGATGCGGCGGACTCCACCCTGGATTGGACCGGGGGCAGCATCACCGACAACGACGCGACCTATGGGGCCGCGCTGATGCTGGATGGCGCCCTCTATGAGCCCGTCCTGCGCCTGGATGCGGTCGAGGTCACCGGCAACGCCTCCACCAACAGCACCTATGGGGGCGCGGCGCTGATCCTGGATGGTGGCGAGCTGTCGGTGACCGATGGGGACTGGGGCAGCAGCGCGACGGGGGACGACAACAGCAGCGACGACGTGACCACCGTGGGCACCAGCAGCCAGAGCTTCGACGACTACGCGTCGGATTCCTGGTTTATTTGTGACGAGACGGGGTGCGGCCCCTATATCTTCGACAATGCGGCGGGCAGCATGCTCTTCCTCTATGGAGAGGCGCTCACCCCCAACACCTTCTCCTGCGATCTCTACTATGCGGTCACGGGCACCGGCACCTCCACCGTCTGCGACGACTGCGCCTTCGGCTTCGATCTGGCCTTCACCTACTCGGCCAGCCTGTCCACCAATGACGGGACCTGCAGCACAGGGAACCTGGCCTGGACGGTGGGCTATGCCCCCAACCCCACCAACTACAGCGCGCCGGTGCTCTACTACTATGACAGCGGCACCTGGTACCCGACCTTCTATGCGGACTTTGATGGTCAATACCTGAGCTTTGGCGGAGGCAGCTACAACGACCTCTATGGGGGCTACTACTACACCCGCTACTGGTATGGGCGGGTCGAAGCCTACTGAAGGCCAGCCCGAGTCGGCGCCATTGTGGCCCGTGGATGCCCCGGCGGCGTGCCTTGGGGTGCCCGCCGAGTCGGCACCAGGGGGCCCCGGAGGGCCCGCCCTCAGCTGCGCCGTCGCCGCAGGCCGAGCAGGCTGAAGCCGAGCAAGCCGAGCAGCACCGGGCCCCTGTTGCCGTTGAGGGGCGGGGGCAGGACCGAGCAGCCGCCACCATCGCGCCCGCGGCCGTCTTCGTTGAGCCCGCTGCCGCCAGAGCCTCCGTCCTCGCCGTCGCCATCCGACAGGCCGTCGTCGCCCGAGCCGCCGTCCGCCCCGCGCCCCTGTCGCCGCCATCCGAGCCGTCGCTGCCGTCGCTGCCGTCGCTGCCGTCGCTGCCGCCCGAGCCGCCCCCGCGCTCATCTTCCAGCGCGTCTTCGACCCAGCCCAGGGTGTCGGCCTCGATATAGCGATCGCCCAGGGGGCCCTGCCAGCCGCTCTCGGTGGGGTCGGCCAGGGCCGCATCCTTGAGCAGCTGGCCCGTGATGGGGCTGGCATAGAGCAGGTCGAGGTGGCTGAGGTTGACCACCCGGAGGTCTTCGATGACGGCGCCCCGGGTGGTCAACACAGCGGTATCGGTAGCGCTGTCCACGAAGAGCACGCCATCGCTGGGCCCCGATACCTCACCCAGGATGACCTTGCCTTGAACGATGCCTTGCACCTCGGCCTGGGTGAGGCCTTCGGTCATCAGGCCATCGCCCACCAGCTCTGCGATCAGGCGGGCCCAGGTGTCCGCCCCCGTGTCTGCAAGATCCACCCAGGCGTCCACAAAGGACTGGGCCCAGGTGAGGGTGGCGGGCAGGCTGAGCCCCTCCATCACCAGGTATTCGGCCCCATTGTGCATCAAGGGGTTGTTGCCGGCCAGGACGAAGATGCCGATGTCGGGGTCCACGCCATTGGCCGCCAGGCTGTCCAGCAGCCCGTCGCCGGCCTCGATGGCCATGTCGATGCCATGGCTGTGGGTGTAGAAGCCGGTTCCGCCCTCATAGGTTGTGTACCAGTCCTGTTGCAAGGCATAGGCGCCCAGGGTGGGGTTGTCACCGGGCAAGGTGAATCGGTCGTCCCAGCGGGCGAGCAGCTGCCGCTGGCCAGGAAAGAGGTCGGTGCCCCCGGGCAAGAAGTCCTGGGCGGAGAGGTCGGTGCTGGTCCACCAGGTGGCGGAGCCATAGGGGTACCAGGTGTCCCAGGACACCGGCGCCATGGCCGTGTCGGCATCCAGACCCAGGAAGTTGGAGGAGGGCCAGCGGTAGGAGGTGTCCACCCCACCCAGCGGCGCGGCGATCAGTACCAGGCGCCGGATATCGTGGCGGTAGCGGGTGGCGCCCGTCGCATAGTCGCTGCGGGTCCAGGTGGCTGCTGTGGCATTGGATGCATAGACGGCGGCGGCGATGCTGCCCTTGGAGTGGGCCACCACATCCACCTGCTCGGCGCCGGTGCGCTCCTTGATGCGGGCGATGGCATCGGCCACGATCTCGGCCTGCTGCAGGATGTCGCCATGGGGGTGCGCAAAGGTGATGGCGTAGACCGGCCGACCGGCGCGGTCGAAGCGGGTGGCCATGGCGATGAAGCCCCGGCTGCCGTTGTCTCCAGCCCCGGGCACAAAGAGGATGGGGGTGCCGATGCCGCCGGCCTCGCGGGGGCCCAGGTGCAGCAGGAAGTCGCCCGATGGGGGCGTGCGGCTGCCAAAGCAGCGCCCAATCCAAGGCGCCCAAGCGACATTGTCTGCCCAAGCCGTGCTGCTGTTGAAGTCCTCCTGCTGAAAGAGGCTGCCCGTGTCGCGGTGGTGCTCGATGGCGCTCCACAGGGGGATGCTGGCGTCGTGGGTGGCCGTCTGGTCGCCCGTGCACGTCGACAGCGGGCTGCTGGGGTCAAAGCCGGGCGTGGCCCAGGCGACGCCGGGGCCCACCAGGGCAGCGAGAAGCAGGGCGGCGGGGAGGAGCGCGGCGAGCAGGACGGGGCGAGAGGGGGCGAAGATGGACATCAGGGGCGGTCCTGTCGGCTTGCGCCGGAGCGGGAGGGCGAGGTGGTGAGGAAGCGTTGCACAGCCTCGTTGAATCCGCGCGGATCATCATGCATGACGGTGTGCCCGGCGCCGGCCAGCAAGACGAGGTCGGCCCCGGGGATGGCGCGGGCGCCGGCCTTCTGCGATGCCGCGGGTGCGGCCGCCGGTGAAGACCGGGTTGGGGATCATGCGGTCGTCGGTGCCGTAGACAATGAGCGTCGGAACGCCAATCTCGGAGAGGCGGTCCGCGACGGGGAAGTCGAGCATGCCGGCCACCGCGCGGCTGACCGCGACGCTGGTACCCCGGAAGGCGGGGGTGCCCGACATGCGCACCCGCTCTTCGAGCAGGCGCTCGGTGCCGGCGTCTTTGCGGTTGAAGACCAGGGTCTCGAAGGTGGCCCGCAGCTCGGCCTCGCTGGCTTCGGTCGCCCGGCCCTCGGTCCACCAGTCCTTCATCCAGCGGGCGGCCCCGGGCTTGAAGGTCTCAAAGCCCGCGGGTGCGGCCAGCACCAGGGCCTCCACCCGCTCGGGATGCTCCAAGGCAACGGTCAGCGCGATCTGCCCGCCCATGCTGTGGCCCACCAGCACCGCGCGATCCAGCCCGATCGCGTCCATCCAATCCACCACCACGTCCCCGTACCAGGGGGGGGTGTAGGGGGCGTCCGGACGCCCCGAGGCGCCAAAGCCCGGCAGGTCCAGGGCCAGGACGCGGCGATCCCGGGACAGCTCGGGGAGCTGGTATTCCCAGAAGCCAAGGTAGGAGCTGAGGCCGTGAATGAAGACCAGGGGCGTCTTGTCGTCTCCTGCCGTCGAGTCGGAGTCCACATAGGCGATGTCGACGCCGGCCACGTCCACATGCTGCAGGGGCAACGGCGCCCACAAGCCATCGGGCTGCAGGGCCGGCAGGCTGCTGTAGCGCGGCACGCAGCCCATCACGGCGAGCATCCAGGCGAGGTTGGTGGGGTGCATGGGCATGGGCGGGGCCTCGTCGATTCAGAAGAGCAGGGACTCGGCAGAGAGCATCAGGGTGCGGGGGTTGGCGTCGAAACGCGAGCCCCAGACCTGGGCCGCGGCGAGGCCGATGTGGGTGCCGAAGACCGGCTGCCAGGTCAAGCGCCCGCCCAGCTCGGTGCCCAGGGTCTGGGCCTCGCCATCCCGGGCGTGGCCGGCGTTGGCTTGTACCGTCAGGCGGTTGGGCACGACGTCGATGCCCGCCGATCCGGTGACGGCCAGCAGGCCCATGCCGCCATTGCTCACGTCAAAGACCACCGGGGCGCTGCGGTTGACCGCTGCGGGATCCTGGAAGAGCAGCAGCATGCCGTGGCTGGCCCAGATGGCGCCCACGATGCCGTAGCTGTTGCCCGTGAGCACGCCGGTATATTGGTCCCGGCCGGTGCCGTCTCGGCTGGCGGCCAGGCCCTCGACGCGCAGCACGCTGCCCGCGCCGGGCGCCACCCGCAGGCGCAGCTCGGCATCCACCATCCAGCCGCGCACCAGCACGTCTTCTGCGCCCAGCGCGTAGAGCTTTCCCAGGTTCCAGAGGGCCAGCCCGCTGGCGCCCAGGGGGCCCTTGTCCAGGCGGTGGTTGAAGCCGCCATCCACAGCCAGCCACAGCAGGTCGGCGTCCACCGAGAGGGGATCGCCGTCGGGGTCCGTGCGCAGGTCCAGCACCGGCGCGCCTTGCAGGCCGCTCAGCTGGCTGGTGGGCCCGAGCCCCAAGACGCCGCCGCTGCCGCCGG
Organism: Deltaproteobacteria bacterium; assembly: GCA_018401435.1. Lineage (GTDB taxonomy): Bacteria > Myxococcota_A > UBA796 > UBA796 > UBA2385 > M30B51. The sequence continues at coordinate 83,296 of JAGYJW010000015.1, read as the reverse complement.
AGTAGTCCCGGAGCAGCCAGCCGTGCAAGCCGGCGTGGCTGCGCCAGTCCGCCTGCACATCGACATCGGCCACATAGAGCTGGGCGTCGTCCTTGAGCCCCACGCCGTTCTCATAGAGGGTGAAGGCGCCGGCCCGGTAGCGCAGCTTGTCACCTGCGCTGTCGTGGATGCGGCCATAGGCCGCCAGACCCGCGGCCTCGGTGCCCCAGATGCGCAGGCCGCCGCCCATGCGGGTGAGGTCGTCGAGGCTGGCGCGGCCCGGGTTGGCCACCCCGTCGCCCAGGAACTGCAGGCCGGCGACCAGCTCGACGTCGTGGCCAGCACCCAGGCGCGGCCGAAAGCTCGCGTTGAGACGACGTGTCTGCAGATTCACCTGGTCGGCGCCGATGCCGCCGCCGGTGTTGCCGCCGGTGCCATAGGAGCGGTCGCCCCATAGAAAGTCGATCTCGAAGGCGGCGTTGAGTCCCACCCGCCCGTCAAAGACGCCGGGAGCCCAAGACAGGAAGCCCAGCGCCCGCTGTTCGACATAGCGGGACCCCACCAGCTTGTCGTCCACCTCGCCGTCCCCGTCAAGGTCCAGCCCCTTGTCAGACAGGACGGTGGTGCCGTTGGTGCCACCCAGAACACCCACCACCTGCCCATCCAAGAAGGGGTTGGTGGTCACCACATTGGTCGCCACGGCCCGGGCCTGCAGCAGGCCCACGAAGCGAAGGCCAGATCCGGGGTCCTCGCCCTTGGGTTGGACCGGATCCACATCGCCCTCCTGCCGCCGGCGCGCCGCGTCCGCGTCCGCGACCCGGGTCTCGAGGGGCGTTTGTGCCGCAACGATGCCCACCGCGAGCAGGGGAGCGAAGATCAGGGGCAGGACAGCCATGGCTTATTGACGCTGGTAGAATTGGGTGAGGTCGCCGGCCTCCAGCGGGACGCTGGAGCAGGTGGTCGAGCCGAAGCCGCCCTCGGGGGTGGCGGGGGTGCAGCCCTGGTCGGGGTCCACCGTCACGATCTCATAGGACAGGGTGGCGCCATCCACCTGCCAGATGCCCTCGCTGCGGATCTCCTGGGGGGAGAGCTGCTGGATGTTGATGGTGGCCGGAGTGGTGCTCTCGCCCACGGTGTAGGTGCCCGAGACATCTTGGACCTGCCCCGCGTTGGTCTCGACGCGACCGCTATAGGTGCCATCGGTGGCAAAATCCACGTCGATGCTCTTGTAGTCGAAGAAGGAGCTGCGGAAGAAGGGCGCCAGGTCGGTGCCTTCGCTCCGCCAGGCGCCGACGAGGTCGATGTCGGCCCCGCCGTCGGTGCCGTCGCTGCCATCGGTGCCGTCGCTACCATCGGCGCCGTCAGCGCCATCGCCGCCATCGCTGCCATCGGCGCCATCGGCGCTGCCGGTGTCGTCGGACTTGTCGTCGTCGGGGGCGCAGGCCGTTCCGGCCAGCAGGGTGCAGATCAGGAAGATTCGCATCGAAGCTCCTCTCCGGCTGGGCCGGGACGGGTCAGGTGGGGGGATGGGCCAGCAGCTGCGCCCGCAGCGCGCCCTTGTCGAGCTTGCCCGAGGCCGTGCGGGGCAAGGCCTCGGAGAAGGCGAAGTGCTTGGGCAGCTTGAAGCGGGCGAGGTGGCCGCCCAGGCTGAGCAGCAGGCGGTCGGCGTCCAGGCTGTGGCCGGGCTGTGGCTCGATGAATGCATAGCCGACCTCGCCCCAACGCGCGTCGGGCACCCCCAGGACGGCGGCCAGGGCCACCCCGGGGCACTGTTGCAGGGCCGACTCGACCTCGGCCGGGTAGACATTCTCGCCGCCCGAGATGAACATCTCTTTGAGCCGCCCGCGCACATAGTAGAAGCCGTCCGCATCCTGGCTGAGCACATCGCCGGTGCGAAACCAGCCGTCCACGATGCTGGCAGCGGTGGCGTCGGGCCGGTTCCAGTAGCCAGAGCAGACCACCGGGCCCCGCAGCCACAGCTCGCCCGCTTCGCCGGGGGCGGCCCGGCTGCCATCGGGACGGGTGATGCGGGCTTCGATGTGGTGGATGGGCAGGCCCACGCAGCTGCCGGCGGGCCCCGCGGTCGGGTTGTCGGGTTGGTCCATCATCCGCGCCCGGGACAGGGCGGCGGGCATGCTGAAGCAGTTGGGCCCCACCTCGGTCAGGCCGAAGCCCTGCCGCAGCGGGATGCCGCGGGCCTTGTAGCGTTCCAGCAGCTGCACAGAGAGGGGGGCGCCGCCGCAGAGGGCATCCCGAACACAAGATAGATCCGTCTGTGCAAAATCAGGATGGTCCGCCAGCAGCTGGTAGATGGTGGGCACCCCCATCAGGTGACTGATGCCTTCGCTTTCGATGAGGGCGAGGGCCTGGGCGGCGTCCAGACCCGGGGTCAGCACCACCCGCCCGCCGCGGTGCAGCAAGGGGGTGCTGAGGCAGTTCAGTCCGCCTGTGTGAAAGAGCGGGGCAAAGGTCAGGGTGCTGCTGGTGCGGTCGAGATCGCAGGCCAGGATGGTGTTGATGGCATTCCAGTGCACCTGTCGGTGGCTGAGCAAGGCGCCTTTGGGCCGCCCGGTCGAGCCCGAGGTGTACATGAGCTGCCACGCCTCGTCGAGCAGGCTGCCGGTGTCGCTGCAGTCCAGGTCGGCGGGCCGGGCCTGGGGGCCCGCGTCGATGCCCAGGCGGGGACAGTCGCCCAGGGCCAGCTTCGAGAGGCGGTCCTCCACAAGCAGCACCCGCGCGGCGCAGTCTTCGAGCTGCCAGCGCAGCTCGGCCGGGGCCAGGCGCCAATTCATGGGGAAGAAGACCGCGCCCAGCTCTGCGCAGGCAAAGAGCAGCGCGAGGGTCTCTCCCCGATTCTGCGCGAGCACGGCCACGCGGTCTCCGCGCCGCACCCCCTGCTGCTGGAGCTGGGCGGCCCAGGCCAGGCTCTCGGCCAGCAAGGCGGCATAGGTCCAGCGCCGACCGGTGCCCACGTCCACGACGGCCTCGGCGTCGGGCTGAAAGCGGGTCCAGGTGCGGAGCCAGTCGGAGGTGGCGTGCATGGTGGGGCAGGGCTTGGGGGAGGGGAGGGGGCCTTCGGGCCGATCAGGCCCGGGAGCGGAACCAGCGGTCAAGGTAGGGGTAGAAGCAGCGGGGGCCATAGCTGCCCACCACGATGCCGATATGCCCGGTGGGCAGGACCTCGGCGGTGATGTCGTCACTGGACACGCGGTCGGCCAGCGGCAGGACCGCGGCGGCGGGCGCGATAAAGTCCCGTTCGGCGGCGACGGTGAGCACCGGGCAGCGGATCTGGGCCAGGTCGACCGCTTCGCCCGCGAGCATCCAGCCGCCCGTCATCAGGGCGTCGTCCTGGTAGGTGCGGGCGATGAACTCCTGAGCGAAAGCGCCGGGCAGGGGAACGTTCTCTTCCAGCCACCGCTCGCGGGCCAGGCTGCGTCGCAGGGCCTTGGGCTGGTCGGCCACCTGGTCCAGGGCGATATACTTCTGCCACACGCCCATGGGATCGAGCAGCTTGAAGGCGATCTTCATGAGGTCGACCGTCACCAGGCGGTCGGCGGGGAAGGCGGTGGCGACGTCGAGGTGTTCGGGGGCCACGAAGCGGCGGAAGCGGCCGGCCTGGGCAAAGGAGACCGGCGCGTTGAAGCAGGCCAGCCCCGCCACCCGCTGAGCCCGAAGGGCCGTGTATATGGCCGCCAGCGTGCCGCCCTGGCAATAGCCCAGCAGGAAGGCCTGGCGGCTGCCGGCGTGTCTGCAGGCGCGGTCGACGGCGCGGTGCAGCAAGGACAGCACGGTGTCGGCCACCGTCTGCCCGGCGTCTTCCTCCCCCGGCTCTCCCCAATCCACCAGGTAGACCGCGTGGCCGAGGGCGGCGAGGCCCCCCACCAGGGAGCGGTCGGGCTCCAGGTCGCAGATGCTGGCCCTGTTGATCATGGAGGGCACGACCACCACCGGCGGCCCGCAAGGCACACCGGCCGGCGCGTAGTAGCGCAGCACCAGCTTGTTCTGCCGATGCACCACCTGGTGCGGCGTCAGGCCCACCGGCGGCCGAGGCGCCGTGGCCAGCAGCAGCATGCCGCGGCGCACGCGGTCGGTCTGGTCCAGGCCCCCGACCCCTTCGACGAAGGGGCGCAAGGCGGCCAGGGGGTCGGGCAGGCCCGGGGTCATGGTGCGGAGATCCAATCGAGGAGGGCGTCGGCCAGGCCGCCCGACTTGTGGGTGGGGCGCACGCAGACGCCCACATGGCCCCCCCGCAGCATGCGGGTCTGCACCGGCCCACCCCAGGCCCGCTCCAGGCCGAAGGCTGCGGCGGGCGGGCAGATGTGGTCGCCGTCGGCCGCCAGGGCCAGGGCGGGGATGGTGCCTTGGGACAGGTCCACGGGGCGCCCGTTCAGGACCCAGCCCCCGGTGATGAGCGCGTTGTCGAAGTAGCAGCGCCGCACATACTCGCGGTAGGCCTCTCCGGGAAAGTCCACATTGTCTTCATTCCACTGCTCGAGGGCAGCCCAGGTGGTGGGGAAGTCCGCGCTGTCCCAGCGGTCCCACAGGCTCTTGTATTTGCCCACAGAGCCGGTGGGACGCAACAAGGCGAAGCTGCCCTTCATCAGGTCCTTGGGGAAGTTCCCGAAGTTGTCGATGATGTCGTCCAGCGGGAAGGTGTCGGGGCTGGCCCAGGTGCTCAGGCGTTCTGAGGCGTGGAAGTCGATGGGGGCGGCGAGCAGGGCCATGCGCCGGGCCAGGCCCGGGTGGCGCGACAGGCAGATGCTCAAGAAGCTGCCGCCCACGCAGTAGCCCAGGGCGTCCAGGCCCTCGCCCGGCACCGCGAAGCCCATCGAGACCGCGTGGCGGTGCGCCCGCCGCAAGGAGCGGGCGAGGATGCCGTCGATGATGTCGCCGAGGGTCTGGTCTTTGTCTTCGGGGCCGGGGCGCCCCCAGTCCAGCAGGTAGACCGGCACGCCCCGCCGCCGCAGGGCCTCCAGCACCGACAGGCCCGGAAGCAGGTCGAAGATGGTCCAGGTGTTGATCAGCGGCATCGAGATGAACAGGGCGCGGTGGCGCGCCCCAACCGCGGGGTCAGGCGCAAAGAAGCGCACGCAGGCCTTGTTCTGGCGGAAGATGACCACATTGGGGGTCTGGCCGGTGCGGGCGCGGTCCACCGGGTGGTTGGCCCACCACTGCGCGATCTGCAGTCCCCGTTCCAAGTTGTCGGTGACCATGGCTCAGCCCTCCTGGCCGGGCTTGCGGCCGCGGCGGCTGGCAGCAGCGCCAGGGCTGGCCGGGGGAGAGACGTTGCCCGCAGACTCCAAGGTGGCCAGGCGCTGCTGCAACGCAGCAAGGTGTTCGCGCAGCTCGATCCGGGCCTCTGCGGCCTCGACCCGAGCCTGCACGACCTCCTTTTCCATCCGCTGCATGGCCTGCTGCCGGTCCTGCAGCAGGTCTTTGAGCTCCAGCACCGTGTCTTCCATCTGCAGCAAGCGATCTTCGAGCAGGGTGGCGATGCGAGCCAGCCGCGTGAGGTCGGTGCGCGTGGGCAGGTGCATGCGGGTGAGCTGCTGGTCCACCTGTGCCTCGTAGTCCTTGCGCGCCCGGGCCATGGCAGAGAGGCCCTTGCCGCTGGCGCCGAGGAAGTCCGGCGAATCGAGGATCTGGTCCCACCAGCCGGTCATTGCCTGTTCCCATTGGGAGTAGGCCTGATCGGTGAAACGCTTGAAGTCGTCGGTGTTGAGGGGCGTGGACATCGAGGCTCCATCAAGGGTGCGGAGGGCCGGCGGGCCCCCCTCGAAGGACTGGATCAGGCCTGGGGGGCAGCGTCATCAGCGGCCGTGGCGGGGGCGAAGGCGGCCAGCAGCTGCTGCTGGGCGTCGAGCAGGGCCTGGGTGGCGAGCTCGGCGTTCTTGACGCCCATGTCGAAGAGCAGGGCGCCGTTGTCGCGGCTGATCTGCTGGGCCTTGCGGGCCTGGGCGAGCTGCCATTCGCCCACCTTGCGCTGGGTGTCGAGGGCCTGCTGGGCCTGGTCGCGCAGGGTCTTCTGGAAGGTGGCGGGCATCAGGTTGGCGAAGGAGGGCATGGCGGTCATGGAGGCTCCAGGTTGGCTGAGGGATCGGCGGGGCTTTCCACCGGCCCCTGTCTTGTACCCGCCATGCCGCAGTGCGGCAAGCGGATTTTCTGCGATGCAGCAATGGCGATCCGGTTAGGTCGGAACACCCGGGCTCCCTCGGGGTCCCCCCCCCTGCGAGGATCGGCGCAAGATGCGGATCATCAAGAAGTACAGCAACCGGCGCCTCTACGATACCAGCGCCTCGGCCTATGTGAACCTCGAGGATCTGGCGGCCCTCGTCGCCAGCGGCGAACAGCTCCAGGTGCTGGACGCGCAGTCGGGTGAGGACCTCAGCAAGGCTGTTCTGATGCAGATCCTCATCGAGCAGGAGGGTGGCGGCCAGCTCTTTCCCGTGGGCCTGCTGCACCGCATGATCCGCTTTTGCGGCCACGCCCCCTGGCAGAAGGCGCTGTCGGGGCAGGTGGCCACCGGCATGGAGCTGCTCGACGTCCAGCTCAACCAGCTGGAGGCTGGATGCGTCGGGACCCGCCGCCCGTCCGCCCGCCGGCTGCGCCAGCCTCACAGCCGAACGAGGTCCGCCGGTGGTGCACGAACCCTGTAATGGCAGGCCGCCGCCAGGCCCGCCGCCGACGCCGCGGATCCCGAGCTGGACGCACGCCAGCGGCGCGGCCGCGCTGGAAGCCAGGCTGGGTGGCGGAAAATCCGCGTCTTGAGCCCCGATTCGACGCGCCTGGACCACGGACCGCAGCCTCGACGCAGCGGGTGCTCAGAGCTGGTTGCCGCCCGCTGGCCCGGCTGGCTCTCGTGCCCCCGCGGCTGCTCGGTCGGGGCTGGGACAGCATCGTCTGGCTCTTCTCCGGCGGCTGGGCCTTCCGCTTTCCCAGCGTGCGCCGCAAAACCCCCTCATCGAGCAGGGTCGCGCTGCTTGCCGCCCTGGCCGGGGCCCACCACTGGCGCCCCGTGCCCGAGCGGGTGGAGCGGGCCGGCGAGGGCCCGGAGCCCCGCTGGCCCTGGACCTTCGCCGGCTACCGCGTGCTTGTCGGGGTCACCGGCTGCGACTTGACCCTGTCCCCCCGTCAACGGGGAGCATCGGCCCCGGCCCTGGGCGAGGCCCTGGGCTGCCTGCACCGCCTGCCCCCGGACCTGGCGGGTCCAGAAGGGCCCCCCGCCGATGGCATCGGACGGGCGGATCAGGGGACCCGCCTGCCGCGTCTGCTCTCGCTGCTTGCTGCGCTGCAGCATGATGGCGCGCTGTCCTCGACCCAGGCCGACCGCCTGGCGGGCAGCCTGAAGACGCTGGGCGCGGCGCCGGCCTGGACCGGGGGCGCCCGCTGGTGTCATGGAGACCTCTACCCGCGCCACCTCATCTACCGGCGGGGTCGCCTGGCCGGCATCATCGATTGGGGCGATGTGCACGCGGGGGACCCGGCCTGCGACCTCAGCCTGGCCTGGACCCTGTTGCCCGCCGCGGCCCGGCCCGACTTCTTTGCGGCCTGGGGTGTCCCCGCCCCCGAAGACCTCGCCCGGGCGCGCTTTCGCGCCCTGCACTACGGCTTGAACCTGCTGCGCTATGGCCTGGCCACCGCGGATGCCCCCCTGCTGGCGCTGGCCCGTCGGTCCCTGGAGTCCGCCGCCTGAAGGGTGCGCGGGGCGGCCATTGAGATAGGTCCGGGGCTCCCCGGAGGCCGCATGCCCCAGATCACCCTGTACAAGGCCGGCATCTGCCCCTACTGCGTCGCTGCGGCCCGCTTCTTGCGCGAGGTCAAGAAGGTCGCGGTCCAGGAGATCGACCTGTCGGGCGATCACGCGGCCCGCCTGGACCTGATGCAGCGGGCCGGCGGCAAGCGCACGGTCCCCCAGATCTGGATCGGCGACACCCATGTCGGCGGCTATGACGACCTGCGGGCCTTGGACGCCCGGGGCGGCTTGGACCCGCTGCTCTTGGGCTGAGGCTGCGGCCCGTCCGCAGCAGCCGTTCCACTGGGGCCCGCGTCGGGCGATGCGTATGCGTTTTCTCAGCATTGCTCTTGACGCAGCAATAGACATCGGTTCAAATGGTCTTGCGGTGTTCCCCGACACCGCACGAGAGACCTCAGCCCTCTCTCAACGCCGACGCCCTGCACCCCAGCGCGGCCCGGTGGACTCTCCCGCCTCGCTCTCCCCCGCGGCGCTCGCCGCAGCCTGACCCCTCCCGGTCTCTCCCCGAGACCCCTGGTCCTCCCGGACCACCGTCCCTTGGGACGGCACCCCTCCCGCCTCCTCTGCCCACCGATGAACGAGTCCGCCCTCCCCGAGCTGAGTTCAGCGCCGACCTCGACCGTGGTCCGGATCGGGCATCGCGACGGCTCCGCCGTCCTGGTGCTCGATCCGGACTCGCCTTTCGAGCTGCTGCGCGCAGAGCTTCGCGCCCTGCTGGACCAGCCAGACGCGGCCAGCCAGGACTTGCACGGTCAGCCCTTGCGGTTGGACCTGGGCGGCCGAGAGCTGGCTCTCTTCGATCTGCGCCGGGTCGTGCACCTGCTGCGGGACGAATATGACATCACCGTCTCCGGGGTGAGCTGCACCCCCCGCGCCTTGCACCGCTTCGCCGAGCAAGAGCTGAAGCTGCGCATTCTGCTGCGCGAGCCCGAGGCCGAGCCGGCTCGGGGAGCAGCTGCCGCCCCTGCCGCCTGCCCTGGTCGCGCTTCCGGCCGAGGGCAGGAGGCAGAGGCCGAGCCGGCGCCGCAGGCCGACAGCTCCGATGCGCCCACGGCGGATGCCGCGGCCACGGCCGATGCCGCGCCCGACACCGATGCCCCGGCAGAGGGCCCCAAAGCCAACGACGATTCTGCGACCGAAACGGAGGATGAAGCAGCGCTTCCTGCTGCCACCACCCCGGTGGCCCCCCTTGTTGCGCCGCGTCCCGAAGAGGCCGCCGCTGGCCCCCGCACCTTGTCGGTGCACCGGACCTTGCGCTCGGGCGTGCGCCTGCGCTTCCCCGGCGACGTCATCGTCTATGGGGACGTCAACGCGGGCGCCCAGGTCGAGGCCGACGGCAATATCGTCGTGCTGGGCTCGCTGCGGGGCCTGGCCCATGCTGGCGCCCGTGGCGACGAGAGCGCCGTCATCATCGGCTTCGACCTGCGACCCAACCAGGTGCGCATCGGCGATTGCATCGCCTTCCCACCCGAGCGCAGCAAGCCAGAGGCCCCCCGCCTGTTGTCCTTGCTGCAGCGGGACCGCCCCGCGGGCCGCAGCTACTCCCCCGAGATCGCCCACATCGAAGAGGGCGCCATCGTCCTCGAAGACTACCGAGGGCGCCTGCCAGGTGGCGGGCGCTGATTCTTCCTCCCGCGGGCCGCGGCCCGCTCACCGTTGCTCGCACAGGCACGGAGCCAGCCCATGAGTGAGTGCATCGTCATCACATCCGGAAAGGGGGGCGTGGGCAAGACCACGACCACCGCCAACCTGGGCGTCGCCCTCGCCCTGTTGGGCAAGAAGGTGGCCGTCGTGGACGCAGACATCGGTCTGCGCAACCTCGACGTCATCCTGGGGCTGGAGAACCGGATCGTCTACGACCTGGTCCACGTCATCGAAGGGGGCTGCCGACTCAAGCAGGCCCTCATCCGCGACAAGCGCGCAGAGGGGCTCTTCCTGCTGCCTGCGGCCCAGACCCGCGACAAGAACGCCGTCACCCCCGCCCAGATGCGGGAGCTGATCAAGGAGCTGAAGCAGGACTTCGACTTCGTGCTGGTGGATTGCCCCGCCGGCATCGAACAGGGCTTCAAGAATGCGGTGGCCGGCGCGGATCGCGCCATCATCGTCACCACGCCCGAGGTCTCCGCCATTCGCGACGCCGACCGCATCATCGGCATGGTGGAGGCCGCCGAGCTGCCCGAACCCGAGCTCATCATCAACCGCTACCGCGCCAATATGGTGGCGGCGGGCGACATGATGAACCGCGACGACATCCTCGAGATCCTGGCCATCAAGCTGATCGGCATCGTGCCCGACCACCAGGACATCATCGTCAGCGCCAACCGCGGCATGCCCGTGTCCTTCGACCAGGAGAGCCTGGTGGGCGAGGCCTACCGCCTGGTGGCCCGACGCATCGCCGGCGAGGACATCCCCGTCGAAGAGCTGACGGAAGAGACCGGTTTCTGGACGACCTTCAAGAAGTGGATGGGCCTGGCGCCCAATCGGGAGGTGGCGCGATGAAGGACCTGATCAGTCGCTTCTTCAGCAAGCCCAAGCACAGCAAGGACGAGGCCAAGCAGCGCCTCAAGTTCCTCCTCATCCACGACCAGGTGGACCTCACCCCCGGGCAACTCGAGCAGATGAAGGCCGAGATCCTGGCGGTGATCGCCCGTTATGTCGAGGTGGACGACACCGACACCGAGTTCAAGCTCGAGCGCGGTGAAGGCCAGGTGGCGCTGGTGAGCAGCATCCCGGTGCGCCGGGTGGTGGAGCGCGAGGCCCGCCCCAGCTGATGCTTGCCTCGGCTGGGCATCAGCCGGGTGCGGGCTTCCGACCCCGCCGGGCCGCGTCTTGGATGGCGCGGACGGCGGGGTCGTCCATTTGCGCCTCCCGCACCACCAGCCAGATCTGTTCGACCACGCCGTGAGCCTGGCCCAGCTCTTCGACGCCATATTGGCGGCGAACCGTTTCGGATACAGACTCCGTGGCTGGAAAGGCCCCAAAGCCCTCGGCGCCCAGCTGCTTGATCAGCGCGGCGTCGTCGCATTCCGCCACCAGGTCGGGGCGCACGCCGATTCGGCGAAACCAGCGGTCGAGGCCCAGGCGGACGGGGGTCTGGGCCTGGGGCAGCAGCACGGGGGCCTGGTCGAGGCTGAGGGGCCAGTCGCTCCGCAGTCGCTGGGCCAGCTGGGGGTGGGCGAAGAGGCAGATCGGGCTTTCGGCGAGGGCCGAGGCCTGGGCGCGGGGCAGCAGGGTGGGTGCGGGGGCGTGGTCGGTGAGCACGGCGTCCAGGGCCCGGGCCTCCAGGCGCTGGAGCAGGCTCTCGGTCGGATCCTCCTGGATGACCAGGCGCAGGGTCGGGTCTGCGAGCACGGGGCGCAAGAGCTGCACCGTGGCCATCTTGGGCATCAGCTCGGCCACCCCAACGACGAAGCGCCGGCTGTGGCCCGGAGGCCGCTCGGCCAGGGCGTCCAGCAGCGCGTCGCCCATGGCAAAGATGCTCTCGGCGTGGCGGTAGACCACCTGTCCGGTCTCGCTCAGGCACAAGCCGCGCCCCTCGCGGTGAAAGAGCTCGGCCCCCAGCTGGTCTTCGAGCTGGCGCAGCTGCCCGCTGATGGTGGCCTGGGTGACGTGCAGCAGCTGGCTGGCGGCGCGGATGCTGCCCTCGCGGGCGACCGCCCAGAAGTAGCGCAGGTGGTGGAAGTTGAGCTGGCGGAGGGTCATCCTTCGGCTTTTCCTAGGTAACATTCGAGTGAAAAACGAATCCTCGCATGCTTCTTGTGGGCTACACGGTGGTGGTATCGATAGTTTTCGAATCTCTCGCGCTGTCCCCTCCCTTCGGCGCCGCACCGCACTCCGGCCAATCCATGTCTGCATCCTCTCCCGCGCCCTCCGCCCTCTCCACCTTCTTCCGCAACGACCTGCTCGCCAGCGCGGTCGTCTTCCTGGTGGCCTTGCCCCTCTGCATGGGCATCGCCATCGCATCGGGCGTGCCGCCCGCCTTGGGGCTGGTCAGCGGAATCATCGGCGGGCTGGTCGTGGGTCTGCTCGCGGGCTCTCCTTTGCAGGTCAGCGGTCCGGCCGCTGGCCTGGCTGTCGTGGTCTGGGATCTCGTGCACAAGCACGGCCTCGAAGCCCTGGGCATCGTGGTGCTCATGGCCGGCGCCTTCCAGGTTGGCGCGGCGGTCTTGAAGTCGGGGCGCTGGTTTCGCGCCGTCCCCCCCTCGGTGATTCGCGGCATGCTCGCCGGCATCGGCGTGCTCATCTTCGGCAGCCAGTTCCATGTGATGGTGGACGACGCCCCGCGCAAGGGCGGCATCTCCAACCTGCTCAGCATCCCCGAGGCCATCTGGAAGGGCCTGATGCCCGTGGACGGCACCAGCCACCACCTCGCGGCCTATATTGGCGTGCTCACCATTGGCACCATCCTGGCGTGGAACCGCTTCAGGCCCAAGCGCCTCAAGGCCGTGCCCGGCCCGCTGATGGGCGTGGTGGTGGGCACCGCGGCGGCGGCCATCTTCGCCATGCCCATCCAGTATGTGACCGTGCCCGAAAACCTCGTGGCCAGCCTCAACTTCGTGGGTTTGGAGACCCTGGGCATCGTGACCCTCGAGCTGGTGGGCGCGGCCGCCGCCATGGCCGCCATCGCCAGCGCCGAATCGCTGCTCTGCGCCACCGCAGTGGACCAGCTGCACAGTGGGCCGCGCACCCGCTACGACCGCGAGCTGTTGGCCCAGGGCGTGGGCAATATCTTCGCTGGCTTCCTGGGTGCCTTGCCCATCACCGGCGTGATCGTGCGCAGCTCCGCCAATGTCGAGGCCGGGGGCAAGTCGCGCTGGTCCGCCGTCGCCCATGGCGCCTGGCTGCTGGGCCTGGTGGTGGCCGCTCCTTTTGTCCTGAGCGCCATCCCCACCTCCTCCTTGGCCGCCGTGCTGGTCTTTACGGGCTGGAAGTTGATGGACCCCAAGGCCCTCAAGGAGCTGAGGCGACACGGCAAGAGCGAGGTCGCCATCTTCGTTGTCGTGGTGTTGGGTGTGGTGGCCACCAACCTGCTCACCGGCATCATGATTGGCCTGGTTCTGGCGATCGTGCGCCTCCTGGTCCAGCTCGCGCGGGTCAAGGTGACGGTGAGCGACGAGGCCGACGGCTCCAAGAAGGTGGTTCTGACCGGGGTCGCCTCCTTCGTCAGCCTGCCCCGCATCGCCGAGGCCCTCGAGGCCGTGCCTGCGGGCGTGCCCGTCTCCCTCGACACCGACCACCTGCACTATGTGGACGCCGCTTGCGTCGAGCTGGTCGAGAACTGGGCGCGCCAGCACCAGGGCCGGGGTGCCGGCGCCGTGGTGGATATGGACAGGGCCCGCTTCCCGACCGGCACCAAGGCGGCCTGAGGGCCCTCAGCGACCCTGGGGGGCCGACTGCCGCTGCAGGTGGTGCCGGTTGTGGGCCACCAGCAGGCTGCGGGCGGCCTCGGCCTGACCGCGGGATTGGGCGATGGACAGGGCGGTCTGGCCCTGGGCGTTGCGCCGGTCCAGCTCTGCGCCGGCCCGCAGCAGCTGGTGCAGGATGGGCACCTGGCCCTGGGCGGCGGCCACCATCAGGGCGGTCCAGCCCGAGGCGCTGCGGGCGTCCCGGTCGGCGCCGCCTTCCAGCAGCGCCGAAACGCAGGCGGCGGCGCCCATATGGGCCGCGTTGATGAGCAGCGTGGCGCCGCGCATGCAGGCCTGGGGGGGCATGAGGTTGGGATCGGCGCCGGCCTGCAGCAGGGCGGCCAGGGCCGGCCCCGCGTCGGCTCCCAGCGCCTCCTGGCTGGCGATGAGCCCGTCCTCATCGGCGCTGTCGGCGGCGGCCTCACCCTGAAAGACCGCCTGGCAATGCTCCGTCCACCCCTTGCGGTAGCGCCAGCGGTGGCTGGGCAGGCGGTCGCCCGGCTGCCCCTCGGGAAAGGCGCTGGGCTCCACCCGAAAGGCGACCGGGGTGGTGAGCTGGAGAGTGGAGTCCAAGAGCCCGTTGCTGGGAGGTGCATAGAGGTGGTCGCCCAGCTGTTCCCGGACCGGATCGGGCAGCTGCAGCGGCCCGTCGAGCAGCCAGACCCAGCTGCCCTGGTCGCCGGCCCGCTCGTCGCGCAGCAGGCAGCGCCGCCCCTGTTGGTGGGCCAGGGCCCGCAGCCAGAGGGTGGCCATCGCGTCGGTGACCGCGGCGCCGGCCCGCGCCAGCTGCAAGGCGCCGTCCAGGTGGCCGCGCTGCAAGGCGCCTTCGAGGGGGGTGCGCCCGGCATGAGAGGAGGCGTCGGGATCGGCCCCGGCCGCGAGCAGCTGCTGCACCACCGGGGTGTGGCCCTTGGCTGCCGCGAGGTTCAAGGCGCCCAATCCGTCCACGCTCAGGGCTGCCCGGTCCGCCCCCGCATCGAGCAGGGAGCCCACGCAGCCTGTGTGACCGGCCCAGGCCGCATCCAGCAAGGGGGTCCAACCGCAGGGGCTGCGCGGGTCCACCGGTGCGCCATCGGCGAGCAGGGCCTCCAAGAGGAGGCGCTCTCCGTTGCGGGCGCGCTGGTGGAGGGGGCTGAGCAGCATGGTCGTCCGGGTGGAGGACGGGGCGCGGGGCAGGAGGCTGTCCCTGCTCGCCATCGGACAGGCAGGCGGGTCCTGTATGGGTTTCTTGGGCCAGGACCCCTCAGAACTCGCGAAAGCGCGGCGGGTTGTAGATGGCTCCGGGACGGGGTGGCGGTACGGTGGCCGCAGCCGCCTCGCCAAAGGCGCCATAGAGGGCCTCGGCGGGGTCGTCGACCTCGGGTGGGCCGGGATTCTGGAAGAGGATGCGCGCGGGCTCGTGGGCCGCGATGCGGGTGGCGGCGTGGGCCGGTACCACGCTGATGTCGAAGACCTGGGTGGAGGGGCCCGTCCAGACGATGGCGAGGCGGCCCACGCGCAGATCATCGGCCCAGCTCTCGGGCAGGCGCAAGCGCAACAAGGTGCGGCCATTGGGGGCGCGGTGCCAGAAGGACACCGGCCCGCTGCGCTCCACCAGCCGATAGGTGGACACGATGTCCCGGACCAGGCGCTGCCGGGCCTGCAGCTCGCGCAGGCGGGCGATGCGCGCCCGATCCTCGGCGATGCGGGCGCGGCGCTCGGCCTCCGCAGCGTCGCGGGCCTGCTGCTCCCGCGCCTCCAGGACGGATTGGCGTTCGCGCTGGGCCTGCTCCTGCTTGCGTTGCTTCTTGAGGTCGCGGTTGACCTTGTCCACCTTCTTCTTGTCGGCGACGCCGGCCTTCAGAAGCTGATCGCGGAGGGACATGGGCGGACCGTGGAGGGGGATGGGGGTCTCTAACGGAGCGGGCGCAGGCTCACACCGCCACCAGGCCGGCGCGGCGCAGGCGGCCCCACTGGGCATTCCAGCGCTTGAGATCACCAGGAAAGCCCGCCAACGCTTCATTCTGGAGGACTGCGGCCTTGGCGGTGGGGCGGCAGGCCGCGACCAGATCGGCCACCCACCGAAGCACCGCCGGCGGCCCGGTCAGCTCCACCGGGTCGCCGGTCTCATCAAAGAGCACCAGCCCGCGCTCGCCGTCCAGGGCGCCGCCGCCCAGCCAGATCAGGCGGGCGTTGGGGGCGGGCTCTGGGGCCTTGGCCCGCAGGGCCTTGGCGATGCGATCGGCGGGCTCCTGGGCCCGGGGCACCGCGCCCTTGTCAAACCAGCGGTGCACGGGCCGGGTCTGCTCCAGCCCTTGCATCCAGGCCGCGAGCATCTGCACCAGCGGCCCATCGAAGGCGTCCGGGTCGGCGCCGGTCGGGTCGCGGTGGGGCAGGTCATTGGTGGCAAAGACCCCCGTGGGGCGGTCGAATTCCACGCCAAAGCGCGCCGGGTCGGCGTAGACCCCGCTGTGGCGCGTGAGCACGAAGCGGTGCCAGAAGGCGCTGTCCAGCAGGCCTGCCGCGAAGAGCTGACGAACCACCTCGGCGCTGTCGACCGTCTCCTGGGCGCTTTGGGTTGGAAAGCCGTACATGAGGTAGGCGTGCACCATCACGCCGGCTTCTCCCAGGGCGGCGCAGGCGCGCGCGGCCTGCTCGACGGTGATGCCCTTGTCCATCAGGCGCAGCAGGCGGTCGCTCGCCACCTCCAGGCCACCGGTGACCCCCACCAGGCCCGATGCGGCCAGCAGCCGGCAGAGGTCCGGCGTGAAAGCGCGTTCAAAGCGTATATTTCCCCACCATGTCAGGTCCAGCTCGCGGCGCAGCAGCTCCAGGGCGAGGTCGCGCATCAGCCGCGGCGGTGCGGCCTCGTCCACCAGGTGCAGGCCGGTCTGTCCGGTGCGCGCCACCAGATCGGCGATGGCGTCGACAAAGGCGCCGACCCGGGAGGGCTCGAAGCGCGCCACATAGTCCAGCTTGACGTCGCAGAAGGCGCAGCGCCGCCAGTAGCAGCCATGGGCCAGGGTCGCCTTGTTCCAGCGCCCGTCCGACCACAGGCGGTGGGCGGGGTTGAGGGTGTCGAGCACCTGCAGATAGGCGCCCAGCGGCAGGTCGCCATAGTCGGCGACGGGCAGGCTCTGCGGGCGCGGCGCCGGCGCGTCCAGCAGGCCCGCCGCGGTGCGGGTGCGGTGGCGCCGGTCGGGGCCCCCCGCAAGATGCTCCAGAATGGCCTGAAGGGGCCCCTCGCCGTCGTCGTAGACCAGGGCGTCGGTGCAGGACCACAGTCGGGGCTCGTCCACCTCCCGCAGCTCGGTGCTGATGTAGCCGCCCCCCATCACCACGGGCAGGCCGGCGGCCTTCAGGCGCCGACCCAGGCGCAGGGCCCCCACCAGGGTGCCGGGGAAGGGCACGGTGATGCCCACCAGGTCGGGCTGAAGGGGCAGCAGCGCGTCGGCCAGGGCATCCAGCATGGCGTCGATGGCGTTGCACTCCTCCAGCCGGGCGGCGATGGGGTCGAAAGAGACCGGGCCGGTGGCCAGGTGGTGCTGGTAGCGCGCCAGTCCAAAGCCCAGGTCCACCGTGGCGGTGACCAGGTCGGCGAGATCCTCGATGAAGAGGGTGGCCCGGTAGCGGGCGGCGTCCAGCAGCCCCATGCGCCCGAAGGCGTCGGTGTCCGAACGGTCCAGGCGCGGCCCCGAAGGCAGGTAGCCCGGCCGCACGATGCGGTTGGCCAGGGTGGGGTCCGTCCCTTGGAGAAAGCGCACCACAGGCTCGATCACGGCCTGGATGCGATCCGCCTGTGCCAGGGCTGCCCAGGCGGGCTCGGGCAGGCCCTCGGCCTCGGCGCGCTGCTCTACGGCCGCAAAGACGGCGGCCATGCCCGACCGACTGAAGACGTGTTGCATCAACGCGATGCCCAGGTCCCGCTGGTGGACCTGGTGCCCCAGGCCGCCGAGGAAGCGCGCGAGGTAGGCCGTCGCCGGGTAGGGCGTATTGAGCTGGGTGGTGGGCGGAGTCAGCAGGAGGACGCGCATGCCGCCTTCAGTCGCCGTCCTGCTCCCAGGGCTCCGAAGGAATGAGCACCTCGGGCAGCGTGGGCGGATCGGGGATGGGCCATGTATTGCCCCACAGGGTGCGCCCGCCATCCAGGGTGAGCACCTGGCCGGTGATATAGGCGCCGGCCGGTCCGGCGAGGAAGGCCACCATCCACGCGACCTCTTCGCAGCTGCCCAGGCGCTTGAGCGGAATCTCGGACTGGGTCTGCCGCGCGAGCTCGCCCCCATCGGGGTAGTTGTTCATGCCGCTGGACAGGATGAGGCCGGGCTGCACGCAATTCACGCGCAGGCCATAGGCCGCCCACTCCACCGCCAGGGTGCGGGAGAGGGCCTCGACCCCGGCGCGGGCGGCCACCGAGTGGGCCATGCCCGGAAAGCCCCGGTCGGTCAGCATGGTGATGTTGATGACCCGCCCGCCGTGCTTCAGCATCCAGGCGTCGGCGGCTGCGCGGGTGAGGTTCCAGGTGCCCGTCAGGTTGGTCTCCACCACGGCGTCCCAGCCCTTGGGGCGGATCATCTCGGCTGGGGACAAGAACTGACCGCCGCCGTTGTTCACCAGGATGTCCAGGCGCCCGTGCTGCGCCAGAGTGCCCTCGACCAGCGCGCTCACGGCGTCGCGGTCGCGGATGTCGCAAGGCAGGCCCAGCACCTCCTGGCCCAGCTCTGCGCTCAAGCCCGCGGCGGCCTTGGCGATGCGGTCGGCCTTGCGCGAGGCGATGACGATGCGGGCGCCCTGGCTGGCCAGCTCTCGGGCGATGGCCGCGCCGATGCCCGTGCCGCCGCCGGTGATGAGGGCGACCTGCCCCTCCAAGACATCGTTTTTGAAGAGTCGGCTCATGGGGTGGCTCCAGAGAGGTGCAGGATTCGACGGGCCTCTGCGGGGCTGGCGATCTCCCGGCCGGTCTCTCGGGCCAGGGTGGCCAGCGCGTCCACCAGGTCGCCATTGCCCCGGCAGCGGGCCCCATCGGGCAGGTAGAAGGTGTCCTCCACCCCGGTTCGCAGGTTGCCGCCCAGCTCCGCGGCCTTGCGGTGCAGGCGCCAGACCTCCTCGCGGCCGATGGCCGTGACCTGCCAGGGGCTGTCGGCGCGAATCCACCGCACCAGCAGCGGCAGCAGGTCCACATCGGCCGGCATGCCCGAGGCCACCCCCATCACGAAGTTGATGTCGGGCGGCAGGCCATCGGTCAGGCCCACCTCTTCAAAGAGGGCGACGGAGCAGGCGATGCCCGTGTCGAAGCACTCGAATTCCGGCCGGGTGCCCGTCGCCTTCATGATGTCGAGGAAGCGGGCCACCTTGTCCACCGGGTTGTCAAAGACCATGGGCGGCCAGGCCCAGCGGCCCCCGCTGCGGGTCTTGAGGTAGTTGAGGGTGCCCGCGTTGCAGGCGGCGATCTCGGGCTTGCACCGCCGAATACAGGCTTCGGGACCCGAGATGTCCTCGCCGATGACCCCGGTGCTCATGTTGATGATGACATCGGGGCAGACCGCGCGGATGGCGGCCAGGGTGGCCTCGGCCACATCGGGATCCCAGGACGGCAGGTGGCCCAGACCGGGCTCCTGGCGCCGGAAGTGCACATGCAGCACCGACGCGCCGGCATCGCAGGCCTCCTTGGCCGAGGCCGCCATCTCGGCGACGGTCACCGGAACGGGGTGCCGGGCGGGATCGGTGAGCACCCCGGTCAGGGCGCAGGTGAGGATGGCCTTGTCGCTCATGGGAGCACCTCGGAGGGGGAAGTCGGGGCGGAGATCAGGGCGAGGATCTGGCCGGCGGCGACGGCCTGGCCGGGGCTCACCCGAAGCTCGGTCAAGGTGCCGCTGCGGTCGGCCCGCAGGGTGGTCTCGAGCTTCATGGCCTCCACCACCAGCACGGGGTCTCCGGGAGAGAGGTGGTCGCCGACCGCCGCCAGCAGGCTGAGCACCCGGGCAGCCGAGGGGGCGCGCAGGCGTCCGTCCCCGGCCTGGACCGTCTCGGCAGCAGGGGCGGGGTCCACCGGCTGCACCCGGTGCAGCGCGCCCCGGTGCTGCACCCAGGTGGTGGGGCCCTGGTGCCAGCTGAAAATGGAGCGCTCGTGCCCATCCAAGGCGATGCGCGACCAGCCGCCCGGCGCCGCGCCCAACAGGCTGCGGTCCCCGTCACCAAGCTGCAGCCGCCAGCCTGAACCCTCGCGCTGAATGCCCACCTTGACTTCATCTTCGTCGATCTGCAGCAGCAAGGGCTGCAGCCCGCGCGGCGCGCTCACCAGCCCTCCGGCGGGCAGGCGGTGCAGCAGCCAGGCCGCGACAGCCGCCCAGCGGTCTTCGGGCGCGGGGGCGGGCGCTTCGGCCACTTCGGGGTGGGCCTCCAGCCAGCCGGTGGTGATGGCGCCGGCCACCAGGTCGGGGTGGGCCAGCAGGCGGCCCAGAAAGCGCCGATTCGTCTCGACGCCCACCAGCACCGTGTCCTCCAGGGCCCGCTGCAGCCGGCGGCGCGCGGTCTCGCGGTCGGGACCCCAGGCGATGATCTTGGCGAGCATGGAGTCGTAGTCAGCGCTCACCTCCAGGCCGTCCCGCAGGCCGTGGTCGCAGCGCTGACCCTCGCCGGTGGGGGGCCGGAAGAGGTGCACCGGGCCGGTGCGCGGCGCGTAGCCCTGGGCGGGCGCCTCGGCGGTCAGCCGCACCTCGATGGCGTGGCCCTCCAGCCGCAGCCCCTCCTGGCGGAAGGGCAGGGGCTGACCGGCCGCCACCGACAGCTGCAAGGCCACCAGGTCCAGCCCGGTGATGGCCTCGGTGACGGGGTGCTCCACCTGCAGGCGGGTGTTCATCTCCAGGAAGTAGAAGTCGCCCGCCGCATCCACGAGAAACTCGACGGTGCCGGCACCCTGGTAGCCAACCGCGCGGGCGGCAGCCGTCGCGGCCGCCCCCATGCGCGCCCGCAGCTTGGGGCCCACGAAGGGGCTGGGGGCCTCTTCGAGGACCTTCTGGTGGCGGCGCTGGGTGGAGCAGTCCCGCTCGCCGAGGTGCAGCACCGCGCCATGGGCATCGGCCATCACCTGGATCTCGATGTGGCGCGCGTTCTCGACCAGGCGTTCCAATAGGAGATCGCCGCAGCCAAAGGCCTGCTCGGCCTCGCGGCGGGCGCTCTGCAAGGCGGCCGGCAGGGCGGCGGGATCGCCCACCCGGCGCATGCCCGGACCGCCGCCGCCGGCTGCGGCCTTGACCAGCAAGGGGAAGCCCACCTGGGCCGCTGCGGCCATCAAGGTGGCGTCGTCGGGCGCCTCGCCGTCAAAGCCGGGCACGCAGGGCACCCCGGCGGCCCGCATGCGGGCCTTGGCCCGGGCCTTGTCCCCCATGGCCTCGATGGCATCGGGGGGAGGGCCGATGAAGACCAGCCCAGCGTCGGCGCAGGCGCGGGCGAAGGCGGCGTTCTGGAGAGGAAGCCGTAGCCGGGGTGGATGGCGTCGGCCGCGCTGCGCCGGGCAGCGTCCAGGATGCGGGCCGGGTCGAGGTAGGACTGGCCCACGGCGGCGGGGCCGATGCGCAGGGCCTCGTCGGCCAGCCCCACATGGGGGGCATTGGCGTCGGCGTCGCTGAAGACCGCGACGGTGCGGTAGCCCAGCGACCGGGCGGTGCGCAGGATGCGGCAGGCGATCTCGCCGCGGTTGGCGACCAGCACGGTGGAGAACATCAGGCGTCCTCTCGGGCCCAGGGGGGGGGCTGCCGACCCAGGAAGGCGGCGAAGCCTTGGGCGGCGGCCTCGCTGCGGGCGAAGCCGGCGAACTCGGCCGCGGCCGCATCCAAGGTGGGGGCCAGGTCGGCTTGCGCCGCCCGATTCATCAGGCGCTTGGTGGCGGCCAGGGCCGCGGGCTCGCAGCGGCGGATATCGTTGATGCTGTGGCGGATCATGGCGTCGGCTGCGGCGCGGTCCTCCGCCAGGATATGCGCGAGGCCGATGTTCACGGCCTCGCGGCCATCCACCACCTGCCCGGTGACCCCCAGGCGCCGGGCCTGGGAGAGGCCCAGGCGGCGCACCACGAAGGGCGCGATCTGGGCGGGCGTGATGCCCAGCGAGGTCTCGGGCAGCCGGAAGCGGGCGCTGGCCAGGGCGACGGTCAGGTCGGCCACGCAGGCCAGACCGAAGCCTCCCCCCATCACCGCACCTTCGCAGAGGGCGATGACGGCGGCGCGGCTGCCCTCCACCGCCTGCAGAAGATCGCCAAAGCGGCGGTTCAAGGCC
The DNA here is from genome assembly GCA_018401435.1 of Deltaproteobacteria bacterium. GTDB lineage: Bacteria > Myxococcota_A > UBA796 > UBA796 > UBA2385 > M30B51. The sequence continues at coordinate 61,912 of JAGYJW010000015.1, read as the reverse complement.
GCGATGGGGTCGGTTCCGTCGCTGGCCTCTGCGGCGGCGCCGGCCATATCGGCCACATCCCCGCCGGCGCAAAAATGACCCCCGCGCCCGCTGATCAGCAGGATGCGCAGACTCGGGTCGGCCTCCACCTCGGCGAAGACGCGCAGCAGGGCCTCCACCATGGAGAGGCTCATGGCGTTGCGGCGTTCGGGCCGGTTCAGCTCCACCCGCAGCAGGTTGCCCTCTCGGTGCAGGGCGAGGACGCCGTCGCCGTCCTTCATCCCTGGCTCCGCTTCTTTTCGGGCAGGGTGCCGTCGATCTTGCAGATGATGGACAGCATCACCTCGTCGGCGCCGCCGCCGATGCTCAGCAGGCGGGCGTCGCGGTACATGCGCGCGATGGGCGTCTCCCACATGAAGCCCATGCCCCCCCAATACTGCAGACAGGAGTCGGTCACCTCGCGGGCCAGGCGGCCGGCCTTGAGTTTGGCCATGCTGGCCAGGCGGGTGACGTTCTCGCCCGCCACATACTGCTCGGTGGCCCGGTAGACGAGGGCGCGCAGGGCCTCGATCTCGGTGCTCAGCTCGGCCAGGCGGAAGTGCACCACCTGGAAGTCCAGGATGCTCTGCTTGAAGGCGCTTCGGTTGCGGGTCTGTTCGATGGTATCGGCCACGCACTGGTCCAGGCCCTTCATGATGTTGGCCGCCCCCCACAGGCGCTCCTCCTGGAACTGCAGCATCTGGTACATGAAGCCCATGCCCTCGTCGCCGATGCGGAAGCGCTGGGGCACCCGCACCTCGTCAAAGTAGATCTCGGCGGTGTCCGAGCAGCGCATGCCCAGCTTGTCCAGCTGCCGGGGGCGGGTGATGCCCGGGGTGTTCATGGGCACCATGATCAGCGACTTGTTGGCGTGGGGGTGGTCGTCGCTTGTATTGGCCAGGCAGCACATCCAGTCGGCCTGGATGCCATTGGTGATCCACATCTTGGACCCGCTCAAGATGTAGTCGCCGCCGTCCTTGCGGGCGCGGGTCTTGATGCGGGCCACATCCGAGCCCGCCGAGTGTTCCGAAACCCCCACGCAGCCCACCTGGTCGCCCGCGATGGCCGGCACCAGGAACTCCCTGCGCAATTCGTCGCTTCCAAAGCGGGCCAGGGCCGGGGTGCACATATCGGACTGCACCCCCAGGGCCATGGGCACGCCGCCCGCCCGGCTGGCGCCCAGCTCTTCAGAGGCCACCACCGAGTAGCTGTAGTCCAGGCCCAGGCCCCCATATTCTTCGGGCTTGGAGATGCCGAGCAGGCCCAGGTCGCCGGCCTTCTTGAAGAGGGCGTGCGCCGGAAAGATGCCCTCCTCCTCCCAGGCGTCCACATGGGGGTTGATCTCCCTCTCGACGAATTTCCGGACGGTCTGCCGCAGGGTCTCGTGCTCTTCGGTGAACTGCATGGGGCCTCCAGGTCGGAAGGGGGGAAGAAGGCGTCAGCCGCGGGCCACGCCAAAGTGGTTTGGATGAAGGGTGCGGGCGCGGCCGGCCGCGCAGAGGGTCAAGCAGGTGGAGAGCACGGCGCGGCTGTCGCGGGGGTCGATGATGCCGTCGTCCCAGAGCCGCGCGGTGGCGAAGAGGGCGCCCGACTCGCGGTCCAGCCCCTTGCGCACCTCGGCGGCCATGCCGTCCAGCACCTCCTCATCCAGGGGCCAGCCCTTTCGCTGGAATTTCGCCCGGGTGATGAGCTTCATGACGGTGGCCGCCTGCTCGCCGCCCATCACGCCCACCTTGGCGTTGGGCCAGGAGAAGATGAAGTCGGGGTCGAAGCCTCGGCCGGCCATGCCGTAGTTGCCGGCCCCATAGGACCCGCCCACCACCAGGGTGATGCGGGGCACCGTGGCGTTGGCCACCGCCTGGATCATCTTGCTGCCATGCTTGATGGCGCCGGCTTGTTCGGCTGCCGTGCCCACCATGTAGCCAGTGGTATTCATCAGGAATACCAACGGTATACCAGCTTGATCGGCCAGCTGGATGAACTGCGCGGCCTTGACCGAGCCCTCGGGGAAGATGGGCCCGTTGTTGGCGAGCAGCCCCACCCGGTGCCCGTCGATGCGGGCGTGGCCGCAGAGGGTCTGGCTGCCATAGCCGGCCTTGAACTCCAGGAAGTCGGAGTCGTCCACGATGCGCGCGATGATCTCGCGGGCGTCATAGGGCTGGCGGGGATCGGCGGGGATGGCGCCGCAGAGCCCGTCGGGATCGTAGCGGGGGGGCGGCCCGCCGGGCCCGGTCGCCGGGTCGGTCCAGCCCAGAGCCCCCACCACCTCGCGGGCCAGGGACAAGGCGTGGGCGTCGCTCTTGGCGAGGTATTCCGCGGTGCCGCTGATGGTGGCGTGCATGCGCGCCCCGCCCAGCTCTTCGTCGGTGGCGGACTCGCCCAGGGCGGCCTGCACCAGGGGGGGGCCCGCGAGGTAGATGCTGGCCTGGTCCTCCACCGCGATGACATAGTCCGACAGGCCGGGAAGGTAGGCGCCGCCGGCGGTGCTGCGGCTGGCGACCAGGATGTCCATCAGCCCGTCGCCATCCAGGTCCTGGCCGCCTTCGATCCGGGAGAGCCCGCCATCGGTGGCGGTGCCCAGCAGCAGGCCCAGGCCCAGGTCCAGCTCCAGCTCGCCGCTGAAGTCCATGGCGAAGGCCGCGACGGCCCCCTGGCTGCCCTGGTATCCGGGCGCCAGCACGGCGAAGTCGTCCAGCCCGTCCCCATTCAGGTCGCCGGTGCGGGTCAGGTCGGTGCCGGTGGCATCGCCCGCGCCCAGGCCCACGACGGTGCCATCCGCGGATCCCATCTCGATGTTGCCGGCCAGCTCGCAGTCGTTGGCTCCGCCGTCGCAGTCGTTGTCCACAAAGTCGTTGCAACGCTCGGGGGCTTCGGGGTTGGTGGTGGGCTCGGCGTCGTCGCAGTCGTCGTCGAAGTAGCGCGGGTAGGCCTCGTCCGGGCTGCACAGGCAGATGTGCTCGGTGCCGCCGAAGCCGTCCCCGTCGGCGTCCACATAGACGTCGATGCAGCCCTCGGCGTCGGGGTCGTTGGTGTCGCCGTCGCAGTCGTCGTCGGCGCCGCTGCTGCAGCGCTCGACCGCCCCGGGATAGACCAGGGGGTCGTTGTCGTCGCAGTCGCTGGCGTCCTCCACCGCGCCCTCGCCCAGCGTGCAGGTGACGGTGGGGGCGCTGGCGTCGCCAAAGCCATCGCCGTCGCGGTCCATGAAGGCCTCGATGCCGTCGCTCAGGTCGCTGTCGAAGAGGTCGATGCCGCCGTCGCAGTCGTCGTCCTTGCCATTGCAGACCTCGGTCGCGCCCGGGTAGACCGAGGCGTCGTCGTCGTCGCAGTCTTCGTCGGCAAGAAAGCCGTCCCCGTCCGCGTCATCGGGGTCGTCGGACGCGCCTTTTCCGGCGCCGATACCCCCCCCTGTGCAGGCGGCGAGCAGGCTGAGGGGCAGCAGGAGCAGGGGCAGCAAGGGGAGCCGAGCCATGGGGCCTCCAAGGTGGAGGCATTGTGGTCGAGGATCGGGCTGGGGGCAACCGGCGGCCGATCAGGGCCCGTCGCGCTGCACCAGCTCCATGCGCAGCAGCTCGGCGTCGAAGCGCGTGGTGAGCATGCGGATGGGGGCGCCGGGATGGTCCAGGGAGAAGCTGAAGTGGTCCTCCACCGGCTGGCCGTCTTCCACCCGACCCACCACATAGGTGCGGGCGTGGGAGAAGGTGCCCGCGGGCACCGTGACCGGGCCCTCGGACCAGGTGGTGGCCTCCAGCGGAAAGTGGGCGTGGGACTCCAGCTCTGCCCAGGTCTGCGTGCGGCGCTGCGGATCTCCCAGCACCAGGCCCTCGGCGTTGCGCATCGTGTATTGGATGGTCACCGACTGGGGCTCGTTGGCCACCACCAGCCAGTCGGTGGTGACCGTGGGCTCGCCGGGCTCCACCAGGCGAAAGCGCAGGTGGGTGCCTTCGGGCATGGCCGCCTGGATCTGGGCCGCCGTAAAGGGCGGGATGGGTGCGGGGGCCGGGCTGGCGCCCCGGTGGGCACAGGCAGAGAGCAGGAGGGGGGCGATCAAGGTGCGCATGGCCGCCCATTAGCCTGGGTCGGGAGGGTCTGCGGGCCCGGTGCGCCGGCGCCAATTGGGATAGGCGGCCCTTCGCTCCGAGGTCCTCTTGCCCCCCGCCCCGTCCCCCGCCGCCGAAGACCCGGTCCTGGACGCGCTGATCGTTGGCGCCGGCCTGGCCGGGCTGAGTGCAGCGCGGGACCTGCAGGACGCGGGCTGGCGTGTGCAGGTGGTGGACAAGGGGCGCGGGGTGGGCGGCCGCTGCGCTACCCGCCGGGTGGAGGGCCAGCCCGTCGACCATGGCGCGCCCTTTCTGCATGGCTTGGATCCGGCCCTGCTGGCCCTGGCCCGCGCCGTGCCCGGGGGCTGCCTGGAGGGCTGGCCCGCCCGGGTCCAGGGTCGGGGCGCGCCCTGCCACCCCGACAGCTTCGCGGTGGGGGGCTTTCGCTGCGCCTTTTCGGCCGGCATGACCGCCTTGCCCAAGCACCTGGCCCAGGGCCTGGATCTGCGCCTCTCGACAAAGATCACAACCATCGCTGAAGATGAAGGCGCTGTCGTCATTTTCGATGAGTCTGGCCAGTGCTTTCGGGCCCGCACCCTGGTCTTGGCCCTGCCGGTGGAGCAGGCCCTCGCGCTGCTCTGCACCCTTCCCGGGGCCGGGCCGGCCGCCACCGCCCGCGCCATGCTGGGCTGGTTCCGCAGCGAGCCGGCCCTCAGCCTGATCGCCGGCTATGCCCCCGATTGCGCCGACCCGGGCTTTGACCTGCTGCTGCCCGACGCCGACAGCCCCCTGCAGCTGGTGGTCGCCGACTCGGCCAAGCGCGCGGTCGCCCCCAGCCGGGTGATGGTCTACCAGGCCCGGCCCTCCTGGGCGGCCGCCCACCTGGAGGAGCCGCCCGAGGTCTGGGCCCCGGCCCTGCTTCAGGCCGCCGGCGCCCTGCTGGGGCCCTGGGCCTTGCGCCCCGCCTGGACCTCGACCCACCGCTGGCGCCATGCGCGGCTGGTCGGGGGTCCGGGGCTGCGTGACGTGCTGACCTTGACGCTGCCCCAGGGTGGCCGCCTCGCCTTTGCCGGCGAGGCCTTCGATCCCCACGGCGGACTGGAGGGCGCCTGGCGCTCCGGTCGCCACCTCGCCGCCCGCCTGCTGGAAGGGCCCCGCGCCCTGGAGGCCCCATGACCGCCCTCTCTGACCTTGTCGAACTCGACCGCGATCACAGCTGCAAAGGCATCGGCCCGTCCGAGGTCTGCGTGCGCATCGTCAGCGTGGCCGACCTGCCCACCCGCTTCGGCGACTTCCGCATCGTCGCCTTCTGGAATAACCGCGACGCCTCGGACCACGTCGCGGTGGTCAAGGGCGACATCGTCGGCCAGACCGACGTGCTCACCCGCCTGCACTCCGAATGCCTCACCGGCGACGCCCTGGGCTCTTTGCGCTGCGACTGTCGGGACCAGCTGGAGTCCGCCTTGCAACGCATCGGCGAGGCCGAGCGGGGCCTGCTGCTCTACCTGCGCCAGGAGGGGCGCGGCATCGGCATCATGAACAAGATCCGCGCCTATTCGTTGCAGGACCAGGGCCTGGACACCGTGGACGCCAACCGCGCCCTGGGCTTCCGCGACGACGAGCGCGATTATGCCATCGCCGCCCATATGATCCACAGCCTTCGGTTGGGCAGCATCGCCCTGATGACCAACAACCCCAACAAGATCAACCAGCTGGAGGCCTATGGGGTGCAGGTGTCCAATCGGGTGCCCCACCTGCTGCCCACCAACCCCCACAACCGCTTCTACCTGGAGACCAAGGCGGCGCGGTCGGGTCACTACATCGACCTGAAGGGCAAGGCCCACCTGCCCGAGCAGTCCGATCCGGTGCGGGTGGAGGGCATGCCCGACGCGGCCGACGAGGCCTGAATCAGAGGCCGGGGCAGCTGCTGTCCAGCCGCAGGTCCTGGGCTTCGGTGGTGGAGAGCACCCGGTTGCCCGTGCTGGAGGCCGCAAGGGCCGCCCAGCCGGCGGGATAGCCCGTCACGGCCATATAGAGCGCGAGCTGCGCCTGTTCGGGGGCGTCGAACCAGGCCGCATAGACGGTCTCACCCGACGGGGAGCAGGCGGTGTAGAGGGCGGCGTCGCCTTCGGTTGCGCTGCCGGAACGGTCGAGATCGGCGTAGGCCAGCACCACCTCGAGGGCGAAGCTCACACCCCCGTCGCTGTCCATGTGGTCGGCCGGGGGGCGCCCGCGCAGGGCCACCGTCCAGGGGCTGTCCAGGGGCTGGTCCAGCAGCAGGCTGCTGACAGGGGCGCCTTCGAGGGCCAGCTGCGGGATCACCAGCAGGCCGGCGTCTTCGATCACCGTGGCGGTGCCGCCCAGGTCGAGGTCGCCGCGCACCGCAAAGTTGGAGGGCAAGGGCACCGCGTCGATGCGGTCGATGCGGTCGATGCCACCGTCGATGAAGTCGAAGGCCAGGGCATTCCAGCCCGGGCGCAGCCCGGCCGCCGTGTATTCGCCAGGCAGGGTGCCCCCCAGCCAGACCATCCAGGACAGGCCAAATGCAGAGAGGGGCTCACCCCGGCCCTGGTCGCCATCGCCGTCGCTGTCGTCAAAGCGGATCGGCGCGAAGATGCCGACCCAGACCCCATTGTCGTCCTCTTGCAGCAGGCTGTCCGGGGGGTCGGGCAGGTCGAGGGCGAGGTTGCCCGAGGCGGGGGCCTCGGCCTGCACCAGGGCCGCGCCGAATTCCCAGCCCGTCGAGCCCGCGGTGGCCTGCAGCAAGGCGAAGGCGTCGTCTCCGCCGTCGATCTCGAAGATGACCGGGGTGCCGCCGCTGCCCCCGTCGGCCCCATCCGAAGCGTCGGCGCCGTCCGAAGCGTCGGTACCATCCGAAGCGTCGGCGCCGCCGCTGTCGGGCTGCCCGCTATCGGGTCGCCCGCTGTCGGCGCCCTCTTCACCGACCTTGGGGTCGGCCGCCCCACAGCCCGCCAGCAGGAGCATGCCCAGCATGCGGGCCTTCATTGGGGCTTCCGCTTCACTCGGTGGCGGGTGCTGCCGCCGCCGGTGTCGCTGTCGAGGAGGAAGCTGAGGTTGAGGCCGGTTCTCCAGCGCCCGCCATCGGCCATGGCCCACTCGGGCCCGGCGAAGGCCTCGACGCTGATCCAGGGCGCCGGGCGCGCGCCGAAGCCCGCGCCCAGGGTGGTCCAGGGGCCGAGATCGCTGCCCACGCCCGCGATGCCGGCGCCGCCCCGACCCAGCAGGAAGATGCCCTGGCCGGGCTCCAGCCGGGGGCTGGGGTACCAGCGGCCCGCCAGCACCAGGCCGACATCCCAGCTGCCGTCCAGGTCGCTGTCGCCGTGCAGCTCCAAGGCGGCAGAGGGGGTGGGCAGGTAGCCCAGGGTGAGGCCCGGGCGGAGGCCCACGGATCCGGCCCCCACCACCGATCCGGTGAGGCCCATTGACAGGGCGCCCGCGTGGGCCGGCCCCGCCAGGAGCAGGGCCCCGCCCACCAGGCCAGCAGAGAGGGCCCTCACCATTGCACGACCCCTTCGGCGAAGAACTGGGGCTTGACGATGCCCGCTTCGCGCGGCGGCGAGAGGGTGAAGGTGCGGTAGGCGAAGGCCTTGCCCCCCACCCGCAGGCCCACCCGATCGTAGCGCAGCAGCAGGTCGGCCCCGCCCAGCAAGGCGGGATCGGCGCGCACCAGGTAGTTCGAGCTGGAGTCGGCGGACCACACGGCCCCAAAGCCCACGCGGCCGGTGAGATCCCAGTTCAGCCCCTCGCCGTAGCGGTGGGGAATGCGCAGGCCGGGCGCCACATAGAGGGCGTGGCGCAGCTCGAAGAGATCCTTGGTGGCCGTGCCGGCGGCGGGTTCGGGGCGCCCCGTGTCGTCGGTGACGCTGAAGAAGCCGCCGGTGTCCACATAGAGCACGCGGCTGAGCCTTGTGTCCAGGCCGCCGGTCGCGCCCAGGGTGAGGCTGGTATTGGCCATGGAGAGGCCGAGGTGGACCCGGTTCTGGGGCTCCATGCCGAAGCGCCGCGCCGACGCCGTGGTAGAGGCCAGCAGGAGGGGCAAGGCAAGCATCAGGCGCTTCACGGCGACTCCTCGGAGCGGCGGCGGGCCGCGTCCTGGACGGTCCCTAACCGTGGCCGGAGCCTGGGGCCCTGTCAATGGGCCGCCTACTCCAGCAAGGCGAGCAGCTCGTCCCGGGTGATGCTGGAGGCGCGGTCGGCCTCGCCCAGGGCGGCTTCGGCCAGGGCGCGCTTGCGCTCCTGCAGCTTGAGAATGCGCTCCTCAACCGTCTCTTCGGCCACCAGGCGGTAGACCATCACCGGCTTGTCCTGGCCGATGCGGTGGGCCCGGTCCGAGGCCTGATCCTCCACCGCCGGATTCCACCAGGGGTCCACCAGGAAGACGTGATCGGCGGCGGTCAGGTTCAGACCGGTGCCGCCGGCCTTCAGCGAGATCAAGAAGACGGGGGGCCCGTTGTCGTCCTGGAACTGTTCGACCACGGCGCCGCGATCCCGGGTGGACCCGTCCAGGCGCACAAAGGGGATGCCCGCCGCCCGCAGGTGGGGTTCGATGCGGTCGAGCAGGCTGGTCCACTGCGAGAAGACCAGCGACTTGTGGCCCTCCGACACCACCTCCTCCAGGGTCTCCACCAGCAGCTCCACCTTGGAGCTGCTCTCGGCGCCCTGGCCGGGCACCAGGCCCGAGTGGCAGGAGGCCTGCCGCAGGCGCAGCAGGGCCTCCAGCGCGGCCAGCACGCCTTGGCCGCGGGCCAGCTCCGACACGATGCGCTCGCGGGTGGCGGCGCGAATCGCGTCGTAGACGGCCCGCTCCTCGCGGCTGAGGGTGCAGTAGAGCACCATGTCGGTGCGCGGCGGCAGCTCGCGGGCGACCTCCTTCTTGAGGCGGCGCAGCAGGAAGGGGGCGATGCGCTGGCGCAGGTGGGCGGCCACCCCGGGCTCACCCAGGGAGATGGGGCGCTCGTAGCGGTTGCGGAAGTCCCGCCGCCCGCCCAGCAGGCCGGGGTTGGTGAAGTGCAGCTGGGCCCACAGCTCTTCGAGGCGATTCTCCACCGGTGTACCGGTCAGGGTCACGCGGAAGTTGGCCTTCATGCGGAAGGCGGCCTGGGCCACCTGGCTGCCGGGGTTCTTGATGGCCTGGGCCTCGTCCAGCACGACGGCGTCCCACTGGATCTTTTCGAGGGCGTCGATGTCCAGGCGCAGGATGCCGTAGGTGGTCAGGGTGACGTTGGCTTCGGGGTCCAGGACGCGCCCGGGGCCGTGGTAGACGGCGACCTTGAGGCCGGGGCGGAATTTGCGGGCCTCGTCCTCCCAGTTGTGCATGACGCTGGTGGGGCAGGCCACGATGCAGCGGCCTTCCAGCACGCAGAGGGTCTGCAGGGTCTTGCCCAGGCCCATGTCGTCGGCCAGGACCCCGCCCATCTGGGCCTCCTTGAGGAAGGAGAGCCAGGACACGCCCGCGCGCTGGTAGTCGCGCAGGTCGGCGGTGAGATCGGCGGGCAGCGGCGCGGGCGGGATGCCGTCAAAGCCCTCTACCAGCGCCTTCAGGCCGTCCAGGCCCGGGGGCGGCGGCTGGTCGAGCTCCTGGGCGAGGCGGGCGAGGTCGAAGAGGGCGTGGCGGCCACCCGCCGCCGGCGTCGCGGGCGGCGAGCAGGTCCGCCACCAGGTGGCCATGCTCCTCCAGCCAGCCGGTGGGCAGGGGGGCCCAGCCATCGGAAACACGCACCAGCTCGGCACCTTCGAGCCAGGCCTCGACCACGCGGGTGGGGTCGGCGCCCCCAAAGTCCACATTCAGGCGGTCGCCGTCGATCTGCACCGAAGGCTGGATGTCGCGGGCCCGGCGGAAGCGCTTCCAGGCCTCGCCGATGACGTCGCCGCCGAAGTCGCCGATGCGATCGACGAAGCGCACGGCGCCGGCGCCATGGAAGGTGCGGTCGAGATCGAGGGGCAGGCCGATCTTTTCGTGGGCGGCCTGGCGCAGGCGGTCCTCGGCCCGGCGGTCGCGCACCGGCACCCGGCCCCCGGTGACCTTCAGCTCGCCCCGGTCCACCCGGGCGGTGATGGGGTCGCCATAGACGATGATGGGGCGCACGATCAGGGCGTCGCCCTGTTCGCGGGTCTCCAGGACCAGGCGCGGGGGCTCCTCGCGGCCATCGGGCAGGCGGGTGGTGCGCAGCTCGACGGGCAGCCGGGCCTTGAGCGCCGGCAGCACCTCGGCCACCAGCTTCTCCACCTCGTCGGGTTGGAAGCTCACGCCGTCGCGCTGGTAGAAGACCTTGCGCTGGTTGGGAGACAATCCGCCAGTGCCCACGGGCCGCAACACGCCCTCGCAGAGCACCGCGCTGTTGCGAAAGACGGTCTCGATGCCCGGGTCCCGCACGATGCGCACCCGGAAGCCGTCCTTGTTGGCCGGGTTGGGGTCGTCTTCGATGCGGGCGATGGGCAGGACCGGCTCGCCCGACACGGCGATGGGCTTGCCGTCCAGTGTGCGGTCGGGGCAAAGCTCCAGGGCGGCCAGGACGCGGGGCACGCGCTCGCGTTCGACGGTGATGCCGAAACGCCGGCCCATGGCCTCTTCCAGCTCGATGTCGGCGTCGGTGGAGAGGATGGCGCCGGCGCCTGAGCGCGCCTGCCCCAGCAGGGTGCCGACGAAGGGCTCGTCCTGGTTGAGGCGGACCAGCACGCGCTCCACCCGAAAGCCGTCGGGGCTGGTGGTCAGGCGGTAGCCCACCTTGCAGGGGGCCCGGCCGGGCTCCATGCGGCGGGGGGGCGCCCGCTCGGGCGTGGGGGCGGGCTCGGCCTGGCGGGCCACCCAGGCGATGACGCCAGCGGCGGCGTGGGCGCAGACCTCCTGATTGGCCTCACAGTCGCAGCTCCAGTCGCTGTCCACGGGCCAGAGGTGCACGGTGAAGGGCACGGCCACGCGGGCCACCCGCACCTTGAGAACGATTTCTTCATCGCTCTCTTCGTCGATGTGGACGTTGCCGGCGCGGGCCAGCTTGACCCCCTGGTTCCAGAAGGCCACGAGGGCTGTGTCGCGCATGGTGTCGAGCAGGCTCATCGGGCCGTGCTAATCCGGTGGGGGCCTGCGCGGGGGCGCGAGTCGGGCCCCGTGCGCCGCCAACGAGAGGAAGCGGGCCGCGCACCTGTCACCTCGGGTTTCAGCGTGCTATCCTCCCGCCCGTCTTTCTGGAGGATCCCCATGACGCGCACCGCCTTGCCGGCTCTCGGCCTCTTCGCCCTCATCTCCTTGTCGGTTGCCTGCGACGACAAGGGCAGCTCCGACACCGCCAGCACCGATGGCGCCGACGGCACCGACGGCACTGACGGCACGGACGAAACCGACGGCACGGACGAAACCGACGGCACGGACGAAACCGACGCCACCGGTGGCACCGACCCCACCTATAGCTTCGCCGGCTCGGTGGACGTGGCCAGCACCCTGGACGGCGCCACCGTCTGCGACGGCAGCTTCGACCTGTCCGGCTCGACCTACACCGGCGACTGCGAGGGCTGCGACTTCCTCTTCGAGATGGACTCGACCCTGGCCGACGACGCCAGCACCGAGGACTGCGCCTGGGACAGCCTCGTCGCCTACACCTGGTCCTATGCCACCGACCCCAGCATCACCTTCCTGATGGGCTTTGGCGAAGACTTCGTCATGCCCGGCTACTACTACGACTACTACTACACCAACCTGCTCTTCAGCGCCTATGCGCTGCCCGACCAGGGCTACCCCGGCCCCTACTATCTGGCCTTCCTGGGTTCGGACGAGAGCGAGGCCGGCTCGGCCACCTTTGATGGCACGACCCTGGCGTGGGACTTCGGCTATGCCGGCAGCCAGACCGAGACCGTGGACGAGACCTATGTCTCCTACGACTGCGGCGCCTATGTCTACAACTACGCCGACGCGGCCTATACCGGGGCCGCCGCCTCCAGCACCCTGCCCTGCGAGTCCACCGGCGTGGACCCCACCGACGTCGTGGACGTCTGGGAGATCACCACCAGCGGCGGCACGGTCAACCTGACGGCCGATACCACCGTGGCCGAGACGGCGGGCGACCTCGCCTTCTACCTCAACGACGACACGGGCTGCACCATCACCGGCGGCGACGACAACTTCGACTGCACCGAGACCCCGCTGGCCTATAGCTGCCCCTCGGCCTCCATCGACCTCGACGCCGGCACCTACCAGCTGGTGGTCTACGGCTTTGGCTCTTGCGAGGGCAGCATCGTGGACTACCGGGTGGTCGTGGGCGGAGACACCACCTACACGGTCAACCTGCTGCAAGATGACTGGATTCGCTACGAGACCCTGCCCTACACCGTCACCGCGGTGGGCGCCGGCGAGATCACCGAGGACTGAACTCGGCTGAGGATCCGATGGGGTGGGCCTTCTCACCCCAATCTCGGGCCCCGGAAGGCTTCGGCCTTTCGGGGCTTGCTGCGTGTGCACCCTGCGGGCCGGGGTGCGCCCTCAGCCTTCAGGCAGGTCGATGGGAGCCAGCTCCACCACGTCGATGGCCTCGCTCTTGCCCTTCACCACGATGATGCTGCGGCCCATCACCAGGCAGCCTGGGGGGGGGGCATCGAAGGCCCGGAAGGCGTCGGCGGTGACCAGCACATGGCCGGGGGTGGCCTCGCCCTCCAGGCGGGCGGCCTGGTTCACGGTGTCGCCAATCACCGTGTATTCCAGCCGCGCGTTGGACCCCATCGTGCCTTGCACCAGGTTGCCCGCAGCCACGCCCACCCGGGCGTGCAGGGGGGCCACGCCGCGGGCCTCCAGCACCCTGTTGCATTGGTCCAGCTCGCGGAGCATATCCAAGGCGCAGCGCACGGCGCGGCGGCGAATCTCCTGGCCATCCACGCCCGGGCGGGGCACGAAGACCGCCATCACGCCATCGCCCATGCGCTTGTCGATGACGCCGCCATGGCGCACGAATGCGCGGTCGATGTGGCTGAAGTAGAGGTTCAGCTCTTCCACCACGGCCTCGGGGCGCATGCGCTCACAGCGGCGGGTGAAGCCCACCAGATCGGCGAAGAGGACCGCCGCCTCGGTATTCTGCCCGCCCAGGACGAGGTCGGGCTCAGGGTCCTTGATGATGCGCTCCACCAGGTCTTCGGGCAGGTAGTCCGAGAGCTTGCGGCTGGCGAGCAGGGCCCGGCGCAGCTTCTGGCCCTCCTCCCACAGCTCCAGGGCGCGCTGTTCGGTGGCTTGCAGGGCCTCTTCGATCTGGTGGGCTTCGACCTGCACATCCTGCTGACTGCGTCCCAGGCGCCAGGCCAGGGCGGCGGCCAGCCCCGCGGCGCCTCCGGCAAAGGCGGCCAGGCCCAGCACCGGCGGGCTCGCGCCCAAGACAAGGGCCCCCCAGCAGGCTGCCGGTACCCAAGACGCTCGCGCCGGTGGTCACGATGGCGTCGATGCCCGGCCGCCGGGCCGATCGCACGCGGTAGACGCAGCTGTCGTGGGGGTGGTTGGGGTCGTGCATGCAGCGCAGCAGCTCGACCTTGGCCAGGGGCAGGCCCCAGATGGTGGGCGTGGCCTCCAAGGAGCCGCGCATATTCCAACAGGCCGCCACCGGCCAGGCGCGAGGATTGCGGCGGGGACGCACTTCCAGCGTGATCACCGACGATCCGGCGTCGCGGACCTTGACCTCCAGCTCGCGCTGCACGCGCATGATCTGGCTGGGGAATTGGCGCATCAAGGCGATGGGGCTGGCGAAGGCCCGGGCCAGCTGGAAGACGGGGCCCAGGTGCGTGGGGCTCAGGGCGGCCCGGCCGGCATTTCGATAGTGCAGCCACACGGGGCTGTCGATGCCCCAGGGCGCCCCGTCGGGCGCCAGGTCCCGGGCGATGCAGCGGGCCAGCGCATCGGCGAAGTCCACCGAGGTCCAGCCGCTGGGATCCTTCAGGAAGCCCCGGGTGAGTCCCGCCTCTTCGATGCGGGCCTCGATCCACTCTGCGCCCATCAGGCCCTCGAAATAGGCCACCAGACCGACGGCGATGCGGTTGCTGACCTCGGGGCGGGTGAGGGTGGGATCGGGTGTGGTGCTGCGGGCGGTCGCGGTGTCCCCCTGCGGGCCCAGGTGGCGCCGCGTTCGGTCCCCATTCTACCGGTGGAGCGCCTGGAGGGACAGGGGCGCCCCAGCTTGGGGCCTTCGGGCTATGCGGTGGGTCATGCGGCCGCTGCCCCTCGCCCTCTTCGTGCTGGTGACCCTCGGGGGGGCCCTGCTCTGCGTTGTGCCCCTCTTCAACCTGGTCGGCTACGAGTCGGCGGCGGCCATGGGGGTGCTGGTGGGCCTGTCGGCCTTCGCCCTCAGCCTGCACGCCCTGAAGGTGGGCGATGTGCCCGATCCCGTGGCCGCGGGTCGGGGAGGATCGCCCGCGGCGGACTTCTTCTGGCTGCTGCCCCGCTCGGTCGCCCTCAGCCTGCCGCCGCTGCTGCTGCTCAGCCTGAACGCCTTGCGGGTGAAGAACTGCGATGCCGGGATGGGGGCCGAATTCTGGCTGCTCATTCCGGTGATGTCGGCCCTGATGGGCCAGGGGGTGGCCTGGGGCGCGGCGGCGCTGGCCCGATCCCCGGCCATTCGGTTGTTGCTGGGCCTGGGGGTCTTTGGCTTCGATCTGTTGCATTTTGCCCTGCGCCTGGCCACAGAGCCCCCGATCACCGGTCACAACCTGCTCTTCGGTTGGTTCGCCGGGTCCATCTACGATGAGGCGCTCAGCGTGCCCGCCCACCTGTGGTGGTATCGGCTGATGGGCTTGGGGGCGGTGGCTTGTGTTGTGGCCGCCACCGAGCTGGCCTGGCGCCACCGGAGCGGGCGGCCCCGGCGGGGGGCGGCCTCGGCCCTGGTGCTGCTGCTGCTGGGCACCGGCTGGCTGGTGGGCACCCAGACCCGACACGGCATCAACCTCGACCGGGCCGATGTGATCGACGCGCTGGGCGCCACGGTCAAGACCGAACACTTCATCATTCACTATGACCCGGCCGCCATCCAGGGCGATCGCCTGGACCGCCTGATCGAGGACCATGAGTTCCGCTACGCCGAGATGCAAGCCTTTCTGCAGACCGACCCGGTCGCTTGGCGCGGTCGGCGATTGCGCAGCTTTGTCTACCCGGATCGCGGGGCGCAGCAGCGGCTGATGGGCTCGCGGGGCACCCTGGTGGCCCGGCCCTGGACCCACGAGATGCACATCCGCTGGTCGGATTATGGCGACAACGCCCTGGCCCACGAGCTGGCCCACCTCTTTACGGCGCCCTTTGGCGGCGGGCCCCTGCAGCTGGCCACCCGGGGTGGCCTGCTGGTGGACATCGGGCTGGTGGAGGGCATCGCCCTGGCCGCGGACTGGCCCGAAGGCGAGCTGTCCCCCCACCGGGCCGCCGCCGCCATGCGCCGCCTGGAGATGGCGCCCGACCTGCGCGGCATCTTCAGCCCCACGGGCTTCTGGACGCAGCCATCGGGCAAGGCCTATACGCTGATGGGCTCCTTTGTGCGCTGGCTGGTGGACAGCCAGGGCATCGCCGCCTTTCAGCAGGCCTATCGGGACGGGGACTTCACCGCCGCCTATGGGCGCAGCGCGGTGGACCTGATCGGCGAATGGGAGACCTACCTTGATGAGATCGAGGTCAGCGAGGCGGATCTCGAACAGGCCCGCTACCTCTACCGTCGGGGCAGCATCTTCAACAAGACCTGCGCCCGCACGGTGGCCGAGCTCAAGCGCCAGGCCCAGAACGCCCAGGGGCGGCGCGATTACGGCGCGGCCCTCGACCTGTGGCGCAAGGTGCGGCGTTTCGCGGGGAACACCGACGGCGACGAGGGGCTGGAAGAGGCCGAGCTTCTGGTCAAGTTGGACAAGAATGAAGAAGCAGTGGCCATTCTCGATGATCTCCTCAGCCGCGAGGGCCCGCGGCACCTCAAGCCCGCCAGCCGCGCCCGGGTCTTGGAGCTCAAGGGCGACATCCTGTGGACGGGTGGCGACGGCCCCCTGGCGGTAGAGGCCTGGGATGAGACCTTGAACCTGGGCATCCCCGATGGCATGCGCCGGCGGGTGGAGGTCAAGGTGGCCGCCGCATCGGACCCCCGGCCGGCAGTGCGCAGCATCGCCCAGGCCTACCTGCTGGATCCCAACGGCCGCCGCTCGGCCCTCTATGAGGCCCTGTCCTGGGCCAACGAGGCGCCTGGCGACCCCCTGCCTCGCTACCTTGTGGGGGTGCAGCTCTTTGGCGCGGAGGAGCACGGGGCGGTGATCGACACCCTGGCCGGTCCGCCGGGCCTGCTGCCGGGCCCCCACCTCGATGAGCAGCGCCGCCGCCTGCTGGCCGAGGCCCTATTTGTCGCCCGGCGCCTGGACGAGGCCGAGGCCGTGCTGCTCAGCCTGAAGGGCAGCGAATCCTTCCGACAGTCCGCCTTTGCGGCGGAATATCTGGATCGCATCGCATTCTTGCGAAGCCTGGCCGCCGCCCCCGCCGCCAGCCCCTGAGGGCGCTCAGGGGGCGGGCTTCACACAGAGCCGGAGGTGGCGGTCGGGGCGGTCGGCCTCGCCCGGCTCCAGCCCGTCCAGGGCCAGGTCCAGGCAGCGGCGGCCGTCGGCCTCGAGGGGGAAGCGGGTGTCGTCGAGGTAGACGTCTTCCGTGAGCAGGCCGGCCAGCCCGCCCTCCTCCCACCACAGGGGGGTGCCCGCTCTCAGCGTGGTCATCGGGCCCACCACGCCGCCCACCACGTCGCCCCACAGGCTGGCCGCCTCCGGATCTCCGTCCCCGTCGTCGGGCGGTCCCTCGGCCAGCAAGGTGATCTGACCGCAGGTGGAGTCGAGGCCCACCCGCTGCCGGCCATCGGGCCCGACCTCCAGGTGCTGGAAGGCGCGCTCGGGGCCGCCGCGCCAGTCCCCCGGCGGGGGGCCCAGGGGGCGCCCGCCCAGGCTCAGCGGGGTGTCGGCGGCCAGCAGGACCTCGCGCCCGGGCTTCGAGGGGAAGCGTGCCGACTCGTGGTAGCTCAGGCCCACCTCGGCCGGTTCCAGGTCCAGGGGCAGCCGCACCCCGTCGGCCCACAGCCCCTGCTCGCTGACCAGCGCTCCGGGGCGCAGGGCGACCCCGCTGCCATCGGGGAAGCGGCGCTCGACGGGCGCCTGGGTCACCGCCAGCAGGGCCGATCGGTCCACCCACAGGGCGATGCGCCAGGCGCTGGGCCAGGGCGGGTCATAGAAGCAGTGGTAGCGGGGGTCGCCAGGCCCCAGCTCCAGCAGGGCGCGGTCGCCGTCCAGCTGGAGCAGCCGCGCGAGCATGGGCTCTGGCACCCCATCTTCGCGGAGTGGCGGCCCCGCCCGCACCCGGCTGCCGCTGCCGTCGCGCCGGGCGCTCAGCCAGGCGGTCTTGTCCACCAGGACGAAGTCGCTGGTGAGATCCGGCCGGGCCTCTTCATCCCGGGCCGCCGGCGTAGGGCCGGCTGCCAGGGCAGCTGCACGGGGACGGGCGCCCCGAAGGGGGTCCGGGGCGTCGGGGACCGGATAGGGGCCGGCGGAGGGGTGGGGCAGGCGGGCTTCGGTCCGGCCCAGATCGCGGAGCAGCGTCGCGAGCCGCTGGCCCTCCTTGCGGCCGAGGGGCCGGGGGCCGGCCTGGGCGTTGATGGCCTCGGCCTCGGCCAACGCCAGGCTCTGGCGGGCCAGGGGCAGCAGCCGGGCGGCCTGCTGGGCCATGGCGGCGGAGAAGTGGCCACAGGTGGTCGCGTCCAGACCGGCCGGACAAGCCAGGTCGGCCAGGGTCGAGGCCAGGTGCAGGCTGCCCTCGCCCAGGCGGAGGTGCACCCGGCAGCGCTGCGCGGGGTCGGCCTCCTCCGTCGCCGCCAGGGCCTGCGCTTTCAGGGCCAGGAGGGCCTGGGTGGAGGCCTCCACCCACTCTGTCAAGGCAAGGCTGTCCCCGCTGGGAGGGGGCGCCTTCAGGGTGCTGAGCAGGGCGTCGAGGGCGCGCAGGTCGGCGGCCGGGTCGGCCCAAGCCAGGGAGAGGCAGAGCAGCAGGATCATCGTTTGGGTGCCAGGGGCAGATCGGCGGCGGACACCACCCGGTTACGGCCGCCCGCCTTGGCCGCGTAGAGGGCGCGATCGGCCAGCTCATAGAGTGCGCCGATGTCCTGCACCCCGCTGGGGTCGTCCATGCAGGCGACGCCGATGGACAAGGTGGGGGCGTCGGGGCCCAGGCTGCGCAGGTGCTCCTGGATGCGGGCCGCGATGGTCAGCCCGCCTTCTGTGTCGGATCCGCGCACCAGCACGGCGAACTCGTCGCCGCCCACCCGGGCGGCCACGTCGTCGGCGCGGCAGGCCTCGCGCAGGGCCGCCGTCACCCGGTGGATGGCGCGGTCGCCGGCGGGGTGGCCACCGGCGTCGTTGATGTGCTTGAGGTGGTCCAGATCGGCCAGGACCAGGGTGCTGGCGCGTCCATGGCGGGTGTAGCGCGTCATGGCTCGCTTGAGCTGCAGATCCAGGTAGCGGCGGTTGCTGAGCCCGGTGAGCGGGTCGGTGTGGGCGGTCTCCAGCAGGCCCCCCGCGCGACAGCCCGCGATGAAGCCGGCCAGGCCGTGAAAGACCACCGAGACGCCAAAGAGGTAGGTCCAAAGGACTGGATCTGCACGAAACAGGTCCAGCGCGAATTCAGGGCCGGGCCAGCGGCGGGCGAGCGCGGCGCGCAGGGCGATCAACCCGAGGGGCGAGCCCGTGGCCAGCAAGAGGCCGACCAGGGTGTAGCGCAACTGCATTCGCACCGAGCCTCCGCTGAAGGCAGGATAGCCCGCGCGCCGGGTCGCGATGCGCCGGCGGCCTCAGCGCAGGTCGCGCAGCCAGGCCCCCACCGCCAGGATGTGCTCTTCGGAGAGTCGGCCCTCAAAGCCGGGCATGGCGGTGCCGGGGCTGCCCTTGCGGATCACCTGCATGCGGCCGGCCTCGGTGAGATCGGCGCCCCCGCGCAGATTCGCCGGGGGGGGCCGCATGCTGGCCGAGCGCAGCCCGTGGCCGTCGGCCCGCTCGCCATGGCAGGCCGCGCAGCTCTTGCCATAGACCTCGCCCCCCAGGTTGACATCGGCCCCGTCCACGCCGGGGGCGGGCTGATCCCATGCCGGTCCAAGCTCAGCCTTCAAGGCAGCGATGCGCGCGGCGCGACGCGCAGCGGGATCCACCGGGGGCTGCGGGCTGCAGGCGGCCAGGACCAGGAGAGGGAGCAGCAGGCGATTCATCCTGCGCGCCTAGCCCGATTTGGCCGGTCGCGGGGCGGGCCGCGGTAGGGTGACCCTTGGAGGTGTGCGTGGAAGCAAAGATCGGGACGATGGGCTGGCTGGACCTGACGGTGGACAACGCAGAGGGCCTGCGCGCCTTCTACAGCGAGGTGCTGGGCTGGGAGGCCAGCCCGGTGTCCATGGGCGAGGGCAGCTACAACGACTACGCCATGTTGGTGGATGGCAAGCCGGTGGGCGGCATCTGCCACCGGCGCGGCGAGAATTCGCAGCAGCCCGCCGTGTGGATGCCCTACTTCGTTGTGGCCGACCTGTCTGCGGCCATCATCAGCGCCGAAGCCCAGGGCGGCCACCTGCACGAGCAGCGCGGAAAGATGGCTGTGATGCGCGATCCGGCGGGGGTCTACTTCGCGCTCTGGCAGGGCTGAAGCCCCGGCGAGGGCCACCCCCGCCGGGGCCTTCCCAGGCTGGATCAGGGGCAGACCAGGTAGGCCGACACCCAGCTGCTGCCGGGAAAGGTGGTGATGCCTTCAAAGCAGCCCGTGGTGGTGGCGTCGCCTTCGAAGTGGGCCACCGGAATGCCCGTGTCGGTGTAGGTCATGGACAGGTGCTCGGGGCTGGGCTGGCTCCAGGTGCCGCCATATTGGGCCGGCTGGCCGATGAACTGGATGGTGCCGCCCACCTCGAGGATCGTCTCGTGCATCGTGATGCTGCTCGGGTAGAGCTGGCACTCAAAGAAGGAGGTCAGGTTCTGACCGGTGCAATGGAAGGCGACCGGGTAGGCCGGCGGGCTGATGACCAGGGACTCATAGACCAGGTTCAGCGAGTCTGCATCGGCGTTGTCGGCGGTGCTGCTCTCGGTGCTGCTGGTCGAGGCCTCGGCGATGATGTCCAGGGGGGCGCTGCTATTGGGCACCGCCAGGGTGAAGCCCACCGACGCGCTGCGGCCCTTGCGGATCGTGCCCAGGCTGCATTCCAGGGTGGTGCCCACCTGGGTGCAGGCGCTGTCCACATTGCTGAGCACGCCCATGACATGCACCGTGGGGCTGGTATTCGTCTCGGGGAGCTGCAGGGTCAGCTCGACGTTGCTGGCATCCCGGCGGCCCGTATTGGCGACCTCCACCTGGTAGGACAGGTTGGCGTGGGGCTGCACCGAGGCGGGCACCGTCAGGGTGGTCTCGATATTGGCGAGACGGGCGGCCTCGGCATCACCAGAGAAGAGGAGGGCTGCAGAGAGGGCGAGCAGGCTCATGGGGGGTCCTTTCCATTGGGTGTTGAGTGGGCGCCGCGCCCATCGAACCGGGCGGCTGGCGCCCTGGCTTCTTCAACACCCTATCGCTGCGTTCTCCAGATTGGGTCGAAGGCCGGACCCTTGTCAGATCGGTGCAAGACCCATCACCGGTCTCTCATGTGGGGCCTGGGATGCTCAACTCCAGCGCAGCATCGCTCCACTCCCCCAGGCACCACACCCGGGTGCGGCTGTCGGACAGGCGCCGAGAGGGGCCCAGAGCGGCCTCCAGGGCGGCCTCCACGGCGGGCTCGCAGGCCGAGGCCGGCACGCCCCCCTGGTTGCAGCGGTCCGGGTCGAAGAAGGCCCAGCGCAGGTGGCGGGGGTCGGCGGGGGCCAGGGGCTCGGTCGAGCGCCCGAAGCCCAGGCGGTAGAGCCCCTGCACGAAGGGCTCCTCCACCGGCGGGTTGTCGCCGGGGCGCAAGGGGTTCAGCCGCGGGGGCTCCGGCGCGCCGATCACCGACAGGAATTGCTGCTTGCGGTCAAAGGGCAGCTCGATGGCGGGCCCCCGGTCGGCCGCTGGGAGGGCCCGCAGAAAGAGCGCCGTGGCTGGCACCGACGCGTCATGCCACTTCTTGGGGCTCAGGCGCTCGGACAGCACCAACCACTGGACATGGCCTGGCAGCGCGGCCGCCAGGGCCAGGGCGAGCAGGCCACGCAGGCGCCCCTTGCCGGCCAGGGCGTCCAGGCCCAGCCCGGTGAGCACCGCCGCCACCAGCATGGCGACGCCGGCGAAGCGCGTCATGTCGTGCAGGGGCCCCGCCAGCCGCCAGCCCTCCCGCAGCAACGGGCCGAGAATGAGCCAGTCAACTGCATTCAGGGGCTCCCCCTCCGCCCACTCCGTACAGGGACCCAGGCTGAGCAGCCCATAGGCCACCAGCCCCAGCAGGCTGAGGGCCGCCGCCAGGCGCCGCCTCCCCAGAAGGGCCAGGGGGGCGGCCATCCAGGCCGTGAGGACCAGCGCGGGCTCGCTGAGGCCCTGGAAGCTCTCGGGCTGCAGGCGCCACAGGTCGATGGCGTTGAGGGTGCCCCAGCGATCCGGGCAGGCCACCGTACCCAGGCCCGCCTCCCCCGAGCGGGTGGCCGCGATGCGGCGCAGCTCGTCCAGGGCGAGGGCCAGGCCGCCCGCCACCGCGAGGCCCGCCAGCAGGCGCCGCCCCCAGGACGCGCCCCGCGCCCCCTCCAGCACCAGCACCAGGCCGAAGGGGGCCAGCAGCAGCAGGGCGGGTGGGTAGATGGTGGCCATCAGGGCGCCGCAGACCGCAGCCAGGGCCGCCGCGAGCAGGGCCCCGGGCAGCTTGCGGGCCTGCATCGCCGTGATCAAGCCGGCCAGCGCCATCAGGCCGAAGCCGGGCCAGACCGCGTTCATGCGGGCCATCACCAGGTCCTTCCAGACCGGGCGGCAGAGGATGGCCAGGCAGCCCGCCACCACCGTGCCCAGGCCCCGGGCCCCCAGGCTGCGGGCCAGCCAGGCGCCGCCCAGGCCGTTGACCAGCAGGGCCAGGGCCTGGGTAGCGCCCCACTGGCGCGGCCAACCCAGCAGCCAGCCCAGGGGGGCGGCCAACACCGCGTCCATCACCGCCGGGAATTCCGTGGCGGTCGGGAAGGGCCGCGGGTGGTGCAGCGGGCGCAGCCACTGGATGTCGCCGCCGGTCGCCAGGCCCCGGCTGACAAAGTCGTAGAACCAGGCCGATACGATGTTGTCGGTGGTGAGCTTGCCGGCGAAGGCGAGGCGATCGGTCCACAGCAGCAGGGGCCAGGCCGCCCAGCCCCAGAAGAGCAGCACAGCGGCCCAGGGCCAGAGGCGCGCAGGCCAGCGGGGTCGTGGGGTCCGCGGGCTGGCCATCCTCCTCCTCGGCCGGGGAGCCTACCTTACGCGCCTGCAATCGGCACAGGCACAGGGCACAGGCGCCAATACCGGCACCGGTGCAACTCAACTCAGGTGCCAGGTGTCGCATGTTGAGCCTTCCGGCGGAAGGCTCAACATGCGACACCTGGCACCTTTTTGGCACCTTTTTCTGGCTGCCGCCACCGTCCTCCCCGCGGGCTACCCTGCGCCCATGCGTCCCTTCGCCCTGCTGCTCCTCGCCGCCTGCACCGCCGATCGGGCCGCCCCCGTCCCGGCCGGGCAGGCGGTGCTCGACCTCTCCGGCGCCTTCGCCGTGCAGCCCTGGACCCAGAGCCGCGGCTCGGCGGGGCCCCTGCGCCTGTCGGGGCGCTTCATCCTGCCCGAAGACCGTGTCGGCGCCGGCAGCGTGCTGGAGCTGGAGGGCCTGTGGTGGACCGCGGCCGTGACCCTGAACGGGGTGGAGCTTCCGCCGGTGACCGGGGGCAACGCCACGGTGCGGCTGCCCCTGGGTGCGGCCCTCAAGGCGGGTGAGAACGAGCTGTTGATCGAGATTTCGCCGCCCACGGCCGAGATGCCCATCCAGACCGGGGGCGGCTTGAGCAGCTCGGGTTTCCCCGCCGACCAGCCCACCCTGCAGGCTGCCCCGCGCCTGGTGCTGCGCCCGTCCGCCCACGTGGACTGGCTGGCGGTGGGGGCCCAGGACGGCCCTGCCGCAGGCCCGATCAGCGGTGCAGCCGGCGGGGCCACCGTGTCCTTCTCGGTCTGGGACGGCGCCGTCGACCGCCCGCTGGGCCAGGCGACGGTGGGGGCGGATGGCCGGGCGACGGCGCCCCCGGTTGCCTGGCCCCTGGACTGGTGGGCGCCGGGAGATCCGGCTTTGTATATGGTTTCAGCCTCCCTGGAGGCCGGGGGCCGCCCGCTGGACCGCCTGAGCCAACGCACGGGCCTGCGCGCGGTGACCCTGGGGGAGGACGGTGGCCTGCGGGTGAATGGTGCGCCCCACCGCCTGGTGGGCGCCCGAGTCACCAACCGCCCCGACCTGGGCGACCTGGCCACCCGCTTTGCGGCCTTGCTGCCCGCCGGGGTCAACGCCCTGGAGATCCACGGAGAGCTGCCGCGCAGCACCTGGTTGAACCTCGCCGACGAGGTGGGCCTGCCGGTGGTCTTGCTGCCCCGCTGCGTGGGCCGCACCCGCCGGGGTTCGACGGCCAGCCCGGCCACCTTCGCCCTGCAAGAGGCCCAGGACCGCCGCTTCCTGGTGGACCTGGTGGACCACCCCGGCGTGCTGCTGTGGGTGGGGGAGGGGCCCTCGGCCAGGACCCAGCGGGGGCAGGCGGTGCCCCTGGCCACCTGGACGCCCGTTCTCCTCGAAGATCCGCTCCAGAGGCCCATCGTACAAGAGCAGCTCCCCGACCGCTTCTTGCAGGTGCCACCCCACCCGTGGCGCCTTGGGCGACGGCGACGATCTGCTCAGCGCGGCCCTCTTCGTGCTGGTGGTCCTGGATCGCATCCAGGTCGAGCGGGGGCGCATCCGCGTGCGGCCGGGCATTCGCCTGGCCCGGGATCTGCCCACCCCCCACGGCCGGATCGACATCGACCGGAGCGCCGACGGCGCCTGGCAGGTGGTGGGCCGCTGGCGGGGGCCGGCCCCGGCGGTCGAAGTGGGCGAGGTGGGCGATGTCGGCGAGGACTCTACAGGCTCCTGACGCCTGCAGCGCACCCGGTTGTAGTGTGCGACCCTGGCTGTGGGTAGAGTGGGTGCACCCCCCGTGCGGAGCTTCCATGCCTCGTTTGTCCCCCCTCTCCCTGCTCTTCCTGCTCTCCCTGGCCTGTGGTGACAAGGAGGGCGGTGCGGCCGCCGATGGCAGCGCCCACATCGAGCTGTGGGCCGAGGGCCCCGCGCAGCTGGAGCTTGGCGGCCGATCCCAGCCCGTCTCGCTGCCGCCCCGGCGCTGGCAGGACCTCCAGATTCAGGGGGAGAGCGCCCGGCTTGAGTTGGGGGCTGCGACTATCACCCCCCCCTGAGTCTGGTGTTTGGGTGCTCCATTTGTGGCGACCAAACCTCCATTCCGGCGGATTGACAATCAGCTGACCTGTTGCCAGATGCCCCAGCCCAAAGCGTGGCGAGGGTGGACGCGCGCTTCTCGGTGCGGTCCCGGACCGCCCATCAAGGAGGGTTGCGCCATGTCCATCTGGTCCCGCATCTTCAATCCCAACAGCACCCAGGCCCGCCTGGAGCGCGCCCGCCTCGCCTTTCAGAAGGGCGACTACAACGACAGCCTCCTCGAAACCGAGGGCTTGGTGGACGCAGCAGCCGTCCAGCTGCACATGGAGGCCATGGCCGCCATGGTCGAGGTCAACCTCGAGGAGTACCGGGCCCTCCGCTCGGCCGGCGACCGCACCGAGGCCGAGGGCGCCCTCACCCGCGCCAAGCACTTTGGCGCCACCAAGGAACAGCTCGAGGCCGCCCGCAAGAGCTGGCGCGCCCCCAGCTGAGCGGCGCGCCCGCGATCGGGGTCGGGGGATCCTGTCCAAACCCTGTGCAGACTTGTTGCACAGGGTTTTGCACAGGGATACTGGCTGGTGTCCCCGAACCGGTGTGCCCGTGGCCCTGCTCCCCCTCGTCTTCGCCCTGGCGGTCGCGCAGGCGGCGCCCGAAGACGGGCAAGCCGCGCCTCCCCCTCCGGCTGAGACCCCCGCAGAGACCCCCGCAGAGACCCCGGCGGCGGCCCCGGCCACAGCGTTGCCCCGCTTGCCGGTGCTGCGCGAGGCCCCCGCGCCGCCCTACCCGCCCGATGCCCTGGCGGCGGGCAAAGAGGCCCTGGTGCAGGTGGAGCTGGCCATCTCCGAGGAGGGCCGCGTGCTGGACGCCCGGGTGGTCGAGCCGGTGGGCGACGGCTTCGACGAGGCCGCCCTGCTCGCCGTGCAGGCCTACCGCTTCGACCCGGCCCTGGACGCCGAGGGCACGCCCACCTCGGCGGTGGTGATCTACGGCCTCGCCTTTCGCGCCGACGCCTTGCCCCCCCCCTCCATCGAGGGCCGGGTCTTCGAAGCCGGCCGGCGCGACCCCCTCAAAGATATCGAGCTGCGCGCGGTGGGCCCCGACGGCGCCCAGGGCCTGGCCCTCAGCGGAGAAGACGGCGCCTTCACCTTCTTCGGGCTGAGCCCGGGGGCCTGGACGCTGACGGCCACGGGTCCCACCCTGCGCCCGCTGACCCAGGCGCTGACCGTCACCGCCGAAAAGGTGGTGCAGATCGAGCTCTACCTGGTGCGCGACAGCCGGGAGCAGTCCTTGGCCAGCGACGAGGTGCTGGTGATCGAGGCCGAGCGCCCCAGCGCCGAGGTCAGCGAGCGCCGGCTGACCGCCGAAGAGGTGCGCTACCTGCCGGGCACCTCGGGCGATGTGGTGCGCGTGGTGCAGAATCTGCCCGGCGTGGCCCGGTCCCCCCTGGGTACGGGCAACCTGATCATCCGCGGCACCGCACCCGAAGACTCCGCCACCTATGTGGACGGCTCGCCCATCCCGCTGGTCTTTCACTTCGCCGGGCTCACCGCGGTGATCAACTCCGATGTGATTGAAGAGGTGGCCTATGTTCCCGGCAATCCCAGCGTGCGCTATGGCCGCGTGCTGGGGGGCCTGGTGGACCTGCGCACCACCCGCACGCTGCCCGAGCGCTCCCGGGGCTACGCGTCGGTGGACCTCTACCAGTCCACCCTCTTCATCGAGCAGAAGGTGGGCGACCGCTCGGCCATCAGCCTGTCGGGCCGCCGCAGCTATATCGACGCCGTGCTCAGCCCCATCCTCTCGGGCGGAGATGTGCAGGTGCAGGCCCCCCGCTACTACGACGCCCAGCTGCGGGTGTTGCACCGTGCAGAATCGGGCGCCTTCTGGGATGGCCTCTTCTTCTTGTCGGATGATCGCTTCCGCTTCCTGGGCCTGTCCGAAGAAGAGGAGTCGGTGCTGGCCAGCTTCTCGGACCGCTTCCAGCGCGGCCGGCTGCGGCGTCTTGGCTCGGTGGGTGGGGGCCCCTGGACCAGCGAGACCACCCTGGGCTTTGGCCCCGAGCTGCGCGACTTCAGCTTCGGCGGCGGCAATAGCGCCGCCTTCGAGAAGCGGCTGGCCCTGTCCCTGCGGCAGGAGCTCACCCTGCCGCTTGCGCCAGAACGCCCACTGGGAGCCCGTTTCGGCGTGGACCTGCTGGCCGGCCAGGAGTCCTTCTTCTTTGATGAGGCCCGCTTCTCGGACTCCGAGGAGGGCGAGGCCCTCTACGCCAAGCCTGCCGTCTATGGCGAGCTGACCGCCCGGGTGGGCCCCCTCACCCTCATCCCCGGCGCGCGGGCCGACGCCCTGGTCTATGACAGCGGCTACTCGGCCCTGGCCCTCGATCCCCGCCTGACCAGCCGCCTGGTGGTGGGGCCCACGACCACCCTGAAGGCCGCCACCGGCCGCTACTCCAGCCAGCCCACCCTGCGCCAGGTGGCCCCCGCCAGCGATGGCAACCCCGATCTGACCTTCCCTTGGGCCTTGCAGACCAGCGTTGGGGTGGAGCAGCAGCTGGGGGGCCGTCTGCGCGGCGAGGTGCTGGGCTTCTACAACCGGCTCTACGACCTGGTGGTGGGGCGAGAAGACCGGCTGCGTTTCTTCAGCGGGCCGCCCCCGGTGGGCCCCTTCGACACCGACCCCTATGCCAACGACGGTGTGGGCTTGATCTACGGCGTTGAAGGCCAGCTCCGGTATACCGGCCCCACGGCGGTGGGCCTGCTGGCCATGACCTTCTCCCATAGCGAGCGCCAGGATCGCCCCGACGATCCCGTCGAACTCTTCGCCTATGACCAGCCCGTGGTGATCAACGCCCTGTGGAGCCAGCAGCTGCCCAAGAACTGGCGCCTGGGCGGCCGGCTGCGCCTGTCCTCGGGCAACCCCTACACGCCGGTGGTCAACCGCGTCTACGACCAGCAGACCCGTAGCTTCCAACCCATCTATGGCGAGCGCAGCAGCGAGCGGCCGCCCCCCTTCTTCAGCTTCGACATCCGCATCGACAAGACCTACACCTTCAAGAAGTGGAAGCTGGACACCTACCTCGACCTGCAGAATGCAACCCTCTCCCAGAATATCGAGGTGGTCTCTTGGACCTACGACTATGGCGATCTGGACCCCATCACCAGCAACCCGCCCCTGCCGGTCTTCGGCCTGCGGGGGGAGTGGTGAGGACCACCCGACTCTGCGGCCTGGTGGGGCTGCTGACCGCCTGCGGAGGCCCCTCTGCAGAGACGCAGGTGGAGGAGCTGCGTGTATTGGTGTTGCGCGGCGATCCCCCCGAGATCGGGCCCGGCGAGCCCTTTGGGGTGGAGGGGGTGGTGGCCGACCCCTTGGACGAGGGCTTCGAGACCCTGTTCTGGACCTGCACCCGCCTGGGGCCCGATTGCATCGAGCCTTCGGCCTCCACCGATGCCGCCTGGCCGGGGCTGCGCGCCGATTCTGCACCCACCGGAGACATTGCAGAGACGGGCTTTGCCTCGCCAGCCCTCTCTGCGGTGGCCGGCCCAGAACCCCTGCCCCTCATCCAGCTCTATGTCCTGGCCTGCACCCCGGGCACCTGCCCCGTCATCGACCGCGCCGCGGCGGATCCCGCCCCCGGCAGCGCCGAAGCCGACCTGCTGGTGGCCGATCTGGCCGACCCCTTCACCATGTTGGAGGGCCTGCCCATGCAGGGCGTCAGCCTGGCCACCTTCAGCCTCAGCCTGAGCAGCCGCCCCGAGGCCGAGCGGCACCAGAACCCTGGCCTGAGCTGCACGCGATCGGGGGAGGGCCCGGTGGCCCCCGGCGCAGAAGTGACCTTTACCTGTTCTGCAGAAGGCAGCTTTGACGCCGATGGTGGGCTGTGGGGCTATGCCACGCTGGGCGCCTGGGACGGCAGCAGCGTCCAGGTGGACGCCCCGGACCCCGAGATCACCTACACCTGGATCGCCCCGGCCAGAGAGACCGGCGACGCGACGCTCTGGCTGGTGCTGGTGGACGGCCTGGGCGGGCTCAGCTGGCAGGAGCTGACCGTGGGGGTCGAGTAGGGGCTCATGGGCCGAGGGCTGGGATCCGATCGTCGGAGTGATCCCATCGCACCTTGGGCGTGCCCGAGGGCATGAGCCCTGCCGAATTCGTGTGGGGTGTGCATGTGCGGCCCCATGTCGATGCACAGACGTCGATCCCCATGGCCGAGAGCGGTGGGGTGCTTAACGCGGGCTCGGGCATCTCGACCAGCCCCTTTGGCTTCTCGCCCATCGTCATCGACGGCAGTGATCCCATCGGCGAGAGCGGCGCCATGGGGACGATCCTGGGCGGTACCAGCGTGGGTGGGCGCCTGGCCTTCGAGGGCTGGGTGGAGGGCGACGGCCGGCAGCCGGCATGGGTGGTCGCGGGCAGCGCCGCAGTGGACAGGGTGGGCAGCTCGGTGGGCTCCGCCGACCTGGGCGCCGCGGCCCTGCTCTTCAGCCCCTGAGCCAGGGGCGGTCGCGTCGGCTACCCTGCCGGGGAATCCCCGCCAGGTGGCCGCATGCCGCCCCTCTTTGCCCTCATTCTGTGCCTCCTCCCGGTCTCAGCGGCTGCCGGGCGCCGGGACCGGGATGCGCTGCGTGAGGGGGCGACCCGGGGTCCTTCTGCCAGCGCAGCAGAGATCCCCGCCTTGGCCAGCCTGCTCGAAAAAGCGCAGTGGGAGCCCACCCCCGAGCTTTCGGGGGTCTTTGTTGCCGGGCGCATCTTCGAGGCCACCGACCAGGGGCACCGGGTGCTGGCCGAGGGTTGCATCCTGCAGGCCCCCCTGGAGAGCACCTATACCTCCGCAGAGCTGGTCAGCTCCTTGCAGGCGGGGGTGGCCGTGCGGGGGGGCCTGGCCAAGGGCGCGGTCTCGGGAGAGCTGGTCAAGAAGGTGAAATTCGGCACCCCGGTGCAGGTCACCGTGCCGCGCTTGGACCTCGTGCTCACCGAGGACTGCGCCAGCCGCCTGCGGGGCCTGCCCGCCGCTGCGCTGGACAGCGCCTATGTGGTGCAGGAGGTGCTGCGCGCCGAGATCGCCGAGCAGACCTGCGGTCGCCTGGACGCCAGCGGGCGCATCGTGGGCCTGGGCGAGGCCGACGCCGCCTATGCGGCCGCCTGCGCCCAGATCTCCTTGGAGCCCGTCGCTGTGGGCTACCGGACCGTGCCCCTCCGCGGCCTGCTGCCCGCTTTGCGGGCCCCGACCCCCCTCCCGGCCGCCGACTTCGACCCACCACCCCGGACCGGCAGCGCCCCCCAGGGCGTCTACGCACGCGACGCCTGGGCCAGCGCGCCGGATCAGGGCTGCCCCTGGCCGGGTCCTACGGTGGTGGACGCGTCCATGGCCTGGCTGCACGTGGATGGGTTGTCCATCGACGTTCGCGGGCAGGCCACCCGGGCCCGCATCGTGTCGGAGCTGCACCGCTGCGGCTATGGGCAAGCTGCCTTTGCCTTCGAAGAGTGGCGAAAGAAGCGCCGGGCTACCAACCTGTGGATGATCTACCCGCCGCTGGGGATCTTCGTGAGCCCCTTCACGGCCAGCGCCGCGGGTCGGGCGGCGGTCGAGCTGGAGGCGGCGCTGCGGGCCCGCCGCTGAAAGGATCGTGTGCAGGATCGTTTTCGCGTGGGTCCTCTTGTGATCGGGGGACCGATCCGTTCCACCGGGAGGCCGCTGCCCCTGAACACAGGACTCGCATGTCTCCTGCTGGTCTCCGTCACCCCCATCTCCCGCCTGCCCTGCTCCTGGGGCTGGGCGTTCTTGGTGCTGCCCTGCTGCTGTCGTCGGACGATACCGCCGAACGGCCCACGCGTGGAGGAGATCGGGCCGGGGAAGCTCCCATTTCGGCGCTACGCAACGCCTCCACGGGCTTCCTGGATGGCGCGGCCGAGGGCTTTGTTTCGGCTGCCATCGCCGATCCGGCCGCCGTCGAGGCCGACGCGCCGACCTGGCTGGAGGGCGAGCTGCTCGTGACCGTCGGGGCCGATGTGGACCTGGACGCGCTGGCCGATGAGCTGGGCCTCTTCGTGGTGGAAGCCCCCGGGCTGGGCGGGGTCGCGGTCCTGGGCTTCGACCCGGACCGCTGGACCGTCGCAACGC
Source organism: Deltaproteobacteria bacterium (assembly GCA_018401435.1). Taxonomy (GTDB): domain Bacteria; phylum Myxococcota_A; class UBA796; order UBA796; family UBA2385; genus M30B51. Next base: position 31,367 of record JAGYJW010000015.1, on the reverse strand, counting down.
TCAGCGATCGCCTCTCTGCAGAGCCGGGCATCGGCGCGGTGGGCCGCCACGCCATCGTGCGCGGGGCCGGCAAGAGGAGCACCAAGACCACCACCACGACCACGACCACCACCACCACCACCGAGTCTGCGACCAGCACCGAGTCTGCGACCAGCACCGAGCCTGCGACCAGCACCGAGCCTGCGACCAGCACCGAGCCTGCGACCAGCACCGAGCCTGCGACCAGCACCGAGTCTGCGCCCCCCGACTTCTCGTCGCTGCAGTGGCACCTCGACGCCATCGGCGCCCGCACCTTGAGCGCGGGAGGCCTCAGCAACGTGGTGGTCGCGGTCCTGGACTCGGGGGTGGCCTACAATGTCGCCCCTTCCCTCTCCTCCAACCGCATCGTCGCCCCCAGGGACTTCATCGACGGCGACTTGATGCCCTATGACGAGCATCAGCACGGCACCCACATCGCCAGCCTCATCGGGTCCAACGGGGGCGTCAAAGGCGTGGCCCCCGGGGTGGCCCTGATGCCGGTGCGGGTCCTTGACGGGGCCAACCAGGGCACCGAGTATGGCTTGATTCAGGGCATTCACCACGCCATCGACAATGGCGCCCGGGTGATCAACCTCAGCCTCGCCTTTGGGGCCGACTATGTGCCCTCCCGGGCCCTGCGGGTGGCCTTGCAGCGGGCGGCGGACGCCGGCATCGTGATGGTGGCGGCGGCGGGCAATGTGGGCGCGGACCGCGTGTCCTGGCCCGCGGCGAGCCCCCTGGTCGTCGCCGTGGGGGCCTCGGCCCTCAGCGGAACGGGCAGCGTCTACACCGGCCTGGATGTCGGCCAGGTGGCCCCCTATGCCAGCATCGGCATGGGCCTGGACCTGATGGCGCCCGGCGGCGATCTGACCGCCGACCGCAATGGCGATGGATACCCCGACGGGCTGCTGGCCGAGACCATCGCCCCCGGCGACCCCAGCACCGTCGGCTATGCCTTCCTGTCGGGCTCCAGCCATTCCGCCGCCCTGGTGAGCGGATCGGTCGCGGCGATGCTGTCCAATGGGGTCGCGGCCAAGGACGTGACCACCTTGCTGCATCAATCTGCCTGGTCCTGGGACGGGGTGGTCAACACCTACGAGCGCATATAGGGTGCCTCCTTCAAGGCGGGTACCGGCGCGGGCAGCCTGAATGCCGGCGTGGCCGCGCTGCGCACGACCTACTCTGCGGTCTACGATCGCCCCGCCATCTACAGCTCCATGTTGCCTTGGCTGGAGCGTTCGGCCGATGGCAGGCAGGTGCGACCGCGCACACGGGTCAGCGTGGCCGGATCCGATGGCATGGCCCCCGCCTGGGGGGCCACCGTCACGGGCAGCATCTGGAGCAGCAACGGCACCCGCTGGGTGAGCTGCGACATCCCGGCAGGTGCCCTCAGCTGCGACCTGCTCGGAGACTGGGTGACCGACAACCGGTCGGCTCCCACCACCTACGCCACCTCTGTCGACGGGGTGCTGCTCTTCTCCGACATCATCGGCGGCGTGGTCTCGGTGCGGCCCCGGGCGGCCCTTGTGGGCACCGACGCCTTTGAGCTGCTGGTGGGCGGCATCTGGCAGGAGGCCCTGGACGACCGGCTGCTGGCCTTGCGTTGGATCGAAGCGTCGGATCCCGACATGGGCCGGGTCGCCGAGTCCTATAGCGTCATGGACTATGGCGCCGGCCTCGCCACCAGTCCCCTGGGCATCGTCTTGACCCCCAAGGCCCTGGGCGGGAGCGCGGTGGCCACGGTGGAGACCGACCTGGACGGCACGGGCCTGGCCACCTCGCCCATGGGCCGGGTGCAGCTGCGGACCTTCAGCATCGATGGCAGCGGCCTGGCCACGTCGCCCATGGGCCGGGTCCCCCTTCGTTTCGTCGCCATCGACGGCCTGGGCCTGGCCACCTCGCCCATGGGCTTCCGGGGCCTGGAGCTGGTCACCGTGAAGGCCGCGTCCTGGCAGGATCCGGCCATCGCCATGGACGGCGCGCTGGTTGACCTCGCCTCGGGCGCCAGCCTGACCACCGACATCCAGGGCAGCAATGTCGGCGACTGGTTCAGCGGCCAGGGCCTGGTCAACGAGGCCGGTCTGCCGGGTGCCAGCGCCCTGCTGGGCTCCGGCTACGCCGGTGCGGCCGAGTAGGGTCGAGGCCGGAAATCAGCGCTGGCCCGCCAGGCTCACGATGACGGGGCCGTGGCGGATGCCCGCGACGGCGCCCAGGGCCTGCACCAGGTCGCGGTAGTGCAGGCCGGGTTCGGCCCGCAGCCAGGTCGGGCCCTCGGTGGGGCTCTGCTCCACCAGGCTGCGCATATGGCTGAGGTTGCCGCCCAGGGCGGGCACCTCGACCACGGCGGCGTCGCTGAAGGGCACCGCGTCGGGCTCCCACAAGATGTGCAACTCAACCAGATCTTCGGGGTTCATCGAGCCCTTTCGCTGGGCCACGAAGACCGGGCGCGCGGCACGGGAGTCCCGCAGGGCCATGTCGATGGTGGCCAGGGGGGTGTCCCCGTCGATGTAGAGCACCGGCGCCCCGTCCCAGCGGCGGGGGGCGTGGGTGTAGAGGCCGGGCTGCAGGATGTGGATGCCCTGCTGGGTGATGCGGAAGGCCGGCCGCTCCTGCCAGGCGACGAGGTCGGCCGTCAAGGTGCCCGACCAGCCCAGGTTGGGGTCCAGCGCTTCGCCCACGCCGTCTTCGGGCAGGCGCTGGGGCAGGCTCTCGAGCAGGGGGTACCAGGGGGCCTCGGCCTCATTCCACCAGGCGGTGGATCGCGCGCGGGTGGTCTGGGCCAGCCAATGCGGCGAGTCCTGGGTGGTGGGCGCGGCGAGCGCCATCAGGCGCTGCATGCCCGCCGTGGCCATGTGGTCGATGCTGCGGCCGTCTGTGCAATAACCGTGCTGATCGCCGCTGGCGTCGGTGTCCCAGGCCAGGGCGGGGCCGCAGCCCCAGGAGCCCACGGCGGCGGCGGCCAGGGCCAGGCGGTCGGGCGGGGGCACCTGCTCCACCACCTTGAGCACGGACAGCTCTTCGAGGGCCAGCAAGGCGGCGCCATAAGGCAGGCTGGGGGCCGCCGCTTCGATGGCTTCCTGGCGGACGCGGCTGCCGGGCATGGTCAAGGAGGCCGCGAAGAGCTGCTGGGCGGCGGGATCCTCGATATGCGGTACCCCCCACAGGGGCACCTGGTTGACCCGTGCACAGACGGCCCACTCTGCGACCACCCGGTCATAGGCCTGCTGCAGCCCGGCGGTCTCGGGGGCGCGAGGATCAGCCAGCAGCAGCGGCTCGCGGGCGGCGTTGGCCGCATCCAGCGGGCAGAGGCTCGCGGCGACCGCGTCGGCGCGGATGGCCTGGGCGCGCACCTCGACCGGCCGGGCATGGGCCGAGGGGGCGACAAGGCTGAAGGCCAGCGCAAGCATCATGCTGTACTCCTGCTGCTCATCCTACACCCCTGCGGCCCCGGTGGCGCGATGTTGAGGGTTATGGGCTGCGACCGATGGCGGCTGCGCGGCGGTTCGCCCAATTCTGCACCTTGGAGCGCCCGTGGCCCCCTCATTCTTCCCGCTTCGGCTCGCAATTCTCGTCGCCTTCTTCAGCCCGATCGCCGCAGCGCAAGACCCGGCGCCGGCGCCCGAGCCCATCCTCCACGACAGCGAGCGGATGCTGGTCGAGGGGCGCCAGGCCCTGGCCGACAAGCGTCCCGACCGCGCCATCCCCGCCTTTCAGGCCTGCGTGGCCCGTCCGCTCAGCGCCGCGGTGGCCACCGACTGCCAGTGGGAGCTGGGCTGGGCCCATTGGCTGAAGGGCAGCTGGGAGGGCGTGGTCACCGCCTGGGAGGCCGTGGCCAAGGTGGATCCGGGCCGAGAGGGCCTGGACAGCTACCTGGCCCAGGCCCGCGACAACCTGGGCATGGCGGGGCTGCTGGCCAAGGGTCGGGCGGCGGCTCCCAAGACCTTCCGCTCCGATGTGCCCGCGGGCACCACCCTGCGCCTGCGGGCCGTGGGCGACCTGATGATCGGCACCACCTTCCCCGATGGCGCCCTGAACCCCGATGTGGACGCCACCTTCGCCGATGTCGCCCCCTGGCTGAAGGACGCCGACCTCACCTTTGGCAATATGGAGGGGCCGCTCTGCGATTCGGGCCTCACCACCAAGTGCAAGCCCGACCAGCCCCCCGGCCGCTGCTATGCCTTCCGGTCGCCGGGCCGCTACCGCGACCTCTACAAGGCCGCCGGCTTCGACGTGGTGAGCACCGCCAACAACCACGCCGAAGACTTCGGCCAGTCCTGCCGGGTCGAGACCGAGAAGAACCTGGACGCCGTGGGCATCGCCCACTCCGGCCGGCCGGGCGACATCGCATCCATGACGGTGAATGGGCTCAAGGTGGCCCTGATCGGCTTCCATACCAGCCGGAACTCTCACTACGTCAATGATCTCGAAGAGGCGGCCGCCCTGGTGCGCGCCCTGGACCAGGACCACGACCTGGTGCTGGTGAGCTTCCACGGCGGCGCCGAGGGCAGCAAGGCCCTGCACGTGCCGGTGGGCGGCGAGAGCTTCTACGGCGAGAACCGCGGCGACCTGCGCGCCTTCAGCCGGGCGGTCATCGACGCCGGCGCCGATATGGTCATCGGCCACGGCCCCCATGTGTTGCGGGGCATGGAGGTCTACAAGGGCCGGCTGGTGGCCTACTCCCTGGGCAATTTTGCAACCTATGGCCGATTCAACCTGTCGGGCAACCTGGCCCTGGGCGCGGTGCTGGAGGCCACCCTGGACCGCGAGGGCCGCTTTGTCGCCGGCAAGGTGCTGCCCACCCGCCAGGTCGGCGAGGGGGTGCCCATGCGCGACGAAGAGGGCGCGGCCATCGACCTGGTGCGCACACTGAGCGCCGAAGACTTTGGCGCGACGGCGGTGCAGGTGGCGCAGGATGGCAGCCTGAAGGCGCCTTGAACCCTGGAGCGCGTGTGGGCGAGATTCTGGAATGGAAGCACCTGACCGGCCGGGCCATCGACGCCCTCCCGCGGGATCGCACCATCGTCTATGTCAGCTCCTCTCCGCTGGAGGTACATGGGCCCCACCTGCCCACCCTCACCGATATCTGCGAGGCGGAGGGGCTCACCCAGGCCACCTTTCACAAGCTGATGGATCGGCACCCCGACCTGATCTTCTTGGGGCTGCCCCCGATCTATGTGGCGGCCGATGTGCTGCCCCATGTGGGCTCGCTGAAGTTCCGCCAGTCCACCATCACCCGGGTCTTTGAAGACCTCGGGCGCAGCTTGTGCGCCCAGGGCTTTCGCCGCATCTGGGTGGGGGGCTTTCATGGGGGGCCCCGGCACTTCGTCAGCGTGGAGCGTGCCGCCGCCCGGGTGAACCGCCGCTACGGCGGCGAGATGGTCAGCGTCTTCTCGCTGCTGATGAGCCACCTCACCGGGGGCAGCTCCGACCTGACCAGCGTGCTGGAGCACATCGACGGCGTGGAGCGCGTGGACCTGGAGGGCGACGCCCATGGGGGGGTCATCGAGACCTCCATCATGCTGCAGCTGCTCGGCGCCCATGTGGACGGCGTCTATGCAGAGTTGGGACCCAATACGCTGGATCGCAAGCTGGCCCGCGAAGGGCAGGCTCCCCTGGCGGTCGGCAGCCGCCCCACGGTCAAAGAGCTGCTGCGGGGTTTCAAACTCAAGCTCAAGTTCTACGAGGAGGAGACCTACTCGGGGGCTCCCTCCAAGGCCAACGCGGTCCTGGGCCAGCAGTTCATCGACGTGCTCTCCGACCGCTGCGCCGATGCCTTGGAGGAGGTGCTGAGCGGGCAACGGGGTCCGGCGGACTGCCACTCCCCGGCCTGGCCCATGCGCTGGCTCTTCACCAGCGAGCTGCTGAGCCAGGCCTTCGAGCGGGTCTTGGATTACCGCAACAAGGTGTGGTGACTCGGCGATTCAGCCGCTGCTATCCAGGCTGCGAAGCACCGCGGCCTGTCCGCGATCCAGGGTGACCCGGTCGGTCTCGGCTCCTTCGGCATCCAGGCATGCCTCATCCAGAACAAAGACGAGGTCGTCGGTCTCGCTGGGGTTGATCAGCACGACCCCCCCGGTGTAGGCCCGCATCCAGCCCCCGCCCACCGCCACGGCCGGCCCGTCTGGCAGGCCGATATCCGGGCCCCAGTCTGGCCCAAAGGGGTCGTCCAACCCGGCCTTGTAGCCCCATGCCGAATCGGAGAGGCCGTCCCAGGCCAGCAGCCAGGAGGCCCGGCCATAGACCTGGCCGGCACCCGCGCCCTCGACCCCGGGGCCATAGGTCAGGCCGAGGTAGCCGCGCCCCGCGTCTTGGGCGAGGATCATCGTCTGCAGGGTGGCCTGCCAGTTGGCGCCGCGGAAGTTCTCGGAGTCGTCCCAGCGCATCCAGTATTCGCGGTTCCAGTGGGTGATGGAGGGCAGCATGGCCACGGACTGGGCCAGCATGGTGTCATTCCAGGGGTTCATGGCGATATTGGGCGCCACGATGAAGCCCTCGTCCATCAGCTCGGGGCCCACCGCGGTCATGAAGGCCACCACCGCGTCGCCATAGGCTTCGTCGGTCGCATACTCGGCCAGGGGGGTGCCCCGGCTGCCCAGGCAGTGGCCGGGGAAGGTGTTGACGTCGTCCATCATCACGCCGTCAAAGCCGTCTCTGGCGAGGCGCTCTGTTACATTGGCCAGCCAGCGGGCCTGGTAGGCGGCCTCACCGATATTGGCGGCCATCACCCCTGCATAATCGCAATATTCCAGCCGGTTGCCCTCTGCATCATGCAGAAACCACGACTCTTCGGAATCGGCCTCGCCCGTCTGGACGCCAGTGGAGGGGTGGTCGTCGCCGTCTGCCCGCATGCCGCCCACCTTCTGGTAGGCCAGAAAGCGGGCGTCGGGGTTGGCCGCCCGGTATTCGGGCAGGAGGGAGTACATGGACTCTTGAAGCACGATGAATCGGTACTGTCCGACGCCGCTGTCGGTGGGCAGGCTGCGCTCGTCCCAGGATTGGGCGACCAATAAGCCGCGGGCCCCGGCCCGGGGCGAATCCGGCAGATCGCCGCTGTCGCCATCGGTGCCATCGGTGCCATCGGTGCCATCGGTGCCATCGGTGCCATCGGTACCATCGGCGCCGTCGGTGCCATCCGCGCCACCGCCCCGTCGCTGCCGCCTGCGCCGTCGGTCCCCGTCAGGTTGCCCGCGTCTGCCTGGGTCCCCGGCGGGGCGGGGGCCGGCAGCCGAAGGCCAGCAGCAGGGCGAGGGTGCGGGTGGTGAGGCTCATCGCTGGACCATAGGGAGGCGCCGAGGCCGCCACAAGTCCCGCTTTGTCATGGGGCGCCCCCGCCCGCTCGGAGCCCGGATGCCGCCATCTCTTGCCGCCTTCGCCTTGCTGGGCTCCCTGGCGGCGCGGGCGCAGGATCCGCCGGCGCCGGTGCTCGGGCAGGTGGACTGGCAGGGCCACCTCGCGATGCACCTCGCCTGGCCCATCTACGGCCGCGGGCTGACCGACCGGGAGCCCGACCCCACCTGGGACCACACCCTGCGGCAGACGGTCTCCGAGCCCGCCTTGCGGGCGTCGGGGGTGCGCATCTTCCTGACGGCGGCCATCGCGGCCGAGCGGGCCCGAAATCCCGACCAGGCCCGCCGGCTGATCCTCGAGCAGCTCGCCTTCATCCAGGAATTCGTGGCGGACAACCCCGATCACTACGCCCTGGCCAAGTCGCCGGAGCAGGCCCGGGAGCTGCTGAGCACCACCGACAAGATGGTGCTGGTGCACAGCATCGAAGGCGGCAAGCTGCTGCTGTCGGGTCCTGAAGACGCCCGCTTCTGGGCCGATCAGGGGGTGGCGCTGATCACCCTCATCCACCTGCAGGACGACGAGCTGGGCGGCGCCGCCATCAACCCGGGCTGGCTGGGGCCGCGCCTGAACCGGGCGGGGGCCAAGAAGCGCACGGCGGGCGCGTCTCGGGGCCTGACCGAGCGGGGCCGGGCCGCGGTGGCCGAGCTCGGCGATGCGGGCATCCTGGTGGACCTCACCCATATGTCGCCCCAGTCGGTTGCCGAGACCCTGGAGATCACCGCGGCGCGGGGCATGCCGCCGGTGGTCACCCATGGCAAGCTCGCCAGCCTCACCCGAGACGAGCGGGCCCTTCCCGACGACCAGGTGGTCGAGATCTACCGCCAGGGCGGATCCTTCAACCTGATCCTCAACGGCGGCGTGCTCAACCCGGTGGCGCCCACCCGCCCCATTCCGGCCGACCTCTGCCCCAGCACCCTGGACAGCTTCCAGCTGCACCACCAGGCCCTGCAGGCGCTGCTGGTTGCCCGGGTCGCCGACATCTTCGGGGCCGATGCCCTGGGTCCCGGCGGCCTCGACCCGGACCAGCAGGTGGCCCTGGCCACGGGTTGGGCCTCGGATTGGAATGGCTGGACGGTACACAGCCAACCCAAGACGGGCCCGGGCCATTGCGAGCCATTCCCCCCGGACGCCGGGGACTTCGACCGCTATGGGCTGGCCCACCCCGGGCTGCTGCCCCAACATTGGGCCCGCCTGGCGCAGCAAGGGACGGATCTGGCCCCGATGCAATACTCCGCCGAGCAGTTCCTGCGGATATGGGAGCGGGCCCGGGCCGTATCTGCACATACAATGCCTTACACAGGCACACCCGAGCGCAACGGCGCCGGGGGCCCGCTCCGGTGAAGGGAGGGGTATTCCACCCCGGAGACGCCATGCGCCTGCCCACCCTGCTCAGCTTCGCCTTCTTGACCGCCTGCGCCGCCACGGGGGCTGGCGATGCCGATGACGACGGAGGCAGCGGCAGCGCCGACGGCAGCGACGGCAGCGACGGCAGCGAGGCCTGCGGCGAGCAGCTGGCGGTGGGCTGGACCGAGGCCAGCCACGCCAAGGGCACCGATGGCAACTACGACCGGGTCTTTGACGACAGCCGGGTGATGCGGCTGGACATCGTCTTCTGCCCGGCCGACCGCGAGGCTCAGCTGGCCGACCTCGAGGCGCTGCTGGGCGGGCGGGCAGCGGCGGCGGCGGCGGCGGCGGCGGTGGACCGGGCGGCGGTGGCGGCCCCCGAGGAAGGCGGCGTGGGCGCCGACGAGGACCCCCTCTATGTGCCCGTGACCGTCTCTTTCAACGGCCAGAGCTGGCCCTATGTGGGCCTCCGCTACAAGGGCAACAGCTCCTTGTCCCGCGCCTGGGGGGAGGGCAGCATGAAGCTGCCCTTCCGCCTGCACTTCCGCCTGCACTTCGACAAATTCGAAGAGGACTACCCCGAGATCGACGACCAGCGCTTCCACGGCTTTCAAGAGCTGAAGCTGTCCAACACCTACCTGGACGGCTCCTTGATTCGGGACAAGCTGATGTCGGACACGCTGCGCGATGCCGGGCTGCCGGCGGCCAAGGGTGGCTTTGTCGAGGTCTGGGCCGACAGCGGCGACGGGCCCGAATACTGGGGCCTCTACAACATCTTCGAGGATCCCTCGGGAGAAATGTTGGACTCCTGGTTTGGGGACGACTCGGGCAACCTCTACAAGGCCGATGGGGACGCCGCGACCCTGGCCGACGCCAACCTGGCCAACCTGCAGGCGGCCTTCGAGGCCGATGGCGACGGGGCGGACCACAGCGATGTGCAAGAGCTGGTGGAGATCCTGGCCGATCGCAGCATGGACGCCGCCACCTGGCGCGCCGCGCTGGAGGCCCGCATGGATGTCGAGGACTTCTTGTCCTGGCTGGCCCTGGACGCCCTGATCGGCAACTGGGACAACTACGGCCAGATGACCCACAACTACTATCTCTATGGCGACCCGGCCCAGGAGGGCCGCCTGGTGTGGGTGGCCTGGGACTTCAACGAGTCCTGGCGCCACGACGGCACCCGCCCCGCCCTGTCGGTGTCGCGCGACGAGGTCGGGTCCGGCTGGCCGCTGATTCGGCGCCTGCTGGACGACCCGATCTATGCTGCCCGATACGACGCGCTGCTGGCCGAACACATGGCCACCAGCCTGGACGTGGACACGGTGCGGGCGCGCATGGCCGCCTACCACGACCTGGTCGCGCCTTTTGCCGAGGCCGAGGCCGCGCCCTTCACCAACCTCGGCGCCATCCGGGACTTCGAGCAGTCGCTGGAGGGCGGGAATGACGCCCTCTACGACCACCTCGACGAGGCACACGCCTTGGGGGCTGCCGCCCTGTCGCGTTGAGGCCCGGACTTAGAACGCTTCGCCAAAGCCAAGGTAGAAGCCGAAGGATTCTGGCCCCCGCGCGATGTCCAGACGCAGGTTGGTGCCCGCGTCATCGTCCACCCGCAGCCGCAGGCCCGCCCCCAGGCTGGGCTTGAGGGTGGCCAGGCGCAGCTCCGCCAGGGCGGGGGCCACGGTGCCGCCGCCCACAAAGGCCACCGCCGAGAGCCGCCAGAACAAGGGCTGGCGCAGCTCGACCTGGGCGGCCAGCAGCTGCCGATCGCGAAAGCGCCCCCGGTAGGTGCCCCGCATCAGGGACTCCCCACCCAGCAGGCTGAGCATGCGAAAGGGCGGATCACCGCCATGCAGCAGCCCATAGGCCTGCAGCGCCACCAGCCCGCGCCCCAGGCCCAGGTAGCGCCGGGCGTCCAGCTCCAGGCGGGTGAAGGTGAAGTCGCTGCCCAGGGCGGGACCAAAGGCCTGGGCGCGCAGGGCCCCATAGGCCTCGCCCGCCGCCGGTGTGAGGGGGCGGGCCCGGTCGTCCCAGACGACCGCCGGGCCCAGGCCCCGAGACCGCCCCCCGGCCGCCCCGGTCAGCGCCCCGCGGTCCAGCAGCCCGCCGGGGGTGGCTTCCACGTGGAACAGGCGCTGGGATCGCCAGCTGGGCCCGACAAAGAGGCTGGCCCAGGGCCGATAGAGCAGGTCCAGGGCCAGCTCGATGCGGTCGGCCGAATAGGGCTCCTCGCTGTCGGCCGGGCTGTCGGGACCCGCAGCCCAGATGGACTCGGGAAAGCGCAGCAAATCGAAGGAGGCCTGGACGAGAATGAAGTCCTGTGGCCCAAAGAGCTGCAGGTCCGTCTCAAAGAGGGCCTGGCGCTTCGTGGTGAGGGTGCCCTCGACCTCCAGGGCGCTGGGGCGGGCGTTGGCGAAGGGCTGGGCCGTGGTCAGCACCACCGCGCCCCCCGACAGGCCCGTCTCGGGCTGCAGATCCACCGTGGGCAGCGGCAGGATGCGCCAGCGCCGAGGGGGCCGATCGGGGGTCGGCGGAGGATCGGCGGCCTCCGCCGGGGCCGGCGTGGCCAGGGCGGCGGCAAGCAGGGCCAGCGGCAGGAGGGGCTCAGCGGCGCCTCGGGACGCGGGGGGCAGCCCCGATAGCCCGCGGGCCGGGGCCCTGGCGCGCCGGGCGCCTGCGTGCGAGACTCAGCGGCTGTTGCCCCCAGAGGTCGCCCATGTCTCGCGCCACCATCATCGGTTTGCTGGTCGGTGTGGGCCTCTTCGCGGCCTCGATCCTGCTCGCAACCGACCATGTGGCGGTCTTCTTCAACCTGCCGTCGGTGCTGCTGGTGCTGGGTGGCACGCTGGCCAACTCCTTCATCAGCTACCAGCCCGAGTCGGTGATGACGGCCTTGCGCGACATCGGGCGCATGTTCAGCCGATCGCGCGTCGATCGGGAGATCCTGCACAGCGACACCCGCCGGGTGGTCGAATGGGCCCGCATCGTCAAGAAGGAGGGCATCCTCGCCCTGGAGAGCCGCCTGGACACGGGCGAGGCCCACGACCACCTGCTGCGGGAGGGGCTGAAGCTGGTGGTGGATGGCTGGAAGCCCGAAGATGTGCGGGATCTCCTCCAGAACCACGTCGAGAGCGAGTATTTCCGCAGCACCGAGCAGGTGCCGATCCTGCGCAATATGGCTGCCACCGCGCCGGCATTTGGCATGGTGGGCACCCTGGTGGGCCTGATCATCATGCTGGACGGCCTGACCAGCGACGCGGGCGCCTTGGGGGCGGGCCTGGCCCTGGCCCTGCTCACCACCCTGTACGGGGTGCTGGCGGCGCGGCTGATCTTCCAGCCTGCGGCCGACAAGACCCTGCAGCGCGAGCGCTTCACCCGCTTCCGCAACTACCTGGTGCTGGAGGGCTTCGTGCTGCTGGCCCAGGGCGATATGCCCCGCACCGTCGAGCTGAAGCTCAACAGCTACCTCGACCCCGAAAATGCCGTATCGGTGCCCCGTCCCAGCGATCTGGGCCTGCCGGGCGCCCGGGTCTGATCGGTGTCGCACTTCCAATCCGGCCGCATGTTCAACGCCCCCGACCCCGGGGGAGATCCGGGCGGCGAGGCCGGCGGTGGCGACGCCGGGTGGATGGGCACCTGGGCCGACGCCATCACGGTGCTGCTGGGCTTCTTCGTCGTGCTCTTCTCCATGGCCGACCTGGACAAGTCCAAGTTCCAGGAGGTGCGCCGGGCCTTGTCGGCCGATGTGCGGGTGGAGGAGCCCCTGCCCGAGCCGGTGGCCGACACCCGGGCGGGCCCCGAGCTGGCCCGGCGGCTGAAGGAGATGCTGCAAGAGGCCACCTTTGCCGGGGAGATCCGGGTGGAGCGCCTGCCTGCCGGCGTCGTGGTCGAGCTGCCTGCCGACACCGTCTTTGACGCCAAAGGCGCCTTGCGCCCCGGGGTGCTGCCGGATCTGTCCACCCTGGCCTGGGAGATCCGCCAGCCCGATATGCGCGACTATATGATCGAGGTGCAGGTGCTGGGCGAGATCACCGAGAGCGGCCGTCAGGCGGTCACCCTCACCCGCTTCTTGGCCGCCCAGGGGGTGCCAGCCGAGCGCCTGCGGGCCACCGCCTTTTCCAGCCTGAGCCCGATGGAGCGCAAGAGCCGCGGCGGCGCCTTGCCCCAGCCCGAGGCCCCCACCCTGCGCTTGCTGCTGGAGCGCATCTGAAGCCGCGCAGACCCCGTGTCGGCTGACGCCCGCGCCACCGTCGAGGCCGCCGCCCGCGCCGGCGGGGCCGCGATCCGCGCGGCCCTGAACGCGTCGGGGGGGCCCCTGCGGGTGTTGGCCAAGGACCGCGGCGGCATCGACATGCTCACCGAGGTGGACCTGGCCGCCGAGGCCGCCGTGCGCGCTGTGCTCGACGAATATGCGCCTGGCATACCCATTCTCGCTGAGGAGGGTGGTGGTGATCGCGGCCCCACCCGCTTCATCGTGGACCCCCTCGATGGCACCACCAACTTCGTGCACGGCTTCCCCGCCTTTGCGACCTCGGTGGGCCTGCAGGTGGACGGGGTGCTGGTGGCGGGCTGCGTCTACGATGCTGTCGCAGGGCTGGCCTACAGCGCCCACCGGGGGGGCGGCGCCACCTGCGAAGGCCGACCGCTGCGGGTGTCTGCGGTCACCGATCTGGGGCAGGCGCTGGCGCTCACGGGCTTTGCCTATGACCGGCGGCAGCGGGCCGACTTCTACCTGCGCTTTGTGAAGGCGGCCTTGGAGAACTGCCACGGGCTGCGGCGAATGGGGGCGGCGGCCCTGGACTTCTGCCACATCGCCGCCGGGCGGGCCGACGTCTACTGGGAATTCAACCTCAGCCCCTGGGATGTGGCGGCGGGCATCCTGCTGGTGGAGGAGGCAGGCGGTCGGGTGAGCACCCTTGGCGGCGGCCCGGTGGACCTCGATCGCCCGCAGATCCTCTGCAGCAATGGCCACGTCCACGACGCGATGGCCGCCCTGCTCCGCCCCTTGCTAAGCTCCACCTCAGACTGAGCCGGGCCCCGGGCGCCGGCAGATTTCGGGAGACTCCGTGGGCATCGCAGTCGGCATCGATCTCGGCACCTCCAACTCCGTCGTCGCCGTCATGCGCGACGGCAAGTCGGTCGTCCTGGCCGACGAGGAGGGTCGCAAGATCCACCCTTCGGTGGTGGCCTTTGGCTATGGCCACTCGGTGGTGGTGGGTCAGCGCGCGCGGCAGCAGCTGGCCTATGCCCCTGAAAACACCGTCTATTCGGCCAAGCGCCTGATCGGCCGACGCGCCGACAGCGAAGAGGTGGACCGGGTGCGGCGCATGGTGGGCTGGGGTGTGGCCACCGGCCCCAATGGCGACGCCCGCATTCGCGTGCAAGGCAAGGTCTACGCGGTGCAGGAGATCGCCGCCCACATCCTCTCCCACATGAAGAAGATCGCCGAACAGGCCACCGGCGAGGTGGTGGACGCCGCCGTCATCACCGTGCCCGCCTACTTCAACGACCAGCAGCGCCAGGCCACCCGTGACGCCGCCACCATCGCGGGGCTGAACTGCCTGCGCATCATCAACGAGCCCACGGCCGCGGCCCTGGCCTATGGCTTTGGCCAGGGGCGGCGGCAGCATGTGGCGGTCTACGACCTGGGCGGCGGCACCTTCGACATCTCGATTCTGCGGCTGGACGACGACCTCTTCGAGGTGATCAGCACCTCGGGCGACACCTTCCTGGGCGGTGATGACTTTGACGGGGTGATCGCCGATCACCTGATGGCCCAGCTCACCCACCAGGCCGGTGTGGACCTGTCGGGCAGCGCCGCGGCGCGCAACAAGCTGCGGGAGGCCGCCGAACGCGCCAAGCGCGCCTTGTCCGAGGTGGAGGCTGTCGCCGTCAAGGTGCCGGGCCTGGGCCGCGACGCCCAGGGCAACCCCATCGGCCTGCAGACCCGCCTGGACCAGCACACCGTGCAGCGGCTGATCATGCCCCTCATCCAGCGCAGCTTCGTGGTCTGCGACGACGCCTTGAACCAGGCCGGCCTGACCCCGCGGCAGATCGACGAGGTGCTGCTGGTGGGCGGCATGACCCGCTACCCGCTCATCGCCGAGGCCGTGGGCCACTACTTTGGCCGCAGCCCCAACACCCACCTCAACCCCGACGAGGTGGTGGCCCAGGGGGCCGCGGTGCAGGCCCACAACCTCACCAGCTTCTCGGAGACGCCCGGCGCCGTGCTGCTGGACGTCACGCCGCAGACCTTGGGAATTCGCACGGTGGGCGGCTTTGTCGAGGCCATCATCCCCCGCAACACGCCCATCCCCACCCAAGAGGCCAAGACCTTCCACACCGCCCACGACAACCAGACCGAGGTGCGCATCCAGGTCTTTCAGGGCGAGAGCCGCATGGCCGCCGACAACGAGCTGCTGGGCGACTTCGTGCTGGGCGACCTGGAGCCCATGGAGCGCGGAAAGGTCAAGGTCAAGGTCAACTTTGCCATCGATGCCGACGGCATCGTCAAGGTCACGGCCCAGGACCTGCACACCGGCAACAATGTAGACATGCTCATCGAGGCCTGCTCGAATCTCTCCGCGGACGAGGTCCAGGAGATGAAGTTCGACGACCTCGGCTTCTGAACGCCCTGGAGAAGTGATGGACGCGACCACCCGCCTGCGGATCGAGATCGAGACCCTGCACGACCTGCTGCCCGATCTCGACTACTACAAGATCCTCCAGCTCGACCCCTCCTGCGAACAGTCCGCCATCGGCGAACAGTACCGCGACGAGAGCCGCAGGCTGCACCCCGATCGCATGCGCATGATCGAGGACGAGGACATCCGCCGCCGCGGAAACGAGCTCTACCAGTTCGTCAACGAGGCCTACCGCTACCTCAAGGAGCCCGAGGAGCGCGCCCGCTACGACCAGCTGCTGTCCACCGGCATCATCCGCATGACCGACGACGCCAAGGCCGGCGCCCAGGCCGACAAGCGCAGCAACGACCCCGAGGCCGCCGCCACCAACGCCAAGTCCGAGAAGTACTGGAAGATGGCCCTGCGCGACATGAAGGACAAGTCCTGGAAGTCCGCGGTGATGAATATCAAGTTCGCCCTGACCTTCGAGCCCGGCAACGACGTATTCAAGGAGCACCTCGTGATCGCCGAGGAGGCCTTCAAGGAGGAGGACGCCAAGCGCGAGAAGAACCCCTACAAGCTCCGAATCATGTAGGGTCAGGTTCTGCTGGGCTTCGGCCGTATCCCTCCCTGGACCCGCGCCCTGTGGACCCTGGGTCCTGAATGGCCATCTGCACCCCGCGCGCCTGGACCAGTGGCGGGACGCCGACCGCCTGCCCATGCCCCAGAGCGGGCGCTTCGATTGGTTGGATGCCTGCGTGAACCAGTACCGGGCCGACGCCGGCACGGTCGAAATCTACGCCTCTCGGCAGCACCGCACGGCCACCGCCCTGGGCCTGGACATCGTCTTTGGCCTCAACATCGCCAATGGCGGCGATGGCTCCAGCGGCCTGCCCGGCCAGGCCCACGGCTTCTACGCCATGTCGGGGGAGGAGATCCGCGACTATGGCGCGGTGCTCACCGCCGCACCCAATCTAAGGCTCTTCTTGAACTGGGAATAGGACGGAGAGGAGACCTGGACCGATGGCACCCGGGGGGCCGACTGGTTCGACCAGCCCGACCAGGGAGACGTCCTGCTGTGGCTGGGCGACCGCCTGGCCCGCGACGCCGGGGTGGATTGAGGGGGACCGCAGGCGCGAAAGGCCGCTACCGGGTTGCCAATCCGGGCTTGCGGCCGCCGTTGCGGACTGCCAGAATCGGCGCTCGTGCCAACTCCCGTCCGAGAGTGTGTCCATGGGCCCCCCGAGAATCCTGGGTGCTGCGGGCCTCTGCTGCGCCCTGCTCGCCTGTGCCGACAACGGCTTGACCGCCTTCAACGCGGATCCGACGGCAGAGATCAGCTCGCACGGGCCCGACGAGGCTGGGGCGGACAGCACGGTGCTGGAGGGCGCCTTCACCCGCTTTGAGGGCCGCGTGAGCGATCCGGACGACCGGGCCGAAGAGCTGACCACGACCTGGCACCTGGGAGATCGCCAGATCTGCGGCGACGCCGCTCCGAATGCGCAGGGGGCGACCTTCTGCGAGGCCCGCGTGGCGCTTGGGGATGACCGGTTGCGGCTTGAGGTGCGCGACCCGCGAAATAGCAGCGCCAGCGCGCGGGTCGATCTCGATGTGATCCCCACCGATGCGCCGGTGGCCCTCATCCTGGCGCCCACCGAGGGGCAGCGCTTCTACGCCGACCAGCGGGTGAGCTTCCAGGGGCGGGCGACCGACAACGAAGATCGGCCCCAGGACCTCACCATCAGCTGGACCAGCGATCTCTCCGGCGCGCTGGACCTGCAGACCGATCCCGACGACAGCGGCAATTTCGCGGATGGCGGCCTGCTGGATCCGGGCAGCCACCTCATCACCTTGCGGGTGGAGGACAGCCACGGGAAGTCGGCCACCGCCGTCGTGGGCATCGCGGTGGGCCCCCCCAACCAGGCGCCAGAGTGCGCCATCCTCCGTCCGGCCGATGGCAGCGCCTTCGTGCTGGGCGAGCGGATCCGCGTCGAAGGCCTGGCCACCGACGCCGAGCTGCCCGACGAGGATCTGGCGGTGTCCTGGCGCAGCGACGTGGATGGGATCCTGGGGACGGGGACCGGCAGCAGCACGGGCGAGCTGGTCTTTGAGACCGAGGTCCTCTCGCGGGGAGAGCACAGCCTCAGCCTGCTGGTGGCCGACGAGGTGGACGCCCGCTGCACAGACGCGATCCGGCTGAGGGTGGGCAGCCCCCCGCTGGTCACCATCACCGGCCCCGCAGATGGCATCGAGGTGGACGAAGGCGACAGCCTCGCCTTCCGGGCGGTCGCCGCGGACGGCGATGACGCGCCCGAACAGCTCTTCGCACGCTGGACCAGCGATCTGGACGGCCTGTTGGACGAGGCCAACCCCGACGGGGCGGGCGCCCTCGGTTTCGACTTCGGCGGCCTGAGCATCGGCCAGCACACCGTGGCCATCGAGGTCGTCGATTCCGACGGGATGACCCATCAGGACTCCATCCGGGTCGAGATCAACGGCGCGCCTTCTGCGCCGGTGGTCTCGATTCAACCCGATCCGGCCGGCAGCCAGGAGGACCTGGTGGCCACCGTGGACAGCCCCTCGGTGGACCCCAACGGCGACCTCGTCGCCTACCGCTATGCCTGGAGCCGGGACGGGGTGCTTCAGAGCAGCATGACCAGCGACACGGTCCACGCCTCCGCCACGCTCCGGGGCGAGGTCTGGGCGGTCACGGTCACCCCCAATGACGGCCGGGTGGACGGCCCCTCGGCGAGCGCCAGCCTGACGGTGGGCAACGGGGCGCCCTCCGTCACCCTCGCGGTGATCTCCCCCAACAGCGTCCGCACCGACGATGTCCTGACCTTGACCGCCAGCGGGATCGACCCCGATCCGGGCGACAGCACCAGCCTCAGCCAGCAGTGGCGGGTCAATGGCCTCGCCATCGCCCAGACCGGGACCACCCTGGATGGCGCATCCTGGTTTCAGCGGGGCGATGTCGTGGATTGCGTGGTGACGGTCACCGATGGCACCGACAGCGCGACGGCCCTGTCCAATGCGATCACCATCGACAACAGCAGCCCAGGGGCGCCCACCCTGGCCATTTCCCCTGCGGTGGCCCGCAGCCACACCGACGACCTGCACTGCCAGGTGGACCTCGCGGCCATCGACCCCGACGCCGCGGACAGCCTCTCCTACAGCTTCAGCTGGATGGTCGATGGCCTGGCCTGGTCCGGGAGCACCACGCAGACCGACTGGCCGGGGGACACCATCCCCGCCAGCGAGACCTCCGGGGTGCAGACCTGGACCTGCACCGCCCTCGCTTCGGATGGTACGGCCAGCGGTCCCACCGCCTCCGCCAGCGTGACCCTGGTGCGGGGCTTCTCGGGGTGGTCCAGCACGACGGTGAGCCTGGCGGACGCCGACGCCTTCTTCGACGGCGAGCAGTTCGGCGACGAGGCCGGCACCACCGTCGCCGCGGCCGGCGATGTGGATGGGGATGGCTACGCCGATCTGCTCGTGGGGGCCTATGACGCCAACGATGGAGGCCCCCGGGTGGGACAGACCTACCTGGTTCTGGGCGGCGCCCTGTCCGGCGGGCTGGTGGTGGACCTGGCGCAGGCCGACCACCGCTTTCATGGCGAGGCCGACGGGGACCGCGCGGGTTGGGCCCTGTCCGGGGCGGGCGACTTCAACGCCGATGGGGACGTGGATTTGTTGATTGGCGCGCCGAATAACGACAACGGCGGCAACAATGGGGGCGCCGTCTACCTCTTCGAGGGCGCTGAGCGCAGCAGCGGTGGAGAGGACACCCTGGCGGACGCCACGGTGATCTTCGAAGGGCCGGCCTCGGCCAGCCTGGGCACCGCAGCGTCCTGGGTTGGCGATCTCGACGGAGATGGGCTGGACGACCTCGTTCTGGGCGCCCCCAACGACGCGGCTACGGTGGGCCGGATCTATGTCTGGATGGGGGCGAGCCTGACGAGCGGCAGCCTGGATGCGGCGGACGCCGACGCCGCCTATCTGGGCACCAGCGCCGCCAGCAGCACGGGGCGTTGCATCAGCGGCGGCGTGGACGTGGATGGGGATGGCACCGACGACTTTGCGGTCGGGGCATCGGGCGACGACCGGGCCTTCAGCGACGGGGGCGCCGTG
Source organism: Deltaproteobacteria bacterium (assembly GCA_018401435.1). Lineage (GTDB taxonomy): Bacteria > Myxococcota_A > UBA796 > UBA796 > UBA2385 > M30B51. Next base: position 11,907 of record JAGYJW010000015.1, on the reverse strand, counting down.
GCGCTCTTTTCGGGGGCCAGCCTGCCGACCGACGGCAGCGACCTGAGCGCCGCCGACCTGCACATCACCGGCGCCTTCTCCCAGGACTACCTGGGCTATGCCCTCGCGCTGCTCTCGGATATCGACGGCGATGGTCTGGGCGATCTGGCGGTCGGGGCGGTGGGGGACGATTCGGGCGGCTCCGAGGCCGGCAAGGTCGGCCTCTTCCTGGGCGCCTCGCTGTCCAGCGGTGCGACGTTGGACCTCGGAGATGCCGACCAGCGCTTCATTGGCGAGCAGGCGGGGGATTGGGCCGGCGCGGCGGTCTCGGCCGCTGGCGACGTGGACCGCGATGGGCTGAGCGACCTGCTCATTGGCGCGCCGCGCAACGACGACCTGGGTACCCAGGCCGGCAAGGCCTACCTGATCCTGTCGGATGACCGCCCGACCACCCGATCCGTGGACCTGTCCACCGCCAACTTCGGCTTTCAGGGCACCGGCACCCAGGATCGGGCCGGCACCAGCGTGTCCGGTGCGGGCGACGTCAACCAGGATGGCCTCGACGACCTGCTCATTGGCGCCCCCAACCACGATGTCGGGGGCACCGATGCTGGCCGGGCCTATCTCCTGCTCGCTCCCTGAGCGGGTGCGCGGCCCGCCGCGCGGCGGGGTCGGCCGCCAGACCGCGGGATCTCTCGGTCAGGCGGCGTCCTCCCGAACCCGGCACCTCAGCCGATGGTGTCTCCAAAGAAGAACCAGCGGCCCGCGGGGTAGGCCGCGGCCTCGTCGCGCCACCACCGGGCCCAGGCCCGTCGGTGGGCGCGCTGCACCCGCCAGGGGCCTTCCGCGTCAAAGGGCAGGCGCACGCCAGTGCTGATCACCAGCTCGTCATAGGTGCTGCGCCGCACGCCGGGGTCGTCGTGGTCCAGCCGGTCGATCAGCACGCCGGGGTCGAGCTGCACCCCGTGGCGGTAGCGCTGGCCGGGCTGGAAGTCGCCCCCGTGCCGGTCCCACCACTCCATCCAGCGCCCGCGTAGCAGGCTCTCTTCGGGGTCTTCGTGGTGGCCGGTGATCAGCTCCAGGCTGACGCTGGCCACCCGGTTGCGGGTGGGGTCGCGGCTGCCCAGGGCCTCCAGCAGGTGGGGCACGCCCCGGGGGTCGCCCAGGTAGCCCAGGCCCTGCAAGGCGCCGATGCCGGCGGGGCCCTCTTGTTCGGCCACGCGCACCAGCAGCAGCAGGTAGCTGGGGCCGCCATAGCGCCCGACGATCTCGCCATGGGAGGCCGCGCCGCGGGCCCCGCGGGCGGCCAGGGCCTGGGCCTGGCTGTCCACGCCTTGCCACTCGCCCAGGAGCAGCAGCGAGGTGCTCACGGCTTCGGCGATATTGGGCTCGTCCAGCAGGCCCAGCAGATCGTCGATGGCGGCGGGATCGCCGATGCGGCCCAGGGCGGTGACGGCGGCCTTGCGCACGGTGCGGGGGCTGTCGTCCCGCAGCAGGCGGCGCAGGGTGTCCACGGCTTCGGGCTCGCGGCGCCAGCCGATCACCTCTGCCGCAAGGGCCATTCCGGCAGGATCAAAGCCGCCTTCCAGCGCTTCGAGCAGGCCGTTGACCAGGGCGGCGTTGGGGCTGCGGGCCATGGCCCCCACCAGGGCCCGGCCGGCGTAGCCTGCCGGGCGGATCTCGAGGAGCTGCTTGAGCAGGGCCTCGGCGGCCTCGTAGCTGCGGTGAGCGGCCAGCAGGTCGGCGGCGGCCACATAGCGGCTGAGGTTGGGGTCCGAAGGCCGCGGCGTGGCCGTGTCCAGGCTCTTGGCGGTCTGCTCCAGCCAGGCGGCGAGGTTTGCGACCACGGCCACATCACAGGCGGCGATGGCCATGCGGTGGGCGCCCAGGCGGCGCTCGGGGCGGTCGGCGTCGGCCCGGGTCAGGGGCGGCCGCACCCGCCAGGCATTGGCCCGCTCGCGGGCGTGCTCGGCCGAACGCTCCAGGTGCCAGCCCAAGCTGCGGCCCGGGTCTCCCGCGCAGGCGTCCGCGCTGGCCACACCGGCGGCGTGGTCGGCGGCCTTGAACAAGGCGCGGGCCTGGTCGGCGGCCTGCACATCGCCCATGCGCCCCAGGCGCAGCCAGGCCCAGGCCTCGCGCAGGGGCAGGCCCAGCTCGGACAGGGCGCGGGCGGCGCGGACATAGTCGGTGGCGGCAGCGCGGTCGTCGCCGTGCATGCGGAACAGATCGCCCCGACGAATGAGAATGCGGTTGAGCAGCTCGTTGTCGTCGCCGGCCTGCTCGCGGGCCAGCCGGAAGCGGGACTCTGCGCCGGCCAGGTCGCCCCGGTGCAACAGCAGGTCGCCCTCGGCCAGGGCCACCTGTGCGGCCATCGTGGCAGGCAGGCCCAGATCCGCCAGGCGGCGGGCGGCCACCAGGTGGGCCTCGACGCTGTCCGACCGATCACCAGCGCGGTGGCGCTCGGCCAGCAGCAGGTGGATCTCGCAGAGGTCCGCGCGGTTCTGCGCGCTGTCGGGCAGGGGCTCCAGACCGTCCAGGGCCTCGTGCAGCATCTCCTCGGCCCAGGGCTCCTGGCGCTGCACGGCGATGCGGCCCAGGGCGAGGTGGCAGCGGGCCTCGGCCGCGCCGCCCAGGCCGCGCAAGGGGCGCAGGTGCCGCTCGGCCTCGTCGTGCTCGCCCAGGTCGCTCTCGATGCGGGCCAGCAACAGCAGGACCTCGGCGGGGGCCGGCGCGACGCTGAAGTCGGGGCAGCGGTCCAAGAAGCGCTGCAGGCCCACCCGGGCCTCGCGCCGCTCGCCGCGGGCCAGGCGGTTGTGCGCCAGCTCCACCGTGGCGGCCTCCACCAGGGCGGCCTCCTGGCTGTCTCGGGTGTCGGCCACCCGGTCCTCCAGCAGCCAGACCAGCTCGCGCTCCCAGCCCGCGTCGCCCTGGGGCATCAGGCGGCTGGCGGCATGAATCAGGGCGGGCTCGGGAACCCAGGCCCCGGGCCAGCTTCCGGGCAGGCGCAGGCCCCGGATGGCCTTGAGCAGGCTGAAGCGGGCGGCGCCTTCGTCAAAGGCCAGCTGGGCCTGGCCCAGCAGGGCCCAGGCGGGGTCCAGCGCGGGATCGGCGGCGGTGGCGCGCACCAGCAGGCGGGCGGCCTCTTCGCTGCGCCCCGACCCCAGGGCCAGGCGGGCCTTGGCCAGCAGCAGCCAGGCGCAGTCGGGATCGGCGTCCAGGCGGGCGTCCAGCTGGCCGGCCTCATCGCGGATGTCCTCGTCCAGGATGCGGGCGGTGGCGTGCAGCCAGCGGTCGAAGCGGCCGTGCAGGGGCACGAAGCGGCCCGGCTGCCCCGCCGCGACGGCCCACAGGCCAAAGAGGGACTCGCCATCCGGGGCCTCGGTATAGGCCCACTGCTGTTCGGGCCGGGGCCCATCGGCAAAGACGATGACCTTGGGCGCCAGGGTGCTGGCCGGCGCCAGGGCGTTGACCGAGCGCACCCGCAAGGCGCCCCGGAAGAGGTCGGCCCCATCCCAGCGCCGCAAGAAGGCGTCGAGGCTGGCGGGGATGGGGGCTTCCAAGCCGTCGAGGGCGGCCGACAGGGCGGCCGCCGCCGGAGCGGGATGGAGCTGATGGACGTCCCGGCGATAGCGGTCCACCATGCGCAGGAGCGGGTGGAAGGGATCGACAGCGGTCATGGTTCACCCAAGTCTGGACTCCTGGACGGTATCACTCTTGACATGCCAAGAAAAGGCATTCATGCGTGACTTGAGCTGTGTGCCCCAAGCTCCTGGGATCCATGCTGTTTCACGCGAAACGCGGGCGATCGCCTCCGATCCCCCTCTGGGCCGGGCGGGGCGTTAGGCGACGCTGCCGCCGGAGACCGTCGCCATGCCCGAGATGTCCTGCCCCCGCTGCCCGGGCCTGCCCCTGCAATCCTCCGATGTCGCGGGTCGCCGGGCCTATGCCTGCGGCCGCTGCGATGGCCACGCGGTCACCGTCGCCGCGGTCCGCCAGAGCACCGATCCGGCCACCTTTGCCGCCTTGTGGGCCTCGGTGCTGCAGCGGGCCATGGGCGGCAGCGCCCCCTGCCCGGTCTGTGCGCGCACCATGCAGGCCATCATGGTGCCCGTGGACTCCCTCTTCGGGTCGGTGGAGGTGGACCTCTGCTCCCCCTGCCAGCTCTTCTGGTTCGACGCCCGGGAGCGCGCCCAGGTGGCCCAGGCTGCCCCGCCCAGCAGCCTGGACGAGGTGGCGCTGAGCGCCGAGGTGCGGGCCTTGTTGGGCCAGGAGCAGGCGCGTCTGGACGCCGATCTCCACCGGATGAGGGCGCGAAACGAGCGCCTGGCCGAGGTCGCGGAGGGCGGGGCCCCCAGCACGGACCGGCTGGGGGCGGCCGCCACCGCCCTCACGGTGCTGGCCGAGTGGTGGGCGGCCTTGAGCAGCTGAGGGCGGCGATGCCGGTCAATTTGCGACGAAGTTGACCAGCTTGCCGGGCACGAAGACCTCTTTGCGGATGGTCTTGCCGTCCAGGTGGCGGGCCACGTTGGCGTCGGCCTTTGCGGCTGCCAGCACGGCATCCTTGCCCGCGTCGGCCGGCATGTCGATGGTGGCCCGCAGCTTGCCCATCACCTGAACGGCGTAGGTGACGGAGTCCTCGACCACCGCGGCCGGGTCGAAGACCGGCCAGGACGCAAAGGCGAGGCTGTCGGCATTGCCGAAGCGCCGCCACAGCTCTTCGCCCAGGTGGGGGGCGTAGGTGCTGAGCAGCTTCACGAAGTCCTCGGCGTCTTCACGCGCCAGGGGCTCGTTCTTGCAGGCGTTGACGAATTCCATCATCTTGGAGACCGGCGTGTTGAACTTGAGGGCCTCGATGCCGTCGGTGGTCTCTTGGATGGCCAGGTGCAGGGCCCGACGGGCCTCGCGGGAGGTGGTGCCGAAAGGCCGCAGCTCTCCCGTCTGTTCATCGATGAAGAGACGCCAGACCCGGCTGAGGAAGCGGTAGACGCCGTCGCAGCCCGAGGTCTGCCAGGACTTGACCTGCTCCAGCGGGCCCATGAACATCTCGTAGATACGCAGGGTGTCCGCCCCATATTGGGCGATGACATCCAGCGGGTCCACCGAGTTGTTCAGGGACTTGCCCATCTTGCCGAGCTTTTGTTCGACCGGGGTGTCGGTGCCCTTCACATACCAGTCGGTGTCGGTGCTCTCGCCCGTCCACGCCGATTGAATGGCCACCGGGGCGTCCAGGCGCCGCTCCACCGATTCGGGGCTGTGGTATTTGCCGCTGCTCTCGCGGTAGGCGTGGGCCAGGATCATGCCCTGGTTGAACAGGCGCTTGAAGGGCTCCTTGGTGTGGACCAGGCCGCAGTCGTAGAGCACCTTGTGCCAGAAGCGGGCATAGAGCAGGTGCAGCACCGCGTGTTCGACCCCACCAATATAGAGGTCCACCGGGCCCCAATACTGCTCCTTTTCGGGGTCAAAGGGCAGGTTGCGGTTGTGGGGGTCCATATAACGCAGGTAGTACCAGCAGGATCCCGCCCACTGGGGCATGGTGTTGGTCTCGCGCTGGGCCTTCTGCCCCTGGTATTCGGTGTTCAGCCAGTCCTCGGCCCGGGCCAGGGGCGGGCGGCCGTCCTCGGTGGGCTTGTAGGCGTCCACATGGGGCAGGGCCACCGGCAGATCGGCCGGGGTCAGCGGCTGCACCGTGCCGTCTTGCAGGTGCACGATGGGGAAGGGCTCACCCCAGTAGCGCTGCCGGCTGAACAGCCAATCGCGCAGCTTGAAGTTGACCTTTCGGGTGCCGCGACCCTGGGATTCCAGGCGGTCGATGATGGCGGCCTTGAAGGCCTGCACCGTCAGCCCGTTGTATTCGCCGGAGTTGATGGCCGCGCCGTCCCCCGTCCAGGCCGCCGCCTGCACGTCGTGGCCGTCGGGGGGCTGGATCACGGGGAGGATGTCCAGGCCGAATTTGCGCGCAAAGGCGTGGTCGCGCTCGTCGTGGGCGGGCACGGCCATGATGGCGCCGGTGCCATAGGACATCAACACATAGTCGGCGACCCAGATGGGCAGCTTGTTGCCGTTGACCGGGTTGATGGCGTAGGCCCCGGTGAATACCCCGGACTTCTCTTTTTCGGCGGCCACCTGCCGGTCCAGATCCGACCGGTTCTTGGCCACCTCCACATAGGCCTGCACCGCGTCCTGCTGGTCGACGCTGCAGATGTCGGCCACCAGGGGGTGTTCGGGGGCCAGCACACAGTAGGTGGCGCCAAAGAGGGTGTCGGGGCGCGTGGTGTAGACGGTGAAGCGGCTGTCTGCGCCGTCAATCTCGAAGTGGACCTCGGCGCCTTCGCTGCGGCCGATCCACTGGCGCTGCATCTCCAGCACGCCTTCGGGCCAATCCAAGCCGTCCAGATCATCCAGCAGCCGCTGGGCATAGGCGGTGATGCGCAGCATCCACTGCTTCATGGAGCGGCGTTCCACCGGGTCGCCCGTCTCGACATAGCGGCCGTCCACCACCTCTTCGTTGGCCAGCACCGTGCCCTGGGCGGGGCACCAGTTGACGGCGACCTCTTCGAGGTAGGCCAGGCCCTTCTCGTGCAGCTTCAGGAAGATCCACTGGGTCCAATGGTAGTAGTCCACCTCGCAGGTGGAGACCTCGCGGGTCCAATCGAAGCTGAAGCCCAGGCGGGTGAGCTGGGTGCGGAAGTTCTCGATATTTTCGCGGGTGATGTCGGCCGGGTGGCGACCCTCGCGCAGGGCGGCGCGTTCGGCCGGCAGCCCGAAGCTGTCAAAGCCGATGGGGTTGAGCACCGAGAAGCCCTTCATGCGCTTGTAGCGGGCGACGATGTCCACCGCCGTGTAGCTCTCGGGGTGGCCCACATGAAGGCCCGACCCCGAGGGGTAGGGGAACATCACCAGGGCGTAGAACTTGGGCTTGTCGGCGTCTTCGGTTGCGGTGAAGGTGCCGTTTTCAGCCCAGTGCTGCTGCCAGACCGATTCGATGGCGGCGGGATCGTAGCGGGACATGGGGGGCCTCCGGGCCCATCGGCTAACCGGTGACGGTCGGGCCGGCCCGGTGTGCGGCGGCCCGTTGGGCGGGCAGCAACCACAAGGCGCGGAAGCCGCGGTCCACGTCCTGGATCTCGTCATCGGACCAGGGCAGCAGGGCCAGCGAGGTGCCCGCGCCGCAGACCAGCAGCAGGGACAGCACCAGCGTGAGGATGAAGTCGGCCGTCACGGGGTCGAGGGCGAGGGCGGTGGCGAACAGGTCCAACATGGCTTCTCCGTCGAATCCTGAACAGATGGGTGTCTGCTCAGGTGTTCAGAGATCTACCTGAACAGGCAGGTGGGGGTCAACCGATCAAATGGACGCTTTTCGTCCGTTTTTCGGCGGCTTCTGGCTTGTCCGTTGACGAGTCAACTGCGCACCCATTCGGATCGTGCGGTCAGGACTTGATCCTGCCCGATCGAAATTCCTGGGAAGGCTCAGCGAAGGCCGAAGAGTTGATCGCGTCTTTCTGACCAGGTCGCCAAGGCGCCGGGGCGGGACGGGTAGCGGCGCTGGTGCTGTTCGAGGCGCAACATCGTGGTCACAACTGGCAGAAAACGAAGTGCCAGCGCGCGTTCTTGCCGTGCGCCGCGCAACATCCGGGCGAGATCGGCGGGGCGCGGCCGGGTGGGGTGCTGCAGCAGGGTCTGGCGGGCCAGGCTGGCGGGCATCAGGCCCGAGCGCATGGCGGCGGCCACCGCCTCGGCGTCCAGGCTGCGCGAGAAGCGGGCGAAGTGGTTGGCGCCGGCGAGGTGGGCGCCCCCGCGCTGCCAGCACATTCCACTGCCCTGGGTGGCCCCCTGGGCCAGGGAGTCGGCCAGCTGTGGGCAGCGATCAGCTCCGGCCGCGATGCCCGAGCCATGGGCCGCAAAGACCTGGGCGCCGGCATCGCCCAGGGTGATCACCGGGCCATCGGCGAGGCTGGCGGCGGGGGTGCCAGAGGGGATGGCGCGGCTGCCGCCGAAGCTCTTGGCGCCCACCCAGGGGTGCTCGGCCAGGAAGCGGTCCAGCAGCGCCTGGCCGCTGGGGTGGCCCGCCGCCGGGATGCTGCCCGTGAGGATGCTGACGTGGGGGTCGGCGCCCAGGGACTCCACCCGCACATTGATGATGCTGTATCCACCGGCCACGCCCGTGAAGCAGAGGGTGTCGCCGGGCTCGACCCCGTGGCTGCGGCACCAGGCCTCAGCGGCCTGTCGGTCGGCGATGGCGTGCACCTGCTGGGCGGCGGCGCACAGCTCGCTTCGGTCCACGGCGAGGTGGGTGGGGCGGCTGAGCCCCGCCAGGCCGGTGGCGTCCACCACCACCTTGGCGTGCAAGATGCCCCGCGCGGTCTGCACCCGCGCGCCGGGGCGGGTGGGCGTCACCGCGATCAGGGCGTCGTGTCCCTCCAGCACCGCGCCGGCCTCCTGGGCCTCCTGCTGCAGGCGGGCCACCAGCAGGCGCATGTCCACCTCCAGCAGCCCCCGGGCGTCCACGGTGATGCGCTGCGGGCCCCATCCAGCCAACATATGAAAGCGGCCGCCATCGGCCCGGCGCTCGGGGGCGGTGGGCTCGTCCAGGCCCGATTCGCCGAAAGCCCAGGCAGGAACGCCGTTCACCCAGCGTGCGCCGGCCTGGTCCAGGGGCCCGCGGTCGATGCACCGCACGCGCAGACCGCGGCGGGCGCAGGCCCGCGCCACCGCAGCACCGGTCGTGCCCGCGCCGGCCACCAGGACATCCACCTCTTCCTGTGCAGCGGCGCTCAGAAGACCACCTTGCTCAGCTCGCCGGCGGTGACCGTGATGGTCTTGGTCTCGTCCACCCCGGCGGCCTCGTTGACCACCCGGATGCTGTGGGTGCCGGCGGGGATCTCGAAGCCCACCAGCGGCGTCTGGTCGATCTGCCGCCCGTCGATGAAGACATTGGCCCAGCCGCCCCGGATGTTGACGTTGACCTTGCCGGGGCCGGCGGGGGCGGCGGCCGGGTCTCGACCGGCGGCGGCCGGGGTCTCGACGGGCGGCGCCTTCTGACCTCGACGGGGTGGGGTCTCGACCGTCGGCGGGGCAGCACCTCGGCCGGGGGCGGGCGCCTCGACCTCGCCGGGGCGGGCCTCGACCGGTGGCGGCGGGCTGGGGTCGGTCAAGGACTGCAGGGTGAGCGGCAAACGCAGCCGCTCATTGCCCACCAGGTCGATGGTCTCTTCATGGGGCGCGTAGCCCTCGGCCTCCACCCGCAGGGGCAGGTCCGCGCCGGGCACGACGTCGGGGATCAGCACGGTGCCGCTGCCCTGGCCCACCTCGCGGCCTCCCAGCAGCACCCGCACCGGCAGGTCGGCGGGTTCGATGCGCAGCTGGATGCTGCCCAGCTGGGGGGCGGCCTCGATGGGCGGGGCCTCGATGACCTCGGGCGGGCGCGTGGCAAAGAAGAGGGCGGTGCCCAGGGCCGCCAGCACCACCAGCCCACCGGCGATGGGCAGGGCGAGGCTGCGCTTGGGCGCGGTCTGGATGGTGTGGGCCGTCGATGCGGGCTCCTCCCACTCGGGCTCCAGCTCCAGGCCCGGGTCCTGGTTCCACATCTGCTCGGCGACCTTGCTGCCCTCTTGCAAGCGCGTGCGCTCGGCGTCGATCTCCTCGGCAAAGAGCTCGCGTATGAAGCGCTTGAAGCTCTCGTGCACCACGTCGGGGGTCGAGGGGTAGATGAATTCGAGCAGGGCCGTCTGCATGGCCCGGCCGTCGGCAAAGCGCGCGGCGGGGTCCTGCGACAGCGCCTTCATCACGATCTCGTCCAGGCGCGCGGGCACGTTGGGGTTCGTGGCGCTGGGCGGCTCGATATCGACGGCCTTGATCTTGTTGAGGGTCCGGATGTCGGAGTCGGTCTTGAAGAGCCGGCGGCCCGTCAGCATCTCGTGAAGGATGATGCCGGTGGCGAAGATATCGGAGAGGTGGCTGACCTTTTCGCCCGACGCCTGCTCGGGGCTCATATACTCGAACTTGCCCTTCAACACGCCGTCTTTGGTGTTGTAGAGCGAGTTTTCGGCCTTGGCAATGCCGAAGTCGGCGATCTTGACCTCGCCGTTGTAGGACACCAGGATGTTGCTGGGGGAGATGTCCCGGTGCACGATGCCCATGTGCTCGCCGTGCAGGTTCATCTTCTTGTGGGCGAAGTCCAGGCCCTTGCACATCTCGATGGCCACGAAGGCGGCGAATTCCGGGGGCAGCACGCGGCGGCGTTCGGCCATCTTGCGCAGGATGCCCTTGACGTCCTTGCCTTCGACGCACTCCATTGCCAGGAAGTACTCTTCGCCGATGCGGCCGAAGTCGTAGATCTGCACGATGTTGGGGTGCTGCAGCTCGACCGAGATCTTGGCCTCGTCGATGAACATCTCGATGAATTCTTCGTTGCCGCCCAGGTGCTGCAGGATGCGCTTGATCACCAGCAGCTTCTGGAAGCCGCCATCCGAGAAGGTCCGCGCCTTGAAGACCTCGGCCATGCCCCCGACCGCGATGCGATCGACAAGGTAGTACCGGCCGAATTGCTGGGCTTGGAAGGACATGGGGGGGCCTCACCGACCCTGGGAGGAGGCGCGGGCGGCCGCAGCCAGGAGGGCGGCAGACGGCGCTGCGACGAGCCGTGGATCTGCGGCAGTGTAGGGAGATCCGCGCCCACGGTCAATATCGGCGAAACCGGGCCGATGCCCGCGGCTTGCCCGGGGGTGATTCAGCGGGCCGTGCCGGTGTCGTCGCCGCCGCCGTCCGCCCCGTCGCCCGCGGCGGCCGGGGTGTCGAAGTACTCGGCGATGTCGTCGCAGGTCCACTCCTCGGTGAGGAAGGGCCGCGTCTCTTCGCAGACGTCTTCGACGCCCTCGGCCAGGGCCGAGCGCTTGTTGGCCTTCACGCAGGCCTTGATCTCGTCCTTGCTGAATTCCTGCCCGCAGCTGTCCGCGGCATAGTCCGCCATGTCGGTGCAGATCTTCTGGCACTCGTTCTTGCAGCCCGCGCCAGCCAGGAGCAGCACCGCGGCGAAGGCCACGCGAGGGAGCGAGATCAGGGCGGGCATCGGGGCCTCCGCGAGGGGGGACGGAGCGATTAGCACGGGGCGGGCGAGGGTGTCACGCCCAGGCCGGAGCGTCAAGATCGGCGCCGGCCCGGGCCGCCGTTGGGGGGTAGGCTGGGGCTATGCCCGCCCAGCGCCTCGCCGGGGTCGGGGTGCTCCAGGTGGAGCCCACCGATCACTGCAACCTCAGCTGCTCGATGTGCGCCCCGCACCACGAGGCCTGGCCCACCGTGCACGGGGTGGCCAAGGGCTACCTGGACCCCGATCTGTGGGACCGCCTGGTGGATGGATTCGTGGCGGAGGACCTGCACTTCGATCACATCATCTTTCAGTGGCTGGGCGACCCCAGCCTGCACCCGCAGCTGCCCCGGCTGATCGGCCGGGCCGCCCAGGGCCTTGCGGGGCGGGTGGGCTATCTGCGGGTGGATACCAACGCGATCCGGCTGGGGCCGCCCCGCATCGACGCGCTGCTGGACGCCATGGTGGCGGCGGGGCCCGAGGCGCCGCCCCTGCTGGTGGTGGTCACGCTGGACGCCCACAGCGCCCCCACCTACCAGCGGGTCAAGGGGGCCGATCGGCTGGCCCAGGTGCGCCGCCACGTGCGCCACCTCGTGCGCCAGCGCAAGGCCCTGGGCGCCCGGGTCAACCTGCAGCTGCAATTCGTCGTCCAGCAGGGCAATAGCCATGAAGCAGGGGACTTCCTGGCATATTGGGGAGATCTGCTGATTTGCCAGGGAGAAGCTGGACGATGGCATGACGAGGTCATGTTCAAGCGGCTGAGCGTGAGCGGCGGACAGGCCGGGCAGGCCGAGGCCGACGCCCTCTATGAGCGCACCCTGGCCCAGGCGGGCATCCGCGGCGGCGCC
>JAGYJW010000149.1 GCA_018401435.1 Deltaproteobacteria bacterium | reverse complement strand
GTGCGGGTGGTGAGGCTCATCGCTGGACCATAGGGAGGCGCCGAGGCCGCCACAAGTCCCGCTTTGTCATGGGGCGCCCCCGCCCGCTCGGAGCCCGGATGCCGCCATCTCTTGCCGCCTTCGCCTTGCTGGGCTCCCTGGCGGCGCGGGCGCAGGATCCGCCGGCGCCGGTGCTCGGGCAGGTGGACTGGCAGGGCCACCTCGCGATGCACCTCGCCTGGCCCATCTACGGCCGCGGGCTGACCGACCGGGAGCCCGACCCCACCTGGGACCACACCCTGCGGCAGACGGTCTCCGAGCCCGCCTTGCGGGCGTCGGGGGTGCGCATCTTCCTGACGGCGGCCATCGCGGCCGAGCGGGCCCGAAATCCCGACCAGGCCCGCCGGCTGATCCTCGAGCAGCTCGCCTTCATCCAGGAATTCGTGGCGGACAACCCCGATCACTACGCCCTGGCCAAGTCGCCGGAGCAGGCCCGGGAGCTGCTGAGCACCACCGACAAGATGGTGCTGGTGCACAGCATCGAAGGCGGCAAGCTGCTGCTGTCGGGTCCTGAAGACGCCCGCTTCTGGGCCGATCAGGGGGTGGCGCTGATCACCCTCATCCACCTGCAGGACGACGAGCTGGGCGGCGCCGCCATCAACCCGGGCTGGCTGGGGCCGCGCCTGAACCGGGCGGGGGCCAAGAAGCGCACGGCGGGCGCGTCTCGGGGCCTGACCGAGCGGGGCCGGGCCGCGGTGGCCGAGCTCGGCGATGCGGGCATCCTGGTGGACCTCACCCATATGTCGCCCCAGTCGGTTGCCGAGACCCTGGAGATCACCGCGGCGCGGGGCATGCCGCCGGTGGTCACCCATGGCAAGCTCGCCAGCCTCACCCGAGACGAGCGGGCCCTTCCCGACGACCAGGTGGTCGAGATCTACCGCCAGGGCGGATCCTTCAACCTGATCCTCAACGGCGGCGTGCTCAACCCGGTGGCGCCCACCCGCCCCATTCCGGCCGACCTCTGCCCCAGCACCCTGGACAGCTTCCAGCTGCACCACCAGGCCCTGCAGGCGCTGCTGGTTGCCCGGGTCGCCGACATCTTCGGGGCCGATGCCCTGGGTCCCGGCGGCCTCGACCCGGACCAGCAGGTGGCCCTGGCCACGGGTTGGGCCTCGGATTGGAATGGCTGGACGGTACACAGCCAACCCAAGACGGGCCCGGGCCATTGCGAGCCATTCCCCCCGGACGCCGGGGACTTCGACCGCTATGGGCTGGCCCACCCCGGGCTGCTGCCCCAACATTGGGCCCGCCTGGCGCAGCAAGGGACGGATCTGGCCCCGATGCAATACTCCGCCGAGCAGTTCCTGCGGATATGGGAGCGGGCCCGGGCCGTATCTGCACATACAATGCCTTACACAGGCACACCCGAGCGCAACGGCGCCGGGGGCCCGCTCCGGTGAAGGGAGGGGTATTCCACCCCGGAGACGCCATGCGCCTGCCCACCCTGCTCAGCTTCGCCTTCTTGACCGCCTGCGCCGCCACGGGGGCTGGCGATGCCGATGACGACGGAGGCA
>JAGYJW010000148.1 GCA_018401435.1 Deltaproteobacteria bacterium | reverse complement strand
GCCCACCGAGGTCGCCAGGGCCTCGAGCGCAGCGTCGGGGCCAGCGCTGCCCGAAGCACAGAGCGCGCCATCGGACGCCAGGCAAGCCGAGGCCGCCGCGCTGTAGTCGGTGAGGCAGGTCTGGACCGCAGCCTGGGCGCCGGTGGCACAGGCATTGTCGGCGACGGCAGGCGAGTCGGAGGAGCCGCCGCGGCAGCCCAGGAGGATCAACCCCGTGAGCAGCGCGGGCGGGCAGAGGCGATGAAGGAGGGGCATCGGGCCTTCCCTGGGCAACAGAGCCCCCACTCTACCCTCCTCGACGGCGGGGGCTACGGTTCCCGGCTCCGCCTGTGTTGCGGGCAGGTGCGGGCCGGACGCGCCTACCTCACCAACACCGCGGTGCAGGCCACCTTCCGCTCGGTCTCCTTGCCCGCGCACCGCTTGCGCCAGACCATGTGGAAGACCTCGCCGCTGGCGCTGCTCGTGGGGGCATCGAAGCGATGTCCGAAGCCCCAGCGCAGCTCCTTCCCCTTCTCGCCGTCCACCACCTCGGGACTCAGGCCCTGGCCCAGGGGCTTGCCGTTGAGCCAGAGATCGTAGCGATAGGTGCAGCCCTCGGTGGCCACCCGGCCGTCTTCGCCGAGGTACCAGAAGTGGATGTCCTTGCCCACCTCGTGGCGGGCCAGGTGCATGCCCTCCTCGGGACGGCTCGGGAATGTGGCCGAGGCAGACGCGATGAGGTCCTGCGCGTTCTCGCATCTCTCCCACAACAGCGCCCCCTGCTCGTTCTTCACGAAGGCGCTGGTGCCAGCGGGGTTGGGTTCTTCGATCCGTTCGCCGTTGTAGAGGCTGCTGTAGTGGTCGGTGACCTGGAGGCGGCAGTTCGGCTCGTCCACCTTCACGTAGAGAATGCCCTGCAGCTTGTTGCCCCGGTTGTTGTTCTGGAACTTGAACTTCTCCCAATCTGGCGTATTCCGGTACCGACCCATCACCTGTTCAGCCTGCAGAATGCCCTCCTTCACCTGCTCGTCGGTGACGGTAGGGTCAAAGCCTTTGACGGCCTCGGGCGTACATTCACCCCCGCCAGACACGAGGGCCTGGCACCAGTCCTTGACCCTGGGCGTCTCGCGGCAGATCTGCTGCTCTCCCGACTTCGTACAGAGGTAGTCGTATCCAACATTCTCGACAGAATGTCAGCTTGAAGGCGATGCCCAGGTCGAAGGGCTTGTTCACCCAGGCGCCGGTCTTGGCGCTGGTCCACAGACCACGATTCGGCGGCGGCGGCTGCTGCTCGAGACGTCGGGCGAGCACGGCGAGCTGCTCGTCGCTGAGGATGCGGCCGTGCCCGCCGTTGTCCTTCCGTTGGTCGCGAGCGCATCCGGGGCGTCATGGAGAAGGAGCACATCGACCGGTGGGCCGGCCCCCAGCCGCTCGACCTCGTCGCGGGTGTAGTGGCGCCGCGCCGCGCCCTGGAGCGACCGGCCCGCCCGCTCGTTTTCGACGTCAGCACATCGAGTGTGACGCCTTCATCGACAACCTGGACGCGGGGCTCACCGGCATGATCGCCTCCAATCGCCGT
>JAGYJW010000147.1 GCA_018401435.1 Deltaproteobacteria bacterium | reverse complement strand
GGGCCTGCCCCGCCGCGCCTGGGCCGACCCCGCGATGGACGCGCGCCTGTCGGGCTGGGCGGCTGCCGGCACCTCCGGCAGCTTCACCCTGAGCAACGCCGTCCTGGTCACCCACGAGGGGCGGCGCCTGGACGCCAGCGGCCTGCGGGTGGAGGCCGGTCGGGTGGTGGAGCTGGGCCCCCAGGTGAAGGGCGGCACCGACCTCGGCGGGCGCTGGCTGACTCCCGGCTTCACCGACGCCGGCTGCCTGGTGGGGCTGCTGGAGGTGGGCGCCGAGGGCGGCTCGCGCGACGACAATGAAGACAGCGACGCCATTCAGCCCGATGCCCGCGCCTGGGATGGCTACAATCCCCAGTCTGAGGTGGTCGCCGTCACGCGGGCTGCGGGCATCACCCACGCCCTGGTCCATCCGGCCACCAGCCGCCTGGTCCCGGGCCAGGCCGGCCTCTTTCGCATGGTGGGCCGCACGCCGGACGAGGCCCTGGTATCGGGACCGGCCGCCCTGGTGCTGTGCCTGGGCCGCGCCGCCACGGGGGGCAAGGGGCCGACCTCGCGCATGGGCGTGTCCATGCGCCTGCGCGAGCTGATGCACGGCATCGAGCTGCCCGATGACAGCGACGAGAAGCCCCGCCGGCGCTGCCGCAAGGGCGAGCCGGACGCCCCGGAGGCCGACGAGGACCTGTCTCCTGCGGACCGCACCTGGCGACAGGTACGCCGGGGTGAGCTGCCCGTGCTGATCAAGGCCGAGCGCGCCGACGACATCCTGGCGGCCATCGACCTCTGCGCCGAGTGGAAGCTGCGGGGCGTGCTGCTGGGCGGGGCCGAGGCCTGGATGGTGGTGGACGAGCTGGCCGCTGCCGGCATGCCAGCCTTCTTGGGGCCCCTGACGGTGCAGCCCGACAGCTTCGAGCACCCCCACGCCCGCTACGACAACGCTGCCATCCTGCACGCTGCCGGCGTGCCCATCAGCTTCCGCACCGACTCGGCGCACTTCTCGCGGGGCCTGTCCACCAGCGCGGGCGTCGCCGTGGCCCATGGCCTGCCCTGGGAGGCGGCCATCGCGGCCCTGACCCATGGCCCCAGCGCAGCGTTGGGGGGAGCGCCCCTGGGCACCCTGGAGCCCGGCGGACCGGCGAGCTTCTTCGTCACCGATGGGGATCCGCTCCAACCCCGCCACGCTGTGCGCCGGATGTGGATCGACGGCCGAGAGGTCTCCCTCGACAACCGGCAGCGGCGGCTCTTCGAGCGCTACCGCGAGCTGTGGTAGGCCGCCCATGAAGGTCCTGGTCACCGGCGGCGCCGGCTTCATCGGCTCTCACCTCGTGGACGCGCTGCTGGCGCGGGGGGACGAAGTCACCGTCCTCGACTGCTTCGATGACGCCTACGATCCGCGCTTGAAGGAGCGCAACCTGCACGGCAGCGCCGCCACCGTGGTGCGCGCCGACATCCGCGATCTGGACGCCGTGCTGCCCCTCATGCAGGCCGCCGATGGCGTCGTGCACCTGGCGGCGCGGGCGGGTGTGCGCGAGAGCCTGGCCGACCCCCTGCTCTATGAGTCGGT
>JAGYJW010000146.1 GCA_018401435.1 Deltaproteobacteria bacterium | reverse complement strand
GGGTGTAGATCTGACTCTGACCGATGGCGCGGGCGTTCTCAACGCGCAGACAGGGCGCGAGCGGTCACTTCCGTCGCTGCATGACAGCTGAGCCGGGGTGGAGAAGCGGGAGTCCCCTCCCTGGAGTAGCGGATGGATGACATCGCCACCGCCACCAGGGAGAGGCCCGTGCATCCAGACTACTCCGCCCACTCGAACTTGCCCGCTCCACTCGCCACCGCGTTGCGTCAGCTGGGGGCGGCCCTGGCCGAGGTGACCTCGCGACCGCCGGAGGAGGTCGACCTGCTCAACGTCGAGGGTCAGGTCCGGGAGCTGGTGGCGGCCGTGGAGCGCGCCTCGGTCCAGATGGTGCTTGAGCACCTCGACGTCGACGCGCCGCAGGTCGTGATCGACGGCGTTCGGCACCGCCGTGTCGGTCGCCACGAGGCCACCTACCTGACGGGGGCGGGCGAGGTCCGGGTGGAGCGGAGCCTGTACCGGTCGGGCGAGGGCCGGGCAGTGACGACGGTGGACGTGCTCGGGGGCATCGTCGATGGCTGGGTGACGCCGCGTGCGGCCATGGTGGCCTGCTTCCTCGTGGGCGAGACGACGCCGGGCATGGCGGAGGAGATGCTCGTCCGGGTCGGCGGGATGACCCCGTCCCGCAGCACCCTGGACCGCCTGCCCAAGGTGGTGAGCGAGGACTGGGAGACGCACCGTCTTCGCCACGAGCGGGCGCTGGACGCCGCCGTGGAGCTCCCGGACGAGGCGGCGTCGGTGGCCATCTCCCTCGATGGGGTCATGGTTCCGATGAAGGACGGTGGCCGAGCCGCCAAGCGGGCGGCGACCCGCACGAAGGGGCGTCCGCCCAGCGGACCTGCGGGCTTTCGAGAGGTCGGCTGCGGGACCCTGACGCTGTATGACGCTGGGGGCGAGCGTCTCGCCACCCGCCGGTTCGCCCGGATGCCCGAGCGCGGGAAGGCGAGCCTGAAGCAATCGCTGAAGAATGGGCTGAACGCCATCCTGGAGAAGCGGCCCGACCTGCGCCTGGTGAAGGTGGCCGACGGCGCCCTCGACAACTGGACCTTCCTGTCGCAAGCCCTCCCCGAAGGGGTGGAGGTCCTCGACTACTTCCACGCCGTGGAGCACCTCTCGCGGGCGCTGTCCGCCGCCTACGGCGAGTCTTCGCGTGAGTTCCACCGCATCCACAAGCGGCTGCGTCACAAGCTTAGGGACAACGACGACGGCGTCGAGCAGGTCATCCGGTCCCTCCGCCACCTCGCCCGCAAGCACCCTCGGAGCAAGGCCCTCCGCACAGAGCTCGGCTACTTCCGCAAGAACCGAGCACGGATGCGGTACGCCGCGGTCGCTGCTGAGGGGCTCCCCATCGGGTCCGGGGTCGTCGAGGCCGCCTGCAAGACCCTCGCGTCGACACGCATGAAGCGCAGCGGGATGCGTTGGGGCCACGAGGGCGGTCAAGCCATCCTCACCCTGCGCAGCCGGCAGCAGTCGGGCGAGTTCGACGTGACCTGGGACCGGCTCCACCGAGACCGGGTCGGCCGCGTCGAGATGCTGCGGGAAGCGGCTTGAGGGC
>JAGYJW010000145.1 GCA_018401435.1 Deltaproteobacteria bacterium | reverse complement strand
AACATGCGACACCTGGCACCTTTTTGGCACCTTTTTCTGGCTGCCGCCACCGTCCTCCCCGCGGGCTACCCTGCGCCCATGCGTCCCTTCGCCCTGCTGCTCCTCGCCGCCTGCACCGCCGATCGGGCCGCCCCCGTCCCGGCCGGGCAGGCGGTGCTCGACCTCTCCGGCGCCTTCGCCGTGCAGCCCTGGACCCAGAGCCGCGGCTCGGCGGGGCCCCTGCGCCTGTCGGGGCGCTTCATCCTGCCCGAAGACCGTGTCGGCGCCGGCAGCGTGCTGGAGCTGGAGGGCCTGTGGTGGACCGCGGCCGTGACCCTGAACGGGGTGGAGCTTCCGCCGGTGACCGGGGGCAACGCCACGGTGCGGCTGCCCCTGGGTGCGGCCCTCAAGGCGGGTGAGAACGAGCTGTTGATCGAGATTTCGCCGCCCACGGCCGAGATGCCCATCCAGACCGGGGGCGGCTTGAGCAGCTCGGGTTTCCCCGCCGACCAGCCCACCCTGCAGGCTGCCCCGCGCCTGGTGCTGCGCCCGTCCGCCCACGTGGACTGGCTGGCGGTGGGGGCCCAGGACGGCAAGGCCCTGCCGCAGGCCCGGATCAGCGGTGCGCCGGCGGGGGCCACCGTGTCCTTCTCGGTCTGGGACGGCGCCGTCGACCGCCCGCTGGGCCAGGCGACGGTGGGGGCGGATGGCCGGGCGACGGCGCCCCCGGTTGCCTGGCCCCTGGACTGGTGGGCGCCGGGAGATCCGGCTTTGTATATGGTTTCAGCCTCCCTGGAGGCCGGGGGCCGCCCGCTGGACCGCCTGAGCCAACGCACGGGCCTGCGCGCGGTGACCCTGGGGGAGGACGGTGGCCTGCGGGTGAATGGTGCGCCCCACCGCCTGGTGGGCGCCCGAGTCACCAACCGCCCCGACCTGGGCGACCTGGCCACCCGCTTTGCGGCCTTGCTGCCCGCCGGGGTCAACGCCCTGGAGATCCACGGAGAGCTGCCGCGCAGCACCTGGTTGAACCTCGCCGACGAGGTGGGCCTGCCGGTGGTCTTGCTGCCCCGCTGCGTGGGCCGCACCCGCCGGGGTTCGACGGCCAGCCCGGCCACCTTCGCCCTGCAAGAGGCCCAGGACCGCCGCTTCCTGGTGGACCTGGTGGACCACCCCGGCGTGCTGCTGTGGGTGGGGGAGGGGCCCTCGGCCAGGACCCAGCGGGGGCAGGCGGTGCCCCTGGCCACCTGGACGCCCGTTCTCCTCGAAGATCCGCTCCAGAGGCCCATCGTACAAGAGCAGCTCCCCGACCGCTTCTTGCAGGTGCAGCCCCCGGGCCCCGACGGGGTGGTGCACCACAGCTGCCAGCGCGAGCCCTGCGCCGGGGCCTGGCTGGTGGAGGTGACCTGGGAGGGTCCGACGGTGCCGGCGATGTGGCCGGCCATGGCCACGGCCTTCTCCGAGGCCATCGCGGCGGGGGCCGTGGGGGGGGTGGTGCCCACGCCCGAACGCCACGACCATGGGGCCTGGCTCTCCATCTTTGCGCCCCTGACCGCCGCTTTGGATGTGCCGCCCCTCGGCTCGGGCCCCTATGTGGCCCCGTCGGCCCTGGATCTGCGCGGCGGCAGCCCCGGCCAG
>JAGYJW010000144.1 GCA_018401435.1 Deltaproteobacteria bacterium | reverse complement strand
CCCAAGGCTTTGCTGGAGAGTGCGAAACACGAGTCTGAGCCCGCCGATCAGGGGGCGTCTGCGCCGAGCTGCGCGAGGTCCACATTGCCGCCGCTGAGCACCACGCCGATACGGGCGCCGCGCAGGGGCAGGCGCCCCGACAGCACCGCGGCCAGGCCGATGGCGCCGCTGGGCTCCACCACCAGCTTCATGCGGCTGGCCAGCAGGCGCATGGCGGCCAGCGTCTCGGCGTCTTCGACCTCCAGCACGGCCTCCACCCGATCGCGCAGGCTGGGCCAGTTCAGGCTGCCCAGGCCCACCAGCAGCCCGCCGGCCACGCTGCGGTGCTCGCGATCCGGGGGCAGGTGCCGGCCGGCCGCCTTGCTGCGGGCGGCGTCGTTGGCGCCGGTGGGCTCTGCCGCGAAGACGCGCAGCCCCGGCCGCATTCCCTGGCCGGCGATGGCGCAGCCCGCCATCAGCCCACCACCGCCGACAGGCAGCACCAGGGCGTCCAGGTCGGGGTGGGCCTGCAGCAGCTCCAGGGCCACGGTGCCTTGGCCGGCGATGATGTCGGGGTGGTTGAAGGGGGGGATGTAGCAGGCCCCCATCTGGGCGCGCAGGCGGGCCACGGCCTCCGCACGTCCCGCGAGGGTGGGCGTACACAGGTGAATCTGGGCCCCATAGGCCGCCACGGCGGCCTGCTTGACCGCGGGGGCGTCTGCCGGCATCACCACCCGGCACGCCAGGCCGGCTTGGGCGGCGGCCCAGGCCAGCGCCTGCCCGTGGTTGCCGCTGCTGTCGGTGATCACGCCCCGTGACGCGGCCTCTGCCGGCAGGCGGGCGATGGCGTTGCAGGCCCCCCGCGCCTTGAAGGCGCCGCAGCGCTGCAGGTTCTCGGCCTTGAAGAAGAGCTGGTTGCCGCTGGCGGCGTCCAGGCTTCGGCTGGTGAAGACAGGGGTGTGATGGACCCGGCCGCCAATGCGCGAGGCGGCGGCGGTGATATCGTCGAAATCAACCGTCTCGTCGGCGCTCACACGTCTTCAGTTGGCTTCGCAGATATAGCGGAAGCTGTAGCTGCAGGGCTCGTCATTCCACGAGTTGTCGGTGAAGCGGTTGAGCTGCGCGCAGTCCTCGTTGGCGCCGGAGTCATTGGGCTCGCCCGCGTGCCAGTTGCGGTAGGTCGAGGTCTGGCCGCTGGCCCAGACAAAGGTGCCTTCGACCGCGCGGTCGTTCAGGCCGAACCACCACTTCTGGAGCGAGTAGCTGTCGGCCACCGCGTTTATCCAGCTGTCTTCGGCGGCGTCGTTGATGGTGGCCAGCTCATAGCCATAGCTGTTGCATTCGGTGCGAGCGTTGCGCCAGTTCTCCAGGCTCTGGCAGAACATATAGGGGTTCTCGGTGTCGCCGTTGTAGTATTCGACGTCGCAGGGGCAGACGGCGGTGCTGTCGGCCACGCCGTCGCAGTCGTCGTCATAGCCGTTGCAGTCCTCGGCGGCGGCGGGGTTCACGTCGATGTCGCCGTCGTCGCAGTCGCTGTCGTCGTCGGTGTAGCCGCTGGGCTCGTCGCAAGCGCGGGTGCTGCGGCTGGCGTCGCCGTAGCCGTCCAGGTCGCTGTCGGCATACCAGGTGTCGGCGCTGCCCAGGTCCAGGCTG
>JAGYJW010000143.1 GCA_018401435.1 Deltaproteobacteria bacterium | reverse complement strand
GGTCTTCCTCCACCAGGCGCTTGCGGATTTCGCCTTCGTTGTTGGTGTTGGAGCTCATGGAGCCGTTGGCCAGCAACAGGGCCATGCTGCCGGTGGGGGCCAGGTGGTGGAGCATGTGCTGCATCCAGGCAAAGTTGGCGTTGCCCTTGGGCGGGGTGCCGTACTTCCAGCGCACGTCCTCCGCGAGCCGCTCGCCGCCCCAGTTCGAGATGTTGAACGGCGGGTTCGCCATCACGAAGTCGGCGCGCAGGTCGGGGTGCTGGTCGCGGTGGAAGGTGTCGCCGTGCTGCTTGCCGAGCTTGGCCTCGATGCCCCGGATCGCCATGTTCATGCGGGCCATGCGCCAGGTCGTCGCGTTGGACTCCTGGCCGTAGACCGTCACGGCGTCGCGTCGGCCATCGTGGGCGTCGATGAACTTGACCGACTGCACGAACATGCCGCCTGAGCCGCAGCAGGGGTCGTAGACGCGGCCCGGGTAGGGCTCCAGCACCTCGACCAGCACGCGCACGATGCTGGAGGGCGTGTAGAACTCGCCGCCTCCGCGCCCCTCGGCCGAAGCGAAGCGAGAGAGGAAGTACTCGTAGACGCGCCCCAGCGTGTCCTTCTCGCGGTGGGCGGCGGTGCCCAGGCCGATGCCCGACAGCAGGTCGATCAGCTCCCCCAGCCGGTGCTTGTCCAAGGAAGGTAGAGCGTAGACCTTGGGCAGCGCGCCCTTGAGCCGGGGGTTGTCGGCCTCGATGACGTCCATGGCGTCGTCGATGGCCTTGCCGATGCCGGGCTGCCGGGCCTGGCCCTGCAGAGAGGGCCAGCGGGCGGCTGGGGGCACCCAGAACACGTTCTCGGCGGTGTACTCGTCCCGGTCCTCCAGCAGGTCCTCGTCCCCATCGGCGATGAGCTGGGCCTGGCGCTCCTCGAAGGCGTCCGAGATGTACTTGAGGAAGATGAGTCCCAGCACGACGTGCTTGTATTCGGCCGGGTCCATATTGTTGCGGAGCACGTCGGCTGCGGCCCAGAGCTTGTCTTCGAAGCCGAGGGATCCGGTCTTGTCATCGGTTGGGCGGGCCATCAGCGCGCCTCGGGGGTCATCAAGAACACAGGCCACCATCCATGTCGGTGCAAGGCGGCCCAGTGTATGCTGTTTGCACGCCTTCGTGTTCTTACTCCAGCCCCAGGGCCTCCAGGCAGAAGCCCACGCTGCAGGCCAGCTGCAGCAGCTTGTCCGACAGGGCGTCGTGCTCCTGGTTCTGGCGCTTGATGCGCAGGGCCAGCTCGGCGAGGTCATCTTGGGTGACCGAAGACGAGCGGGAGAGCTGGGCCGGGGGCCGCAGGCCCTGTTGTTCCAGCCCGCGAATGCGTTGCAGCAGCGTCGCCTGGTTGCGGTTCAGCTGGACCTGGGCTGCCTCCAGGTTCGCGATCTGTTGTGCGAAGGTGCGGAGCGTGCACAGAAGCTCGTCGTCATCGTCGTGGGCCCTTCGGCGGCTGCGCTCGGTCGGGGCGGCCACCGCGGCGTCGATGCGTTGCACCTGGGCCAGCAAGCGGGCATGTTCGGCGGCGTCGGGTCCGGCCGGCGTCGGGCTGATCTCCAGCAGCTCCAGGTGCTCGACGCGCTCTTGCAGGGCGCGCAGGGCATCCCGGGGCTCCACCTCGA
>JAGYJW010000142.1 GCA_018401435.1 Deltaproteobacteria bacterium | reverse complement strand
CCTTCCAGTCGTCGCGAAGGCCCTCCAGGAACGCGCTGACACCCTGCTCGACAGCGTCGATGAGAACGGGCGAGGAGTCGTCGTCCTCCCAGGCCTCGAAGGTGAACCGACGCACCATCTCTCCGAGGCCGAGGAAGGACGCCACGTTGCCCAGGAAGTTGATCTCGTGGTCGTGCTCGGGCCGGTCCTCCAGGTGGGCTGCGACCACCGCCATCAGAACCGGCACGGCACGGGTCGGGGCTGTCTTCACCGGGCTCGCGTAGATGTCGACCAGTTCGTCGATCTCGGGGAACAAGGCGTCAGCAAGGCGAGTCCTTCCTGCGCGGCAGCCGACCACGTAGATGGTCTCGGGCTGGAACGGCGCGAGCCACTTCGCGACGGACTGCCATGGCGTCGCTTCGGTGTCGTCGCTCGACAGGCCGATCCCCTCCTCATGAGAGTGACCGACGAGCACCAGGAATCGGGCCGTCGCGCCGCCCAACTCGCCGAGGTCCCGAAGGAGCTCGTGCCTGGTGCCCCCGCGCACCACCGCCACCGACCGACCCGCGGCCCGCGCGAGAGCGCTGACCGTGGCGGCGATCGAGATCCCCTCGCTCGCCAGTCGCACCGAGTCGGCCTCGATGACCAGAACGTCGAAATCGGGCGGATCCTCGGGGGCGAGCGCGAGCGACGCCGAGAGCCCCATGGGGATGGTTGACGGGTCGACCAGCGCGCGAAGGGCGTTGAGCATGGAATCACCAAGACGGGAGGCCGCGGAAGGGTAGGGACGAGGCGGAGGAGGGCAAGGCCGCTCGCACGGGCGGGCCGAGGTTCCCAGTGAATGTTATTCTGGAGCCAGTTCAATCACTCGAACCGAGGCGCCCGCCATGTCCTCCCCCGCCACCCGCGTCGCCCTCTACACCCGCGTCTCCACCGACATGCAGGCCGGCAAGGACGAGGGCTCGCTCGACACGCAGGAGGCCCGCCTCCGCGCCTTCCTGCTCTCCCGCCCCGGCGAGCACGAGGTCCGCACGGTCTTCCGCGAGGAGGGCGCCAGCGGCAAGTCGCTCGACCGCCCGGCGCTCCAGCAGCTCATGCGGGCTGTCGAGCGAGACGAGGTCGATCTGGTCGTCGTCACCCGCCTCGACCGCCTGTCCCGCAGTCTGCTCGACTTCTACGAGCTGCACCGGCTCTTCGAGAACCACAACGTCCGCTTCGTCTCCCTCAACGAGACCTTCGACACCTCCACGCCGGTCGGCCGGGCCATGCTCAAGCTGGTCCTGGTGTTCGCCGAGCTGGAGCGCGAGCAGACCGCCGATCGCACCCGCCAGGCGATGCAGGCCCGCGCCGAGCGGGGCCTTTGGAACGGGGGCTCGCCGCCGCTCGGCTACGACTCCCAGGGCAACGGCCACCTCGACATCAACGCCCACGAGGCCGAGCTGGTGCGGCTCATCTTCGACAAGTACCTGGAGCTGCGCTCGGCGCCCCAGGTCGCGAAGTGGCTCAACGATCAGGGCCACCGGCAGAAGCGCTTCACCTCGCGGCGCAAGGGCGAGACCGGCGGCAAGCCCTTCACCCCGGCCGCGGTGCGGCTGATGGTGCAGAACCGGCTGTACCTCGGCGAGATCACCCACAAGGGCGAGGTCTTCGAGGGCCAGCACGACCCGATCATCGACCGCGACGTCT
>JAGYJW010000141.1 GCA_018401435.1 Deltaproteobacteria bacterium | reverse complement strand
TCCAGGCCCTGGCCGCCGCGCCCCCGGGTGCGGTCTTGAATTTCCCCGTGGTTGGGGGGCGGCCCTACCTTTATGAGCAGTCCGTGCACCACAAGGCCATTGCCGGCACGCTGAACTTCCCCAACAACGGGGTGGGGCAGCGGGTCTGGAAGGCGATGCTGGCCAATGTGCGCGCCGATCCCGCCGACTTCCGACAGAGCGTTTCGGCGGCGGCGCGGGCCCGCGGGGTGCGCTACCTCGTGGTTCATGTGGACCCCATGGCCCGACCCGATATGCACGACGCCGCGGTACAGGCCGTGAAGGCTGCCTACGACCCCATTCCGGTTGATGTGCCCGGCGTCGACCCCGAGACCCTGCCGGTGCGGGTCTACGCCCTGTGGTGATGGGCAGCCGCAAGGACGTGGTGGCCGAGCGCTTTCCGCGCCCGCGCCCCCTCGAAGGCCTGGCGGGCGCCGCCGGCGACCTGCCCTACTTGGGGCTCACCCTGGCCGCACGCCAGGAGCGCGCCTTCTTGGAGGTGGGCATTTCGATGGCCACCGCCCACAGTCCGCGGGACCAGGCGCGGCTGATGATCCGCGAGGATGTGGTGGTGGGGCACAAGGCCGTCGTTGCGCTGGCCGACCGCGGCCTGGCCGAGGGCCGGGATCTGCGCTGGGTGACAGGGGGCCGCTCCGGGAACCTCGCCGCCGACCTCGCATTCGGCGAAGATGAGCCTCTATTCGTCTTTCTCGCGTCCGGCGGCACGGTAGATCCCGACCGGATCGCCGCCGCAGAGCCGGTGGTCTTCGACCCCGAAGAGCGCCTGGTCGAGCTGCCCGCGACCCAGGGCCACGACGGCGTCGAGGTGGTGGAGCTTCCCCTCACCGAGCACTTCGTGCTGCCCGCCGGGCACTGGCTGCAGCTGCTCTGGGCCAACCTGCTGGGCCTGGCCCCCTTTCTGTGGCGGGGTCTGGCGGGGCGCAACATCGCCGAGGTCGGCTGGCGCATCTTCTGGGCCTGCCTGGCCACCGGCTCCCTCAACCCCCGCCGCGTGGGCGCCCACCTCAACCGCAGGGGCAAGGGCTGCCAGATCCACCCGAGCGCCGTCATCGAAGGCTGCTGGCTGGGCGATGGCGTGACCGTGGGCGCCAACGCGGTGCTTCGCGCCTCGGTGCTCGCGGATGGGGCCGCGGTGGAGGATCTCGCGATGGTGGAGGGCTGCGTGCTGGGGCCGGGCGCCCGGGTGCAGCGGCAGGCCATGGCCAAGTTCTGCCTTCTGGGGCCGCGGGCCGCGGCCGGCGGAGACCTGCAGCTCTGCGTCCTGGACCGCGATGCATCGGTCAAGAAGACCGCCGCGCTCATGGACCAGGCCTTCGGGCAAGAGGTGCGGGTGATGGCCGGCGGGCGCCTGCACCCAGTGCCCCTGGGCATGGCCGGGGTCTGCTTGGGTGCCGGCAGCGTGGTCGCCGCCAACGTCTTCGTGGCGCCGGGCCGCTGCTTGCCCCCCGGCATCGAGATCCTGCCGGCCCCCGAAACGGTGCTGCGGCGGGTGCCCGAGGGCCTGACCGGGCGGGTGATCATCGACGGCGGCAGCCTGAGGCCCGCGTGAGCATCTGGGGGCAGCCCGTGCTGTCCTTGCTGTTGGCGGGGGGCTACCTCGGCCTGCTCAGCCTGATGTGGCTGGGCCTGGTGC
>JAGYJW010000140.1 GCA_018401435.1 Deltaproteobacteria bacterium | reverse complement strand
CAGCGGGCGCACGATGGGCCCCAGGCGGCGATCGGGGCTGCCGGCCAGCCAGTCGGCGGCGTAGCGCTCCATGGCTGCGACCAGGGCCTGGGGATCGGGGCTGGGATCGGGGGTGCCAAAGAGCCGGCTGTCGGCCTTTGCGAGGATCCATGGGTCGTCCCAGGCCGCGCGCCCGATCATCACGGCGTCCACATGGGAGAGCTGCGCCAGGGCGCTGTCCAGGTCGCGGATGCCGCCGTTGATCTCGATCTGGAGGTCGGGGCGTTCGGCCTTCAGGCGGTAGACGTCTTCGTAGCGCAGGGGCGGGATGTCGCGGTTCTCTTTGGGGCTGAGGCCCTGCAGCCAGGCCTTGCGGGCGTGCACGCTGAAACGATCGCAGCCGGCCTCGGCCACGCGGTCCACGAATGCGCGCATATGGTCGTAGTGGTCGCGATCGTCGAAGCCGATGCGGTGTTTGACCGTCACGGGCAGCCCGCAGGCGGCCCGCATGGCGGCCACGGCGTCGGCCACCCGATCCGGGTCGCCCATCAGGCAGACGCCGAAATTGCCGCTCTGCACTTTGTCGCTGGGGCAGCCGACATTGAGGTTGACCTCGTCGTAGCCGTAGTCTTCGGCGATGCGGGCGCAGGCGGCGAGGGCCACGGGGTCATCGCCCCCCAGCTGCAGGGCCAGGGGCCGCTCCGAGGGGTGAAAGGCGAGGTGGCGGTCGGCGTCCCCCCGCAGGATCGCGCCGGTGACGACCATCTCGGTGTAGAGCAGCGTGCGGCGGCTGAGCTGCCGCAAGAGCACGCGGAAGTGGCGGTCGGTGCGCTGCATCATGGGTGCGATGCTGAGCGGCGGGGCGGGGGCGCGGGTCATGGCCGGAAAATAGCCCCCTGGCACGCTCCCTGCATTGCCTCTGCTCCCCCCTCGCGCAGAGCCCGCCGTGTCCCCCTCCACCCAAGCCCGCGCCGCCCGCCTCTTCCTCTTCGTGATGGGAGTCGCCGCCGGCCTCCCCCTCGCGATGGCCTATGGGCCCTTCGCCGCGGCGCCCCCCGCCGTGGTCGCCCAGCTCTCGCGCTGAGCTGTGGCAGATGGCCCACCCTGTTGGGCCAGGTCGCTCAGCCGAAGAGCGCGCCCTGGCGATCGGGCTGCAGGGCGCCTTCGTGCTCCAGCAGCCAGCGCTTGCGGGGCAGCCCCCAGGCAAAGTCCACCAGCCCGCCATCCGCCCCGATGACACGGTGGCAGGGAATGACGATTGCAACTGGGTTTCGGCCGACGGCAGCGCCCACCGCCCGCGCGCCACCCTGCTGACCCATCTGCCCCGCCAGGGCCCCATAGGTGGTGGTGCGGCCCGGGGGCAGGGCCCGCAGCCGGGCCCAGACCTCCAGCTGAAAGGGCGTTCCGGCGACATCCAGGGGCAGGTGGTCGAGGGCGTCGAAGTCGCCGGCCAGCCAGGCCCTCAGGGCGGCTTTGAGGCCGTGGGGGTCACCGGGCAGCGCTGGGGCAGCCCGGGGAATGCCTGCGCGGGTCTGGGCGAGATCGTCGGATAGGGCGTCGTCTTCGACGAAGACCAGGCGGGTGAGGCCCGCGGGGCTGCTCCAGGCCTGCAGTCGGCCCAGGGGGCTGTCGATCGGGCATATGAGCTGCGGGCTGGACATGGGGCGGGCTCCGGGTGGCTGAGCATGACCGGTGGGGTGCG